>NZ_DAWCXD010000032.1:0-44054 GCF_052357945.1 Bacteroides sp. | reverse complement strand
GACCTCTGTTAATCTAGTCTCTCTAATCTCTTGTGGTAAATAGTGAATTGTGTTAGTCTTCTCTGTTACTCTCATATTAGAATTAATGTTAATAGATTAGTGATTGATTTATCTGCTACGAAGTTACAAAGAAGGGGGGTGTGAACATAATGTAAGAATGGAATCTTAAATAAATGATGTAAAGTTGCTTATTAGCGTTAATCTATCATTGCTCAAATATCCCTTTGGATGAAATTGGAGTATTATGGTTTAATGGATAAGTGGGAAGGATAATATTGACTGGAACTTGTTTGGGTAAAGTCAATTTGATATGTTTAATAATGAATAATGTTTAATCTAATTGATATATGATTTACACTGGTGTAAACCATAGTGTAAACCGCCACCAATTGATGTATAAAAGAAAAAGGCACCCAAGAGTGGAAGCCTCTCAAATGCCTTATTCTTATCAAGTAGCGGGACCCGGGATTGAACCGGGGACCTCATGATTATGAATCATGCGCTCTAACCAGCTGAGCTATCCCGCCATCGTTTCTCGATTGCGGGTGCAAAGATAGATGATTTTTTATAATCTCCAAAACAATTCATAACTTTTTTGTGTTTTTTCTTTAATACGGGCCTTGATTTTTCCTATAAATAGGGAGTTTGATGCCCGATAATGAAAGAATAATTAATAAAGTGTCTGATTTATGCAGCGTATTTAGAAAAAAGTATTTATCTTGGCACACGTAAAAACAATTCGAAATTGCTATGAAAAAGGAAAAGATTCATTTGGAGTATTTGTTGAATGCAACATCTAAAAATATTCTTTGGGGAGCTATTAGCACACCGACCGGGTTGGAGGACTGGTTTGCAGACAAAGTTATTTCTGACGATAAAATAGTAGAGTTTCATTGGGGGAAGACAGAACAGAGGAAAGCAGAGATTATTGCTATTCGCTCTTTCTCTTTTATCCGCTTCCGTTGGCAGGATGATGAAAACGAACGCGATTATTTTGAAATCAAGATGACTTATAATGAGCTGACTAGTGACTATGTGCTGGAAATTACTGATTTCGCAGGGCCGGATGAAGTGGATGATATGAAAGAATTGTGGGAGTCACAAGTAGCTAAATTAAGAAGAACTTGTGGTTTTTAGTTAACTTTCAACTAAAAATTTTCGATGCTCCTTTTTTTGTGCTAATTTTGCATCCTAATTGCACGAACCTATTAAGATGCTACGCATAAAGAAATTAGATATATTCATCGTAAAGAGTTTTTTGATGCTCTTTATTGGTACATTCTTCATCTGTCTGTTCATATTCATGATGCAGTTCTTGTGGAGATATGTAGACGAATTGGTCGGAAAGGGATTGGAGATGAGCGTAATGGCTCAATTCTTCTTTTATTCCGCATTAACATTAGTGCCGGTATCGTTGCCATTGGCAGTGCTACTGGCTTCTTTGATTACTTTCGGTAACTTTGGCGAGCGTTATGAATTGCTCGCGATGAAAGCCGCAGGTATTTCTCTCCTTAAAATCATGCGTCCGCTTGCTTTCTTCGTTTGCGGACTTGTCGGTGTCTCATTCTATTTCCAAAATGTAGTAGGTCCTATCGCCCAGGCTAAATTGGGAACTCTGATCCTTTCGATGAAACAAAAATCTCCGGAGTTGGACATTCCGGAAGGAGTTTTCTATTCTGAAATCAAGGACTATAATTTAAAGGTAGCTAAGAAGAACCGGAAGACCGGTATGCTATATGATGTGCTGATTTATAGTATGAAAGATGGCTTTGAGAAAGCACGTATTATATATGCTGATTCCGGGCGTTTGGAGATGACCGCGGATAAACAGCATCTTTGGCTGCATTTGTATAGCGGAGATTTATTTGAGAATCTGAAAGCTCAAAGTATGAAATCGGAGAATGTACCTTACCGACGTGAGGAATTCAGGGAAAAACATACCATTATTGAGTTTAATTCCGATTTCAATATGGTTGACGGTGAGATTATGGGTAAGCAGTCCAGTGCTAAGGACATGGCGCAGTTGCAGAGTTCCATTGACTCGATGACGGTTGTGGGAGACAGTATCGGACGACAGTATTACAGGGAAGTGGCAGAAGGAAATTTCCGTCCTTCTTATGGATTGACAAAAGAAGATACGGTCAAAATAGAAAAGGCGGATATTTATGAATATAATGTAGATAGTCTTTACGAAGTAGCCTCTTTAACGCAGAAACAGAAGGTGATTTCTTCTGCTGTCAGTCGTGCGGAGAACGTGGCTAACGATCTTGGGTTCAAGAAATTCACGATGGAGAACAATGATTATAGTATTCGAAAACATAAGACGGAATGGCATAAGAAGATAACGATTTCACTTTCTTGTCTGCTGTTCTTCTTTATCGGAGCTCCGTTGGGCGGTATTATCCGTAAAGGAGGTCTGGGAATGCCGGTCATCGTATCCGTGTTGGTGTTTATCATTTATTATATCATTGATAATACAGGATATAAAATGGCCCGCGACGGTAAGTGGATTGTTTGGATGGGGATGTGGACAAGTAGCGCAGTCCTTGCCCCGTTAGGAATCTTCCTTACTTATAAATCGAATAAAGACTCTGTGGTGCTTAATGCAGATGCTTATATCAACTGGTTTAAAAAGATTGTGGGAATTCGTAGTGTGCGTCATATATTTAAGAAAGAAGTGATTATTCATGATCCTGATTACGTACGTCTGACGGGTGATTTGGAACAACTTTCGGCAGAGTGTAAAGCGTATGCCGCCAAGAAACGATTGGAAAAAGCACCGAATTACTTTAAGTTGTGGATGGCGAGTGAGGATGATAACGAGGTGATGGCAATCAATGAAAAGTTGGAAGCATTGGTTGAAGAAATGTCCAATACGAAATCTGCCACTTTGATCGGTGCATTAAACAATTATCCGGTTATTTCCGTTTCTGCTCATGTGCGCCCGTTCCATATATATTGGTTGAATCTGGTAGCCGGAGTCATTTTCCCTATCGGTTTATTTTTCTATTTCCGCATCTGGGCGTTCCGCGTTCGTCTGGCTAAGGATATGGAACGGATTATAAAGAACAATGAACAAATTCAATTCATCATACAGAAAATCAATAAATAAGTGTTATGAAAGAGACTATTAAAATGGATAGAATAGAAGATGCGATTGCCGACTTCAAAGAAGGCAAGTTTGTCATAGTAGTGGATGATGAAGACCGCGAAAACGAAGGCGACTTGATTATTGCAGCTGAAAAGATAACTCCCGAAAAAGTAAATTTCATGTTGAAACATGCACGTGGCGTACTTTGTGCACCTGTCACAGTGTCTCGTTGCAAGGAGTTGGATTTACCGCATCAGGTAAGTGATAATACTTCCGTGTTGGGAACTCCTTTTACGGTTACCATTGACAAATTGGAAGGCTGTACAACAGGTGTTTCTGCTTCCGACCGTGCCGCTACTATTCAGGCATTGGCCGATCCGACTTCTACACCGGCTACTTTCGGGCGTCCCGGACACATCAATCCGTTGTACGCGCAAGAAAAAGGAGTACTTCGCCGTGCCGGACATACAGAAGCTACGATTGATATGGCTCGTCTGGCAGGACTTTACCCCGCAGGTGCCTTGATGGAAATCATGAGTGAAGACGGAACAATGGCACGTTTGCCCGAACTCCGTCAGATGGCAGACGAACACGGACTGAAACTGATTTCTATCCATGACCTGATCGTTTATCGCCTGAAACAGGAATCCATTGTAGAAAAAGGAGTAGAAGTAAATATGCCTACCGAACACGGAAAGTTCCGTCTGATTCCTTTCCGCCAGAAATCAAACGGATTGGAGCACATGGCTATATTTAAAGGAACATGGAGTGAAGACGAACCGATCTTGGTACGTGTCCATTCCTCTTGCGCTACTGGAGATATCCTTGGCTCACAACGTTGTGACTGTGGCGAGCAGCTGCATAAAGCGATGGAAATGATCGAAAAAGAAGGAAAAGGTGTGGTGGTTTACCTCAATCAGGAAGGACGTGGCATCGGTCTGATGGAAAAGATGAAAGCATATAAGTTGCAGGAAGACGGTATGGATACCGTTGACGCGAATATTTGTTTGGGACACCTTGCCGACGAACGTGATTATGGAGTAGGCGCACAAATCCTTCGTGAACTGGGAGTACACAAAATGAGACTTTTGACAAATAATCCGGTGAAACGTGTTGGTTTGGAAGCATACGGATTGGAGATAGTAGAAAATGTACCTGTTGAAACAGTTCCTAATCCGTATAATGAACGATACTTGAGAACAAAGAAAGAAAGAATGGGGCATACTTTACATTTTAATAAGTAAATTGCCAATTTGTTTTCATATATCAAATATTATCGCTTATTTTGCAACGATTTTCACTCAACAACAATAAAATAGATACAAAATGAATCAATTATCAGATCGTTTGAACAGCTTGTCGCCATCGGCGACGCTTGCCATGTCGCAAAAGAGCAACGAGCTCAAGGCACAGGGTGTTGATGTTATTAACTTAAGTGTAGGAGAACCGGATTTTAATACTCCTGACCACATCAAAGAAGCTGCGAAAAAAGCCATAGATGATAACTTTTCTCGTTACTCTCCGGTACCGGGTTATCCGGCTTTGCGCAATGCTATTGTTGAGAAACTGAAAAAAGAAAACGGTCTGGAATATACAGCCGCTCAAATTTCGTGTGCCAATGGTGCCAAACAATCTGTTTGTAATACCATCCTTGTATTGGTAAATCCGGGTGACGAAGTCATCGTGCCGGCTCCTTACTGGGTAAGCTACCCGGAAATGGTGAAAATGGCAGAAGGTACTCCCGTAATTGTTTCGGCAGGTATCGAACAAGATTTCAAGATTACTCCGGAACAGTTGGAAGCAGCCATCACTCCGAAGACGAAAGCATTGATTCTTTGTTCTCCGTCTAATCCGACAGGTTCTGTATATACAAAAGAAGAATTGGCCGGATTGTCAGCAGTATTGGCTAAACATCCGCAGGTGATAGTAATCGCTGACGAGATTTACGAACATATTAATTATATCGGTGCCCATCAGAGTATCGCTCAATTCCCAGAAATGAAGGAACGTACAGTGATTGTAAACGGTGTATCCAAGGCTTACGCTATGACAGGATGGAGAATCGGTTTCATTGCCGGTCCGGAATGGATTGTAAAAGCTTGCAACAAGTTGCAAGGTCAGTACACTTCAGGTCCTTGTTCTGTTTCTCAAAAAGCTGCTGAAGTGGCATATACAGGAACACAAGAACCGGTAAAAGAAATGCAGAAAGCATTCCAACGCCGTCGTGACCTGATTGTGAAGTTGGCTAAGGAAGTTCCGGGATTTGAGGTAAACGTTCCGCAAGGTGCTTTCTATCTGTTCCCGAAATGCGATGCTTTCTTTGGAAAGAGCAACGGCGAACGTAAGATTGCAGATTCGGATGATTTGGCAATGTACTTGCTTGAAGAAGCTCACGTGGCTTGTGTAGGTGGTGCCTCTTTCGGTGCTCCTGAATGTATCCGTATGAGTTATGCTACAAGCGATGAAAATATCGTAGAGGCTATCCGTCGTATCAAGGAAGCATTGGCTAAGTTGAAATAAGAGTTCACCGCAGATTACACAGATTGACACAGATTGAAAAGAGATTGTCTGTCTGAAAAATATTAGATTAATAAAATCATCCTTACTACAGTATGCAGTAAGGGTGATTTTTTGTTTAAGGAACTTCTTTGTATTTTTCTATCCGTTTGATTGTGAATTAATCTGTGTAATCTGCGGTGAAGGAAGAGCAATAAAAAAGGCTGCCTTCCATAGAAAGCAGCCTATACTCTTTTTGTAACTTGTATTATTCAGCCGGGTGAATTGCTTCAGACGGACAAACGTCTGCACAAGTACCACAGTCAGTACATACATCTGGGTTGATAGAATAGATATCACCTTCAGAGATAGCTTCTACCGGACACTCGTCAATGCAAGTTCCGCAAGCAATACAATCGTCACTAATTACGTATGCCATTTTTCTAAGATTTAAATTATTAGTACTAATTTCTCCGGCAAAAATAAGGCTTTTATTGATTGGTTGTTATGCTTCTATGTTTAAATTGACTTAATTTGTACGTCTTCTAAATAAGCTACCTCCCTATAATCTGCTATATTTTTCGTATTTTTGCACTCAAATTACTAATATATAGCGATTATGCCTTTAAATTTACCCGATAAACTACCTGCGATAGAGCTTTTGAAGGAAGAGAATATTTTTGTGATCGACACTTCCCGCGCTACGCAACAGGATATTCGTCCGCTACGGATTGTGATTCTGAATCTGATGCCGTTGAAAATTACAACGGAAACAGACTTGGTGCGTTTACTCTCCAACACACCTCTTCAGGTGGAGATTTCATTTATGAAGATCAAGAGCCACACGTCAAAGAATACGCCGATAGAACACATGAAAACGTTCTATACAGATTTCGACCAGATGCGTCATGAGAAGTATGATGGTATGATTATCACTGGAGCTCCTGTAGAACAGATGGACTTCGAGGAGGTGACCTATTGGGATGAGATTACGGAAATCTTTGATTGGGCACGTACGCATGTCACTTCTACCTTATATATATGCTGGGCTGCGCAGGCCGGATTGTATCATCATTATGGAGTTCCTAAATATCCGTTGAAAGAGAAGATGTTCGGTATCTTTGAACATCGGGTATTGGAACCTTTCCACTCCATCTTCCGTGGTTTTGATGATTGTTTCTATGTGCCGCATAGCCGTCATACAGAAGTACGCAGGGAAGACATTCTGAAAGTTCCGGAATTGACGTTGCTTTCCGAATCGGAAGATGCCGGTGTCTATATGGCAATGGCACGGGGCGGTCGTGAATTCTTTGTCACGGGACACTCCGAATATTCTCCGCTGACACTGGACACGGAATACCGTCGCGATCTCGATAAAGGCTTGCCGATAGAGATGCCCCGCAATTATTATATAGACAATGATCCTGAAAAAGGCCCGTTGGTACGTTGGCGTGCTCATGCCAATTTGTTGTTCTCCAATTGGCTGAACTACTTCGTTTATCAGGAAACACCTTACAACATCAACGATATTCAATGATAAAGCAGCGTAAAATAGAACTTCTCGCTCCGGCGAAAAACCTGGAATGTGGCATTGAAGCTATCAATCATGGGGCAGATGCAGTATATATCGGTGCTCCGAAGTTCGGTGCCCGTGCGGCGGCTGTGAACTCATTGGAAGATATTGAAGCATTGGTGCAGCATGCCCATTTGTATCATGCACGTATTTATGTCACGGTCAATACGATTCTGAAAGAAGAAGAGTTGAAAGAGACAGAGGAGATGATTCATGCACTTTATCGGATTGGCGTAGACGCGCTGATTGTGCAGGACATGGGGATCACGAAGTTGAATCTTCCTCCGATACCGCTTCATGCCAGTACACAAATGGACAACCGTACACCGGAAAAAGTAAAATTCCTTTGGGAGGCGGGTTTCCGGCAAGTAGTCCTGGCGCGGGAACTATCGTTGCGTGAAATAAAGAAGATACACGAAAATTGTCCGGAAGTGCCTTTAGAGGTATTCGTACATGGGGCACTTTGTGTCAGCTATAGCGGGCAGTGCTACGTCAGCCAAGCCTGTTTCGGTCGTAGTGCCAACCGGGGAGAATGTGCGCAATTCTGCCGGTTACCTTTTAGTCTGGTAGACGCGGACGGGAAAGTGATTGTCAAAGACAAACATCTGCTTTCCCTGAAAGATATGAATCAAAGTGACGAACTGGAGCAATTGCTGGATGCCGGAGTTTCCTCGTTCAAGATAGAAGGGCGACTGAAAGACGTTTCTTACGTGAAGAATGTAACGGCCGCTTATCGTCAGAAGCTGGATGCCATCTTTGCCTGTCGTCCGGAATATGTAAGGGCTTCTTCGGGTACGTGCAATTTCGAGTTTAAGCCGCAACTGGATAAGAGTTTCAGCCGTGGATTCACACATTATTTCCTGCATGGACGTGACAAAGAGATTTTCTCTTTCGACACTCCCAAGTCGTTGGGCGAGGAGATGGGGACTGTGAAGGAGATTCGCGGCAATTATCTGACGGTTGCGGGACTTAAATCCTTTAACAATGGAGACGGTGTTTGTTATATCGACGAACAGGGACGTTTACAGGGATTCCGCATCAACCGGGTGGACAGCAACAAACTATATCCACAGGAAATGCCTCGCATCAAGCCTCGTACCACATTATATCGTAATTTCGACCAAGAATTTGAACGAGTGCTTTCCCGTAAGTCTGCCGAAAGGAAAATCGCAGTGCGAATGTTGCTTGCCGACCATCATTCCGGTTTCTCTTTGACATTGACTGACGAAGATGATAATAGCGTCACAATCACCCTTCCACGTGAGAAAGAGCCGGCCCGGACTCCGCAGACGGACAACCTGAAAACGCAACTGTCCAAATTGGGGAATACGCCTTTCGAAGCAAAAGAAATAGAAATCTCTTTTGCCGACAACTGGTTTCTGCCGGCTTCGGTATTAGCCGATTTCCGCCGGCAGGCAATCGACCGGTTAATAACTGCCCGTCGAATCAATTACCGTCAGGAATTGTCGGTATGGAAGTCAACCAATCATGCTTTTCCACAAACGACGCTAACCTATCTGGGGAATGTCATGAATACTCGTGCAGCTTCTTTCTATCAGGAGCATGGGGTTCAACAGGTAGCAGCGGCTTACGAAAAAGAAGCGGTGGAAGATGCGGTACTGATGTTCTGCAAACATTGTTTGCGTTACAGTATGGGATGGTGTCCCATCCATCAACGGGTACGTTCACCTTATAAAGAACCCTATTACCTGGTGTCAAATGACGGCAAACGTTTTCGTCTGGAATTTGATTGTAAGAATTGTCAAATGAAAGTAAAAGTGGCTCAATGAAAACAGTGATGAACCTCCTACTATGTTTACTTTTGCTCTCATCTTGTTATTATAAAGCACCGGCTTTGGATTCGGAAGAACTGTCGAAGAAGACGAAAGACTCGTTGACTTACTTGTACGAACGGCATTATACATGGAATACAAACTTGGAAGTAGTCGATGATTCCATCTCTTTGGAATGTCTTCCGATAAAAGATACTTTTATTCAGTTGAATAAAGGAGATAGGGTAGTGGTGGCAGAGTTTGCGGTTCACCCTGCCGATAGTGTAGACAGTGTTTGGGTGAAGCTGGCTCATACGCAGGATGAACAGGGCTGGGTACGTGAAAAAGAACTCAAGAAGTCATTTGTGCCGACTGATAGTATTTCGCAGGCCATTCATCTTTTCAGTGATACGCATGCTTCTTATTTCATTATCATCTTCGCTTTATTCGTCGGTGTATATCTGTTTCGTGCTTTTCGTCGAAAGCAGTTGCAGATGGTCTATTTTAATGATATTGATAGTGTTTATCCGTTATTTCTCTGTTTGTTGATGGCTTTCAGTGCAACGATTTACGAATCGATGCAGGTCTTTGTGCCGGAAACGTGGGAGCATTTTTATTTCAATCCTACTTTGTCGCCGTTCAAAGTTCCTTTTATTCTCTCTGTCTTCTTGTTGAGTATTTGGCTGTTTTTGATAGTCGCTTTGGCGGTGCTGGATGATTTGTTCCGACAGTTGACTCCCGCTGCAGCTATCTTTTATCTGCTGGGGTTGATGTCTTGTTGTATTTTCTGCTATTTCTTCTTTATCCTGATGACACATATTTATATCGGTTATCTGTTCCTTGCCTTTTTTATGCTGGTTTTTGCGAAGAAAGTCCATCGGAACATTGGGTATAAGTATCGTTGTGGGCGTTGCGGGGAAAAGTTGAAGCAAAAAGGTGTATGTCCCCACTGTGGAGCAATCAATGAGTAATTTTATTATCTGTTTTATTCTTGAATAACTTTTCAAATGATGGAAATCAGATCTACTGAAATAAAAGATCTCCCTTTAGTGATGGAGATTTATGACTATGCCCGTGCCTTTATGCGTGCAACCGGAAATACTACTCAATGGATTGACGGTTATCCTTCTGAAGTATTGATTCGTCAGGAAATTGAGGATGGACATAGCTTTGTCTGCATAGATGAACAGGGAGAAATCCTGGGGACTTTTTGTTTTATCTTGGGCGACGACCCTACTTATCAACAGATTTATGAAGGAACATGGCTCAATAATGAACCTTATGGAGTGATTCATCGGCTGGCAACGAACGGAAAACAGAAGGGGGTATCGGAAACCTGCTTGAATTGGTGTTTCGAACGTTGGCCCAATCTCCGGGTAGATACTCATCGGGACAATAAAGTTATGCAGCATATATTGACGAAGTATGGCTTTCAACGTTGTGGCATCATTTATGTAAAGAATGGGACAGAGCGTATCGCTTATCAGATGACGCGTGTACCTGATGGAACAGTGAAACTTGCTTAATCGTGGTGGAGTGTAGTTGAAGTGTATTAGATGTGGGCAAGATAATCTTAGATATAAGCAAACCAATAGGAAACTGTAGGTAAAGTAATGCCAGGACACCGGTATAGTTCCGTTAAGATGCCGGTATAGTTGTGTGAAGGTACCGCTATCTTTACCTTTCCATGGCTGTGGTAGCTTCTCTTCACGGCCGTGGAGAGATCTCGTCACGGCTGTGGGAAGAAGTCACCACGGCCGTGGGAAGGTAAAGATAGCGTAGGGTTAAGAGAACAATGCCTATTGGATTAATTAAGTATAACGGCTTTATAATGCATACTTCATAGAGGCATACGTTCTTCTATCACGTATTCCATGCCATCAATCTATAAGAGACAGGCTGACAATAAAAGTCAGAATCTTTTATTGTCAGCCTGTTTTTGGATTATTGTCAGCACTTATTGTCAGGTGTCAATGGATTGATAATCATTGTTCTATATGGATAAAATCTTTAGCTGACAATAAAATGACTAAATAATATCTCTATGAGTGAAAATGATTAGAACCGGCAGCGGAGATCTACCCCAAATTGCATTGGGCGTCCTTTCTGCATAAAACCTTTGTTCATTGTTTCGAAATAGAAGGCGGCATATTCTTTATTCAAGAAGTTGCGTGCCCAGAAACTAATCATTGCGTCACCGATTTCCAGATTCGTTCTCCAGTTGAGTGTGCCATAGAAAGATTGGCTGACATCGTTTTGTTCAGTCCAGTAGATGCGTCCGGCAGCGTTATAATTAGCTTGGAATACCACCCGGTCGAAGATAGAGCGCGGACTGCAGGTGATGGCGTATTCTCCTCCGATATTTAAGGTGTGTTTGGGGACGAAGGGAACATATTTGCCATTATAATCTGCGGTCACTTTAAAAGTGCCGTCTTTTTGCTCTTCGGTGATTACATAATCCGTAAAGGTGGCATACGTATATCCGTAACTGACATTCAGGCTAAGTTCTTTTGTCACACTGGCACGAAGGGCTGCTTCTGCACCATAGCTACGGCTTTTTCCTGCATTGATCGTGATACGTCCCAGACCACTTTCTGCAAATTGGGAGAGTTGTTGGTCGCGGGTATCCATATAGAATGCTGCGACGTCAGCCCAAAGTCTGCCTTCCCATAAAGTAAGGTGGCTACCTACTTCGTAGTTCCACGAATATTCGGGTTTGTAAGTGGTGGACGCTTTTACATCAATCTCTTTTGTAGGCACCATTTGGTTCATCATATTAATGATGGTTTTTCCCCAGGTGGCATCTTGCCCTATTGTCGGACTTTCTTTGATGGCATTCATCATCGAATTTTTCAATTCTGTTTGTGATAAGTCAGAGAACATCTGGATGTTATATCCTCCTGAACGATAGCCCCGGGTGACGGTGGCATACACATTATTTTGATTCTTCCATTCATATTGAATAGCAAATTTGGGTAGGAGCTGTACATAATCAGTAGAGAGCTTGCCAACGAAAGAGGCCGGGGCTTTCATATTCTGATCAGACAAGTTTATTTGGTTGGGTCCCATAGCTAAGTGAAAATCAAAACCAAAATCGATAGGAGTGCTAAGAGAATTATATTTCATACTGATTTTCTCGTAATCGAGCCGGAGGCCGGCTGTAACGGACAGTCCTTCTATGAACAAGTTGTTGAAAGTAGACTGATGATAAAGTGCACCGCTAAGAGTCGGGGTGTCGAAAGTTCCTCCTACGCTTAATGACGGGTTGTGCACAGTCATTCCCATGGTGGGAGCTCCGGGTTTGGCAGATACTTCTTCAAAAGCTGCATTGGCGTTGTTTTCAATGACCGACTTCACTCCTTCTTCTTTAAACAAAACAGGTCCCGTAGTATGCAGCCATTGATAGAATCCGAAAGCTCCCGTAGCCCACTGCCATCTTTTTCCGGGTTTGGCTTTCAACACAATCTCTTCGGAAATGGTGTTTGCACGTTGCTTTTGCTCAATATTGAAAATATCTCTTTCTGTGAAATCTTGATCGAGAAACATGCGGTCGTTCAGGTTCTGATAACCTGTCACGGCACTTAATATAAAGTTGTTGGCTTGATATTCAATGTTAACACCGGAGTTGAGCAATCCACGGCGGTAACTGCTGCGGTCGTTATATGAAATCTTACCGATATAATCTGCCCGGTCTTCTGTCATTTCCTTACCATTTTCTTTCGCTTTAGCTATTGCACTGGGGGTAATCCCGGTATAGTAATACGGATATCCGCCCTGATCGCTATATTCATAGCTAAGGGCCATGTCTATTTTCAGGTTCGAAGTGGGCAGGTAAATACCACGGAAACGTCCGCCACCGGCATTGCTCTTGTCTACCTTTTCGTTATTTCTTGCCGAATTTTCAAAGAAGCCACCTGTGTGTTCGTAGAAACCTCCGGTAGAAAAAGCGAAGCGGTCGGATGTCCGGTGATAGTGGGTGAGTGACACATTATAATTATTGTAAGTTGCTGCTCCCATGCGGATATCAGTACCTTGATAAGTGAAAGGCGATTTTGTGTGCACTTTGATAAGTCCTCCCATTGTATTACGTCCGTAGAGAGTACCTTGTGGTCCGCGGAGAATATCAATACGTTCGATATCAGCATAGTTGAAGTCGAAAGCGGATTTGTCGATATAAGGGATGTTGTCTACGTAAAGTCCTACGGACGGAGTGTTGATACGTGAGCCGATTCCACGGATATAAATGGAAGTGGTCAGTTTGGAACCATAATCGGGGATAAACAGATTAGGGACGATGCCTGTCAGGTTTTTCACAGAATTCACCTGATTGGCGCGCATATTATCTTGTGATAAAACAGTGGCTGCCACCGGCAATTCACGCAACTTACGATTCTCTTTTGGAGTAGCAATCACTACCACCTCTTCGATGTCTACTATTTTTAGTGAGTCTTTGGGGAAATCTTCAGCCCATGCTGTCCCTGTCGTCAGGAGCATAAGGGCAATCATAATCTTCTTTGTCTTCATCTGCTGTTAATTTATCTGGTGCAAAGTAACGGCAAATATAGATGACGGTCAATCCTCATTTATTAGGATTATGACTTATTTTTTAAGAGGTCAGATTCGGTCAGCTTCGATATATCCGTTCATTACAGCATAAATAGTCAGCCCGGAGACGGACTTAATGCCTAATTTCTCCGTGATATTTTTTCGGTGAGTGATAACGGTAGTCAGGCTGATATTCAGTTTATCTGCTATTTCTTTGTTGATTAATCCTTTGGTTATCAGTACGAGCACTTCTATTTCACGGGCGGATAGAATTTCCTGATGAGGCTGCATCGGAGGCATGGGTGGCATATCTTTTACCGGATAACCGTCATGGTGAGCATGTTGGTGAAGTTTCAATATGTTTTTCACCAGCTCTTCTTCGGATTCGTGAATGTTGAGTACAGGTACGCCGGACAGTTGGAATTGCGGACTGTCGCTTGCCAATACAATCGTTTTTCGTTTCCGGGGGAGAAAGAAAGCATTGTGCTCCACGTAAATCTGTGCGGAAATGAAATAGTGGGCATACATATCGGGAGTATCGTCCATCAGTTCGCTGAAGTGATGAAAAGTCCGTATGGTTGCCATAGGAATCATTTCCTCCAGGATTCCTTTCAGACCGAGACAGGTCAATGTATTGGCTTCTACGATTGCTATTTCGGGTTGATAATTCATTTTAGTGTAAGTTTAATTAATGGTTGAAATAGTTGGCTGCTGCTTCTGCACATCGTTCGCCGTCCACCCCGGCAGACACAATTCCTCCGGCATAGCCTGCGCCTTCTCCGCAAGGAAATAATCCGCGAACGGTGACATGTTGCAGAGTATCCTTATCGCGTATGATACGAACGGGGGAAGAAGTTCGTGTTTCCACACCAATCATTACTGCCTCATTTGTCAGGAATCCGTGACTGCTTCGTCCGAATTGTTGGAAACCAAGAGATAGCCTTTTGCTAATAAATGATGGCATCCAGAAATGAAGTGGAGACGAAATCAATCCCGGACTATAGGATGACTCGGGCAGATCGTAACTCAATTTCTTGCGGGTAAAATCCAGCATGCGTTGTGCCGGAGCAGTCTGTCGTCTGCCTCCCTGCAACCAGCATTGACGTTCCAATTCCTCTTGAAAGTGAAGAACAGATAGTAACTGTGAATTAATCTCTGAAAGTTGTGAACTTTTCAAATTCGGGTTTAGTGCCATCAGCTGTTCATCTTGTTGCGCAGCCAATTCTTTATTCCTCATTTTTAATTCTTCATTTCCCAAATCTTCCGGTTGAATTTCCACTACCATTCCCGAATTACTCCACCGTGACCCACGGTTGGCAGGAGACATGCCGTTTACTACCACTTGTTCCGGTCCGCTGGCGGCAGGAACGATGAAACCTCCGGGACACATACAGAAACTATATACTCCTCTGCCTTCTGCCTGTGTTACAAAGCTGTATTCAGCAGCGGGCAGGTATTTGCCCCGTCCATTCTTATTATGGTATTGTATTTGATCGATCAACATTGCCGGATGCTCCAAACGGACACCGACTGCAATGCCTTTCGCTTCAATCGCCACATGATTCGCAGCCAGCCAACGATATACATCTCTCGCCGAATGTCCGGTTGCCAGTATCACGGGTCCGAGAAAAGTCTTTCTTGTATTTGTTTCGATACCTTTGACTTCATCGTTCTCAATAATCAATGCATCCATTCGTGTCTGGAAATGTACTTCTCCGCCACATTCGATAATGGTGTTCCGCATATTTTCAATGACACGTGGCAATTTGTCTGTTCCGATATGCGGATGCGCATCCACCAATATCGAAGTCGAAGCTCCATGCTGGCAAAATACGTTCAGAATCTTATCTACATTCCCTCTCTTCTTGCTCCGGGTATAGAGTTTCCCATCCGAATAAGCTCCTGCACCCCCTTCGCCAAAACTGTAATTCGATTCCGGGTCAACCGTGTGTTCCCTGCTGATCTGTGCTAAATCTTTTTTTCGCTCGCGCACATCTTTTCCGCGTTCGATAACAACGGGACGTAACCCCAGTTCGATGAGACGCAGGGCTGCAAATAGTCCGCCAGGACCTGCACCCACGACAATCACTTGCGGTTTTCCCTCTACCTTATTATATATAGTATGTTCGTATTCGTCATCCTTAGGCATCTCACGAATGTATACCCGTACCTTCAGATTGACGAAGATAGTCCGCTGACGTGCGTCGATGCTTCGTTTCAAGACTCGGGTAGCAGTGATGTCACGCAGGTTCAAACCTTTTTCTTTAGAAAGATATTCTTTCAATCGCTGTTCGTTTGCTGCGATTTCGGGAAGGATGCGGAGTTGGTATTCTTGTATCATCGATTTAGAATTTGCTACAAAGGTATCAAAAAAAATCAAGTGTTATAGCCATACAACACTTGATTTCAAACTATATCTTTAGCGTCCCCCTGTCACAACACTTAAGAAACGGGGAAGCCATTTCTTCAATAGACTGTAAATTCCCAAACTTGTAAGAATGATAAATCCTGCACTCAAAAAGTAAATACTCAAAAATATCATATCGTTTGAAACGGGAAGGTATTTAAGGGTATATTTTAAGATAACTCCTAATGGTATACCATGAAAGGCATAAATGAAAAAAGCGCCACCTACAAGGAAAGTATTTGCAGTCCACATTCTTCGTTCTATAAAGTGGGCTGATAGAGAAATGGCAAGAACAATACCTGTAAGAATACTCAATGAATGGATAAAGTTTATCCATGGTTGTTCCCTAAAATATATGCATACAAGCGCCAATAGAGAATAAAACATTGCTGAAGGAAATAGGCAAGGCTTTAGCAATGCAACAAAGTTACAGTTTTGAACACTGAAATAAGCTCCTGCAGAGAAGAAAAAAAAGGCTGCTATACTAAATCCGGGAAGAGAGAACCACCAATTAAAGTACCACAATACTCCTAATACAAAGACACTAAACCAACGGAAGTATTTCACAAGTATATATATCAACGGGGAAAAAAGTATCATAACTATTAAATCGCGTAAAAACCAGAATTGATAACAAATAGGACATCCTCCATTTATGCTCCAAAAAGCATCTAACCAATCAGTCAATGAATACATATCCATTAACTGATTGGTACTTGACGAAAGTCCCGGAATCGTTTGTATGAGAATGGAATATGAAATAATCATTAGGTTCCAAAATAAGTAGGGGAGCAAGATAGAGCGTCCACGATTCTTTAATTTATGTCTATATACTGATAGTGAGAATTCCTTCGATCGGTAAAAGAATAAAAAGCCGGAAATGAAAAAGAACAGTGGAACGGCAATACGGCCAATTAGTTCTGAAAAAAAAATAAGATGTTGTATCATATATCGGGCATGAGTATTCATGCAATATATTAACATTAACACCATTCATAATTACATTGGAAAAATGTGCATGAATTAGCACTACTCCTACAATTAGTGGAAAGCGGAGGAAATCGATGCTTTTTGATTGAAGCTCTTCGTCTGTCATTGTTTAATAAGTTTTAATTTGTTATGGAAAAAGTGCGCTCCACTTTGTATCTTTTCTCTGGAGGGAAGTATACAAAGCGAAACGCACCCAGTTCGTAACAAAATAAAACGGGATGCATTCACCTATACCTTTCTCTGGGCTTTAGAATAAATTGGTCGTTTTTCTATCGGAGAAATGTTGTGAAGCAATATTCTATTATAAGAAGATTGAAAATTTATACCATAGGCTATGCAATTTTAAGGGGGTGTATTCGGGCATAAAAAAGGTGTGACCTCGTATTTATTCAGAATGTAGAAGGTACGACCAAGCACCCAGCCCGAACCAAATAAACCGTAGGAACACACCCCGTTGAAGGTGTATTCACCAAGTTTATTTCTTTCGAGCTTTTTATTTGGTCGTTTTA
The DNA here is from genome assembly GCF_052357945.1 of Bacteroides sp. Lineage (GTDB taxonomy): Bacteria > Bacteroidota > Bacteroidia > Bacteroidales > Bacteroidaceae > Bacteroides. The sequence goes on along the minus strand of NZ_DAWCXD010000032.1, from coordinate 26,671 downwards.
CTACACAAGAAATAATAGCAAATACTAATATGTCAGAATTAAAGCTTACTGTTTTTTGTTTCTCGTTTTAATTATAATTGTGCAAATATACAATTTTATTTCTTTTTATCTATTGCGTTGATGCTATAAAATAGGTGTTGTTAAAAAGATTGAGATATTCTATTAATATTATATATGTGAAAATATTTTGGCTTATAAGTAGCAGAGATAGAAATTTATTGCTTATCCGAATAAAGCCCTGAACGCCTCTTCTACTTTTCTCACCGGTACTAATTCTATCTTCAGTTTTTGGGTATCGATCCCTTGCAAGTTATATTTAGGCAGCAAGAAACGTTTGAAACCTAACTTTTCAGCTTCACCGATACGCTGTTCAATTCGATTCACAGGACGTATCTCTCCCGACAGACCGATTTCTCCCGCCATGCAAACTTCCGGTTCAATGGCTGCATCCATATTGGAAGAAAGGATCGCACTGATAACCGGCAGATCGATAGCCGGATCATTCACTTTCAATCCTCCGGCAATATTCAGGAACACATCTTTCTGTGCCAGCTTAAATCCGACACGCTTTTCGAGAACAGCCAGCAGCATATTCATTCTTCTTAAATCGAAACCGGTTGCCGAACGTTGAGGATTTCCATAAACAGCAGAACTGACCAAAGCCTGTGTCTCGATCAAGAACGGGCGGATCCCTTCGATAGCGGAAGCAATAGCCACTCCACTCATTCCCTCATGATCCTGACTAAGCAAAAGCTCGGAAGGATTATTCACCTGGCGCAACCCATCCTGACGCATTTCATAAATCCCTAATTCTGCCGTACTGCCGAAACGATTCTTGATGCTGCGCAGAATACGATACATATAATGCTGGTCGCCTTCAAATTGAAGAACAGTATCTACGATATGTTCCAATACTTTAGGTCCTGCAATACTTCCTTCTTTATTAATATGACCGATCAGCAACACAGGGGTATGCGTTTCTTTCGCGAAACGAAGAATAGATGCCGAACACTCTCTGACTTGCGCAATACTTCCGGGAGATGATTCGATACTCTCGGTGGAAATAGTCTGTATAGAGTCAATAATCACTAAATCGGGATTCGTATTCTTGATATGCACATAAATTTGTTCGAGCGAAGTCTCACAAACAATCAGGCAATCGCTGGAAGTATCAGAGAGACGGTCGGCACGGAGTTTAAGCTGCCGTGCACTTTCTTCACCGGACACATAAAGGATTTTCTTTTCCGGCATGTGCAGTACGGTCTGCATGACGAGCGTGGATTTACCGATTCCCGGCTCACCGCCTATCAGGACAAGAGAACCCGGCACAAGTCCGCCACCCAATACGCGATTCAATTCATCATCGTGCATATTGATGCGTGGCTCGTCGTCCGCTTCAATATCGCTAAGTGCCAGTGGTTTGGGTTTCTGTGTCTCAATGCCCGACACCGGGCGGCGGTTGGTAGGTTCTTTCCGTACGATTTCCTCAACATACGTATTCCATTCTCCACACGACGGACATTTACCCACCCATTTCGGTGAATCCTGTCCGCAATTACTGCATACATATACGGTTTTCTCTTTTGCCATATTCTCTTTCTTTAATATAAAAATCCGAATGCCCAGAGTGGAATCTTATTTCCGGCCGAATATTCAATATCATCTGCGGCAATAAATGCCTGTTTAGTGTTAGCTATCTGTTTCCCGTCTTTGCTTTTCCCGCCAACTTCTATCGTATATTTACTGTCTATCGTATAGTCTGCGCTACGCGTGCAATATTCCACACGATGTTGATAGGCGAGTTGGTTTACCATGAACACCTCTCTCAATGTTCCTTTGTTTACATCTTTAAAGGTCAATGCATAAAGCAGGTTGGTATTTTCCATATAAATCTTATCCGGTTTTTGTAACTTTTTGATAGAGTCATTATCCGAATAAAGAAGGTGGATTAATTTAGCTCTGTCCAGATACTGTAAATAGGCCAAAATAGTAGTACGTGAAAGTTCTGCCATAGCAGAGAGTTTAGTGATGTCCACCATAAAAGGCACTTCGGAGGAGAGGATTCCCAGCAGACTTTTTAGTTTTCGCACGTTACTGATGTCCACTCCGCATTGCTGGGGAAGTTCGATTTCGAGTATCAGGTTGGCTATATTTTCGATACGTGTGTAGTATTCCGCATTTCCTTCCAAATAAAAAGGATAGTATCCATGTTTCAAATAGTCTTCAAAATAGGCGAGGGGACGGCATTGGGAATTCACTTCATTACAAATTCCATCACTATTGTCCAATATCTCTTCCAGCGTGTAAGGGCGGATGTCAATCTGATGGTATAAATTCAGATATTCACGGTAGGATAGCCCTTGCATATTATATGATATGCATCGACGAGACAAGTCGGCCTCTGCATTCAGCAGTTGGAGTAAGGATGACCCGGTGAATACTATTTTCAGTTCAGGAAACTCATCATATATATTTTTAATTTCCTTGCTCCATGACGGATATTTGTGCACTTCATCCAAGAACAGGCATTTACCTCCTTTCAGGTAAAACTGTTCGGCGAGTTCGCTAAGAGAATGCTGTGTGAAATACAGACTATCTAAACTTGTATATAAGGCACTTTGGCTATCATTGGCATAATGAAGTTTTAAGTATTGAAGCATTAAAGTTGTTTTCCCAACTCCGCGAGCTCCCCGGATAGCAATCAGACGGTTATCCCAATTGATTGTATTCATCAGGCTTCTGATATAGGTTGTGGAAGTAGCTGTTAGTAGCCTTTTGTATCTTCTGATTAGTGTATCCATATCTTTATTTGTTTTCTATGGAATACAAAAATAGGCATAATTTGTTCAACGCGCAAAACAAATTCAGATAAAATGTGTTCAATGCGTAAAACAAACAGGGAATTTACAAAGTTATCTCTCCTGCCATCGAACGGTTCATCCGGTCGCGTACCTCATCCGGGGTATATCCATGTCCCAGTAAGAACATTAATTTAGTGACTGCCGATTCCGTTGTACTGTCATATCCGGAGACAACGCCTGCCTGCAACAACTGGTATCCCGTTTCGTAACGTTCCATTTCTACCATTCCTGCGCTGCATTGTGTTACGTTGACAATTACAATTCCACGTTCACTGGCCTGACAGAGCCGGCGTATAAACCATTCCTTTCGGGGAGCATTCCCCGAACCGTATGTTTCGAGCACGACCGCCTTTAAACCTTCAATCCCCAGAATGGTGGCAATCACATTTTCCTGGATGCCCGGAAAGAGCTTCAGTACCACTACATTGGTATCCAGCAAATAGTGCGGTTTCAATTCCCGCTCTTCACCATTTCCGTGAATTTGCACATTATTATATTTAATATGGATTCCCGCTTCCGCCAATACCGGATAATTGAAAGAACGGAATGCATTGAAGTTTTCTGCATTCATCTTTGTCGTACGGTTTCCCCGCATCAGGTGATTTTCAAAGAAGATGCATACTTCCGGTACCAGTGCCCTTCCTTCCTTGTTTTGTGCGATGGCAATCTCGATACTAGTCATCAAATTTTCCTTTCCGTCCGTGCGGAGTACGCCGATGGGAAGCTGTGAGCCTGTAAGAATGACGGGTTTGTCCAGTCCTTCCAGCATAAAACTTAGTGCGGAAGCGGTATAAGCCATCGTGTCCGTTCCGTGCAGGATGACGAAGCCGTGGTAACGATTGTAGTTATCATGAATAATGCGTACCAGCTTCCGCCACATGTCCGGTTCCATGTCCGACGAATCCATCGGAGGATCAAACTGATAGGTGTCAATTGGAAAATTGAACTTTTGCAGTTCGGGGATATACTTTTGCAGTTGCTCGAAGTTAAAGTTCTCCAGAGCACCTGTCGCGGCATTCTCAATCATACCAATTGTTCCACCGGTGTATATTAACAATACGGAAGTATTTAATGGACTCATAAGCTGATTTTGTACGGTTGTTTTCGCAAATATAATAATAGATTTGATAAATAAGTAACAAAATGTCATAAAAGTGAAGGCGGATGACCGGATAAAGCGCAGGCGAAAGATTCTTTTTATCAGAAAAAAACCGAAAAAAGTGATAGATTGAACGTTTTTATTATTACTTTTGCGACACTTATCAAAAACAAGAGTAGAAACAAGGACTATGATGAAGTACTATCCACATACAGTCACATCCATGTGTACCATGACCCTTAGGGGTTAATGGATAGTTTTTGTGTATCTACGTGATTCACGCTTGTATAAGCAGGCAAAATTCAAATTCAATTTTATTCGTAAACAACCAATCGTTCTGTAAAAAGCAAACTGCAGGACATTGCATTTAAATAAGTATCTTCATGAAAGTAATGAAATTCGGCGGAACATCCGTAGGTTCCGTGAACAGCATTTTAAGCGTAAAGAGAATTGTAGAGTCGGCAAATGAGCCGGTAATTGTAGTTGTTTCCGCATTGGGAGGCATCACTGACAAATTGATAAATACATCGAAGATGGCGGCAGTGGGAGATTCAGCCTATGAGGGTGAGTTTCGCGAAATCGTTTACCGTCATGTGGAGATGATTAAGGAGGTGATTCCTGCCGGAGAAAAGCAAGTATCGTTGCAACGTCAGATTGGCGAGCTACTGAACGAATTGAAGGATATCTTTCAGGGAATTTACCTGATTAAAGACCTTTCCCCGAAAACTTCGGATACAATCGTCAGCTATGGTGAACGCCTTTCATCGATCATCGTCACCGCACTGATTGAGGGAGCAAAATGGTTCGATTCGCGCACTTTTATCAAGACGGAAAGAAAGCATAGCAAGCACACGCTGGATACAGAATTGACTAATAAACTGGTGAAAGAGGCTTTCCAGTCTATTCCTAAAGTAGCGCTGGTGCCGGGATTCATCTCTTCGGATAAAACGACAGGGGATGTCACGAACCTCGGACGCGGTGGCTCGGACTATACGGCTGCCATTATTGCTGCGGCGCTGGATGCGGCAAGTCTGGAAATCTGGACGGACGTAGACGGATTTATGACGGCTGATCCGCGTGTCATTTCGACTGCTTATACGATTACGGAATTGAGTTACGTAGAAGCGACCGAACTTTGTAACTTCGGCGCAAAGGTGGTTTATCCGCCGACTATCTATCCCGTATGTCACAAGAATATTCCTATTATAATAAAGAATACATTCAACCCGGATGGAGTGGGAACGGTTATCAAACAAGAAGTTTCCAACCCGCAGAGCAAGGCTATCAAGGGGATTTCCTCCATCAACGACACAAGTCTGATTACTGTTCAGGGGCTTGGTATGGTAGGTGTGATCGGTGTAAACTACCGCATTTTTAAAGCATTGGCAAAGAATGGAATCAGCGTGTTCCTCGTCTCACAGGCTTCATCGGAAAACAGTACTTCTATCGGTGTGCGTAATGCCGATGCCGACTTGGCTTGTGAAGTGCTGAACGAGGAGTTTGCGAAAGAGATAGAGATGGGTGAGATTTCTCCGATTCTGGCAGAAAGAAATCTGGCAACAGTTGCTATTGTAGGTGAGAATATGAAACACACACCGGGTATTGCAGGTAAACTTTTCGGTACACTGGGACGTAATGGTATCAACGTAATTGCTTGTGCACAGGGAGCTTCGGAAACCAATATCTCTTTTGTGGTCGATTCCAAATCCTTGCGTAAATCATTGAACGTTATTCATGACTCTTTCTTCCTCTCCGAATATCAAGTATTGAACCTCTTTATCTGTGGTGTCGGTACGGTAGGGGGTAGTCTGGTAGAACAGATTCGTTGCCAGCAACAAAAGCTGATGATGGAAAACGGACTGAAACTTCATGTAGTAGGCATCATTGATGCAGCCAAAGCGATGTTTAGCCGTGAAGGTTTCGATCTCGCCAACTTCCGTGAAGAACTACTGGAAAAAGGCAAGGACAGCAGTCTGCAAACCATCCGCGACGAGATTATCGGAATGAATATCTTTAATTCCGTATTTGTAGACTGTACGGCCAGCGCTGACATCGCATCGCTTTACAAAGATTTCCTGCAACACAATATCTCTGTGGTAGCAGCCAATAAGATCGCGGCTTCTTCCGCTTATGAAAACTATCGTGAACTGAAAACGATTGCCCGCCAACGTGGTGTGAAATATCTGTTCGAAACAAACGTAGGTGCAGGTCTTCCGATTATTAACACAATCAACGACCTGATTCATAGCGGCGACAAGATTCTAAAGATTGAAGCGGTGCTTTCCGGTACACTGAACTATATATTTAATAAAATCAGCGCCGATATTCCTTTCAGCCGTACCATCAAAATGGCACAGGAAGAACGCTACTCTGAACCGGACCCACGTATTGACTTGAGCGGAAAAGATGTGATCCGTAAACTGGTGATTCTGGCACGTGAAGCCGGATACCGTCTGGAACAGGAAGATGTTGAAAAGAACCTCTTTGTTCCGAATGACTTCTTCGAAGGTTCTCTGGAAGATTTCTGGAAACGTGTTCCAAGTCTCGACGCAGACTTTGAAGCCCGTCGCCAGGTATTGGAAAAAGAAAACAAACACTGGCGCTTTGTTGCTAAACTGGAAAATGGAAAAGCTTCTGTCGGCCTGCAGGAAGTAGGAGCCAACCATCCATTCTACGGTCTGGAAGGTAGCAACAACATTATCCTGCTTACTACGGAACGCTATAAAGAATATCCGATGATGATTCAGGGATACGGTGCCGGTGCCGGTGTTACGGCTGCCGGAGTATTTGCCGATATCATGAGCATCGCAAATGTTTAAACGCCTTATGAAACATATTATCATATTGGGAGACGGAATGGCCGATTGGCCAGTGAAGTCATTAGGGGACAAGACGCTCCTGCAATATGCAAAGACGCCTTATATGGATAAGCTAGCTCGCATGGGACGTAACGGCCGCCTGATTACTGTGGCGGAAGGTTTCCATCCGGGTAGCGAAGTTGCCAATATGTCCGTGTTGGGATATAATTTGCCAAAGGTATATGAAGGTCGCGGACCGCTGGAAGCTGCCAGTATCGGTGTGGATCTGAAGCCGGGTGAGATGGCAATGCGCTGTAATTTGATTTGTGTGGAAGGAGAAATTCTGAAGAATCACTCCTCCGGACATATATCTACAGAAGAAGCAGATGTGTTGATTCAATATCTGCAAGAAAAACTGGGCAATGACCGCGTACGCTTTCATACAGGAGTTCAGTACCGCCATCTATTGGTTATCAAGGGAGGTAATAAAGAACTGGACTGTACACCTCCGCATGATGTACCTTTGAAACCTTTCCGTCCATTGATGGTAAAACCATTGGTTCCGGAAGCGCAAGAAACGGCAGATCTGATTAACGACCTGATTCTGAAATCGCAGGAACTACTGAAAGATCATCCATTGAATCTGAAACGTATGGCAGAAGGTAAAGATCCTGCGAACAGTATTTGGCCCTGGAGTCCCGGTTACCGTCCGCAGATGCCTACTTTCTCCGAGACTTTCCCACAGGTAAAGAAAGGAGCAGTCATCTCGGCTGTCGATCTGATAAACGGAATCGGTTACTATGCTGATTTACGTCGCATCGCAGTAGAGGGAGCGACCGGACTTTATAATACGAACTATGAAAACAAAGTGACCGCTGCCTTGGAAGCATTGAAGACGGATGATTTTGTTTATCTGCATATCGAAGCCAGTGATGAGGCCGGACATGAGGGAGACATTGACTTGAAACTTCTCACTATCGAGAATCTCGATAAACGTGCCGTAGGTCCTATTTATGAAGCAGTGAAAGATTGGGACGAACCGGTAGCCATTGCTGTATTGCCCGATCATCCTACTCCCTGTGAGCTTCGTACCCATACATCTGATCCCATTCCGTTTCTTATCTGGTATCCGGGTATCGAGCCGGACGAGGTGCAAACTTACGACGAAGTATCTGCCTGCAATGGTAGTTATGGTGTGTTGAAAGAAGACGAGTTCATTAAAGAATTTATGAAATAATGTTCACCACGTAATCTGTGGTGAGCACTAAAAATATCATCCCATGAAATATTATAGTACGAATAAACAGGCGCCGGTGGCTTCTTTACAGGAAGCAGTTGTAAAGGGGCTTGCAGCCGATAAAGGGTTGTTTATGCCTATGTCTATCAAGCCTCTTCCACAAGAGTTTTACGATACGATTGATACGTTGTCTTTTCAGGAAATAGCTTATCGTGTAGCCGATGCTTTCTTCGGTGAGGATATTCCTGCCGACACTCTGAAACAGATTGTATATGATACATTAAGTTTTGATGTACCTTTGGTGAAAGTAGCGGATAACATCTATTCGCTCGAACTTTTCCACGGACCGACATTGGCCTTCAAAGATGTAGGCGGTCGTTTCATGGCGCGTCTGCTGGGATACTTCATTAAGAAGGAAGGACAGAAGAATGTAAATGTACTGGTAGCCACTTCCGGTGATACGGGAAGTGCCGTGGCTAACGGCTTTCTGGGTGTGGACGGTATTCATGTATATGTGCTCTATCCGAAAGGAAAAGTCAGCGAAATACAGGAAAAACAATTCACTACACTGGGGCAGAACATCACTGCGCTCGAAGTGGACGGAACGTTTGATGATTGCCAGGCATTGGTAAAAGCTGCTTTTATGGATAAAGAGTTGAATGAACATCTGTCATTGACTTCTGCCAATTCCATCAATGTAGCCCGTTTCCTGCCACAAGCATTTTATTATTTCTATGCTTATGCACAATTGAAACGTGCCGGAAAAGCTGATAATGTTGTAATCTGTGTACCTAGCGGAAACTTCGGAAATATCACCGCAGGATTGTTCGGAAAGAAAATGGGATTGCCTGTGAAGCGTTTCATTGCTGCCAACAACCGCAACGATATTTTCTATCAATACCTGCAAACTGGCAAATACAATCCCCGTCCGTCTATTGCAACAATCGCTAACGCTATGGACGTGGGAGATCCTAGTAACTTTGCCCGTGTGCTTGATTTGTATAATGGTTCGCATGCTGCTATCTCTGCCGAAATTTCAGGAACAACTTATACCGACGAGCAGATCCGTGAAACGGTGAAAGAAACTTGGAAAGAACATCATTATCTCCTTGATCCTCACGGAGCTTGCGGATACCGCGCATTGGTAGAAGGCTTGAAAGAGGGCGAAGCAGGTGTGTTCCTTGAAACGGCTCATCCGGCTAAATTCCTTGAAACAGTGGAAAGCATTATCGGTGAATCAGTAGAGATACCTGCCAAGTTGCAGGAATTTATGAAAGGCGAGAAGAAGAGTTTGCAAATGACGAAAGACTTTGCTGATTTCAAGAGCTATCTCCTTTCATTGTAGTATTCACTTTTTATCACTTCAGAAGAGGTCTTGGATTGAATTTTCGGTTTTATCTATTGTTCTAAGCGTAATGAGAAGTCTCTTTTCACAGTGTATAGCTACATTATACAAGGGAGAGGAGAATCCTCATTTCGTTTAAAATGATAGATACCTCATTTTATTCTCATTTGGCTTCTTTCCGTACGATTTTGAGCTAAATTCATAGTTACAAGGACTAATCTAATGCAATACAGTTTTTAGTAATTCTTCTTAGAACTATTATTTTCTTCGTTTCCTAATGGGTTTTCGTTCCACTTAAGTGGAGCGATAGTTCAACTTAAGTGGTTCTATCGTTCGACTTAAGTAGAACGAAAACTGAAGTGCAGATCTAATTATTATTTATAAAAGCCAGGAAACTAAATACAGTATTAAGACAGGTTATCTCTTACTGACTATTGGAAGCTACTGTTTAGTTCATTTCCGCACCGTTATGAATAAAGGTATTTTCGATTCAATTGTATAAGTATCACCCTATTCAGAGTGAGAGTATATTGATGTGTTAAATAGGATCGAGTTTTGAACTTTTATTTTCATATTATGTATTTCTTATAAATGTTGTTCTTGATAGGTGAGAAAACGGGAATTATTGGAAATGAGATATGGAGAATTGCTAAAAAGTGTGTATCTTTGCAAGCATTGTTGAAGGGAAGTGTCCCTGAACATTTTTTATAGTGATATTGTAAGAAGCGTTGTGCTTCATTCTTGTTAACGAAAACCTGAGAAATTTTCAAAATAACACAAGAATGGCATGAGCGGTTCTCGCGCTATAGGCGTGGGGCTGCTGTCCATTTTGTGTTATTGGGTTTTCTCAGGACCTTCGTTAACGGAATGGCACGCAGTTCCACGCTTCCGTTTTGTAAATTCTGCCTTAAGGGACTGCGGACAGAACAAACACATTTTTTATGAAAGCAAGGAGTTTATTATTTTTTTCCCTGTGCTGTTTTTGTTTTTTAGTGATGGCTCAATCGGGTGATAAATCTGAAAGAGTAAGATTGGGAGTAAAAGGAGGAATGCATTTTTCTAATATGCATTTTTCTAATCTTGACCAGTACAGTCCGGACTGGGGATCTAATGGAGTTGGTGGGATATTTGCCGAGTTTGATTTGGGTAGAAACCGAAAATTTTCTGTCCGACCGGAAATTCTATTCTTGTCACGTGGAACTAAAATAGGAGATAGCAATATCTCTTATAAACTAAAGACGAAATACACAGATTTCCGCCTGCCCCTCATCTTTAATTTTACTAATCCATCTAAAGTGGGTCCTTATGTCTATGTAGCCCCCGTGCTAGGGATTGGCAGAGGAGGCGAAGTTAATTATACCGAATTCCATGATGGTGAGGCTTATGAATGGGAACCTCTGGATATAAACGACGCGAACTTCTCTAAAGTAAATTTTAGCGTGGCTGCAGGATTGGGAATACGGATTCCTATTAAAGTTGCAGCAGGGAAAAAGATTCATTTGGCTTTGGAGGCAAATTATCAGTATGGCATCACTGACACTTACGGAAGTAAAGAAAAAGATGGGGAAGCTATCGCAGTCAATCGGGCAATATATGATATTACCGGTACACGGAAACATCAGGACATAGAAATTACGGCAGCTGTGTCCGTTCCTTTGAGTATATTTAAAAAGACGTCTAAAAAGGAAAAGCCAGTTCCCGTTGTTGAGAAACCGATTGTGGTAGAAGAAGAGGAAGTACCTGTAATCATTGAGGAGAAAAAGCCGTGTTATACGTTGGAAGAGATTCTCGATTTAGTGGTAGCCCAGAAACCTATCGCCGGAAAGACAATTTGCGCAGTAGATGTTATCAATTTTGAATTTGGCAAGAGTGCAATAAACAAAAATTCATATGCTTACCTTGATAAGATAGCCATGTTGATGCAAAGAACAAATCTTAGTGTTGAAATTAAAGGACATACGGATAATGTGGGTAAAGAAGATTTCAATATGGAACTTTCCAGGAAAAGAGCGAAAGCTGTATACGATTATTTAATAAAGAAAGGGGTTGGTTCTTCCAAACTTTCCTATACTTATTATGGGATGACTAAACCGATAGCTTCTAATGACATGGAAGAAGGGAGATTGATAAACCGCAGAGTTGAATTTGAAATCAAATAAATGGAGGACAGAATATGAAAGTAACATATGTAATCGCACGAATAAAAATGTTTTTAGCAATAATGCTTTGTCTGTTTGCAATATCAAGTTGTATTTCTGACGGAGATGAGACAGTTGTTTTGGAAACCGGAAATGTGCAAGCACGTAAAATGCTTTTTGGGGAATGGAAGTTGTCGTCTAAAACAGTGGTCGATGAGGATGGGATAGAACAGTCCAAAGAGGATATTTCGGAAGAACCGAATCTTGAATTTACGGAGGATGGAAACTGCAAGTTGACATATCCTAATGGAAACAGTGTGAATCAGAAATGGGACTTATCTGGAGATTTTTATTCCATCTTTATATCCGATATCCGTTATGAAATCTACACGCTGGGAAAGAATATCCTTGTTTTGGTGATAAACTATGAAGACTATTATTTGAAGTTTGTCTATTACAAACTTTCCTCTCCGGAGCAAAATGATGGAAAGGAAGGTGAAATAGGTGGAACCGATGATAACAATCTTTATAAGCCCTATTCCGCTAGATTTAAAGTGACGAAAATAGTCGTTGACGATAAAGATACATATACCTTCGAATATGATGGCAAAGGACGTATCATGAGGTATAAGACTCCAAGTAAAACGTATACATTTACTTATGATGACACGAAGACTTATCTGTGGCTTAACGGGAAAATCGTCAATACGGGCTTTGTAGGTTCTAATGGATATTTGACAAAGATGTGGAACGGTACTAGCGAAAGTGGGGGTGTAAGCACATTTGTTTATATAACGGATATGGATTATTATATGAATTACTTAAATAGAGTGGAATATAAAGGCACTGGTGCTATCCAGTATTGGAAACCGGCTTATTCAGATGGTAATATGACTTTTTTGTATAATGATGGTTCACACAATTTCACTTATACATCTTCCGATAATAACTTCTCTGTGGATCTGAACGGTTTTATATCCGCGATGTATCAATGGGAATGGTTTATGCATGATGCAGAAGTTATTTGGGGGTTATTTGATTTTTACGGAGTCAGATCTTCTGATATGGTGTATCAGGAAACTACATCTCAATGGAATAACACTTTCTCTTATTATTATGGAGAACGAGGAGACGATTTTACTTTGCGCATCACACAAGTAAGAAAAGGATTGAATACTAATTTCACAAAGATATATAAAGTCTATGCTACTAATAATTAACTCAACTTATTTCAGAAACCTGAGTAAGTAATAAACCTTATTTTCCGAATGACTGGAGTGGTGCCGAACATTCTCGCCCCGCTTCAGTCTTCTTTTTCAATAAGCAAGAAATATCAAATACTCTCCCGTGCAATGAATAGTAAACTCATCAGTTATCGCTTCGTTAAGCGTGCCTTGCCACCAATTGGTAAAGTCGCTAAGCGAGTAAATCAATCCTTCGCCCTTCAATCCTTTAGCGCCAAAATTGATGATAGATATTTGTTGGCCGGGATGAGAGGCGAAAGTCTGTGTGTCGCTTGCGGGAATGAATACTCCGTAATCGGTGATCGTCCGTACCTTCATGCCGTTTTTCATATAGTCCAGTAACAGACTGATATTTCCGAGAGTATGATCTTCCCGTTTTCCAGTAGCACCGACGATAGCAATTTTCCTGTAGCCTTTTTCTTGCAGGAAGCGAACAGCCTTGGTTTGGTCGTTCGTTTCCTGATCGGTTACATGGTGAATAATATCTGAAAAGCGCGTTTTGTTTTCCGGTGAAAGAGAATCTCCGTCACCGATAATCACATCCGGGGTATGTCCGCGGGAAATATACTCGTTGGCTGCTCCATCGCAGCAAATCACGAATTTAGCTTCTTCCAGCATTTTCAGGGGAAGTACATGTGTAGGATATTCGCCGTTGGCAAGTATGACGGCTTCGGGAGTATAGTGTTCGCTTATCATTGTATATTCATTAATTTTTTCCATTTAAAGTAGCCAAAGATAGCTATAATGGAGTAAAGTCCGTACAAAGCAGAAGTAAAATAAAGGTCCTTATAGATATAAAGTCCACAGCAGACAATATCCACAAGAATCCAGGCAAACCATTGCTCGACGTATTTGCGTGCCAGCATCCACATACCGACAATGCTCAATGCCGTGGTAAAACTATCCAGCCAAGGCACGTTGCTGTCCGTATATTCGATCAGTATCCACGCAATACCGATAAATGTAACAATAAATACCAGAAAAAGAGGTAAGTAAAATTTCCATGGAGTATGTACGATAGGAAGGTCTTTGGGGTTGTCATTGGTTGAAATATTTGCTGACTGCTGACCTTTCTTTTTCCTGTGTCCCCACATCCAGAAGAACCAACCGTAGATAGCGGCTATCAGATAGTAAATATTGATACCGAAATCGGCATACAGTCCCGCTTTGTAATATACGAAGATGTAGATGGCAGGCATCACAATACCCGCTATCCAAAGGTAGATACTTGCCCGGTACTCTAACCAAAGGTAGACTAGCCCGACAATCGTACCGAATATTTCCAGAAAATTCAATTCCATAACTCTGTGTGATTAAAAGCGGAAAGAAACATGTCCCATAACGTTTGTTCCTGCTTGAGCTGCGTATCCGGCATAGTTTCCCCGATTTTCCAGCGTATCGGTATAGTCGCTTGATGCCCAGCCGTTGTTTTCATATTTTTCATTAAACAGATTGTATACAGTAAATCCTACGGTGACTTCTTTCAGTACTTTCTTGGGACGGAAGCTGTACGCCAGATTGAGGTTGCTGACAAAATACTTATCAAGAGTCAGTTCTTCAACTTCTGCGTTTGTCATATACTGTTTGCTTACGAACTGTGATTGCAGGGCAGCTTCGAATCCCTTATAATTGAATGAGAAACGATTGTTGAGTAAGAAGTCCGGTGAGAAAGCAATGTGAGTGTCTTTATGCTTTATCTGAATAGTTGGGAGAGAAGTAGAGCTACCGTCGTCATTATAGTGGTAGCCCGGCAGGCTCTCTACGAAATCCTGAATACGGTTTTTACTCCATGTAGCGTTGATATCCCATTGAAACCATTTGCACGGTTTGATTCCCAGCATGATTTCGATTCCCATACGATAACTGTCCGGCACGTTTTCGGTCAGTGCTTCACCTATATCGTTTAAGGCTCCGGTCAGAACCAGTTGGTCGGTATAATCCATGTAGTAGAAGTTTGCACCTGCTGTCAGCCATTGGTTGGCAAAGGTATATCCTGCTTCATAGTCGAGCAGCTTTTCTGCTTTGGGATACGAATCCGGATCGCCATCCGTATAATTGTTCCTTGTCGGTTCTTTTTGGGCTACCGAGAAAGAGGCATAAACGCGATGGTTGGACGTGATGTTCCAGTTTAATCCGACTTTCGGGTTAAAGAAATCGAACTTCTTGTCTACTGCCAGTGGACGCAGGGCATTCTTGCTCCAGTCATATTTATCATTGTTGCCGTCGATGGTATAGTCGATGTGGCGATACTGAAGGTCGGCATATGCACTTAGCCCTTTGGTAAGATCGTAGTTTGCTTTCAGATAAATGTTGCCATCAGTCTTTTTGGATTTGTTGCGGTAATATTCATGGTCGGGAGATAGAGAACCTACGTAGTTTTTCACCCAGGGGACTCTTCCGAAGTTATTGCCTCGGTATTGATTTAATCCGCCGCCCAGGGATGCACTTAGCCTGTTGGCTGTGTAATTGAGAGAAAAAACACCGCCGCCGAATTTATTATCCATCTTCTTTTGACGGACTAAATCGCTTTTAGCTACTTCGGTTCCATCTATTGTAAATGGCTTTAACCCATATTCTATCAAGTATCTGCCGTCTTTGTACTCTTCGTAATAACCGTCACCTTTGGTATAATGTAAGGCAACGTTTAGGTTCCAAGCCGTTGAGAAAGTGTGATTGAAGAGAAGTTGATAATTCTTTTGCAGGTAATTATCTGTTTGGTCGTCGTAATAATGTTTTTTGCCATTGGCATCGGTGTACATTTCCCCGCAAGGATTGTAGCGTCTGCCGAATTCTTCCATTTGCTCTTTTGTTGCATATCCCCAAGCATGATATGTCTTTTCTTTTCCGGCAAATGCAATCAGTTTCACAGAGGTGTTTTCTGCAAAATAACCTCCTTGCAGGTAGTAAGAGTTCAAGTCCACCGAAGCACGGTCTATGTATCCGTCCGTACCGATATTGGAAAGGCGGGCGTCAAACGTCCAGTGGTTATTGAGTAAGCCGGTTCCCACTTTCACTGTTTCCTTGTGTGTATTGAACGAACCGTATGAACCGTTGAATTCGGCGTATGGTTTCATAGATGCACCTTCGGTTTGCATATTGACACTGGCTCCAAAAGCACCTGCTCCGTTCGTCGATGTACCTGCTCCGCGCTGCACCTGCATATCTTTTACGGAAGAAGAAAAGTCGGGCATATTCACCCAGAACAGGTTATGGCTTTCGGCATCGTTCATCGGTATGCCGTTTACTGTGATGTTGATTCGTGTGCCATCGGTTCCACGTACGCGAAGTGTCGTATAACCGATACCGGCTCCTGCATCCGATGTGGTCAATGTGGAAGGAGTCATACTTAGCAGATAGGGGATATCCTGTCCGAAGTTTACCTTTTTGAGTTCTGCTTTACCTATATTGGTGAATGCCACGGGAGTTTTGGCTGTGGCACGTGTGGATACTACCTGCACCTCTTGCAGGTTTACTACTCTCATACTGTCCTTTGCACTCGTCTGTGCATGAACAGTGATGCCTGCGCCCAATAAGGCGACGGCCATCCATACAATTCTTTTCATTTTTGCTTACTAATTAGTTCTCTACGCCGGCATTACCCGGATCAGATTCTATGGGTATGTTCTCAGCCCGTCATGTTAAGGCACCCCTACCAGTGAATCGGTTACAAAAATACAGCTTTTGCAGGAGGAAAGCAAAAAAAACTTTTAGATTCGCTAAAAACAATATAACTTTGTAGATTGTTGAAATAGCAAAACAGCAATTTATTCACTTAATATATATTTTAATTATGCTACTATTATTGCAAGCAACACAAGCTGCGGATTCTGTGCAAGTGGCCGCAGATAAATTAATGGAAGAAGCGATTGCCAATGCTGACGGATTGGATAAACTTTCGCTGATTACTCAACAACTGATAGACTTCGGTATTCGTGCCGGAGAACGTATACTGATTGCGGTCATCGTCTTTATTGTCGGACGTTTTCTTATCTCGTTGCTCAACAAGTTTATAAGACGTCTGTTGGATAAACGAAAGGTGGATGTAAGTATCAAAACTTTCGTTAGAAGTCTGGTAAATATTCTGTTGACAATCCTTTTAATCATTTCTGTTGTCGGTGCTTTGGGAGTTGAAACAACTTCGTTTGCGGCTTTATTGGCTTCTGCCGGTGTGGCTGTCGGTATGGCTTTGTCCGGCAAT
This sequence comes from Bacteroides sp., assembly GCF_052357945.1. Classification (GTDB taxonomy): domain Bacteria; phylum Bacteroidota; class Bacteroidia; order Bacteroidales; family Bacteroidaceae; genus Bacteroides. The sequence goes on along the minus strand of NZ_DAWCXD010000032.1, from coordinate 9,751 downwards.
TTGCAGAATTTTGCCGGGGGACTGGTTATTCTTTTGTTCAAACCTTATAAGGTAGGTGACTGGATAGAAACACAGCAAGGTTCAGCCGGTACAGTAAAAGAAATCCAGATATTTCATACCATCCTTACTACTTCGGACAACAAATTGATTTATATTCCAAATGGTTCATTGAGCAGTGGAGTAGTGACCAACTACAGTCATCAGGAAACCCGCCGTGTAGAATGGATTATTGGTATAGATTATGGAGAAGATTTCAATAAGGTTCAGCAAATTGTTCGTGATATTCTGGCTGCCGATAAACGTATCTTGAATGAACCTGCTCCGTTTATAGCTCTTCATGCGCTGGATGCCAGCAGTGTGAATGTGGTGGTACGTGTATGGGTAAATAGCGGAGATTATTGGGGTGTTTATTTCGATACCAATAAAGCAATTTACGAAACCTTCAATGAAAAAGGTATCAACTTTCCTTTCCCACAGCTTACTGTGCATCAGGGAAATTGATTGTTATACTCTGATAATTCAAAAAATAAGGGAGTTGTACTTAACGTGCAACTCCCTTATTTTTTGGAAAACTTGTCTGGTGTGATTGAATAAATCTCTTTTTTATTTTATACCGAAATCTTCGGCTAGTTCATATCTATCTTCTTTGATTCCCAGTACATGATTAATTTTTCTCCTTTTCTCGAGATCTTTAAAGTAGTTTTCCACAACCTGATAGAGATCGAAGTTAGTGGTTGATCCTGCGGCTAAATCGAGTGATTCCACCATCTTTTCTACGGCTTGATGGATTTTCTCTGCGTCTATCAGATGCAGTTCGTTGCTGTGTATTAAATATTTTTCCATGACTGCAATGTTTTTAATGTTATATAGGTATAACATCTTGCAGTCATGGAAAGTTCAATGATTGAATGTTAGATTTTGGCAAGCGCCTGATCCAAATCCGCAATCAGGTCATCAATATGTTCCGTTCCAATTGATAAACGTACGGTGCCCGGATAAATCTCCTGTTCGGCGAGTTCCTGTGCATTGAGCTGTGAATGGGTAGTGCTTGCCGGGTGGATCACCAATGATTTCACATCGGCAACATTGGCAAGCAGGGAGAAAATCTCCAGACTGTCGATGAAGCGGTGTGCTTCTTCTTGTCCGCCTTTTACCTCGAAAGTAAAAATGGAACCGGCACCATTCGGGAAGTAACGTTGATACAGTGCATGGTCAGGATGATTGGATAATGACGGATGGTTCACTTTCTTCACTTTCGGGTGATTGTTTAAGAAATTCACTACCTTCAATGCATTTTCTACATGGCGTTCTACGCGCAAGGAAAGAGTTTCCAAGCCTTGCAACAGGATAAAAGCGTTGAATGGACTGATGGTGGCACCTGTGTCGCGCAGCAGAATAGCCCGGATACGGATGGCATAGGCAGCCGGACCGGCTGCATCAACGAAGCGTACGCCATGATAGCACGGATCAGGTTCGGTTAGTTGTGGAAATTTGCCGGAAGCTACCCAGTCGAATTTTCCTGAATCTACAATGACTCCTCCCAATGAGGAACCGTGTCCGCCAATGAACTTTGTTGCAGAATGTACTACGATATCTGCTCCGTGTTCGATAGGGCGGATTAAATACGGGGTACCAAATGTGTTGTCAATAATCAAAGGTATTTTGTGGCGGTGGGCTATTTCTGCCACTGCTTCTATATCAATGATATTTGAGTTCGGATTTCCCAGGGTTTCGATAAATACGGCTTTCGTATTTTCCTGAATAGCTTTTTCGAAGTTCGATAAATCGCTTGGGTCAACGAATGTTGTTGTGATGCCATAGCTGGGCAAGGTATGTGCCAGTAGGTTATAACTTCCTCCGTAAATAGTTTTGGCTGCTACAATATGGTCGCCTGCGCGAGTGATGTTCTCGAAAGCATAAGTGATAGCAGCGGCACCCGAAGCAACTGCCAGCCCTGCTACTCCTCCTTCAAGAGCTGCTACGCGTTGTTCAAAAACTCCTTGAGTGGAGTTGGTCAGGCGACCGTAGATGTTTCCCGGGTCCTGCAGGCCGAAACGTGCGGCTGCGTGAGCGGAGTTGTGAAATACATAAGAGGTAGTCTGATAAATAGGTACTGCGCGGGCATCTGTTGCCGGATCTGCTTGTTCTTGTCCTACATGAACTTGTAAAGTCTCGAAATGTAAATTCTTTGTTGCCATAATCGTATGTTTTTTAAGTTTTATATTCTTTCTTTATTTTCTTGCAAAGTTATAGGATGTAGACATGTCGAACAATATATAGATTAAATATAGAAAATAATGCTATTTTTGTGCCGTTATATGGAATAATGTATCTGCGTTATTCCTAAAAATCACCTTTTAGAAGAATATTTTTCTTATGGATACTTTTGATAAACTGGATAGAGTCGATTTGCAAATACTTCGTACTTTGCAAGAAAACGCCCGATTGACGACAAAAGAGTTGGCTGCACGGGTGAGCCTTTCTTCAACTCCTGTTTTTGAACGTCTTAAACGGTTGGAGAGTGGAGGATATATAAAGAAGTATATTGCCGTATTGGATGCGGAAAAGCTGAATCAGGGATTTGTCGTATTCTGCAGTGTGAAGCTTAGACGTCTGAACAGGGATATAGCAGCCGAGTTTACGCGGATCATACAGGATATTCCTGAAGTAACCGAATGTTATAACATATCAGGAAGTTATGATTATCTGTTGAAGATTCATGCTCCCAATATGAAATACTATCAGGAGTTTATTCTGAATGTGTTGGGGACGATTGATAGTTTGGGATCACTGGAAAGCACGTTTGTGATGGCTGAAGTGAAACACCAATATGGAATACATATTTAGTTCGTTGTGTGATAATCTGAAATTTATCTTGTATATTTGCTGTGTAATATAAATCCTGTTCTCCTGACACAATGAAATGGCAACTTTGTAAATAGCTTCGCCCATATGGATTGTAACAATAGAGAGTTCTACTGCTACAACTGTTTGTGATTTAACGTAGATCACAAGTTATTTTATTTATTCTATTCAATAAACCATATAAAAGAAGCTATTGCAATGAATTCGAACATATATCCTCGTACCAATGATTTTCAGACTATTTACCTGAATACAGTGATTAAGAATCCCGCCATTATGGTAGGTGATTATACAATATACAATGACTTTGTAAATGATCCTGTTCTTTTTGAGAAGAACAATGTTTTATATCATTATCCGATTAATAAAGACCGATTGATAATTGGCAAATTCTGTTCCATTGCTTGTGGAGTCAAATTTCTTTTCAATAGCGCAAACCACACATTAGGTTCTTTATCCAACTATACGTTTCCTATCTTTTTTGAGGAATGGAATTTAGATAAAGGAGATGTAACTTCTGCCTGGGATAATAAAGGGGATATAGTAATAGGTAATGATGTCTGGATTGGATATGAAGCTGTTATCATGGCAGGAGTTCATATCGGAGATGGAGCGGTTATTGCGTCGCGGGCAGTGGTTACTAAAGATGTTCCTCCTTATACGATAGTAGGTGGGACACCAGCTAAAGAAATTCGGAAGCGTTTTGATGAGAATACGATTGTCCAATTGCAGAAATTGCAATGGTGGGATTGGAGTATTGAGAAGATATCCGAATGTATACCTTATATTACAGGTGGAAAGATTGAAGAACTGAAAAAGATAAATGTTACCTACTGAAAAGGAACAGGAACAATTCCGGATGAAGGTTGTAAAATTAGATGGAGTAACACATAGCAATATGGGAGAGAATGGAACGGAAGAACAACACAACCTTATTAATCAGTATATCTATAGATTTCTTACACGGAGATAACTGATGTATTATATTTATTTTATCCAGTGGTTTTAAATCGGAAGCCTGTTTTTCTTATAACTTTGCAACTGATTTTAGAAAAAGAAGTTTGGGATGATAAATAAATATGAAGAGCGACTGGGGACAGAGCGCATGTTACCGCTTGTTTTTAAGATGGCACTTCCGGCTGTGGCAGCGCAATTTGTTAATTTGCTTTATAGTATGGTCGACCGTATTTATATTGGTCATATCCCTGGGATTGGTACGGATGCATTGGCGGGTGTAGGAGTAACGACTTCTCTTGTTATACTGATTTCTTCTTTTTCAGCGATAGTAGGAGGTGGCGGTGCGCCGTTAGCGGCTATCGCACTCGGACAGGGGGATCGTTCACGTGCCGGAAAAATTCTGGGTAATGGTTTTATTCTGCTGATACTATTCACCTTGTTTACTTCTCTCATCGCATATACCTTTATGGAGCCGATTCTACTTTTTACAGGAGCTTCGGAAAATACATTGGAGTATGCGGTCGACTATCTTTCTATCTATTTATTGGGAACTATCTTCGTAGAAATATCCACAGGATTAAACTCCTTTATCAATGCACAAGGGCGTCCTGCTATCGCCATGTACTCGGTATTAATAGGAGCACTGTTGAATATCGTCCTCGACCCGATTTTCATTTTTGGGCTCGATATGGGAGTAAAAGGTGCAGCTCTGGCTACAGTGCTTTCACAGGCATGTAGTGCAGTGTGGGTTTTAACTTTCCTTTTTTCCCGCCACGCCTCTCTCCCTTTGGAAAAACGTTATATGGCGTTGAACCGGAAAATAATACTTTCTATATTTGCTTTGGGCGTATCACCGTTTATTATGGCAAGTACCGAAAGCCTGGTTGGCTTTGTTCTGAACAGTAGCCTGAAAGATTTTGGGGATATTTATGTCAGCGCATTGACCATCTTGCAAAGTGCGATGCAATTTGCAAGTGTTCCATTAACAGGATTTGCGCAAGGTTTCGTTCCTATTGTGAGTTATAATTATGGGCACGGTGATAAACAACGTGTCAAAGATTGTTTCCGCGTTGCATTGATAACTATGTTCTCATTCAATTTACTGCTGATGCTGTTTATGATTCTATTCCCCTCAACAGTAGCTTCCGCCTTTACGAGTGATGAAAGACTGATAGAAACAGTCCGCTGGACAATGCCTGTTTTCTTGGGCGGTATGACTATCTTCGGATTACAGCGGGCCTGCCAAAATATGTTTGTAGCCTTGGGACAAGCAAAAATATCTATTTTCATAGCCTTGTTACGCAAAGCAATCCTATTGATTCCATTGGCATTAATATTACCGCATTTTATGGGAGTAGCCGGGGTATATGCGGCTGAAGCTATATCCGATGCAACAGCGGCAATTTGTTGCACTTTATTGTTCTTCTGGCAGTTCCCCAAAATATTGGGAGAAATCCAGAGGAGCACTTTGCACATAAGCTAAATTTCCTGGTGTTTATCCATAAATAGAACTAATTATGTAACTGCTTACGTATTTTTACGAAAAATGTTTGTTCATATTATAAAAAGCTAATATATTTGCGTAATCAATTACGTATTTAGTAACACAACTAATAAAAACATGGACTTTTTTAATCAGACAGGCAAATTAGCCATCGGTAGCAGATTACGCATGTTGACCGATAAGATAACAGTAGATGCGGCCGCCATCTATAAAATGTTTGGAATAGACCTCAAACCGAAATGGTTTCCTGTATTTTTTGTATTATCGCGTGGGGAGGCAAAAACCATTACGTCCATAGCCAAAGAGATTGGTCATTCTCATCCTTCCGTGAGTAATATTATTAAAGAAATGGTAGCTAAAGGATTAGTGAAGGAGACAAAGGACAAATCCGACGGGAGAAGAAACATGGTTATGTTATCTGCCAAAGGAAAAAGAATGTCCGACTCTTTTTCGGAACAGTGCATAGATGTTACGGCAGCTATTGAGCAAATCACGCAGCAAACCCGGAATGATCTTTGGAAAGCTATCGAAGAATGGGAGAATCTTTTGTTGGATAAATCCCTGTTGGAGCGGGTGAAGGAAGCGAAAAAGGAACGAGAGAGTAAGGACATCAAAATAGTTCCTTATGAACCTTGCTATCAATCTGCCTTCCGGACCCTTAACGAAGAGTGGATAACTGCTTATTTTCGGATGGAAGAGGCCGATTACAAGGCTTTGGATCATCCAAAGGAATATATTCTGGATAAGGGAGGAGCTATTTTGGTGGCTCTTTATAAAGATGAGCCGGTCGGTGTATGTGCTTTGTGTAAGATGGATCATCCGCTTTATGATTATGAGTTGGCTAAGCTGGCTGTCAGCCCTAAGGTTCAGGGCAAAGGTATCGGAGTACTGCTTTGCGAAGCAGTTGTAAATAAAGCGAAGGAGTTTGGGGGCAAAAGGCTTTTTATAGAGAGCAATACGCGTCTGAAACCGGCTATCCATATTTATCATAAGTTAGGCTTCAAGGAACTTCCCGAATATCATACGACTTATGAAAGAGGAGATATACAGATGGAATTAATGATTGAAGAGTGAAAATGAAAAAGGTGGATGGTGAATTTATTAAGGGGCGCATTGCCCCTTCATTCCAGTTCCTGTGCATAAATGTTGATGGCGCGTAATGCCTTTGATATTTCAGTCGGGGTGATCCCCTGACATTCTATTCTCAACACTTTTTCCCAGTCCTCCATATCTACATTCCATTTGTAGATTTGGGGACATAGGGTGAAAAGCGCTGCGGTATGTTTGATATCCCGTACATTCTTTACCGAGGTGCGAAAAATTAGTATTTGCTCTTCCATAGTTACTATCAATTACTTTTGTTTTCTGTGCAAAGGTAAGTTTAAACAGGGAGCTATATAGGATTATTCGACGAATGCCCTGATTCCTCATGATGAAATAAGTAATATGGGAGATTAACTTCATATATCTATCCTTTGAAAACTCCCTCATCTGTACCTGTCAATATATAAAAAGTGTATCTGTTCTCGTCTTTCTTTTTTGCTTTACTTTGCAGTGTTGTTTTAATCTCCTAATATAATAAAACGATGTCTGCATCTGTTGTATTTGATCTATTTTGTAGGGTACTTCAGGGGATAAGAACTAATTTTTCGCTATGCTATTTTTAGTTGTTCTCCTTGAATACAATATCTTTTTCGTTGCCTAATGAGTTTTCGTTTGACATAAGTCAAACGAAAGAACAACATAAGTCAAGCGTTAGTTTGACTTATGTTGAACGAAAACTGGAATGTATATTCGATAGTTATTGATAGAAAGAGAGAAATAACTAGATGAAGTAAATATTCATAATAGTGGCATTTCTATTCTCGTCACCTGTTCTTCTTCGGGTACGTTGGGACTGCTGTAATAATATTCTATGGATGTTCCCGAAGGTTTGTAACCGTTGTTTTTTATCCATTCCATCATTTCATTGTACAGGACAGCCAGTTCACTGTAAGTTCCTCTATGCAGACAGGAAACTATTTTTCTTTCCAGTATCGTAATAGATCGTATAGCTCCTTCACCCTGTAACTCTCTGGATGATTTTAGACCAATAATCATTTTTATATTGTGTTCAGTCAGGCTCTCAAAGTCGGGATACTCGACATAAGGAATATCAGTAGTGATTTCGCCTTGTGCCTTAAATAAAGAGTCTATTTTTACGAAGTTTTCCCGATAGCCTCCGGCATTCCGTTCATATCCGTGTGTACTTCAACAGCCAAAGCGGATTGCTCCGGTTGTTTCAATAGCATGATTTCTGAAACCTTTCCCATAATGCATTGTTTTAGAGTGTTGATAATTTCTTATTTCTTTGTGACCGGAATATAAATGTCGGTCATTAATTCTGTTCTAAGAGTAGAGGAGGGACGGTTCATATACATCTCAAAGCTAAAGGTACTTTGAGGGCGATATTTACTTTCCGGAAACCACTCTTCATAAATAGTCCGGTAGAACTTATGCAACAAAGAGTAGTCTCCGATATGCCTGAATACAGCATAACGTCCACCGGGAACTTCCATCACTCCCGGTTGCGAATCATTTTCAGTGTCATCAATTGTCACTTCGAGATAGAAGCGGCATTTATTCATGGGAGTTATGGACGGGTCATCCATACTAAGGCTGACAAACTTATAATTCAACTTTTCTTCATTATGCTGCTTGGCGTAATTGGTCAGTCTGTTCCATATTAATTTGTATCGGAGCTCATCTTTGTATTTTTCACCAACCTCGATACAAAATACTTTCATTGGCAGAATCGACCAGATTTCAGGAGTGATAACCGCATGTTGCTCATCATACATCGGCTTGTACTTCTCTCTATATTGAGAGGTCGATACGCCAAAATGTTTTTTGAAGGCTTTGGCTAGACTAAATTTGGTCTGATAGTTTGTCTGTTCCGAAATCTGATTTAATGTAAACTCGGTGGATACTAACAAATGTGCTATATGTTCGAGACGTAAACGCTGTATATAGCTTCCGATATTTTCTCCGGCAACAGTTTGAAACACTCTTCTGAAGTGATATTTGGAAAGTCCGCTTATCGTGCTAAGCATGTCTGTATCCAAAGTGTCGAATAAATGATTATTGATATAAACGATTATATCCTGAATCTTTTGGTGATGGATATTACTGGTTTCCAGCTTCTGTTTCCATCGGTTCAGTTTGGGGAGCCGTTCGTTGAGTATTCGTCTAAGTTCTTCCGGCGAATAAGCAGTATCTGCATATTCATTGTACTTGTCGGTGTATTTTATCCAGATATTAATCATTTCCGACATCGGAATGTCGACGATATATTTTCCGTCTTTCAGGCAGTAATAGCAATATTCGTCACTTCGCGAACCGTCAGAGTTAGTACCCAGATATTTCTCTACATCAAAGCGGAGAGGCATCCCGCAACTTTGACAATACCTCTTATTTATTTCTGATTCAATCATCGATTGGGTTTTCGTTTGATAGCTAGGAGCCGCTCTATATCATTAAATAAAGAAGTATCTTTTAATTCGAACATAAGCCACTTCCCATCATGGAAAGTGGTCGTCTCATCATATATCTTTTGAGCCGCATTGGAGAACATTTCTCGCATGGATTCGAATTTAGTGCGTTCATCTTTACCTAAAATAACCATGAACCCAATCGTTTGTTCTTTGGCGTATAGGGCACATAGAGTTTTTCCGCCTCTGCGATATTTGTATTCGTAGGTCCATTTTTTCCCTCCATGATTCCACATTTGTTCCATATTGTATTTCTGTTCGATAAGTTGGTGAAGTGAAGTCCATAGATCATAAAGTTCCTTACCTGTCAAGGCTTCCAGTGTTTCGGGAGTTGGAATTTGAAAAGTTTCTTTCATGGCATTCTGCATTTACTTTTGATTATCTACATCACAAAGGTAGACTGAATTTCTAATAGATCGTTGTCCAATATAGGCATTTTAGGCAGTGCAACTGAACAAACTGTCCCGAAATTAATTTATTTTGTAGAAACGGGATATTGGTGTATAACCTTTATCTTTGCATTAATTTAAAATAAAGCAAAATTTAAAGAAAATGAAAACAATGCTATTAGCGGTAGGTACTCTGTGCCTCATGGCAGGTTGCTCGTCGAAAGTGAGTAGTTCTAAAGGAATTGTAAGTGATGCAACCATGAATACGGTAACGATTGTCACCGATAAGAATGATACCCTTTCATTCAGTACGATGGATGCAAATAAAGAAGAAGTCAACGGTTTACTTCTGAATGATACGCTGGAAGTGTTTTATACAGGAAAATATACACCGGGGATGCCGGCTACCAAATTAGTTCAGTATCCGCAATCTCCGCTTGTAGGAGGTGACCGGGATGAACATGGCTGTATCGGTTCTGCCGGATACGTATGGTGTGAAGTGCAAA
>NZ_DAWCXD010000031.1:0-44055 GCF_052357945.1 Bacteroides sp. | reverse complement strand
GTGGCAACCAAAAATACTCTCTCTGAATTGAATGTGTACTGTGATGAACGCAGTTTTTTCTTCCACACCATACTCTCTAATTTTTTTAAGTTACTAACTGCATTTGTTAATTCGATGCAAAAGTAAGGAAGACTTCACCGGGAAGGTGTTAGAGAATGATTAGAGTGGTATTAGAAAACTATTAGAGTTTCTTAGATATGCGGGAGCTTTACCACAAATGTTGTACCCTCATCTTTGTGAGAAGATACGGTAAGTTCGCCTTTATGAAGATGAATAATTTTCTGTGTCAAGTTCATGCCTATGCCATTTCCGGGGGCAATACTCTTATTTTCTCCACGATAAAACAACTTGAACAGGTTTTCTTTATCCGTATCAGACATGCCTACACCGTTATCAGACAAGCGGATAATCGCCCATTGCTCCCAATAGGCGATCAGAACTGATGAAGTTCGGTTGGAAGAGTACTTGCAGTTATTTTCTATCAGATTCACAAAAGCAGTGGTCAGCAAATAGCTGTTTCCAATTACTGTCAGCACATTATCTTCTTCGGCTTCCTGTTCGAATACTAATTCGATGTGATAATCCGGATGAGCTTTTAGTACCAGTTCTCTGGCGTCCAGCAACAGCTCGTCCAGACGGACTTCTTCCATGGTTATCTGTTCCGACTGATAGTCGGCTTTTGCAAGATTCAATAATCCGTCGATCAGATTAACAATCCGATGGGAGTCTTGCAGTGCATTGCCGATAGCTGTCTGATATTGCTCGGAACTCCGTTCTTTTAATAAAGCTAAATCCAATTCGGCTGTAAGGGCCGCCATGGGAGTACGCAATTCATGAGATACATTACTGACGAACATCTTTTGCGAGTTGAAAGACTTTTCCAGGCGTTCCAACAATGCATTGAATGTTGTACTCAATTCTCCCAGTTCATCCTGTTCATTTTTTACGGGCAATCTTTTATCAATATGCGATGCCGTGATTTTTTCCGCTTCTTTCACTATATTACGTATCGGCTTCAAAGTACTTCGGGACAGGATGTAACCCACAATCACCAATACGCTCAACCCTCCGATAAATAGGAGAATGAGCATATTTCTTAGCGCGTCCCGGTTGGCATATCCGTAACCGTCATAGGCTGCGGCAGTAACCACATAGTCTTTGCCTTCAAACGGATACACCAGTCCTATAGCCTGATATTCGTCCACATAGAAATTGATATTCTTTCGCTTCAGGATACGTTTTATCATCTCCGGCGTTTCTTTAACAATATCGTTTTGCAAGGCGTCGTGATATAATATTTTAAAATCTGTTGTATAGACAGCGACCTCTACTTCATTAATAAACTTTTGATTATTCAGGTAAATAGACTGCATGGTTTGAGCATCTACTTGATTTTTAAGGAATAAATGTGCTTTGGTTATAGCTTCACTTTGAAGATTACGAAAGAAAGCATTGCTACGCGAATGTTCACTTACATAGTAGACAGCCATCACAAACACGAAAAATACCGCAGCTGTAAGCCCTGCATATTGTAGAGTCAACGTTGTCCTGATCTTCATATTTTATCAGTCAGTATGAAACCCATTCCGGCCTTGGTATGAATAAGTTTCGGTTCAAAATCCCGGTCTATCTTTTTGCGAAGGTAGTTGATATATACATCTATGAAATTCGTTCCTGTATCAAAATGGGTGTTCCATACTTTTTCTGCTATTTCAACCCTGCTCAATACTCTTTCAGCATTTTCTACCATATATAACAGCAAGTTGTATTCCTTAGGAGAAAGTTTTATGGATATACCATTCCGTTCTACGTCTTTCCGTTGAAGATCAATACGCAAATCTGCATAGATAAGTTCCTGCAGTAATTCCTGCGCATTACCTGCCACACGTTTCAACAGCACTTTGATTCTGGCATTTAACTCTCTGAAATCAAAAGGTTTCACCATGTAATCGTCTGCACCGGCATCGAAACCGTCCAGTTTATCGTTCGTCGATCCTAATGCCGTCAACATCAATATAGGGATATTGGGATTGGTTTTGCGAATTTCTTTCGCCAATTCAAATCCGTCCATCTTAGGCAGAACGATGTCAGATATAACCAGATCAAATGTATGCGTTTGAAAAAGCCGTAACCCCATCAGTCCGTCATAAGCCACCATTGTCTGATAGCCATTTTCCTCCAGTCCGTTCATCAGCAAACTTGCAACCCGGGGTTCATCTTCTATAATTAGTATTGTGTACATAGGAAAGAATTCATTAATCTGAATGTATAAAACGAAACAAAAATAATGATTATTCCCCACTTATAGCCTTTTTCCTTGAAAAATCGGTGAGAATATATGCATAGGCTACATTTCGCGGGAAAGAACCTTGCATCCATTTTATATTTGTTATATTTGCGCAATCATCACTATTTGAACTCATGTCAGGTATTAAAGATTTAGATATATTATTATCCAATATGGAACCTGTATTGGATGAACGTGACTTTGTTTTTTGCTCTTTCCCGACATTTGATTGGGATAAAATGCGTGAATTAAACCCAGTCGGTTTTTTCCAGGAGAAAGAAGGTATGACCTTCATTCTTGACCTGAAAGATGCCATAGGCAAAGATATAGATTGCCAGTCTGTTTACAGGCTTATTACTCTCAATGTACATTCCAGTTTAGATGCAGTGGGCTTGACAGCTGCTTTCTCGGCTAAACTTACAGAGAAAAACATTAGCGCAAATGTAATAGCAGCATATTACCATGACCATATTTTTGTGCCTAAAGAGAAGGCGGAACAAGCACTGAATGCCATTCTCGAACTTCAGAAGATTAAATAAGAAAGGTACCCAACGCAATGTGGATACCTTTATATGATTCATTTACATAAACCGGAAAATGACTCGTCCGGTTTGTGGACCATTTACCCATTTCGGTTGTGAAGAGGGACCACACAAATCGGTGGAGTTTACTTTATTACGTACCGGAGGAATCACGTTCAGGACAGAGATTCCGCTTTTGGGGAGAGTATAAAGCAAACGGTCGCGGCCATCACGAGGCTGATATACTCCGATATAAGCGTCGGGAGTTTCGTTTGTCAGGCTGATAGTGCCTTCTTTCGTTTGGATATTCATCCAGGAAACATCACCAAAGTATCCTTTGAATTCGGGATATGTGAAAGTCTCACCCGGGATAGGATCGTTATAGTCGTTTTCCCAGACATCGTATTGTGTTCCGTGAATACGGTTTTGCCATACACGGTAAGGTCCGGCACCCAACCAGCGTTTGCTGATTACCTGATCTTCAGGATAGTCGAAACGAATACCCATCAAGTCTACGACACCGGAGAAATTGTAGGTATAATCCAAAGCCAGTTCTCCACTCGGGTTAATTGTCCATTGGGCTTTATCCAGATTGCCCAGTTTATAATTGGCGGTAACAACCAGATTACCTCCGTCTTCTTTCACATCCAGTTTCGTAAATACGGCAGCATCAGGGAATTCGCTGTATGTGCGGTCTTTTTCTTTTGCTTTCTCATCATCATGGTTATAGAACTGATCCAATGAGCGGTCTGTACGACGGGCTCCAATGAAACGAGGACCATTGGCGAAGTTAATCTTACGGTTATCTACAGATACCCCTTTCAGTTGTCCGTCTTTCTTTGAGAAGATGAATGTACGCTTATTCGCTTTCACAGTAAGATCATTTTCTGTCTCTGTATAAGTAGGACGACTGGACAAGGGAGAAAGCTGTTCAGTCTGCTGATTCAGTTTGTTGACCGGGAAAGTCCAGCGCCAAAGTTCATGACCGTATAGATCGATTGCTGTCAGGAAAAGGGCGTCTGCATTGGGGAGAATATTTGTTTTTATATCCAAAATGCCTGCCGAGTGAGCAACTACGTCACTGCCTTGCACTTCACCCTCTTTCAACACTTGAATAGCAGCATTGGAAGCATCTGTTGCCAGCGGGAATTTTACTTGCTTCCAAAGGAAACGGCAAGTATTCAGATTCAGATAATCATAACGGTTTTCTACAGAGAATTTGCCATCAAATTGCTTGTCGATAGAAGTATTCATGATTTGCACCGGGCTCCATAACTGCTTGATAGTGTAGTAGCTACCCTCCTTTTCATGATGTGGTCCTACAATACCGTCTGCTCCAAAGTTTCCCTGGTTATCGATGAATCCGTCCATATCTACACGCTTCACACCTTCGTCTGCCAATACCCAAAGGAAGCCACCGATACAACGGGGATGCTTGCGCATCATTTCCCAATAATCATATAATCCGGCACCATGGCCGCCATCATACAAACCATGCAAGAATTCCGTAGGCATAAAGATTTCCGGTAAGCGCATGTAGTTCTGGCTTTCTCCGTAAGAGCGGTAATGCATGGTTTCAAAACCGGAGAAGTTACCTTGCGGGTGAATAACCGGACGTTTCTGCGGATCGTATTTATGAAACTCTCCATCTAGTTCGGTATTCCATCCTTTTTCATTACCATTACTCCACCAAATAATAGACGGATGATTCACGTCACGTTCTATCATGCCTTCAATCAGACGTACTCCGGTGGGGGTATCATACTTGCCATGCCAGCCTCCCAATTCATCCATCACATAAAGTCCGAGAGAATCACAGGCTTCCAAAAATTCCGGGTCAGCCGGATAGTGGCTCAAACGGACAGAATTCATATTCATGCCTTTCATCAAGAGAACGTCTTCGATATTCTTCTCTTTACTCAACGTACGACCACTTTCAGGACGGAAACTATGGCGATTGACACCACGTACATTGATACGTACTCCGTTTATATAAAGTCCGTCGCTTTCGCGTACTTCAATCGTGCGGAAACCAAAATTTTCTGTTTCACTATGCAAAACCTTACCGGCCTTATCCAATAGAGAGAATTGCGCTTTATAAAGATTCGGAGTTTCCGCTGTCCATAATGCGGGGTTAGATACATTCAGTTGCAGGGAAGTCCAGTCGCCTCCTGCTTTTACGGGTACGGTGGTTTCCGTTATCTTTTTCCCTTTTTTATCTAAAATCTGTGTGCGGATGCTCATTCCGGCATTAGAGATATTTGTGTAGCAGTTGGCACGGAAAGTTCCATCCATCTTTGCGTCAATGGCAATGTGTCGCAGGTTTACGGCTGGTTTCACTTCCAGGAACACCGGGCGGAAGATACCTCCAAAATTCCAATAATCAGCACGACGTTCGGCAAGGTTCACACTGGCATTTTCACTCTCTTTGGCAACAGTGACTTCCAGTAAATTCTTTTTGCCATATTTCAGGAAATCCGTGACGTTGTATGAAAAACGATAGAAGGCTCCCTGATGTTTGGAACCAACTTTGCGTCCGTTCACTTTTACTTCCGTATCTGTCATTGAAGCTTCGAATACAAGATTGACCTGTTTGCCGCGAAACTTTTCCGGAACTTCAAATTCGTACTTATACATACCTTTTTCATCGGCAACGCCTTCTGGAAATGGCTTTCCATAGAAAGTGATCCCATACTGATAAGTGCCGAAGCCTTGCAATTCCCAGCAGGAAGGTACGCCGATTTTCGTCCATTTGCCGGAATTGCGTCCGTCGGTACAAAAGAAGTCCCATTCAACCATATCGTCGCATCCGTGCCCGGAGAGATATTGCCTTTCCGTTTGTGGAAGGTTTTGAGCAGCCAGGGTAGTTGCCAACGCTAAGGTCGATAATAAAGTGGTTACTTTTTTCATTGTTACTTTTATAATTGTGTTAGTTATTTATTTCATTGTTTACTACTGATGCGGAGATGCAGCGTATGTTCTTTTTTCTCTATGGCATATTTCTTCAATACACCCGGTCCGCAACTACTGTTTCCTAATCCGAGTACGGCAGCATCCATATTAAGAATGACTTCCGCACGTGGTTTTAAATTGCAATCGTGAGTTTCTTCATAGATGTCCTGTACAGTGTAATGCAGGGCAGATGCAGAAAATGCGTTTTCTACCGCGTCAACACGAATACCTTTATTCTGTTTGTCGGTCAAGGTAAGATAATGCACTTCCTCTTTGTTTCCACTGTCCTGCGGACGTGGATAATGAACGTATTGTTCTGCAACGCTTCCTTTCCAAAGCCCTATCATAGCAGATGTTTTGCGGTCAGGATAGTTATCCTGCGGCCCTCTGCCATACCAGGTAAATGTATCATAAGCAGGTGCCAGACAGAATGCGATACCTAAACGGGGAATTTCAGGAAGAACTCCTTGTGGCAAGAAAGTTGTTTTCAGATCAATCGTTCCATCTGAAAAGACCGTATAGACAGAAGTCGTCACCACTTTTCCTTCTTTATATAAATTACTTGTTTGAATCCGGACAATGACCGCCCCGTCTGCACGTTCTTCATGGTGGAAAGATTCCAAATTTATCTGCGGATGATCCATTCCATGCAATTTCCAGTCTTTAGCCAACCAGTTTCCGAAGCTCTTGTCATTATCTGTCGGAGCACGGAAAACTTGAGTGACAGGCTGAACCGGAAAATCATCGGGGTGAGCCAGCATTTCTTTGCCCTTATATATAAGGGAAGTCATACTTCCGTTCACTTTCTTTTCCCACTGGACAGAAAAACTACGTCCGCTAATCAATAAAGATTTATCATCCTCTTTCACCTGAAGCGCTCCTTTATTAATCAGATCGGCAGAAGCTAAATCTCCTTTCTGCAAGCAGAATTGTTCCCAGGCCACTTCATGTCCTGCCTTTGCCCAAAGAGCATCCGATTTCAAAACAATGCTTACTTTCAGTTGGTAATCGGAAAGAGTTTTCTCCGTTTTTTTATTTGTCTTACTAATTTCCTCACTTTTATTACTTAAAGAATAAGCGCCTTTTAATGAACGGAAAGCAGGCAAATCAATTGTTTTACTTTCGCCTGGAGTTATTTCCGGTAATGTAAATTCTCCCTGCTCTTTCTGTTTTCCATCTATAGATACAGTCCATAGACACCGATAGGAAGACAAGTCGATGTGATGGTTCCGGTTCGTCACTTTCAGCTTTCCATTTTCCATTTTCAGTTCAATCGGTGCATATACCTTTTTTACCTCCCAATATTTAGGCGTAGTTTCACGGTCACTCATCAGCAATCCATTAAAGCAGAAAGCTTTTAAATTCGGCTTATCGCCAAAGTCACCGCCGTAAGCCACCATGGTACGGCCATCGGGTAATGTCTTGTAGATTCCCTGATCTACCCAATCCCATATAAAACCACCCAGCATACGGGGATTGCTATATATCTCATCCCAATATTCCTTGAAATTTCCTAATGCATTCCCCATGGAATGTGCATATTCACTCGTCATTACCGGACGGTCGTCATTGGTACGCTCCGCAATCTCCAGCAACCGTTCCCAACGTGCATTTTCAGCGCGTTCCTTGTCCTCTCCCTGTGCAATGCCGGGATTTAAGTATTCCTGTTTCACCCGGGTATAAAAGCGGCTGATAACATCGACCGTCTTCGGGTCAGGATTTCCGTCCACTCCCTGCGCCCCCTCATAGTGTACAGGACGAGTGGGATCGAAATCATGTAGCCATGCCGAAATAGCAGCGAAGTTCGGTCCGTAACCGCTTTCGTTTCCCATGCTCCACATTACAATACATGGATAATTCTTATCACGTTCCGCCATACGGACCGCACGGTCCATAAATGCCGCATGCCAGTCGGGGGTACTTGCGAGTGTGCCACGCAATCCGTGTTCTTCTATGTCCGCTTCGTCCATCACGTACAATCCCAAGCTGTCGCATAGCTCGTACCAACGGCTGACATTGGGGTAATGGCTGGTGCGTACGGCATTTATATTCGCCTGTTTCATTAAAAGAATATCCTGAAGCATCCGTTCTTCGCTCATGACACGTGCCGTCCGTGGATCATGTTCGTGGCGGTTCACTCCACGAAAACGAACCGGATTACCATTCACTAACAGTTGTCCTTTTTTGATTTCTACAGAGCGGAAGCCCACGGCCTGTTCTATCTGTTCTACGACTTTTCCTTCTTCATTTTGGAGAGTTAAGTGTAGTTTATAAAGATAGGGTGTTTCTGCCGTCCATCTTTCCGGCGATTTTATAATGGCTGACAAACGTCCCATCTTACGCGGGCCACGCTGCGGATACCATTCATTCATCCGGCTTGCTTTATGCTCCAAATCAAGAATATCTTCCACATCGCCTTTCAATGTGGCAACTTCTTTGCCGGAAGCATCCTTCAATACTCCCTGTAAGACATACCCTTTTCCGGTCATCCCTCGATATACACTGAATTGCGGATCAATCTGCAAAATAAAGTCTTTATAATCATCGGCAGATGCAGGAAGAGTGCGTACCGCATAATCACGGACATGAATATCCGGTGTATGTATCAGATGAATACTACGATGAATACCTCCAAAACGCCAGAAATCCTGATCTTCCAGATAAGAACCGTCACTATACCGGTAGACTTCCAGTGAAATCTGATTTTCTCCGGATTTCAGATACTTCGTGACGTTGAATTCGCTCGGTTCCATACTGCCTTGGCTATACCCTACCCGTTCGCCATTGATCCAAACATAAAAGGCGCTCATTACGCCCTCAAACCGTAGAAAAGTCTGCCCGTTCGCTTCCCATCCGGCTGGCAAAACAAAGGTGCGGCGATATTGCCCTACCGGGTTCCGTTCTTTATACGTGGTATAGTCAGCTTTCGGTTCTCCCATCACCCGTGGAGGATCTATTTTAAACGGATAACCTGCTGAAACATAGATAGGCGTGCCATATCCGTTCACTTCCCAGTTGGCGGGAACAGGAAAGTCCGTCCAATCTTTATCATTAAAATTTGTCTGATAGAAATTCACGACTCTTTCATTGGGAACGGGAGTCCAACGAAATTTCCAAGTTCCGTCTAAAGAGATTGAACCGTCTCCTTTCTGTACAGAGAAAGGAGTAAAAGCGGCTCTTGCCGGTTCACGATTGATCTGAAGAACATGATGATTCTCCCAATCATGCATTGTTTGTGCCTGTATCGGGCTTACAAACAATACACCCAATAGTAAAGTATATATTTTCATTCGTTCTTTTTTCTTCATATCAAGTAGACGGACGAAAGGGCATTTTGTACCCCTTTCTTTTATTGGAAAAGATGAAAGTTTCATTCTATTAATATTTGAATATCGAATATTAAAATAAGAATATTGTATTAACATTAAATATCTTGCAATTTAAAATAACCGTATAAGTCGCTCAAAAAGAGCTGTAAATATGTTATAATCTTCACAGAAATGGTTTTCTTTGTTATAAGATATGTCTCATATATCTTATATTCAGTATAAAACAATAAAAGAAATGGAAGATTACAAACAGACACTCTATAACGATGAATTATTAAACATTTTACCCGACGGAGTGATTATATTTGATACAAATGGAGAAGTTATACAACTCAATCAGCAGGCTTTTGCAGAACTGCATGTTCATCCGTCGGTCAATGATATGCTTCCCTTTCCTACCAATCGTTTATTTAAACTGCTAAATAAAAAGGAAGATATACTTTCGACTATTCTGGAAAAGATTCGTCAGGGAGAAAATACGTATTCATTACCTGAACATACCTTCATGCAAGAACAGGCTGATTACACACAATTTCCCGTAAGAGGAGAATTTGCAACGATCAGGGATAGAACTAATTTAAACAAGATCTTATTCTTTTTCCGCAATATTACAGTAGAGCTTACACAAGAATATATTCTGAATACAGCTTTGCAAAGAACCAGAATCTATCCATGGTATTATGATATAAGCCGGAGTGAATTTACTCTTGACGATCGTTATTTTGAACATTTAGGTATTCCGGCCGGAGAAAATAATACTTTGACAATGGAGGAATATGTGGATATGATTCATCCGGACGACCGGAAAACTATGGCTGACGCCTTTGTTATACAACTTAATGGTAATACAACTTTTGACAAAACAGTTCCATTCCGTTTGCGCCGGGGGGATGGTACTTGGGAATGGTTTGAAGGGCAGTCAACTTATATTGCAAACATATCCGGCCATCCCTATCGGTTAGTGGGAATCTGCTTGAGTATTCAGGAATATAAAGACATAGAAAACACCTTAATCGAGGCACGTAAAAAAGCAGAAGAAAGCGATCGTCTTAAAATGGCGTTTTTAGCCAATATGAGTCATGAAATCCGTACACCGCTGAATGCAATAGTCGGCTTTTCTGATGTTATAGGTTCTACTTATGATGAGTTAAGTGAAGAGGAACGTGCCGATTTCGTGCGACTAATCAGCATCAATAGCGAACATTTAGTACGATTGATTGACGACATACTTGATTTGTCCAAGATTGAATCAAATACGATTAAATTTACGTTCTCCGACTGTTCCCTTAACTCTTTAATGATAGACATAGAGAAAGAACAGGCAATGAAACCTATTTCCGAAATTGAAATAAGGTCATTATTACCGGATGAAGATGTTTATATCAACACAGATATTACACGCCTGAAACAAGTAATATGCAATTTCATTAATAATGCCCGGAAATTCACCCAAAAAGGATATATTCATTTTGGGTATACGCTTGATAACAGAGATGCGGATTCAGTACAAATATTTGTAGAAGATACCGGTTCGGGAATTCCGCAAGAATGTTTGAATGAAATCTTTGATCGTTTCTACAAAGTAGATACCTTTAAACAGGGAACCGGCTTAGGACTTTCTATCTGCAAAACGATTGTAGAACACCTGCAAGGAGATATCTCCGTTAAATCAGAGATTGGGAAAGGTAGCTGTTTTACCGTTAAATTACCATTTGATAGAAAAACAGATGATTAGCGTCCTCTATATTCTTGAGGAGTAATGCCAGTGTGTTGCTTGAAAAACTTATTGAAGAACGAGATATTATTAAATCCTAAAGATAAAGCAATATTTTTCACAGGCTCATCGGCCGATTTTAAACGGGATTTAGCTTCCATCAAAATAATGGAAGCAATCACCTCTAACGGAGTATTTCCTGCCGCCTTTTTAATCGTTGAACAAAAATGGGGTAAACTTAGTCCCAACTCATTGGCATAGAAAGAGGCGCCATGATGAACTGTATAATGCTTCATGGCCAATTGCAAAAACTCCTGATAAATCTCATACTTTCTTGATTGAGAAGATAAATACCAATTATTCTGTAACTTATAAATTTCGGTTGCTCCTTGAATGAACATGGTAAGAACTGCTTTCACTATCTCTTTATTTTCCCGTGTCCTAAACGAAGCGTATGAGAGAATAGATGATTCATAAAACATTTTATAACTACATGCCTGAAGTGGAGATAAAGCAACTATCGGATTCTCCATAATTACCGGAAGAAGGTGCTGGGTAGCTTTCATCAGATTTATACTTTCTATAAAATGAGATGAAAAGCCGGCATAATAAATCTGGATATCGGATGAGAATGTGTGCACCTCTAATATGCAATTAGGCGGCAAGGTAATTAAATCATTTTCACTGATATGATGGGCATTGCTATTGATCGTTACCTGCATAGTGCCTTTTATACAAAGAATAAATAAGCCGGATTCAATCTTACATGGAAAATTCTTATAGCTCTTCAGTAAATCTTTTGCGAACCCCTCTCCTACAATATAATCAACCGGCAAATCATACTTTGATATATCACTTTCCATTAGTGTTCTTTTTGTTTATCCTCAAAGATAGAGATTATTTAATTCCTATCTTTTAAATAATTAAAATCGGAACATTGAATCATAAAAAAATAACATCTTTATTCTATTTCTAAGAAAATGATCCGAATATAAAGAAACGGGATGCGGAAAGTTTACCTTCTCCGTATCCCGTTTCTATTAAAATCAATTGATAGAAAGATTTATTGAATATCCAATGCGTCAAAAGCAATTCCGTCCATATTTTCCGCCGAAAGTAATACTTTGTAATGTCCGGCATTGATAAAGGTTCCGGTAGTGGTGCTCATCATCTTCCATTTATCCGGTGTCTCCGGGAAGTTCAATACGTCCTCTTTCAATACAACTCCTTTTGAATCAATGAATTTCATCAATACAGGTATTGGCTTTCCGGTAGTGTTCATATATTTAAAGCGAAGCGCGTACACTTGCGCCAACCCGGTAGAAACATTCCATTCAATGCTGTTGCCTTTTCCTTTACCAAAAAACACTCCCATCTGTTTGCGATGTTCTTTCTTTTGGAATTTGCCTTTCAGTACAGCTGTTTCTGCTTCGTATGATATACTGACACGAGCATTTTTGTCTTCCGGAAGTAACTCTTTCGGAGTCTTTTCCATCACTTCTTTATCCGCCTTTTCCCAACTCCAGCCGGACGCAGGGAATACTGTCGGTTTCAATTCCTGATCTGTGCTGGCAATAGCAATGCCCGAAATCAAGGCTTGTCCTGCTTTCACTTCCGGGAAATGAATTTTCAACATTCCACCCTTCACTGTGGCATATACTATCTTCTTACAAACTCCGTCGTGACCGCTTTCAGCCCAAATATCCAAGTCGTCTAATACAACAGAATCATTCACGGCAACATCGAATATACGCAGTCTTTCACAGTCGGTAGAAGCGCTTCCGCCCGTACCATGCCACGGCTCTGTGAAATACAGTTCAATACGATATGTTCCGTCTGCCACAGGGAAACGATATTCCAGCTGATGACGTCCGAAGCGGAAATGTTGGAATAACGTCCAGTCGCGGGTGCCACGAATCGGATCATTGGTGGTACGTTGACTGGCAAGATAAGGATTCAGATCCTTGGAATTCTCCGCCCATGAACGCGAATAATTCGTATTGTCCTGCAACCAGAGCTGTCCGAAGCTATCTGTATAATTATCCCCTCCACAGTTGAGACGATACAGATAATTATATCCTGCTTCTCCTTTCAAAATCTTTTTATCATCCTGATAAAGAAGTTCGAAGTTAGGGGCTTGCTCCAAGCCATTCAATAGGATCAGGTCTTCTGCTATCGGTTTACCTTTATAATATCCTACTGCACGAAGTACGTTATAACGAATATCCCGGTTTTCCCACATAAAATGAGTGCCTGTTCCGTTGTTCTTTTTACGTCCGAGGAAGGTTGCCTTTTCATTTGTCAGATCGTTGTATAGCAATACAGAATCACAATTACTGTAAGCCTCGATAGTGGCACGGCGACGTCCTTTTTCAAAACGGTTGGCCCATGTATGTGATATCAGGTAAACCATCGGGTCTTTTGCAGCCGGAACATAGTTGGCGCGATACATATAATATACGTCCAACGGTTCTTCCCACGGAGTAACCAATCCTTTATAATTGAACGGACCTACTTTATCTATCTTGCGATACGCTTCATCCGGCTGGCGACGTCCGGGATTGTCATGACTGCTATATATCCACTGGAATTGTCCGCAAACACTATCTTTAGCCTGTTCTGCCAAACGGATTTTAGTTTCCATCAGCTGACACATACGGTCTTCACTCCACACTCCGTTCACTTGGAAATCTCCCGGTTCCGTATGCAGGTCAATGCTTCTCCATGCTCCATATTCCCCATTTAATAATTGGTTGGCTTGAGAAAGCTCACGGCCGTATTTGGTCACATCTCCTCCATACGTACCACTCCAATTCTGGATCACATTCCAGTCTGTACCTTCACCACCATTACAGGTTGTTATGACACGCATTGTCTTTGCAGTCGGATCCATCTCCCGAATAAGATCACTGCACTCCTTTGCAAACTCACGAGGCAAAGTGCTTTCATTCTGCAATCCCCACATCACCACTGACGGAGAATTACGACGTTCTTTCACCCATTGACGAAGCAACTTTTTAAAATTCTCACGAAACTCCGGAGTGTCATACCACACGTGGGCGGAAAATTGTGTCCAAAACAAGATTCCCTCTTCATCCCAGTATTTTTGATAATCGAGATGATGGGGCTGATGAGCATCCCGGAACGCATTGAAACCGGCTGCACGTATCTGTTTTACCCTTGCGGCAACCTGTTCATTACTGAACGCATGGCTTTGTCCGAACTGATGCTCATACTCGCATACTCCATTGATAAACACGGGCTTCCCATTCAGGTAAAAACGTCCGTCTCCATCGTCTCGTTTTACCGGCCAGCTAATGGTACGAATACCGAAGGGTGTCGAAATTTCATCCGTTGTTTTCGTATCGCGCTTAATCATGCTGGCCAATTTATAGAGATATGGATTTTCCGTATTCCACAAGACAGGATTCTCAACAGGAGCCTGCTGGCGAATCACTTTCATTTCTCCCGGAGCTAAAGTAACTTTCTCAACCAAACGGAAAACTTGTTTTCCATCGGCATTGCTTAGTTTATTGACTAACTCTACCGTTTCTGTTGTTTTACTATAATTTTTTATCTCTGTTTCAACAAATACGTTAGCAGCTTTTTCGTCATTCCAAATATGTACACCGAAAGGTTCTATGCGAATCTCATCCGTTACTTCCAATACCACAGGACGGAAGATACCTAACGGCTGGGAACCTTCACTGAATCCCCATTCCGACGAACATCCCCCGCATACCCAAGGCATATCGGCGATCATTTCAGGATGCTCGGCTTTCACTTCCAAGCGATTTACTCCCTGTTTTAATTCATCTGTGACATCCAAAGTCAATGTGGTGCGCCCTATGGGGTGGCGTCCGAAGTCCTTTCCGTTCACTGTAATGGTGGCGTATGTACCCACTCCGTCAAAACGAAGGAAATACCGTTTCCCGGATTTTACATCTGCCGTGAAATCTTTCACATACATAGCTGTTCCATGCAGGTTTCCATGTGTCAACTGACGGTATCCATAATAATCGTCCCAATTATGAGGAATATTCACCGTTTTTGCAGGCATCATAAAATTACCTTTCAAGTGAGTTGCCTCTGTAATCCAGGTTTTCCAACCCTCATTCAATGTCATGATTTGCCGGCGATTCTTACTCTCCGGAACCGGGAAACGGACAGCCGAACGTCCCATCGGCTTACTGGTAGCAATGGCAATGCCACGTTGCTCTGCGTTGTTTACCGCACAATAGAAATGATAAACCACTCCGTCATGTTTCACCACATAGCTCTTATGAGCGAACAGTTCATCGTAGTTCTTGGAAGGGATAATCAGGTCGGCCCCTTTCCAGTCGGTCCAATTCACCAAATCATAGCTGGCAGCAAATGTATTAAATGCTTTATATTTACGCGAAGGTTCAAAAGCAGAGAAATAAAACATCACATACACATTTCCCATCTTTTGGATATGCGCATCTCCTGTAATGGTTCCATCTGCTTCATGCGCAAAGACTGGATTTCCGGAGTAACGTTTCCATGTTTTCATATCTTTAGAAAGCGCAATGCCGACACGTTCGCCTTTTAAATCCGTTTCCGGATGACGGCCGCCCGCGTTGTAATACATCACAAACGGAGCTCCCAATGTTTTATCTTTGTCCCAATAAACGGTACTCTTATATTGAGTCAGTTTCTCCCACCATTGGGCATCTTTATCATGGATGCTCAAAATCGGTTTGTCCAGAGATTCCCATTCATGAGCTGTAGAAATATCTCTTTTCGTCCATGCCAATCCGACATAGAGCGGGGCTTTTACTGCTTCGTAGCCCGTTCCTTCACCACCGATATAAGTCATCCAATGGCGACCTTTATAAGTCTGAAGCTCATAGCTTCCCCCCCATTCCATATCCGGCAATGCAGGAAATCCGCCACGCTGATTGCAGTCCCATTTTCCATCCCGAAAAGAAAGAACCCGTCCCAAAGTGCGCCATTCGAGCAGATTATCACTTTCTGCTATCCACGTTTCGTAACCACGACCATCGGTTCCACCTTTACCATTGTAAACCACATAGGTCATCAGCCACTTGTCTCCCTGGCGAAAAATGGTAGGACAATCAATCTTATGGTAATTATCTGCCGGGGCAACTGCAAGCCCGTACTTGTATGGTGTCTTTACTTCCTCGTAAATCTGCTCCATTCGTTCCTGCGGAACTTCCCGTTGCGCATACAGAGAGAAAGTGGTGGTTATACTAAAAACTGCCAGCAATAACTTCTTCATGATACTTTTTCTAATCGTTTAATACTTAAATAGTGTATTACCATTTAATAAAACAACCAATCCATTGTTTCTTCATCCCCGGCAAGCCCGGCATTACGAACTTGCGTTTCCGCAGCCGTGAATCCTAACACTTGCAGATAACCTTTGGGTAACATCAACGTATGCTTTCCTGCCGGAAAACTATATGCATGTACATTTGCCAAAGGCATTCCATTGATACGGACAGCATTCGTCAACACTGGTTCCGCTTGACCGTAATCATTAGCTGATGCATCGATTTCCAGTTTCGGAGCTTTTGCATATTTTTTCTGATCGTCTTTGAAATAAGCGACTAACAATTTCACCGGAGCATCCGTTTCGAAAGTGATGCTTGTGCCTTTTTCTCTTTGCTCATTTCCATTGAAACGGAGTGCCTTCATTCCTTTCAATTCCGGAGCTACTGCTTCTATCTTACCAGGAACATCCACAAATAAAGAAATACCCTCATCTACTTTCACTGTCGGATAATTAGAGATCAGTTTCACATTCGCAGGAGTCCAGGCAGCAATCTCGACTGTTTCAGTCACTGTATTTCCATTTTGTTTTTCTTTCAACAAAGCGAGGTTGGCTTTGAAATTCTCCAATTCCTTCTCATAGTGTACCAGCAATTCTTTCCAAGTCTTATTCTTTCCATCATCTCCACCGATAGGAATACGACGTTGGGCAGTCTGCATACTGTTGGCATATAAGTAATGTTCGTCCGTCAGTTCCACCAATTTGCGATAGTGTTCCAGGCTTTGTTCCATCAAAGGAATAGCTTCTTCAAGGTTCTTAATATCTTTTCCCCATTGATAATCCAATACCAGTTTGGCAGCTTTCACTTTCAGATTGAACGCATACGCAAATTCACGGTAACAATGCATATCATTCTGCAAACGTGCAAATTCATCCTTATTTGAAGAGACGGAACCTGCTGCTTTATCAATAGCCGCTACTGCTTTATCTCCATGCTCTATTACTTGAGCAACAATATCCAAAGGCATTTCACCTACATGAGGTTGCTTTTTCCATTCTTTCTCTACATACTCTATCAGCTTCTCTCCTTCCGGTCCGCAACTTTCGTAGAATCCCGGATAGATCGTATATTTGTACGGATTAACAAGCTGACTCATGAACATACCCAGCAATAACGTTTGGCGATTTCCCTCTGTAATACCGAAACGACGCAATAACTTCGGAGCAATCTCTCCACTTTCTTCATAAGCTACGCGGATATTGCTTGCATTCTCATCAGAGGTTCCATAGAACTTGCCTAACTGATGGTTCCAGTAACCCATTTCATCTGTACGGTCGCGATGGCAGTTCCATGCATAGCGTCCCCAGGTCTGATACCAGATCCAATCGCGATCCAACTGGAATTCACGTTCATTGTTCGGTAATTTGTCAGCCGTATAAGGCCAGTCCCAATATGAGGCCTGCGGATAAAGGTGCAACGCATTGGCACCGTGTACATTGTGCATGGCAGTTACCGCCTTCTGAACGAAATCCGGAGATCCCCAGCGGAACGGTTCCAAATTTGCCAGGATATGTACGTTACTGATATGAATGGAACCCAACGAACTCAAATCCGTATGAATTTTCGACCAGGGACCACGAGGTTCATAGGTAGTCAACGATTCACCATTATACTTATGCATTGTATAAAGATTCTTATAGAGCGGCAAGGCAGCGTCCATCACCAGTTTGCAGTCCGTGTCGTGCGCACGCAACAAAAGAGGCGGTTCATCCGTACGTCCCAATGCCTGTAATCCGTCTTTCACTCCGGGAATAATTGTTTTAGTAAACCATTCCACATCGTCCTCCACTGTACACATCGCTTCACCCAGACAAACAAGTAATCCTACATTGGGATATTTTTCAATGAAAGCGGCAATGCTCTTGCGTGTATAATCGGCAATCAGAGGAGTAATGGGGCGGTTACGATCCTGTGTTTTCAGTCCGTAATGTTCAGCAAAAGGTTTGGAAAGAATGATATTATAAAACATCTGTATGACAAAGATACCGCGTTTGTCCGCTTCTTCCGTGAGGAAAGAGAACATTTCTTCGTTCATTTTGAAGGTTTCTTCATCTACTTCCAGTGCAAACGGATAATCTTCCAGTTTCACCAATGACGCAAACGGATGGCCATTCCAAAGGTACAGCGAATTCATGCGGTTGGCAACCAGCATATCCAAGTATTTAATCCACTGTTCCTTATCATAAAACCAAGGGAAACTTTCCGGCGTATACGGATATTCGTACACACCATGTCCCGGCAGGTAGGTCATCTTCTGTAATCCTACACATGCACCACGCAATACCATTTCAGGACCGTCTTTCAGTTCCTCCGGGAAGTTCAACTTACCATCCGAATCATTCACACGGTCAATCAGTTCACGGCATCCGTAAATGACACCACTCCCATCCCTGCCGGACACTCTGGTCAGATTGCCCGTCGTCGAAATATGAAAACCTTCTTTCTTGAGCGTCGTGTCATTTACTTCCGTCAAGAGAATCGTTTTGATTTCGGGATCGGAGAATGTCGTGTCTCCCTGTTGCATCATTACCTGATAACCGGCTTTATCCAAGGTAGTCTGTAACTGCTCCGCACCAAACAGAACACGATTTGACGCATCCGGCGGAGTCATAATCTTCACGGTTTGCCTGCCACACGCTGCCAAAAAAAGTGTGCATGCCGCAAACATGAATAATCTGGTATTTTTCATTCTTCTGATATATATTATAGATTATATAATTCATTTCTTCACTAAGAGAAAGACGAAATAATCCCCTGTTTGTACTCATTCGTCTCTTTTTCCACTTTTCAGCACCAAATTTCCACTTTCATTCTGCTGTGATATGCAAATGCCTCATTATTTAAAAGTTATGCTTATCTTTGCCGGCTAGTGTCTTATAATATAAAAACAGAAAACA
This sequence comes from Bacteroides sp., assembly GCF_052357945.1. GTDB lineage: Bacteria > Bacteroidota > Bacteroidia > Bacteroidales > Bacteroidaceae > Bacteroides. The sequence continues at coordinate 25,037 of NZ_DAWCXD010000031.1, read as the reverse complement.
AGAGCAAACAATATGAAAGAACAAACAAATTATGACTATGAAAAATACGTTCAGATAGCACAAATGGCCAAAATGGGATGGTGGGAGTCAGATTTGAAGAATAAAGAATATATCTGCTCTGACTTTATTGTTGACTTACTCGGCCTTGAAAGTAACCGCATCAGTTTCACCGAATTCCACCAAAGAATACGTGAAGACCACCGACTGCGTCTTAAAAATGAATATATGTCTCTTTCTTATCTGGAGACATACGAACAAATGTTCCCAATCCGGGCAAAAGACGGGGAAATATGGGTGTACTCTAAGATTAATTTCCAAAAGCCCGATAAAGAGGGATATAGGAACATGACAGGCTTTCTGCAATATATTGACAGACCGATCGATACTACGAATGGAAACATTGATTTCTTTCAAGTGAGCAATTTGCTTTACCAACAAACTAATATTTCATATTCATTGCTTGCTTTTCTGCAATGTGATGATGTCACTCAAGTGGTTAACAAGACGTTAGGAGATCTCCTTCACCAATTTTTGGGCGATCGTATCTATATCTTCGAAATAAACAGAAAAGAACAACGCCAGGATTGCACTTATGAGGTTACCGCCGAAGGAATATCCAAGGAACAGGAGTTCTTGAGCAATATTCCCTGGGACCCTTCTACCTGGTGGAATCATCAGATAGCTGAAAGAAGGGCTATCATACTGAACACGCTGGACGATATGCCCGAAGAAGCTGCGGAATATCGTCAGACGTTGGAGATGCAGGATATCAAGTCACTGATGGTAGTTCCACTAATCTCTAAAGAAGAGGTATGGGGCTATATGGGAATTGATATGGTAAGAACGCAACGTAGCTGGAGCAATGTGGATTATCAATGCTTCTCCTCTCTTGCTAATATTATCAGTATTTGCATCGAACTACGAAAGTCGGAGTTACAGGCCAAAGAAGATCGTCTTGCTTTGGACAACAGCGAAAAGATATTGAGAAACATCTATGAAAATCTTCCGGCAGGGGTCGAACTTTACGACAAAGACGGTTATCTAATAGATATTAATGATAAAGAACTTGAAATATTCGGCTTGTCTGACAAGCATGAGGCATTGGGAGTTAATCTGTTCGACAATCCCAATATTCCTTTAGAGGTTAAAGAGAGATTGAGAGCGAAAGAAGATGTAAACTTCTCCATCAATTATGACTTCTCAAAAATAAATCAATATGTAGATAGCCGGAGAAATGGGATTATTAATCTTACCACTAAAGTTACCGCTCTCTATGATTCTCAAAATCGATTTATCAACTATCTGTTTATCAATATCGATACGACGGAAACGACCAATGCATACACCAAGATACAGGAGTTTGAGAATCTGTTTCTTCTAATCGGTGATTATGCCAAGGTAGGATTTGCTCATTTCAATGTATTGACAAGAGACGGGTATGCCCAAGATACATGGTACAGGAATTTGGGAGAGAAAGAAGGTATTCCCATGCCACAGGTTATCGGAGTATATGCACATGTCGTTCCTGAAGATCAGGCTGTTCTGAAAAACTTTGTAGGCGAAGTGAAAGCAGGAAAGGCAACCAGTTTGCGTAAAGAAGTTCGTGTATGCAGGGAGAATGGTAAATATACATGGACCAGCATTAACGTTATGGTCAGAGATTATCGCCCACAGGACGGTATTATTGAGATGTTGTGTATCAATTATGACATCACACCTTTGAAAGAGACTGAACAGAAATTGATTATTGCCCGTGATAAAGCGGAAGAATTGGATCGTCTGAAGTCGGCTTTTCTGGCTAACATGAGTCATGAGATCCGTACTCCTCTCAATGCTATTGTCGGCTTTTCCAGTCTTCTGGCAGAAACGGATAGCAGAAGCGAACGGCAGGAATACATTAAGATTGTGCAAGAGAATAACGAACTTCTCTTACAACTGATATCGGACATTCTCGATCTTTCGAAAATCGAAGCGGGAACATTCAATTTTGTATATACCAACGTGGATGTAAACGAGACTTGTTCTGAAATTATCAAATCAATGGGAATGAAAGTAGGTAAAGGTGTTGAACTGATTCTGGAGGAACCATTTCCGGAATGTTATATCTATACGGATAAAAACAGATTCACCCAAGTAATCAGTAACTTTATAAATAACGCCTTAAAGTTCACCCAGCAAGGCAGTATCACTTTGGGATATGAACAAGTATCCCATCAGAAAATAAAATTCTATGTGCGCGACACCGGAATGGGAATACCGGAAGAAAAGCAAAAGAGCGTATTTGAACGTTTTGTGAAGCTGAATACTTTTGTTCAGGGGACAGGACTGGGACTTTCTATCTGTAAGAGCATTGTTTCCCAAATGGGAGGAGAAATTGGCGTGGATTCGACCGAAGGAGTAGGTTCCTGCTTCTGGTTTACACATCCGTACCACGCTGCTGACTAGATTGACTATATGTGAAAGGGGGTATTCAATGAATGATGGTTAGTACTTATAATAACGAATAACTTCCAATAAGGAAAAAGAATTGTACCTTTGCATTTTATTATTATCATAGTTATGCAAAAGTATATAGAAACACCCCGTCTGATTCTCCGCGACTGGAAAGAAGAAGACATCCCGTTTTTTGCCCGTATGAATGCCGATCCGAATGTGATGGAGTTTTTTCTTAATTCATTGTCATCGGAAGAATCATTTGCCTTTTATCAGCGTATTCAAAATGAGTTCCAAACCTGTGGCTTCGGTTTGTATGCCGTAGAACGAAAAGAAGATCATGCTTTTATGGGCTATACCGGACTACATCAGATTACATTTGATGTTGACTTTGCTCCGGGCATAGAAATAGGCTGGCGGTTAGCACACGAATATTGGGGACAGGGTTATGCTCCTGAAGCTGCAAATGCATGCTTGGAGTATACGCGCAATAAAACGGATATAAAAGAACTCTTTTCTTTTACTTCCCTTCTCAACCAACGGTCAGAACGTGTAATGCAGAAAATAGGAATGGAACGAGTGAGGGAATTCGATCATCCGCTTGTCCCTGGTGAACATCCGTTGTGCAGACATGTGTTGTATCACATCAAATTTTAAAAAGCTATTGACTTTGCCCTTTTTATTAGCTATATTTGCAATAACCAATTAGCTGACAACAGATATGATATATACAAAAATAAAACAAAAATAAAGACATAAAGAGATTTTTCAGAAACGTATTTATGTTTCTGAAAGAATAGAAACGGGGTGAAATCTATGCAGATTTCATCCCGTTTTGTTTAATATATTTGATGTCATTTGACGAATTCCTGTGAATATCGTTTATAATAAATACAAGAGACGTTTATAATAAACTATTTTACTTTTTATTATAAACGTTCTATGAGTTTATTAGCATCTTGTATGAGAAAAAGAAAACAGCGTAAAGGCCGAAACAACATCAATGCGATATATACAAATATATCTATACACTTATAGTAATGAACGACCTTTACAACTTGATTTTTTATAACTATTCAAAGTTTATTCCTTTTCTCATTTCAGTAGTGTTTCCACCATTACAGGAAAATGATCTGAAGAGTACTTATTATACTTTATATCATCATCAATGGTGTGATAAGAAAGTATTCTTATTTTTGGAGTCACAAAAATAAAATCTATGCGCTTAGCTGTTTTTCCAGTTTTGTCATAGGCATAAAAACTACCGGACGGTCCTTTAGGAGGCGTCAGAGTACATTTATATGAATCCAGTAATAAACTATCTTTCAGTAGAAGTTGTATCGGTTCTTCGTCCGGAGTGGCATTAAAATCACCGGTGCAAAAGGTCGGTTTACCTTTAGCGATTTTCCTTACCTGTTCCAACAACATGAACGAAGATTGTCGTCTTGCTTCTGTTGCTTCATGATCCGTATGCGAATTAAACACATAGAATTTCTTCCCAGTCCGGAGGTCTTTAAAATATCCCCAAGTGCAAATCCGGCGACAACGTGCTCCCCAACCATAAGAAGGTATATCCGGAGTTTCCGAATACCAGAAATCACCATGTTTCAACACCTTAAAGCGATCTTTTTTATAGTAAATGGCACAATGTTCTCCTTTATTATCCCCGTCACGATCACGACCGATATAAGAATATTCGTTCAGAATCATCATATCCTTTAATTGAGAGGTACGCCCTTCCTGTATGGCAAACATATCAAACTTATTCCGTCGCACAACATCTACCAACGCGTTCAGACGGACTTCCCAAGCCCTATCCCCCTTGTCTCCTTTGGTACGAATGTTATAAGATGCAAGGCGAATAATATCTTCCGGTTTCGTTTTGTCTAAGTTGGAAGATTTTGCCGGAAGACCTCCGGCAAAAAGTAAAATCAAAAGTAGAAAATAATATTTCTTATTTATAGAACACTTCATATTACAAATCATTAAATATCAATTTATTTACTCCATTTAAATATCGGGTAGCCGTTGCCTCCTTCTTTCCAAAGAGAAGAATCCCAGTTTATGACAGTGTTTTTCAGCTCGTTAGCAGATTTAGCTACTCCCTGGAAACTACTACCGGACGGTGATGTCTCATCTGAAACGGTAAATGTAGCCTCTCCTGCTTTCAAAATCATACCGTCATAAGCATAGCAGTTTTCATAAGTAGCATTGGCAGTACCTCCGACTATACGTCCCACCTTTGCTTTATTGGTACTAACCAACATACTATTCCAAGCAATACAATTTTTTATGACTAGTTTACCGCCATCCACTTTGCCGACTATACCTCCGGCATTTCCTCCACCTATGGCATTGATATCACCACTAGTATAACAGTTTTCAATACTGCTTCCACTGGCATTGCCATTCACCCTTCCGATGATTCCACCGGCTTTACCTGTATTGTTAGCAATTTGATCAATAACAGTAGCACTGGAGTAGCAATTTTTGATATATCCCGAACCACCAAGTACACCGCCAATTCCACCTGCTGCTCCCGACCCCTTCAGTACTCCGGTAGTATAGCAGTTTGTTATCTTTCCAGTATAATTCTCTGCACCGGCAGCCAATCCTACATAACCGGCTATGATGCCAATACCAGTATTCGGAGATGAGATATTTGCATCCACAAATCCCACATTTCTACATTCTCCACACAATACCCCGAAGAAGCTTCTATATGTGCCTGACTCACAAGTAAGGTTTTTAATTACATGATTGCGTCCATCAAAATCAATCCATTTATGGTAACCATTAGCATCATTTAGAGGCGCCCACTTGATCTCCTGCATATCAATATCCGCACTCAAGACAAAATAAGTCGTTTGTTTTTCAATGAGGGCTTTGCTCATATTCTGAATATGGATAGCATTAGCAATCACATAAGGATTATTTTGAGTTCCGTCTCCATTGGCAAAATCTCCTTCCGGTTCGTTGTCATGTCCTCCATAACTAGCATAATCTTCTCTATCCAATTGCCACTCTAAAATAGGGAATCCCATATCTATATTCCCAACATTATGCCATGGGTTCCCCCAATTAGCAATGCTATTCTGCAAAGTCAGAGCACTTTCACTCACTCCATCATATTTTCCTGTCGAAACGGAACCTGCATTATCCTCTGGAGTAAATCCTGTACAAATCATATCCTCCCATGCATAACATTCAGATGCGACGGGATCCGCCTGATGTCCATTTTCACCTTGAGACAAAACTCCACTGATACGTCCAGATCTGGCAGCAGGACCTGTTATTTTCCAGTTCCAAGCAACACAGGACGTAATTTTAGCTCCTTCGGAAGGAAGTGCAGCAATACCTCCCACTGAATTGGCTCCAATTAATACACCTGTAGAATAGCAATATGACACCTCGCTGTTTTCATACATAGAACCTACAATACCTCCACATTCATCTCCTGTAGATATAACCTCTGCTGTGGAATAACAGTTTTTGATATAACAAATCTGTCCTCCATACGGTCTACCCATACGGGAAGCTATTCCACCAGCATACTTTCCTTTCACTTTTCCGGAGACGTAACAGTTTTCCACCTGCCCTGTCTTCTCTACAGCGTTCGGAGCTTTCACTCCGATATAACCGCCGATAACCCCTGCCCCACTATTAGTAGCTGCTTCTACATGGGCATTATAGAAACCGACATTTTTACAAGTCCCGGCCAAAATACCGAAAAAACTGGCATACGCTTTGTCTGTACAGGTGAAATTCTTTATAATATGGTTATTTCCATCAAAATAGATATAATAGTCACCGTTTGAGTTCAATGGTTCCCAATTAGATACAGACTTCATATCAATATCAGCCCCTAACTGGAAATAAATCATCTTTCCTTTCACCAAGGCTTCACTCATATTCTGAATCTGTATCACATCCATAACGAGATAGGGTTTGTTCATTGTTCCATAACCTTTTTCAAAAAGCCCGCCTGCTCCGTCACCCTCGTCTCCGTCATCTATGTCTGTGTTTCTATCCGGCGGAATACGGCTATAGGAATCCATCGGATTAAAATCAGAGCATGAGAAAGCTAAAACAGCCATCCATAAAATGGTCCAATATCTCATTACCGAGTATGTACTTATATGATAAAATTTGTTTTTCATAATCTTCATTTTTTATTTTAGATTTCTACTACAATCACCATAGGATAATGATCGGATAAAGAACTGACAATAGTGCGGGTAGAAAGCACCGTAGCATGTTTCACAAAAATAAAATCAATTCTGGTCTTTTTAGAAGGAAATGTAAAGAGAGCTCCGTGTTGAACGACCGCTTCCCGATACGCATCTTTTAATATACCACTTTGGCAAATCGTAGTAGCTATTTCGGGAGCATCAGGAGTCGCATTAAAGTCGCCGGTACAAAATGCGGGAGTATTGTCTTTTGCTTTATCGGAAACTGCATCCACCAGCATTTGACATGCCTGTTTTCTGGCATTATCAGCCAAAGGCATGTGAGTTTCAAAAAGATAAAATTCTTTTTGAGTCTTGCTATCCTTGAATTTTCCCCATACACAGAAACGTTTGAAATTTGTTTCATCCCATCCGTTGGAAGGAATGTCCGGAGTTTCGGAAAACCAGAAACGTCCGGCATCCAGTAATGTGTAGCGGCTCTTCTTATATAAAATGCCACTCATCTCTCCTGCCTTGTTATCGTCATTTCCAGTGTCACGACCATAAGCGAGAATCTGATAATCACTCGCAAGTTGAGTTCCTAAGTAGGAACGTTGTTCCCAACTGGCTTCTTCGAATCCACAAATCTCAAAATCGTAGTCTTTGATTAATTGTGCCACACGTTCCCGTCGGTTAGTCCATCCTGTACCAGTCTCCACTTGTAAGTTATAAGTTGCTACACGCATGGACGTTTCAGTCACGGGGTCTTCGTCTTCCTCTCCATCTCCTGTATCCCACGTGAAATCAGGATAGTACAATGAATTGTCTTTATTATCTTCACAACTGCTGGCAAAAACAGAGAATATGAAGGAAATCAATGTATATATTACTATCTTTTTCATAAATCTATTATTTATATCTTTTATACTTGTTATTCATTCCATCCCGGATTTTGGGTTACGACACCGTCAGATAGTGTTATTTCCTGCCTTGGTACCGGATATAGATAATCACGGTTCTCATTCCAGGTACGGTCGATCCAGCTATAGCACAACAAATTGCCATAATTACCTTCTGACAATGAGGTGCCGCTTCCATCGGAAGCCAATTTTACATACGTCACACTTCCAACATTGGGTTGCGAAGATGTGGTGTAGAAACAGACATCATTTGTTCCGTCTCCATCAATATCATACGCTTTATTGATAGCTGTAGCAGGAAGATAAAATCCTTTAAAAGATTGGGCCATACATTGCCCCTCTTTCCAGCGCATCAAATCATAATAACGGAAGCCTTCCATGACTAGCTCTATCGCACGTTCCCGGCGGATTTCCAGAATCACCCCTTTGTTATCTCCTGTGACATTCACATAACCGGTTTCCGGAGCACACATATAAGGGTCCGGAGCAAGGTTTGCTGCGTTCATATTCAGTTTTCCCGTAACTCCTGCACGCGTCCGTAATTTGTTTACCGTATTGTCGATATCAGTTTGCGTCAGTGTGCCTAATTCTGCCTTTGCTTCGGCATAGTTCAAATAAACTTCTGCCAATCTGAATAGAGGAAGGTCATTGCTTGAATCACCTGTATAGTTCATATTATCATTTGCATATTTCAGCAGGTGGTATCCGGTCATCGTGACATTCATATTTATATTTGAAGTACGGATTGTTTGCGCTAAACGCGGATCACGATTGACTATTTCATCCTTGAACTCCATTGTTGCATAATTGGGTTGGTCGGTGAAACGGTTGCCATTCTTCATTAAATAATAATTGACCAGTTTTTTCGAAAGTCCGGGACGGCCTAATGTCGGAGAATTCTCAAATGCCTGTACTTTATGAACCAGACTCAAATCATTATTATAATCTCTTGCCAATATGATTTCCGCATCAATCGCATTCTCTGATTTAAAGAGATTACGATAGGACTGTGAACCGGATTGATACAATGAATATCCTCCGGAAGCAGTCATGATTTCATTAGAGGCACTTACACAGTCATTCAAGTATTTCTCATAATCACCCAATCCATGGTATTTACGATAAGTACCTTCAAATAATCCTACACGTGACTTCAATGCCTGGGCAGTCCACCAGGTTACACGATAAAGTTCTTTTGTACGGTTGGTTTCTTTAAAAACCTCTATGGCAAAATTAAGATCTTCCATTATCTTTCCCATCACAAATTCGCGTGAATCCCTGGCTTTGTATAAATCAGCATCATCCGAGCCGAGTACTTTATCGTACCAAGGTACATCTCCAAAACGTTTCACCTTTTCGAAATAGAAATAAGCACGGAAGAAGCGTGCCAGGGCTTCATATTTGTCGCGCACTTTCTGGTCTTTACAGTTTCCCAGATTATCCAATAAAAAATTAATTGATCGCAGTGCACTCCAACTCCATCCTCCACCCGTTTCCGGAATGACACGTTGTCCGCTCACTTCATCGTCCAAAGGTGATACGATCAACACATCAGCATTATCCTTGTAAATATCGCCATCACCCGGGAAGTTATTCGAATAGAATTGATTACTGTATAATTGTAATTGCTCTTCATTCGTAAAATAATCCTTAGTCGTCAAGCGATCTTTCGGATTTATATCCAATATGCTTTCACAAGAAGCAAATAACAACGACAGACCAACAGTCGCCCACAATGTATATTTCATTATTTTCATACTATATTCCTTTATATTCGTTATTATCAGAATGTTATATCTACACCAAAAGAGTATGTCTTTGCCCAGGGATAAATATTCGCGTCACTTTTACTTGTTTTCCAGCTGTTACTTGCCGATGCTTGTTCCGGATCAATATAATCGGAATGTAGCTTAGTGAATGTCAGCAAGTTCTCACCACTAAAGTAAACACGTATTTTCTCGAAACCTATTTTAGAAAGCCATTTATCCGGCAATGTGTAACCAATAGAAAGATTCTTCAACCGACAATAAGCGAGGTTCTGCAAATACTTAGTATTAACCACTGCCAATTCACGATTACTACCGAGAGCCACATATCCTCTGGGACGTGGGAAATAAGCATTTGTATTTTCTTCACTCCATACCTGGCTCATGAAATCGGAAGGAATAAAACTAGTGTATGGTCGGGAATAAGGTCCCCAAAACATGGACGTTTCAGCACCAGGATACCAATTTTGTTTGCCAATGCCCTGAAAAAGAACTGAAAAATCAATTCCATACCAATCTGCAGAGATTCCGAAATTATAATTATAGCGCGGCAATGAGTTACCGATCACTTTCATGTCTTTCCGGTCATTAGCCGATGTTGTCTGTTCAATCTTGTTGTTACCATCCAAATCGACAAATTTGAGGTCACCGGCATGAAGTCCATTATCCAAAGCGCTTGCATTAATCATTTGGTTAACGAACGATTGGTCCACTTTATAATTCCTTGCTTCTTCATCCGTTTTAAAATATCCGTCTACTACGTATCCCCATATTTCGCCCAACTGCTGTCCTTCGTAAGGATCAGTCAGCGTCCGGTTGGGATTATCATATTTTGTCACTTTGGAGGTGTTATCTCCGATACCAGCCATTATCCGGTAGTTGAAAGGCTTGCTTGCCAAAGTAAAACTATCTCCCCAAGTAATAGATGCTTCCCACCCTTTCGTACGCAAGTCTGCCACATTCATTCTGGGAGAAGAGGCACCATATACGCCAGGCAAAGTCTTTCCTGCCATCAACATATCTTTGGTATCACGAATATATGCATCAAAAGATACATTCAAACGGTTATTAAGAAAACCCAAGTCCAAACCTATATTTTTTGTGATTACAGTTTCCCAGGTCAAATCGGTAGAGTTCGGAGCTGACTCATAGGCATAATCGCCTTTCGTAGTATCTCCGAAAGCATAGTTCATTACCGCTCCGGTATTAATCAGTTGCAGATAGTCATAATAGCCTACTGTTTTCTGATTTCCCAATGATCCGTAAGACAGTCTTAGTTTCAGATTACTTACATAGTTTTTGGCTTGTGTAAAGAAGGCTTCTTCACTGACACGCCATCCGGCAGAGAACGACGGGAAGAAACCGAAACGATGTCCTCGACGGAAACGGGAACTACCGTCATAACGTCCGCTGGCTTCAAATAGATAGCGGTCTTTATATCCGTAATTCAAACGATAGAAAAAACCAAGAATAGCATATTCCTCTTGTCCCCCGGTTATGGATATATCATCACCTTTTGCCAGGTTAAAATCATCGAGAGATTCAGAGAGCAACCCGTTACGTTTCATTCCCAGTTTCTTGAAATACTTATAATCATAGTTACCTCCCACAATGACCTTTACAGAATGTGCATTTGCGAAGGTATTGTCATACGTCCCGTATAAGTTGAAAGTCTGGCGTATCTGGTTGTTTTGTATTTCCGACAAATAATTGCCTCTGGTACGTCCGTTATCCATTGTGATTGTTTCTCCCGGATTTCTGGAGTATAACACATCTACGGAACGATTCAAATTCTGCTGGTTGTAATGCGCCCAGCTGTAGTTTGCACGAACCTCAAAATGTTTGATGGGTTTCAATACGGCCTCGAACGTAGTTACAAACTCATATTCACGATCCCGGTTATGGTGACCGCCATTCAATAATACGGCACTAACACCATCTGCCACTTCTCCTGTGTCTGTCAGACCTGTTCTGTAAACCAGGGTTCCATCCGGATGCATCGGCACAATACTTGCCAAAGCATGCCGCCCGGCTCTGCTGAAAACATCATTTACTCCCGATAGCCCCGGATAAGTATATTCAGAATGATAATAAGAGGTATTGTTACTTAATTCAAACCAGGAAGTGATATTAGCGATGATTTTTGAACGAAAAGTATATTTCTTAAAGCGGTCTGAATCTATTCTGATAATTCCTTTCTGATTATAGTAGTTGCCTGATAGCATGTACTTTACTTTTTCGGTTCCTCCCGAAACCGTCAAGTTATGTTCCCAAGTGGGGCGGGTATTATCAAACAAACAATTATACCAGTCAAAGTTGCCGTAATATTTATATTCTCCATTTTTTTCTACCACCCATGGACGGGAAGGATCTTCCACTTTATCATTACGGCGAATCCATAATTCATGGTAATCCTCTTGGGTATAATGTGTATAAGGGACGCCCTGGTATGTTTTGTAGAACATATCATTAATACCGGCCGAATAATAACCACGTGTCTCAAAGTCCGTAGAAGTTGTTGTATCACCAAAACTGAAACGACCGTTATAGCTGACATTGGTCTTTCCTATCTTTCCATTCTTGGTTGTAACCAAAATAACTCCATAAGCAGCACGGGCACCATATACGGCAGCAGCCGAAGCATCCTTTAAAACACTGATGGATTCTACGTCATTGGGGTTTACCTTATTTATATCTCCCTCGATTCCATCAATAATAGTCAGAGGTGCTGCATCCGCACTAATGGAGTTGACTCCACGGATATTGAAGCTTCCCCCTTGTCCGGGACGTCCCGAACTAAAGTTTACGTTCATATTCGGTACAGAACCTTGCAGAAGCTGTGATAAGTTGGCAGCAGAACGTGTCGTCAGTTCATCACCCGAAACGATAGCAACGGCACCAGTCAGGTTTACTTTCTTTTGCGTACCATATCCCACCACTACCACTTCTTCCAGTGTCTTACTATCTTCGCGGAGAACTACTTGGGGCAGATTTCTGCTGGTAGCAGCGTAATTAACCGTAATATATCCAATGTATGATACTGTAATCGTACTGTTTTCGGGGACATTAGCCAAAGTATAACGTCCGTCTACATTCGTTATTGTACCCAAAGAGCTGCCTTGTACCATCACACTGGCGCCAATAATCGGCTCTCCTTTTTCATCGACTACCCGACCGGATATATTTCTTTTGTTCGCATTACTGGTTTGTTGTTCAGAATCCGTAACTTTCTCCTTCAAATAAATTTTTGTTTTTCCGATCTCATAGTTTACGTTAGTACCGAGAAACAAATCATTCAGAACTTTAGATAGTTCCTGATTCTTTGCTTCTACCGTCACTATTCGATCTGGATTGACGATCGTACGGCTATAAGCCACCGTAAGACCAGTTTGCTGTGTAATAGCAGAGAATACTTTCTCCAGCTTTACTTGTTTAAGATTCATTGTCACCTTTTGGGCAGAAGCGGAAACGCTTATGATTATCCCCAGCAACAATACGAGCAGAACTTTGTGTTTCATACTACTTGCTTTGATTAAAGTTAAACTTAGATTTAAAATCTCATTTATGCTTAGTAGACACACAAGTCAAAAAAGCGGGTGAGAAAAAAAAGAGTTTTTTTGCATAAGCCTAATTTATTTCATAACATTCTTATTCTAAAACAGTAAAGGCTGCGTATATACACAGCCTGTCCTCATTCTATTATCTTATCCAGTATATTCTTACTTGTTTCCGTTCTGTTTCATTCGGACTGTCACTTCTTTCCGGACTTCATCATATTCAAATTTTACCGGCGCAATCTTTTCCAAATCCTGAAGCACCTTCTCCAGTATCGTGTTATCCGAGGTCAACGTATATACATATTTCGATGCCTGCTCATCCTCTATCTTAAAGTTTACATTATACCAGCGGTTCAGAACCTTGACCACTTCTGCCAGAGGAGTATCTTTAAAAGAAATTACATTATCTTTCCACATTGAGACTTGTTTTGAATGATCGTTTTTGATTATCCGACACTGCTCACTTTCTTTATTATATATCAGTTTTTCACCCGGCAGTAACGGGTATTCTTTTGCAGAGGAGAGAGTCAGATTTACATGTCCTTCATCCAGACAAATCACAATATCTTTATTTTCCGGGTAGGCTTGTACATCGAAAGAAGTACCCAGTACATGAACAGAAGGTCCGTTCAGATTAACAATAAACGGACGTTTTTTATTCTTGGCTACCACGAAATAGGCTTCTCCTACCAGAAAAACTTCCCGTTTACCCAATCCGAACTTTTTAGGATACTTCAACCAGGAATCCGAATTGATATAAACTCGTGTCCCGTCTTGAAACATCATCTGTATCCGCTCTCCTTTGGCAACACGAATTTCCTCATATTCCGTAGTGCCGAATAAATCCACCCGGGAATTGATCTGTAAATAAAGACCTACCAGGAAAATAACGGGAATCAAGATTGCAGCCACACGGAAGCAGATACGTTTGATCTGTTTACGTGATATGTTCTTTTGGATTTGGTGGTACATCTTTTCTGAAGGTATAATATGGTCCACATATATTTCTGCCGTTTCGGCATTTAAACATTCCGCCTCCCGGATCATCACAGCATCCAGATAAGTATTCCCTTCTTTTGTGGCAAACCATTCCGCCACAAACTTTGCATCCTCCGGTGTAGCAACTCCGGCAAGCACTTCTTCTATTTGTTTATCAGTGGGTCGATTCATTCTCTTTTTATCTTAAATAGTGGACACTTAAATATGTCATTAGTGTGACAAAAGTAACAATTATTAGCATTTTACTTAAATGAATACGTAGCATTTTCAATGCTTCCGAATAATGCGTTTTGACTGTATTAACAGACAGATTCATCCGTTCGGCTATTTCCTGATTCGTTAGTTCCTCTTTCACTTTCATCAAACAAATACTACGTTTCTGTGGCGAAAGCATATCTACCGCTTTATAAAAAGAGGCCATCAATTCTTTCTTCTCCAGATTTTCTATCAGATTATCTTCGTAGACAGGCGTCGATTGTGCTATCTCATAGTTCTTGCTGATTGCACTATTTTCATTACGAATCAGATTTAAGACATGATTTTTCGTCATAGTGAACAGATAGTTCTTAAGGCTGATTCCTACATGTAGTTCCGACCTAAATTCCCATAAACGGGCAAAGACATGTTGCACTACATCTTCTGCCATGTCTGCATTCATTAAATAACGGTAAGCTAATACATATAGCAGCTTATGATATCTGTCATAAGCCTGTGTAAAAGCTCCTTTATCTCCTTTTTCTATGAAGGAAAAGAGCTTCTCGTCATCTGTATTAGTGTATTGAGCTGATTTATCTAACATTCCTTGGATTTTGTTTAATTGTTTTTCCAAAAGAACAAAAGGCGTATTACAATTAAGTGTCTTTCACAAAACAAAAGTAGTAAAATTTAGAAAAGATGATGCATATTCCAATAAAAAAAGTCCCCGATTAACAATCCCCCACTAAAAAGAGGAACCGTTAATCAAGGACTACTCCACTAACTAATTAACAATGTATTATAAATGATAGGTAACAATTCTTTCTTCGGATGAATCGATCCAGAGGCGCCATACTCCTTCCGACACTTTTTCCGGTGTTCCGATATTTGTTTTGGGTGGACGACGGCTTTTGATGGTTAGATAGCCTTTCCCTTCTGTTGCTTTCACTTTCATCGTTTTGCTGTTCATATAGACATGGATATTGCCATTCGGAGTGGGTACAGTGCCTTCCATCCATTTCAATCCTCCCAACACAGGAGCAATAGCAAACTCTTTATATCCTTCTTTTACAGGTTTTACTCCCAAATAATATTTGCCCAACAGGTAGATAGGACTCGCTCCCCAGGCATGGCACAAACTCTTTCCATAAGGACGGCCATACATGGCAAGATGTTGCGTTCCGGTTTCTTCCGGGTTATATTTCTCCCAAAAGGAGGTAGCGCCTTCCTTCAACATTCCACCCCAATAGCTTTTCATTTCTTTCATTACAGCATCCTGTTCGCCAAGAGCACAAAGTGCTTCCAGTTCGTAAAAACGCATATAGGGAGTCGTTATTTTCAGAATACTGTCATTCAGCAGAACAGACTGTTTGATGGCTTGTTGCTTATCTTCATTCAAATATTGAAAGAAGACAGAAAACATATTCGCATAGCGGGTGACCGCATCACTTTGCTGACCGTTGACACAGTTATGTACAAATGCCTGTTTCTCGTTATTCCAGAAGGCAGGTTCTAACTTTGCTTTCAAAGCAGCAGCCAGTTTCTCGTATTTCTGTTTGCCATTGGCATCTCCAACCAATTCCGCACACAAAGCCATCGTTTCCAGACTTCTGCAAAATAAGATTTGTTCAAAAGAGAGTTCGCCTTTCTTATCCAGATAGCCGTCTGCCCAGTCCACAAATACCCAATCGCCGGTCATGCCTTCTACCATGCCATTCTTATTGGTACGTCCCAACACATAATCCATCATTGTTTGCATACGTGGATATAGTTGGTTGACAAAATGGCGGTCGCCACTATACATATAATAGTCATATACGCTAAGGAACCAGTAGAAAGTATAGTCCATGATTGTATTACTGTGGCTGGTCACAGGGTCCTTGCCACGAAGTAACCAGATTGTACGTTTGACGGACTCGTTATCAAAGAAAAGATAGTAGTTCATCAAATAACTTTGGATAGCATCGCCACTCCATACCCAACGGTCACGTTTGATACCGTCAATGAAGAATTCGCGGGTAGTGAGATGCATGGTGTATGCACCAACTTCCCAAATACGATTCAGTTCTTCATCATTGCAACGAAAATTTCCGCGGTATTCTTCAGGAAGATATTCATATTGCATGGAGACTTCTCCAATCTGTACACCCGGCTCGTGAGTTACATAGACATAGCGGAAGGCTTTACTGTTCTCCAATGTATATTCGTTTTCAGAATTACTCAAGGGAGAAGTGCTGCGGATAGCAAGGTCGGTCACTTGTCCCGGTTCGAGCAAGAGTTTGTCCAATGTTTCGCAATATGCTTTATCTTTTGCTTCTTCCGGGCTTTCACCATAATAAATTTCTATTTTTCCTTTTCCGGAAAGATTCTTCAATGTGATAAATCCGAATGTTTCTTTTCCAAAATCATAAAGGATACCTCCTTCGGGCTGTTCTGACTTCGTAACAGGTTGCTGCGGTTCACGCATCAGACTGAATTGGGAAGGACGTTGGGTAGCTCCGTCAAAGTTCCAGCATCCGGCATCCATATAGATAGTGGCAGATGTGTCACTCGCTTTTCCGCTCTCGTCAATCCATTCTTTATCTTCGTAAGTCACACGCCAGGAAGAGTCTGAATTCACTGTTTTTCCCTTCACATAAATAGTGGGAGGAGTAGCCTGATTCCAGACTTTAATGTTCAGATTATGTTTTCCGGCCGGAAGCAACATGGTTTCCGGCATACCGAACTGGAGCTTTCCATCCAGTTTGACGTTGTACTTTCCTTCGGCAGCAATAAAGATCTCTTCCGGCTCGGAAAGATTCAGTTGCTTGCTGAATTCTACGACAACATAATGACTGTCCGTTTTCCAAAAAGGAGGAAAAAATGCACCTCGTTCTGTACGACGGTTATTCATTTGATTTCCCAGCCAGATTTCGTAGTCTCCCGGATACCATATCCAGGTCTGGGCAAATGTGCTGCTTGCCAAAGACAAGGCACTAAGCAATATCATATATTTCTTTTTCATTATTCTTTCTATTACTAACAAACTGAATCGTAAGAAATAATTCGTTCCACAGTGGTTGACGTTTAGTTCCACATCTGTTTCCCTTTAGTTCTACAATTGTTTTCCTTTAGTTCCATATCTGTGGAACGAATCACGTATTACAGTTAAATGACTTGTCAATACCTACTGGATATTTAGTAAATCCTTATATCCTACTTCCAGTCCCGCACGTTCACGAATAACACTATCCACCTTCGGACCATTGTTTTCCCATACATTTCCCGGACCATTGGCATTTTGCAGATACTTCTCTCCTTCTGTCCAATTATCACGTACAGTAATAAAGGAAGAACCTTCATCCGTATAAAGATAGAACCAGTGATTAGGGTCGTGTACATACCCCGGCTTATAAATACTATGCACGCAATTCTCCGTTACATAACTTTTCGGCTGCGAACCGAGTGTGTAAATACCTGCCACATCATACATGTGTTTCGCATAATGATGAATCAGATTGGCATGTACTCTGTTATTACGCATACAATTCACAGTTTGCGTCCATCCCCAACCAAGACTGATACCACTATAAGGCACTTCACTGATTTCATTATGCTCGATATTGACGTCCCCTACATATCCCGCAGCAATGGCAAGACATCCCCAATCTTCATTACCTATTTCCGTGAAATAGCAATTATTGATTTGTTGCTGTGTGCATACTTCTCGACGGTCAGCAGGGGCGTATGGCAAATGCGTTTCATGGGCAGCCGGAGAAAAACTACCGACTAACAGACCATTTCCGGCAATATCGCGGAAGAGACAGCCACGAACAACACCACCTTGCACCGCTTCTTCATAATCCAATCCGGTTGAGCCTAAATGCTCGAATCGGCAACGTTCGAAATCAATCTGCCTTGCAGCAACCACACGAACAGCAGCTGCGGGACGTCCCAACCATCCTTGGTTATCCAACGGATGATTCAAGTAATCCCGTTGCATTTTCGGATCAATCCGGTAACCATCTGTCAGATACATACCTGCCTGAAGAGGTACATGTCCTTTTTCTGACGGACGCATCCACGTAGTATAGGAAAAAGTAATTTTCTCGAAACGAATATGACACACAGGACGATCCACAGTTCCTTCCACCCGTACTAATGTCTCAACAGCAGGTACGATCACTTTCGCCTCCTGCATCTTCTCTCCTTCCCGTGGATAATAATATATCTTACGGGCATCTATATCATGATACCATTCTCCGGGTACATCCTGCAATTCGCGGGCATTTGTCAGATAGAAAGCAGAATTATGTCCGTCTGTCGTCACCATCGGACGCGGCCAGGGATGCTCAAACTGAATCCGGCTTTCCGGTTGATGAAAACGTATTGCCGCGCTATCTCCCTGCACTTCAACTGAACGAATCCGAAGATTGGCAACACACCACATCTGATGTAATACCATCTCGGCATATTTAGCTTTCAAATTCCCTTTATTATCAATAAGTCTGCGAATGGAAACTACAGGTACATAAAGAATTTCATTCTTCTCATCCACACTGCAAATGCGATTCATCTTTTCGAAATCCTCCACATCACGGGCACGAACTGCCTTTTTTCCATTCACCCACAACTGGCGGAAATCCAATGGACGTCCATTAAATACCGGTACATCTGCTACCCAAACTTTCCCTTGCTTCTTCCAGCCATTTATGCTGATTCCTCCACTCAATATCACCTTTTCACCGCCTACCGAACGAATGATTGTGGGCGATTCCTTGGTTCCGCTATCTTCCGGACGGATAAAAACCGGTTCATGGAAGGCATACGTTCCACCTTCCATATAGATTGTGATTCCACCTTGAATACGGTTATCCTCTGTCCTGCGCCATTCTCGTGCTTGTCGCAAGGCAGAAGTCAGCGTGGCTTTAGGAGATTGACGAGTTCCGTCGTTGAAGTCACTGCCCTTGGGAGAAATCCATATCTCACCAGCCAATAGCCAGTGACTGCACAAGATACATATAGCCGTTACAAATAACTTTTTCATGATTTTTTTTATTTCTGTATACTAAACAATCCGGATTATCTGGCAAGAGGCATCCATACAGTCATTTCTCCCTTTCCTCTGTTCCCCCAGGCATAATAAGGAATCAAGCGGATATTTACTGTCTTTTCAGCCTGAACAATCGGCCGGTAAAGCACTCCTTCCCACGAAGTTGCAGATGCCAGACGTGCCATTCCTTCAAGTGCAACAATCGGACTACCTTTGATTGTGATTTTCTTCGGAGTTAGTTTTATATCAGCGGGAATCAATACATTATCAATCTTTTCCCCGTTTGCAATATCCATACTTTCCAGACAGTAAACCAACGGCCCGCGCTTCACCACCACCTGATTACGAATCTCCTCTGCTAACGGATGAGCTTCGAGCAAACGGACAGGCATATCCATCACCAGCTCCACTACATCCCCCTTCTTCCATGTACGATTTACTTCCGCATACGAATTTGCCTTTGTATTGGTTTGCAGCGGCTGTCCATTCACTGTGAGCGTAGTCTTTTCGCACCATTCAGGAATACGTAAGAAGAGCGAGAAAGCACCTGCCTTACGAGGAACTCTATCCAACGTTACACGTACCTTTCCTTCCCAGGGATAATCCGTCTCTTGTGTTAATGCCAGTTCTCCTTTGTCTTTCCAAGTCGTAGTCAGCGTATTTGCACCATACAAGTTACAGTAAATGCCTTCCGGACTCAATGTGTAGGCGTAATTCTGTGCCTGACACAATGTACGCAATGTATTCGGCGGGCAGCAGAAACAACTGATATATTCCGTCCGTTCTTTCGGCCAGCGAAGCGTGTAAGGAAGATCGGCACTGATACGAAGCGGATTGGTATAGAAATATTTCTTTCCGTCCAAGCTGATACCGCTCAATACACTATTATAAAGACAAGTCTCTACAAGGTCAGCATATTTCGCATCTCCTGTCACTTCCAGCATACGCCAGTTGAAAAGCATATTTCCGATATTGGCACATGTTTCATTGTGTGCTGTATTATTCGGCAACTGATAAGGACGTCCGTAGCTCTGATGTACCTTCTGAATACTATCCGGCTCATAGCAAGTCCCGTCCGGTGATGTTCCATCATAAAGAGCACCGCAAGCTCCGGTCACGTACATCTTCCGAGTGACAATATCATTCCAGATACTAGTCAGATTTTTCATCAATTGTTGTTCGCCTGTCTCGGCATATACATCCGCTACTCCTGCATACAGATAATTTGCACGTACGGCATGTCCCATTGCACGATACTGGTCGCGGAAAGGAATACGATCCTGATTATCATCCGTTCCGTTTTCCACCATACCGCGAATATCAATCAGGTTCTTCGAAAGTTCCAGATAACGGGGATTTCCTGTGGCACGATACATTTCGACCACTCCCATATAATGTGAAGGGCAAATGGCATTACGAGCCAGTTCGGCAGAAGCCGTTTCGTAAAAGTGGCACAGAAAATCCGTTGCTTTTACAGCAGCATCAAAAAGAGTAGTCTTTCCGGTGGCACGACGATGAATAATACCTGCCATCATCAGATGTCCCAAATTATATGTTTCAAAGTTCAGCCGATTGGCAAAAGCTCCTTTTTCATTCTCGTCACCTACTTTCGTTCCGATGACCGTTTGTTTATGCTGATCCCCTAATGCATGAGAGTCAATACCTTTATTCAGTTCTTCGATAACAACAGGTGTATGTATATAACCATCTGCACGTTGGACTTTTACGACACAAGTAATAAAGTTATCCATTAACTTATCCAGTTCCGGATCTTTGTTGACAGCATAGACAGAAGCCACACCCTCCATCCATTTATACATATCTCCGTCATGGAACGGAGGTCCCCAATGTTCACCCTTACACACACCGGCAGCAATCTCAAAATTACGGAAACCGTGAGAGATCTCTGGCGTGTTCCAAGTGTTCCACATACTTTGCAGGGAAGTCCGGCTAAATACCTGAAAGCGATCTCCCCAGAATCCATCTGTCCAATGTACGGCACTGATTCCGGTATTCGCCATCTTCGCAAAACGGCTCTGACTCATATCCGTCAATCCATTGCTTTGCGCAAGTGCTCCCGTAACGGAGGCGGAAGCTAAAAGAAGTAACAGTTTTATCTGTTTCATTAATATGGATAATTTAAAATTTACACAATATCTTTATAAAAAGACGTGATTATCCGTATTTTGTACTCAATAAAACGAAAGCGAAGATTGCTAAGCAACCCTCGCTTTCAGTAAAAAAGATCTGTATTAATCTTTATTTCTTATTTATCAGGTGTATAATTCAACTCCGCCTTTCTCGCCTGCGAATGTTGAAATTGTCGTGCAACCTTATACTCATGTCCGTCTTTTAATAAATAACTCCCTGTCTGCTTAAACCAAAAGCCGACATTCGCATCTATACATTGCTGCCGGATATCCAATACCCACTCGTAGTCACATACTTGGACTTCTTTTCCTGATTCTCCTCCTGCAACTACCTGTTCCACCCACTCTCCCAGCTCACCTCTGAAATCAATCCGACTAAGAAGCGGCTCGCAGATAATGATTTTATGTTTAATAGGGATTTCTTTATAAATAGGTAAACGATAATCCACTCTATCCTGGTTCTCCATCGTGCAGCAAATGGTCACATTGTTATAGCCATCTCCCCAATCGGGAGGCAGACACTGTTGCAACCGGTCTATCCGCTTAGTGATAAAAAGGAAACGAAGATCCTGCCGTATCCGCATCATCTCCCACGCTTCAGCACGCCATTCATCCGCATCTTCAATGAGAAAATCTGAAGTAAAACAGGTATATACCAAATTTCCCGAAGGTATTTTATACGTACCATTCTTTTTACGCTGCAAGGGTAAATCGAACTTTTCTGTCTTTGTCACCACCGAACTGTCTTTTCCATATTTACCATCCGCCCGGTATACATAACAATGACGGCAGCCTTCACTTAATTTGTGACAGCCATGCCATAGATTCCACATTGAAGCTTTTTCACCCATCTTCTTTTTTCTTCAAAAATATATTTAATATTACATATACATAACTATAAAAAGAGTGCACCTTATTCTTTATCAGAAAAAAGGTGCACCAAAACACAAACAAAACAAACAATAGAGCGACCTTCACAGGCAGCCGATCCACGAGGGATCTTTATCTTAATCTGCCCATCTTGACAAGGGCAACATTCACATTTTCAGATCATGTAATTCAGAACATCACAGCAGAAATCTTCGCCCTCATGCTGCTTATATGTCAGATACAAATATTATTATACAATTTGCTCTATTATACCCGATGTCACTTTACAAAGATAACACTATTCTATGTATTTCTATGAAAATGCCCAAAAAGAATTATTCTTTTTCTCATTCCAAACTTTAGCTATAAGCCAAAACATACAAGCTGAATGTCTAAAATTCATCATTTCACATATCGCTCCAGCCCTTCCTGCAGGAACTCTATATATTTTGGAATATCTTCATTGTATGCATAAGATTTATTCAACGGATTACCGTCATTATCCAGCAATACATAAAAAGGTTGGGCATTTGCTCCAAACTTCACCCGTTGCAGATAGCTCCATTTATCGCCTACTGTTCGTAAAGTGCGTTCCGTTCCATTCTCCACAACATTTATAGGCTCATTCAATGGAGTTTTATCATCCACATACAAAGAGATAAGTACATACTTATCATTGATGATACCACCCACTTTACTATCTGTCCATACAGCCGCCTCCATCTTACGACAATTCACACAACCATATCCGGTAAAATCGATCATCACAGGCATTCTCTGTTGTCGTGCATACTCCATACCGATTTCATAATCCTTGAATTTGGGGTGGACCTCATTCGAATATAAATTAAAGTCCTGTGTCATCACAGGAGGAGCAAATGCACTGACAGCTTTCAAAGGTGCCCCCCAAAGTCCAGGAATCATATATACAGCAAATGCTAAAGAAACAAGCGCAAGAAAGAAGCGCCCCACGCCTACCCTGTTTTCATCACCGTCATGCGGAAACTTGATCTTTCCCAATAGATATAACCCCATTAGTCCGAAAATCACAATCCATAACGCAAGAAAGGTTTCCCTATCCAAGATTCTCCAACCATAGGCTAAGTCCGCAACCGACAAAAATTTCAAAGCAAAAGCCAGTTCCAGAAAGCCCAATGTGACTTTAATTACATTCATCCACCCTCCTGACTTAGGCATTGATTTCAGCCACGAAGGAAAAAGAGCAAACAGTGTGAATGGTAAAGCCAAAGCGATGGCAAAGCCTAACATTCCGATAGCAGGAGCAATCACGCTACCTGTCGTAGAAACCTGTACGAGCAGAAAACCGATAATCGGCCCTGTGCAAGAGAAAGACACTAGAGATAACGTAAATGCCATCAGAAAAATGCTTAATAGGCCACTCGTCGCTTCCGCTTTGCTGTCCACTGCATTGCTCCATTTAGAAGGTAAAGTAAGTTCAAATGCCCCAAAGAAAGAAGCTGCAAAAACAACCAACATCAGGAAGAAAAGAATATTAAATACGGCATTTGTTGATAAAGCGTTCAATGCACTGGCACCAAATATTAAAGTAATTGCTAATCCCAGTGTTACATAAATCACGACAATTGAAGCACCATAAGTCCATGCATCCCGAATCCCTTTCTTCTTATCCTTGTTTCTTTTCAGGAAAAAACTCACAGTCATAGGAATAATCGGCCATACGCAGGGAGTGAACAAAGCCAATAATCCGCCAAGGAATCCAGTGACAAAGACATACAACCAAGATTTATCCTCTTGAGAATGTTCTTCACCTAACACCTGCAATTCATTGATTACTGGTTTCCAAAGATCACTTTCCGATTGCTTCTCTACCACATTTACCGGAGCCTCTTCTTTCCCTTTTGCAACTATTAAATCTGCTTCTGCTTTTTTCCCATATTTAAAAGGAATTTGAGTCGGAGGTAAACAGCTCTCATCGTTACAAGCTCCAAACTCCAGAAACCCATCCATAAAGTAATCATTTCCTGTAAATTTCACTTTTTGGATAAACTGTACCGTATCTTCAAAATAGCGCACATTCATCTCGAACATCTTATCATAGATGCTGATTTCTTTTCCAACAGGTTGCAATTTACCCATTGTCTCTACATGATTACTCGCATTGATGTTGAAAGTAGCGGAAATAGGCCCATCATCCCCTAGCCCGGTCGAATACACATGCCATCCTTTCTCTATCGAAGCAGTAAACACGATTTCCGCTTCCGTTTCAGATGTCATTTTCAACTCATTTTTGAACTTTACAGGCTCTTTGATTTGTGCTTGTATATTCCCGATTGTGTACCAACCTACTAATAAAAATAAAATAATTCTCATTTTCCAAGTTATAATCTATTACATAACAATTTTATTTCACTGTTTATATTCTATTGCGATCGCTAATCTCTTATTTCTTTTCTGCATTTCTATATCAAAAAAGGACTCTTTTTTTCCAAATAGCGTACTCATTTACTAACAAAATAGAACGATGTAATAGCTCTATAGTTTAGTTATTTGCCCTGCAAAAAGAATAAGCCCTGTACTCTTCTCTTTTATCATAAATAGGAATGGACGGTCCATAAAAAAATGAATTATATCTTTGTCATCTCCTGTTGAAGTAGCAGGAACTTCTGTTGTAATAGCTGCACTTTCTGTTCCTTCTTCATTTACTTCCAAATAAGTAAACTGTTCCAATGAACTAAGATATAAATTTTCAGATGCCGATATATTTCTAAAATCTGCTAAACCTAAAGTAAAGGCATCTTTCATTCCCAAAACACTCATATCATTATTCAATGGCTTTTGATATTTAAAAGAAAACTTAGGCATTTTAATCTGTAATTTTTGATAAGACATTTGCGTCTCACATTGTTTCCCAGTATCATTTGACAACCATAATAAACTTTCCTCTAATGAACTATTTTCTACTGG
>NZ_DAWCXD010000030.1:0-44329 GCF_052357945.1 Bacteroides sp. | reverse complement strand
GGTGAATCTCCGTTCTGTTGTGGGGAAAAGCCATGGTAAGTACTCTTCATATAATCGAGCGAAAGCATACGATATTCACGTTCAATATCTTCAAGAATACTGCGCCAATGTTCATGGTAATTGAGTTTCGTACTCAATACCTCAAATGAAAATATGAAGTGCTTGATTTTTTCCTTTGTCTTGTAAACAAGACGTATCTCACTACGTCCTATTTCATTCTTATAATTTAGGAAACCAGCCAATATATGTTTACGATACGTAAAACGTTCGTTATCTCCCTGTAACAAAGATCCGAACTTTGCATCTTTTACGTAATCCTTAAACTCAACCCATATAGGATAGTCGGCATTATCAAAAAAAACAGCATGAGTTTTCTGTTCTTTTTCTATAAAAATGTCCTCGCCTTCTGTATGGCGAACGACTGACAATACGCCATCAGACCAGGAATAACTGGAGAGCAGCCCTTGCTCACCTATATTATTCCTAGCTTTATTCCAAATAGCATCGAACTTATTACATTCAATACTCATGGTAAAATCAGTATGCGTAATTGTAAGTAACTCCATAACTTTAGAATATTAACTCCAAAAACTGGTATATCCGGAAGAAAGCCTATTTCTCATCTCTTTTATTTTTGAAAGAGAAATGGAAACTTCAAGAGGTCTTTCGCTGGAAATATTACTCAAGTTCTCTTCAATAATATCAGATAGATTAGTCAAAAAGCCATCACTCACCTTACTATCATCTCCTTCAATACGTGAGAGAATCTTCATGCTCGTAATTTCATCCAGTGCACGGGCTATCACATAGTCTTGAGGCAGCTCGTTGTTCTCAGCATCCTTATTATAAGGCAGATTGTTCACCACATACAGCAAAAACTCATTACGGGTACGGTAAGCTATTTTGAATGGAGTTCCTTCAAGCACATCATTAATAGCTTTTAGATAATTCAATGTCTTATCACACACCTTTTGATTCAAAGTATAAACATCTACACCTTCAACAGCAGTTCCTACTAAATCATTATTTGATAATTTGCCAATAGATTCATAACGTTGCTTCAATCCACCGTACAAATCAACATCATTCATTTCGATAGTCATTGCTCTGTCAAGCACTTTCCGGGAGAATGAGAAAGTCGTCTCGTCCATGTTTACCGTACCCACTACAATCAAGTTGGCCGGTAACGATAAACGTTTTCCGTTTTTCTCTGTAAGATATTCCTGACGTTCACTTTCATTTCCAATGAACAATTGGTCTATCAAATTTTTATAAGCTTCTGTATTTTCATAGTCAATGATAGGGTCAGTGACTACTTCTCCTTTCTCATTAATCTTGCGTGACTCAATAACACTTAGGTATTCAGCAAAATACTGTTCCACAGGGGCCAGGTTCATCTCATCCAAACATAAGAAATGAGGCACATCAGGATTCAATAATGCCTTCACCATAAACTTCAAGAATGGACCTACAACATATCTTTCTCCATTAATTCGGCTCACATAACCGATCAATTCACTGCTGTCATGCCAATTCGGTTTCACCTGTACCATCTCAAAGTTACTAGGTTTTTGCGCTTTGTATTCTTCAGAACTCGAATCCCAACAAGCCCGGGCCAATTCACGTACAATTCGACTCTTTCCAGTGCCAGAGATACCGGCAAGGAGGAGAAAAGGCTTTGACTTGATTGCAGTAATATATGGGCGGTAGATTGAAGCTGCAATTTCAATATTTACTTTATCAGAAGAATCAAAATTCTTAAAGAATGCTTCTTTATCTTGTCTATTTGGCATATTATTCATAACTTCTTTATATTGAGGTTTTAAGGTTGCAATCCCTTCTTTATCTACATTTATAACTTTAGAATAATTATTTAGAGCGTTGGATATGATATCCATGTTTCCCATATGGTCTTTAAATATGGCTGTCATGGCAAGATTTAAATCAGCTGTACCATTGTTTGCCTCTAAAAAATTAACCAGTTCTTTTACTAAGAACACAGGCGTTTCTAACTCTTTTAAACTTTTGGTAAAGGGGTTAGGCGCATAATAACAATGAATCCAATGCTCTAAATACTTGTGAGCTTCATCTTCTGATATATTATTCTCAAATCTAGGTATATAAATACCTTTATCTTCGTAATATAACCCCAATTGACAAGCCAGTTGGTAAGCTGTTCGAAAGAACTCAGGTTCCATTTTCGACCTAAAATCTTCCGAACTCATCATTTTATGGGGTAATATCTTTACAAACTCACAAACTGTTTTTGGGGTGGCATTACGCCATCTACATATTACATCTGCCATAATCCTCACCGTATTTAGTTATATCCATTTGTTTTAATAAAGCCATTAAAACATCTACTATTATACTATTACCAGACTGTTTATATGTTTCAGTATCAGAACATACTATTTTAAAAGAATCGTCGAATCCCATTAATCTTAAACATTCTCTTGGCGTAAGTTTTCTGAATCTACCATATTGATTGTCAACTTCATCAATATTAGCTCTAACAACATTTCCACATTCTCCATCTAATTGTATAGCATATCTTTCTATGTTGGATATATTGAAATAGTTCTCTTCAAAATCACTTACACAATAAAGATTCTCATCGGAATCTGGGGTAAGTGAATCCTCTTTCAATTTAGGATGAAATACAAAATCGCCATGCCAATTAAATTGTTGGTTTCGCTTTTGACAAAGCATGATATTGCCATTTACTTGGGTATAACTTTTTTGACGATTTATAGTACGTGTAATGAAATTTACACCTTTTCTTTTAAGAAAATACTTTTTGTCAAATGAACTTTGAAGATAATCATATAATGTCTTGGTAAGAGGGATTGGAGCCGGGTATTTAAAGTCAGTTTCCTTTTTAAAGCCTATACAATAAATACGATCACGACTATGTGGAACACCATAATCCTTACCGTTCAATATTTGATAATACACATCATAGTCACAGTCATTTTCAAACGTCTCCTTAATAGTCTCCCATGTACGGCCCTTATCATGACTCAACATGCCTTTTACATTCTCAAAAATAAAAACTTTAGGCTGACATTCAATGACAATTCTTGCAAACTCTCTAAAAAGGGTTCCACGTGTATCTGAGAATCCACCGTGTTTTCCACGTAAAGAAAAAGCCTGGCATGGTGCTCCCCCAACAAATAAATCAACTTTACCTTTAAAAGGTCTAGCATCAAAATTATGTACATCTGTATGCCATTGTTCTTCTCTTATGGAATAATTTGCGAAATAAGCTTTTTTGCAGTTTTCGTCAATATCACCGGCAAACTGTATTTCACAATTTAGTCCAAGACGGTGGAATGCATGTTCTATTGCGCCAATCCCACTGAAGGATGTTGCAAGCCTAATAGTCCTCGCAGGATACGAGAACTGTCGATTTTGCCAACTTATCGGACTTGAATCAATATTGGCCTTTGTATTTTGAATTTCAGCGTATTTATTATTCATTTACTCCATATTTAGTTATATCCATTTGCTTCAATAAAGCTATGAGGACATCAACAACAATACTATTACCAGCTTCCATATACATAGAAGTATCACTAACTACGATTTTAAAATCATCTTTAAATCCCATCAGTCTTAAACATTCTCTAGGTGTAAGCTTTCTGAGTCCATCAATTCCTTTTTCTTTATTATAAGTAACATAATTATCAACACCTGCACGGTGCATTTTATGCATTGACTGCAATAAAGGACGGGCAATGTCTAAATCTGTTTTGATAGGGGTTTTAAATGTTTTAGTACCCGGACATAATACATATTTAGCCACCTTTTCTGACAAATAATATTTGTCTGCAATTTGATCAACCTTGAAGATAAAATCATTAAATTCTTCTTTTACTTTCCCTTCAGAAAGTAATTTACTACGCTCCTTATTACCAGCTAAAAACTTAACATTTTTATCTTTATTAAAGAAATCACATTCAGAATAATCTTCAAGAAAATCATACATCCTATATGGTAAAGGTATTGGAGCGGGATACTTAAATTTTGTTTCTTTCTTAAAACCGACACAATATAATCTTTCACGTGTTTGAGGTATACCGTAATCACGAGCATTTAAAAGTTGATAATGTACATCATAACCACAATAATCACAAAATGTATTATAGATAACTTGCCAAGTACGACCATTGTCATGTTTAAATAAGCCTTGAACATTCTCAAAGATAAAAACTTTAGGCTGACATTCTTTTACTATTCGAGCAAATTCTCGAAACAATGTACCACGAGTATCTTCAAAACCACGCTGTTCACCTACAATAGAAAACGCTTGACATGGAGCGCCTCCAACAAATATATCAACCTTACCTTTATATGGACTAGCATCAAAATCTCTTATATCTGTATGCCATTGTTCTTCTTCTATCTCATAATTGGCAAAATATGATTTTTTACAATTTTTGTCAATATCTCCTGCAAATATAATTTTAGATTTGAGTCCCAATCTTTTAAACGCATATTCAATAGCACCTATTCCACTGAAAGAAGTTGCAAGTCTTATAGTCCTTTCTGGATGAGAAAAAATTCTTTCAACCCATGAAATGCCTTTTGTATCTATATTTGAAGAAGTATTCTGTATATCTATATTTGCCATATTTACTTTGAAAACAGTTTTTTAAAATTTTCTTTTACAATTTCCATAGGATTAACTCCATCAACAATATCGAATAGATTAAAGTTGATGGTTAACCAATCAATAACATCCTGTATTTTATTTGTCTGCCCATTTAGAATATTTCTCTTATTATCTTCCATTATTAGAACTAATTCTATTGATTATTGCTATTTTCTTCAATGGGCCAAAATAACTCTTGTATGTCAACATTTAGATGTTTTGCTATTTCCACTAAAGTCTCAACATTTGGCTGCAAGGTATTAGTGCACCATTTAGAAATAGTGGCAGGATCCTTGCCCAATTGTTCTGCTAACCATTTGTTGGTACGTTTCTTTTCAGCTAAAACAACTTTTAGTCGATTTATATCTTTACTCATAATATCGCATATTTTAGTACAAAGTTAATAGTTTACTCTTAAAAATGAATAGTAAGGATTGAAATATCATGTTTTATTATGATTTATTTTTCTACAACATGATATATATGTCATTTTATAGAACTATTTATCATTATAAGTTTACAGTTTCTGACTATCTCTAAAAATAGTTGTCATATTTGAATATGATCAACTAATCTGTTTTACAAACTAAATGCTGGTCCACTTACCGGCTGACTTGCTTCGTATCTACAATACCAGGCAAGTTTCAGCCGACAGGTTCATACAATCATGCAGATAAATCAGGACAGTTGCCAAAGACAGAGCCTTTAAGGTTACGCTGCTCTTCACTTCAAAGGCTCTGACATTGACAACTGGTTATCGATAATATGTCTGAAAAACGAAAACAAGCAGACCGTTCCGATGATGCAGGCTAAAACTTGCACTGACGGAACGTCCTATATCATTGAATATTCGTCATAAAATACAGGCAAGCTGTTCCGACTGTTCGTATTTCATGCGATGCCGGAACAACTTGCCTTATACTACGGAAACTTACCGGCTGACTTGCTTCGTATCTACAGTACCAGGCAAGTTTCAGCCGACAGGTTCATACAATCATGCAGATAAATCAGGGCAGTTGCCAAAGACAGAGCCTTTAAGGTTGCGCTACTCTTCACTTCAAAGGCTCTGACATTGGCAACCGGTTAACGATGGCTCGTCTGAAAACGGATACTGTGTTCTTCGGAAATCTCAGAATATTGAATATCAGGAAAACATTGGAGCATCATAGCCGGAACCGTTTTTTATGTGCAAATGTACTGCGGACTGGAGAAACGCCAAGTGACGCTTGCGCTTTCAGTCGGAGGACTTGACGGCAGCCTTCCGCAAATTTTCTCATGCCTCAAAAATTTGGGTATTCCGTCTGCATTCTCTGACTTCACACTTGTCTTTTTCTCCCTTTGGTCCGCAGTCACGGATGCACATAAAACGGTTTTTCCCGGCCATGAAGCTCAATGAGCTTTACTGGAGGGAAAAGAACTGGAACTTCAAAATTCAAATGTTATGCGTGTAAGTAGAATGAGTATCAAACAATCTTTTAATTTTTTACTGATATGTGCAGATTGATGACAACACAACTGGCGGAAGCTCTGGAGGGTTATCCGCTCTATTCCCAGGACGGCAAGGGAAAAGAAGCTGTTTACCGTGCGGTTTTTGCCCTTGGTGCTGTAAGGTGGTTTATCCTTGAAGGAAACAGGGAGGATAATGATGTGATTCTATTCGGTATCGTAGTCGGACTCATGGAGGATGAATACGGGTATATTTCCCTCAATGAGCTTTCGGATGTGGAGCTTGACCTGAGTGCTCAGGGACTTGGCAAGCTTCAGGTAAGACAGCAGCAGAACTTTAAGTCGGTTCCGCTGAAACAGATTCAGGACAGCAGGCTTCAGAACTTTCTTGCAAGGTTTGAACAGGCTGTATGAAAACAGAAGTGGCCGGTCCTATCCGTCACGGACAAGACCGGCTGCTTATTATAGCAGGTAAATGAAAACAAAACTATAATTGTATGGTAAATGGAAAATTGTCGTAATATTTTTAATATCTCTGTCCGGCATGGGTGGAGCGTTTCTATGGAAAACATTGATGGAATCCGGTTTCTCAATTTCAAACGGAAGACTTCGAGCGGTGTACCGTTCTGCTTTACCATTGAAGCCGGTGACGGTACAGCCGGCTGCATTGCAAAAGAAATATTCTCTTTCGTCAGTGCCGTTGTTCCTGAACAATGTGCAAGGGAATGGATGATTCAGTCAGGAGCGATGGAGCCGTCGGAGTTCCTTCAGGCCGTGTCCGACATGGAGGATGTCAGGCTAAGGGCAAGGCTGCTGGCTCTTGAACTTGCATCCATGAATGTCAGATATAATGTCCTGGATACCATTCCATGGGACAGACTGAACTAACGGTGTTTCTTACGCTTGCGGCCACGTTTGGGCAGACCGGTTTCCTTGTAGGCTATCAGGTCAGTTCCTCTGAACACCCTTTTTGCCTTGTCAGGTATCTTCAGGAAAGCCAGCGGCTTTTCCATATAACGGATATAGGCATAGATGGTGCAGCGGTGAACACCCAGGTAGCGTGCTGCCTCCTTTACTGAATATGTCTTTTCCGGAACAACTTTCATTATTTCTCATGCTGGTTAATCTTTTCTTTTATTGGATGCCGTAAAGGTAAACAGTTGATTATTAGCTGTCAATACGTCAAATATGGGATTATTCCGGAGATTGTGGGATTTGTATGGATTATGTGTTACCTGTCATATTCAATACAGCAAGGCTAAGGCGGTTGATAACGAATCTGTTTTACGGAAATCAGGAAGGCATATATTTGATGGTTGACAGCGTTGACAGCAAATCCAATGAAAATCCGGCATAAAATCAGTCTTGGAAAATACTGTAATACAATACATTATATTCTTTCTGATTTTTCTTATAAAGAATAGAGTATTATAATGTGTCAACGTTTGGCTATGGATTTTTAGCGGACAGAAAATTGTGGCTACACTTGTCAACGTTTGTCAACGTATGATTTCTATATGAAGTATCTGATACACTGGCAGATACTCTCTGTCAATACTGTCACCCCTGAAACGGGTGCATTTTATTATCTGAAAACATCTGATGTGAAAGGGATTCATGGTTATCCTAATGTACCATTACAGCCACAGGTTTGTTCAGCATGCCTCTGCAGATATTTTTTTGCAAAGGTATCTCCGGCATTGCAAACGTCAAACACAGGGCTGAAAATCTTCCTCAAACGGGGTTGAGCGTATTTTCAGCTTCCCTTGAAGTTTGCCTTATTGAATGCCTGCGCTTCTGAGAACTGCAAAAAATATCCTTCGGGCAAGCTGAAAAAACTTGCAGACAGAAGGGAAAAAATCAGAGCGTATGGTACAGATGGACGAAAGCATCAGAAAGCAGTTGGAAAAGCCACAGACATGGTTCTGCAAATATTTTCCCAAACGTATTCAGAATGTGGGCGAGAAGGAAATCGCCGACAGACAGTTGGTTTATGACTTCAAGGACGGAAGGTCTCATGAAGCGGTGGCACAGATGACGGCAGCAAGAATGATTGAGGAACACGGCAGCAGATGCTCACAGTTGGTATTCATTCCGGTTCCGGCATCATCGGTAAGAAAGAATGAAATCCGGTATATGGACTTCTGCAAAAGGGTATGTGAACTCACCGGAGCG
Source organism: Bacteroides sp. (assembly GCF_052357945.1). Lineage (GTDB taxonomy): Bacteria > Bacteroidota > Bacteroidia > Bacteroidales > Bacteroidaceae > Bacteroides. Next base: position 36,051 of record NZ_DAWCXD010000030.1, on the reverse strand, counting down.
ATAAACGGATATGACCATGTAAGGGTATGCGGAGAAAGACTGGCTGTTCATGAAAACCGTAAGGCTGAAAAGGAAATCAGAAAGGTGAGCATCATCGAGTTTGATGAAGAGTGGTTCAGAGGTAAGGCAGTCATAGTCTTCGATGATGTAATAACACGCGGAATCAGTTTCGGTATGTATGCGAATCAGTTGGAGAGTTTCGGAGCGAATGTCATTGAAGGCATCTTCCTTGCAAGAACCCATTATAAAGTATAGAACTATGAACGGAATATTATCAGACAAATCAAAGTCACTGGCTTTCACGGGACACAGAACTGTTCCCGTAGAAAGACAGGATGAAATAAGGGCACGGCTTGTTGAAGCCGTATCCGTCGCTTGCAAATCGGGTATAACCTGCTTCTATTCAGGCATGGCCATGGGATTTGACCTGATGGCTGCTGAAACTGTATTGTCACTGAAGGGAAAGTATCCGGATATACGGCTCATTGCCGTTGTTCCTTTCAGAAGACAGAGCTGCCGGTGGCCGTCAATGGAAAAGGAACGTTATCAGAATATAATTTCCAGGGCTGACCAGGTTATCGTATTGAGTGAACACTATTTTCACGGGTGTCTTCTAAGGCGCAATGACTTCATGCTGGAGCATTCATGTGGCGTGATAGCCTTTTATGACGGCAAGTCTTATGGTGGGACATTCTACACCAGCAGGGAGGCTGTAAGGAAAGGTTTGGACATAGTAAATCTGTACTGAAAACCAGTCCGGATTATACTGAAAATATTGTACAAAACAGATATGCAAATTTCTTGCATATCTAATTTATAATACTTATATTTAGATAGTTAAACGAGTTATAAGAGGTGATTTTATGAATAATATATACAACCGCTACATTTGGCTGCTGCATACAGTCTATCAGGAAAGAAAGGTTACTTTTGAAAGGCTTTGTGAGATATGGAAACACCATTTCCTGTACAATGGAAAGCCGCTGAGTCTGCGCACATTCCATCATCACAGAAAGATGATTGAGGAGAACTTCGACATAGTCATTGCGTGCAACAGAAAGGACTATACATACTATATTCAGAATCTGGATGAAATACTCGGTGACAGCTGCCGGAACTGGCTGTTCAACAGCCGTATCATTGATGTAGCCTTGAAAAGCAGTCCGTGCCTGTTCCATCGTGTTGTGCTGCCTGACATGTCAAGTGGTATTGAATACCTGCCGGATATATCGGAATGTATCAGCGAAGGGCATGAACTGTACATATTCTACACGAATGACAAGGGCAATGAAGTGGAAGGCCGTTTGAGACCGGAAGGTTTGAAACTGTTCCATAACCGCTGGTATTTGCTCGGGTACAGGAACGGATCAGAGTTCTGTGCTGTTCCTCTTGATGCACTGACAAGAATCTATCTCAGCGGAAACAGGTTTCAGACTGACTGCAGATTTTCGCTTGCCAACCGTCTTTCAGACTCCATTGGTGTTGTAGCTCCAACCGGACAGCAGCCGGAAGAGGTTACACTACGGGCTTATGGTCCATTTGCAGATTATCTGAGAAAGCATCCTTTCCACCATTCGCAGGTGGAAAGGAATGATATGGGGACTTTCACGTCTTTTGACTACATGCTTCTTGTGACTGACGAACTGGTGGATGAAATCCTGGCTCTTGGTGATAAGGTGGAGATTACTTTTCCGGAAAATTTGAGAATGAAATTACTTCAGAAGATTGGGCGTATCAAAAACAGGTATGCAACATAAAAATCTGCAATTGTAGAATATTACTTTTGAGTAGTAAGCATTCGCTCAATCATTGCTTCAAGCTCTAGACTCAATGGACGTTCTGTGTCCATACACTCCTTCTCACCGGCAACCAGGTCACCATATATATTCCTATAACGTTCAGCCTCACTGCCATCACAGCAAAGCATAGCCGTCTCAAACTCCTTAATCATTTTCTTACGCTGGCTCTCTGGATATTCCTTAGTCTTGCCATAACTGGTAATAGTAAATGTTCTTGCCATAATCATAGGATTTATTTGTTTTACCTTTGTTTATAATCATTATCACTATACTAATATACGAAAATATTCTGATAATCAGAAATTTAACCGTATAAAACTTCTAAATGTTTACTTACTAATTCTAGTTTCACAATATTCCTATATATTCCCTACATTAACTATAACTTCTGTATCACAAATTCATATTGAATATTTTATTAATCTTCAGAAACTCATTATGTGAACTATTTAATAGTTAATTTATTACCCGATATCTATTTATCATATAAAACAAATAATCAGGTAATCAATCATCAATATTCTTGCGAACCAGTACTGAATGAATCTCCAATACTATGAATTGGGTTATTGACAAATCTAAATGGTTGAAAATAAAACCTATACTCTACTTATTGGACCATGAAACAACTAATTCAATAATAGAATGTATAATCACATATATTTCACTAATCACTGATGAATGAATTTCATATATACCGGGATCTTATATTAACGAAAGCTTAATATTTCAATTGTATTATATTAATAGATATGTATCTTTGTTATTTGATTGATATTTAACCATAAAACAAAGATAATGGAATACGATTTTATTGATATACAAAGTGAGGTACTTACTATTAATAAACGTGAATATACCTCTCAATTAGAATTTACTAGTTCTCGAATCAGGCAAGACAAGAAAATAGAGCTTGACATGAAACAGGAATATTCTGGACGTGAATTATACGAAATGATACAAAATGCAGATGATGAAGGTTCACCACAAGTAGAATTACTTTTAACAGAAGACAATCATCTTCATATAAAGAATTGGGGGAAAAGACCATTTACAAAAGGTGGTATGTTGTCTATTATGCGTTCCTTTATATCTACAAAGACAGATATTGCATACAAGGATTCTGCTATTAAGCCAATTGGTAATAAGGGACTTGGATTTCGGTCATTGCTTAATTGGAGTGATGAAATAATTATTCATTCAAATGGTGTACAATGCAGTTTCAGTGAAAAGATTGCGAATAAAGAATGGAATATTCTTAAGGAGAATGGCATTAAAGAAGGTGCTTTATCAGAAAAGGATGCACAATCTTTTGAAATGGAAAGAGAAGGATGCCCATTACCAATATTATCTATCCCTGAAATTCAATCAGACAAGATAACTAAAAAAGATACGTTTACCACAAATGGTTGTTGTACAACAGATATAGAAGTATGTTGTAAGGATAGAACAATAATAAATGATGTGGAGCAAAAATTAAACAAATTACCATCTTCCGTTTTATTGTTTCTAAGAAATATAGATCAAATCCATATAAATTGTAAAGGAAAAACTAGAACTATACAACGTAAACATCCAATAGATAAAGGTAATAATATACAAACCATATCTATTGATGATAATGGTAGTACATCAGATTTTGTAGTTAGCAGTTATAAATCCGAAGATCGCACATATGAAGTTGCGGTCGCCTATCCTTTGGGTGATATAAAAATATGCAGAGTTTTACATTCATATTTTCCAACTAATGTCCGATTGAACGTTCCTGCTATATATCATGGGACTTTCGAATTAAATGCATCACGAAATCATTTGGTACAATCAGAGAAGAATAACCAGGTATTACAAGCATTGGGAAGAATGGGTATAAATCTGGCTGCTTTTTTAACCAATAACAACCTGCTGCCAGAAGGGAAAATGTGGGATGCATTCAACTTATTAAATATACCTAAAGCAGATATTGAATCAGCAAAACTTTCATCACTTTCAGATTCAATAGAAAAACAAATCCATAATATCAACATACTGCCTACAGTTAATTATCGCTATTCTAATATAGAAACCGCAATATGGTTAGGAGAAAAAATGTCCAAATGGTTAGAAGAAATGAACTATTGCATTAATCAAAACAACAGATTAATTTATCATATAGCTAACCAAAATGAAACTTACTTTTCAAATGAAGGACATTTGTCAGAACAATTCTTAAAGAAAGTGAAACGAACCTTGGACGAACTATATGAGGACTTGAATGATATTGGCAAACAATATATGGATATAGATGAACGTGCCAAATATATTGATGCAATTGTAAGTTATGGTAGCTGCCGCAATAAATTAAATATATTGGTAGATGGCAATAATAGTATTATAACAGCCATTGACAGTAATCCGGCTTATGTATTAAGTATGGCCGGTGACACAATACTCCCGGAATGCCTAAAAATAAAGGCTGTCAGCTCTAAACTTATATCCAGACTTCAAGATATTTGGAATACACAGATACGTTCTGTTACAGAAAAATTACAAAATATATCATTTGTTTCTAATGGAGATTACACTGCCATACGTAAAAAAATAGAAAGTTGGTCTATAGAGAATATTACGAAAGAAAGCATGCGCGAAATTTTAACATGGTGTTTTAAAAATCAGGCCACAGACCGTTCTAGTTTCTCTTCTGAATTTCATTTAATCAATAGATTAGGAGAGAAAAAACCTGTTTGTGAAATGATATTGAAAGATTCAACTTTTCCAGCAACTTTGAGTGAGAAAATTGCAGATGAATGGTGGCTGATGTGGACAGCTTCAGAATGGAAAGAAATTTTAGGTGCAGAGAATGAAAATGATGCAGTTGAATTTCTATATAAAGTAATAGGTATCTCATGTCGGGTACCGAAAAAGCACATTTACTATGGTAATAACTATTCATATCTTGAAGCAGCAAGGGATGGGAATAATAAAATACAAATAGATAATCGTTACTGTGATAATTTTGATAGCAATAACAAAATCACGAAGTTATATAATTATGCTTATGTTCCAGAAGAAGATTTTCTTTCCCAATTTTCACTAAAAGAAGCATTATGTCTTTTAGTTTCAGATGAAAAATCAGTTGAGAATATTTTAAATACAAGTATAAATTTGTTTTATCGTACTATAAAACCTGAGACTGTACAATATAGTTTCACGGCTTATCAAATGCGTTCATATAAACAATTTGCTCCTCTAACATATTCTGTAATAAATTCTACAATATTCGGACTAGAATTTAATTATGAAGATTTGACAGTTAATCAAAATCCTGAGAGTATAGCTAAAATCTATTCATTACTTGTTTCTTTGGGAGCACAGACAAATATTACAAATCTTTCGCTTGAACAACTATACATATTACTATCACAGAAAGTAGATAGTTTTGGTATTCAGAAAAGATATAGGGAGCTTAGAGAAGCTATAAGAAGTAAACATGCCGATTACAATACACTAAAAGAACTTAGTTCAAAACATCTTAAAAGATTATTGGCAAGGAAGAACGGAAAACTTGAATGGCTACCTGTCGAACAAATATATTATTGGGATAATGACCAATTACCTCAAACAATATTGTCGAATCTACCCAAATTGGAAATTGGAAGCCGTGTTGGTGAAGATTCAGTTGCGCAAATTTTCGGTGTAAATCTATCTAAAAACATTGATATTACATTTGATAATTACCAAGAAAACACGGTACTTACACATGACTTGAAAATATACTTATCTAAACGCATTAAATATTTCCTGGCATACAGAATTGGCGATGATTTAAAAGATACATCTCTGATAAGACAAACTGTAAATGCTTTAAAACAATTGAGTAATAATTTGCACATATTTTTTACTTCATCATATAAAATAGATGAAACTATAAATACCATGAAAGAAGGAGACTTACTAACTACATCTGGAAATGGACGTATGGGAGTACAGTACATTATTTGCTCATCACATCCAAACTGTATCAATGCTATTAACGATCCTGTCTTTTGTGAAAACCTGAATGAAGCAGTTTGTATGGCACTAAAGGTTAATAGTAGTACAATGGCCAATTACTTCCGTAATATTATAACTCATGATATAAAATACATAGAATATATCAGTAATAAAGATATTACTCCTGAGACATGGAGTCTTACTCTTAAAAGTATTGGAATAAGTGAATCAGAGCAAAATTTCTGGAAGTCATGCAGTAAAATAAAAGGGGTTGAATTGGAGCTAAGTAATCTTTCAGATTATTCAATTGACACAAAAAAATACATCAAGGATATATTTCCTAGAATCAGTCTTCCTGAAAATTTCACATCAATTGACGATATGAAACCATTTGAATTACACCAACTACTTCTAAGTTTGGATATTGATGATTGTTCTGTACTAGGGACGAATGGTTTAAAAGATTTCTATATGGAATATTTTGCAAGTGTTCGTAACAAACTGACAGAACGCTATAATGCATATGCTTATCACATCTCTGCTGAAAAGATAAACAACAACTCCGATAACGCATACTTATATATTGAGAATTATATAGATATGTGCCAAAAATTCAATGAACCATTTTATGAAGAGAAAGCCGAAGAAATAAAGAATAAACTGTTAACACTTACAGAACTAGACATACTTATAAAAAAACTTATAAATGAGAAATTTAAACTCTCGGAAGAAGAATCATTCGAGCCAGTTCCTAAAACGATTTTTCCTGAATATGAAATTATACTTTCTAAATATCATATATCTGAAAGTATTCTAAACCAAACAGAAATGCTGATAGGAAAATTTCATGGATTAGAGAAATTGTTTGAAAAGCAAGTTTTGACTCATGAAAATAATGAAACAGTATCAATATATGATAAGGAGTTGATTAAAATTGATTTTACAGGCTGCCATAGTATATTAAAAGATTTTAATCAAAAGGAAGACCAAGTTTCACGAAGTAAAAAAGGCAAAGGTTATATATCTGACCGTGCCAAATTTAATGCTGGAAAGAAAGCAGAATTGGCTACATTCGATGCAATGAAAGCTTCTCCGCAATTTGTTGATGTAATAGGTAAATCAAAGATACTAAATATGGAAAGTGGCAATGATAACCTTCACTATGATATTACCTATAGAAAAAAAGATTCACAACCAACGGACATTAGGTATCTTGAAGTTAAATCCATGAATGGAGACTCTATTATTATGTCTTGCCATGAATATGAGTTTGCCATGAAGAATAGTGATATATACGACTTGGCCGTTTATCATGATGGAAGAGTCACTATCATTGAAAGTCCTTTCAGTTCAACTAGGAAAGGTAATAAATTGGAGGCTCAACCAAACTCATACCAGATAACTATTAAATGGGATTATTAATATTTGTGTCAGCACCAATTTAGATTAAATTAAAAGCTATACGTATTGGAGGGAATTTACTCCTCCAATACTAATTCTTCCATCAAATTTAAAAACTTATTTTGAGTATATTTTTATCGTCTATTAAATATTAAAACAATAATAATCATTATTTTTGAGATTATATTATTCACAATTAGATTTTTTACTCAATGTATATTTCAAACATTACAATTAAAGGATTCAGAAATTTTGATAATACTACTGTAGATTTCCACGATGGTATTAATGTCATAATTGGACATAACAATGCAGGCAAAACCAATATATTAAAAGCATTAAGTTTAGTTACATCTAATGATATATACAGAAGGCTTTCTGTTGATGATTTCAATAAAAATACAACAATTGAAAAACTTAAATCACAAGCTCCTTCAGTTGAAATAAATGTTGTTCTTTCACAAAGTGAAAATGATGATATAGAGAATGAGGAACTGAATATATGGGAAGGTTCTACAATAAAATTGGAAGAGCCTTTAATGGCACAAATGAATTATTGTTTTTATCTGCCAGATGAATATTTAGAATCATATTTATTGCAAGTATCAGATATTCAGGATGTAAATACTATATGGAATATCATTAAACGTGATTTTATCCGTCTTTACAGATATGAACTATGGGGAGGAAATACTGATGACAGGAGCATATCAATATCAAAGATTAAGAACCGTTTTGATTTTCAATTCCTTGATGCAATTAGGGATGTAGGTCGTGATATGTTTACAGGACATGACAAGTTATTACGTGATGTGTTAGAATTTTTTATTGATTACGATATTAGGAAAGATAAAGACAAAAGTGAAAAAGAAACAAATGATGAAATAAAAGTTTTACATGATGAGTTTGTACAAAAAGCTGAGCCATTAATGGATAGCATGATGAAAAGACTTTCTGAAGGTAAAAAAGTAATGCTCAACTATTCAGATTCGACAGGTGCAAATTTTGACAAGACTTACCCTGATTTCAGTGGAAATCTTACCGAAAGTGATTTGCTTGCCATACTCAAATTAATAGTAAAAGATAAAATTGGTATAGAAATTCCAGCGACTCATAATGGTCTTGGATATAACAACCTATTATATATTTCTTTATTATTAGCCAAAATGCAAGCAGAATCTGATGAAGATTTTATGAAAATCAATACTATTCTTTTCCCTATTTTAGCAATAGAAGAACCTGAAGCTCATCTTCATCCTTCCATGCAGTATAAATTCCTTAAATTTCTCAGACAGAATCGGGATAATCATAACATCAAGCAAGTGTTTATTACAACACATTCAACGCAAATAACGTCAGCAGTCAAACTGGATGATTTGATTTGCATGTACAAAGAGAGTGGAAAGATAAGAATTGCCTATCCAGGGAGATGTTTTGATGATACAGAAGAAGGAAAAGGATCCAAACACTTTGTTCAAAGGTTTCTAGATGCTACAAATGCTGATATGTTTTTTGCAAGCAAAATAGTTTTTGTTGAAGGTATTGCAGAAGAACTCTTACTCCCTGTATTAGCCAAATACAAAGGATTTAACTTTGCAGATCATCATATTGTTGTAATAAATGAGCGTGGAAGATATTTTGAACATTTTCTAAAACTGTTTGATTCGAATAATAAATATTCTATATGCAAAAAGGTTGCTGTAATTACAGATCGTGATCCTGTAAGAAAAACAAAAGGTTCAAAAGTATTTTCTACTTGTTGGCCATATGAGTACGACGTGGATGAAGAAACGGAATACAAGATTAATGCGGATGAAGCAATTAAAAAGTATAAAGATCATCCCAATATTCGCATATTTAGAAATAATACAATTTATGGCAAGACATTAGAATATGATCTAATGTTTTATAATACTACAAGTGATATTCTAATTATTGATTCACTTGCAAATATTAATGAACTTCAACAACTAATCAATATAGGAAAATTTAACGATACTGCCAAAGTTATAATTAATAAGTGCAAGAATAAAACAATCAAAGAACGGTTACTTCCTGCATTGGAAAAAATAGATTGGCATGTTGATATCAAATATAAATCATTATTAGCAACAAGGTACTTATCCTCTTTGGGGAAAGGAGAGAATGCTTTTGAATTAAGATTAAAATTGGAAGATAATCTAGAATCTGAGAAACCTTTATATTTGAATATACCACCATATATAAACGAAGCTATAGAATGGATAATACAATAACATCTAATGATTTAATTGATTGCGATGAATGTTTTAAAATCGCTGCTGGTCCAGGGGCCGGTAAGACTCATTGGTTATGTAATCATATAAAAAATGTAATATCAAACTCCAAACGTTTAGGCATTAAAAGAAAGATAGCCTGTATAACATATACAAATGTGGGTGCTAACACCATAAGGTCAAGGGTATGTCGTTCTTCTGACAGATTGGAAGTTGCCACAATACATAGTTTCCTTTATACTCATATAGTGAAACCTTATATTCACTTTATTGCGAAAGATTTTGGGTTAAATCACTCAAAATTAAAGTTGACTGGGGATGATTTTTTTATTGGAAATCAATTAGCTCAAGCAGTCAAGGAAAGAACAGGTTATGTTTATGTATCCAACAAAAGAATAACGGAAGCTATATCACAAGCGCGTTGGCAATTCAAAGAAGACAGTATAGATTTTAAACCTAAATTTCCAATAAAAGCAAATGATAAATATTACCTTCCTAACTATATATATAATACATATAAGTACATATTATGGGAAAAAGGTGTAATCACATATGATGACATTATGTATTTTTCATATCAATTACTAACAAAAATCCCCAATATTAAATTTCTTATTAAATCTGCATATCCATATTTTTTCGTAGATGAGTTTCAAGACTCTACACCAATTCAAATCGCAATATTTAAAATTTTAGGTAACAGCGGAATAATTATCGGAGTCATTGGCGACAGATGCCAATCAATATATGACTTTATTGGAGCAAGTATTCAACAATTTGACAATTTCCATCTTGAAGGGATGAATAGGTACGTTATTAAAGGTAATAGAAGAAGTAGTAATCAGATTATAGATTTACTTAATTGCGTTAGAAAAGATTTAACACAAGACAAAATACTGAATATTGATGACACTATCCCAATGTTACTTGTAGGAGACAAATTTGATTGTTATAATTATTGCAAAAAGAAATTATTGAATAACTCAGATATCCATACTCTCTCTTATCCGAATCATATCGCTAATTCATTTAAAGCACAAAAGGAAGATACCCCAAGCGAGAATCTTTTAAAATCTGATTTTGATTCTAATCTTATAAGAAAAATCATCATTAAGTCTCTTATACAGGGAATAGAGTTTACCAGAGATGGAAATTACGGTGAAGCATATCATTGTCTTAAGCTTATTGAAGAAGACAGTAAAAAAATTTCTTATATGTTAAAGAAACTGATTGAAGCCTATCCTTTATATTCAAATGATAACTTAATAAGCTTTTTAAGATTTGTAAAAACAGAATTAAATATTCAGATTGCTTCTCCAAATGTAAGCATTCGGTAAACCACGTTGCAAATTTTGTGAATTAGTTCCGAATCGGTACTATTCGTAGTCGATTCGGAACTAATAGTATCTATTCGGAACAAGTTTGATTGGATTTTGCCCAATTACGTGGTAGAAGTTCTTCCATATTCTTCTCATCCCTCTCGTAATATGGAATTTTGCTCAGGACATCTTCCATCCAGATTCTAGGGTCTATTTCTGCTGATTTGCAGGTGGCAATCAGTGAGTACACGATGGCAGCCCTGTATGCGGATGCGTCGTTGCCGCAGAACAGATAGTTCTTTCTTCCCAAAGCCAAAGGTCTTATGGCATTTTCTATGCGGTTGTCATCAATTTCTATTCTTCCGTCGTTTACGTATCTGGAAAGTCTTGGAAGGAGCGTGTACGTATATTCGATGGCTTTACCCATACGGCTTTTAGGAAGCACTCTAAGATAAGCATCCTGCAGCCACTTTTCAAATTCGAGTATCAGCGGATAGGCCTCACTGATACGTTTTTCCTTACGCTCTTCAGCTGTGAGTCCGGCTTCATCGGCTTCAGATTCTACCTTGTACAACTTGCCGATGTAGTGTATTGCCTGTGCGGCCAGGATCCTGTTCTCTTCCAGGGCATCCACGTACTTCCTTCTGGCATGCGCCCAACAGCCGACCAGGGTGATTCCTTTCATCCGCTCAAACTGTTCGTAAGCTGCATAGCCGTCACATTGCACAATGCCACGGTAGCATCCCAGCAGTTCACGGGCTACCATGCCCGAACGGCTGCCACGGTCATAATGGAACATGACGTCCCCCGTGATGCCGTCGCGCACGCACCACTCATATCCATTTTTCGCCTTATGTTTCTCATTGTCCAGCACAGGAATGACACTCTCGTCCACTTGTATATATTCACTGGAGAGTATCTTCTGTTTGAGCAGGTTGTACAGCGGCCTGAGTTTCTCCACCGCCATTTCATACCATCCGCACATGGTAGATTCGCTTATGCTGATTCCAGATTCGCGATACTGCTGTATCAGACGGTAGAACGGGAGATGATACATGAACTTGCCGATGATAATGTCTGTCAGAACCGAAGAGCCTGCCATACATTTGCTGACCGGAACAAGAGGTAGCGGGTGAATCAGAATCTGCCTTTCCTCAGGGTATTTCTCCATATCGGATTTACTTATCACTTTGTGACGGATGGTCTTCAGGATATATAATTTTGCCGGAACACGTTCCAGGCGTGAACTCTCTTCCTTTCCGATTTCAATGAAATCATCCTTAAGCCTGCCTTCATCGTCCGTTGTCCCTTCGGGGTAAAGATCAACAAACTCTACCGGAAGAGAAGATGTATCCAAGGGCTTGCGGGCCGGCTTCTCCTTGACTTTTATGGTTCTGGTGATTTCTTCATCGCTTTTGCGGACTTCATCCTCCATCCGGGATATTTCCATGGAGGACATTTCTTCTTTTGAGAACAGCAACAACTGGTTGGGATCAAGCGGAAGATTTTTTTCGCTCATCCGGCCGAAGACTTTTTTCCGGAGCCAGTACAGCGACTGCTCCAGCGAAGCAACCCTGCTGATAAGCGCCGCTTTATCCTGGCGGAGCTTATCAATCTCTTCCAATAAGGCTTTTTCCTGTTCTTCCGTAAGCATCTGTATCTCATTGTTTCACAATGTAAATATACTAAAATCCAATGACATACAAAAGCAAACAGAGTAAGAAAACGGCACTATTTTCGAAGTTTCTGCAGGTTTTCAAGTCTCGTGCGACGGGAGTCGCGGGCTTCCATGATACCTTCCACAATCATGACAAGTTCCCGCCATTCTATATTTGTACAGACCTCATTGTCGTTGGCAGAATCAGGCTTGCCTAAGGTACCGGCTTCCAGAAGTTTGGAATACAACACCATTCCGCCAGGCTCCCAATGCAGGAGCTTTATACGATCACGGGCACGGTTTATGAAGATATACACATTGCCGCTGCAGGGATCCTGCCCCATGGCGTCGGTGATGATACCGCTGAGAGTATGAAAGCTTTTGCGCATATCAGTCGGGCGGTTATACAACAGATAGCGCATACTGTCATTAAGGCTGAACATGGCTGCAGGCCTGGATGATTGAATACAGTTCCTTTTCATTTAGTCCACCGCAAATGCGTATGGAACTACCGGTCGGGGTACGTATTTCTATCTCTTTTAATCCGCTTGGCGTGGCCGGGGTGCTTTTCTGTTTCCGTCCGGTTGTACCGGCAAATGAAGGAACAGGAACAAAAGATCCGCTGTGCGGAAGCTCGATAAACTCACCTTGAGCCGTTTTACCAGATGATTGCTCGGCGGCATAACGGGATTTGCTGTCATAAAACCGCCATACAGGGATATTGAGTTCCTCCAGTCTTGACTTATAAGTCACATTGTGCTCTTGGCAGTAGTTCATTATCTCTACCACTTCTTCTTGTGTCATCATAACTTTGCTTTTTGGACGTAAAGTTAATGATGGAAGTTCGAGACGAAAATACGTGGTTTACCGAATACTTACCTCCAAATAAGAATAATCTAAAATTTTACAAAGAACATTATTATTGGGATTTAGCTTGTTATGTTAGCATTTCAGATAATACAGTGAACAACAAAACTGTACACAAGGCAAAAGGTGACGAGTTTGAAAATGTATTATTAGTTCTTGAAAAAGAAGAAGATATCAGTTTCCTGTTAAAGCCTGATTTAGAACATAAAAACCACCATAGAGTTTTTTATGTAGGTATTAGTCGAGCAGAAAAAAAACTGTTCATTTCTGTACCCAATATTACCGAACAGCAAGAAATGGATTTATCAAAACTTCCTATAATAATAAAAAAGGTTACATCTAAGGATTTACTTGAAGATATTAATGATTGAATATCTTCAAGTAATTCTCCAAGGAACAAGTATAAATTATATAATATAATTTCTGTTATTGGTGAGTAGAAATATTTATATTCAGTTTAAAATCTTATAATTTGTATATTAACACAATTTCAGATATATTTATTCAATTCTTCAACCAATAATTGTACCGTGGTCGAAGATTCTTCCATGGCAGGATTTCCATTTGAAACCTCGTTAAGTACTACATTTGCGTTCTTTATTGCCTGTGATTGCAGGTGATAAAGCCTATTATACATGACAGCGCCAAATCCTTCACTTTTTGAATATGGCATTCCTATAAGTTTTGACAACATATCTGCATAATTCTGGCGATGAAGAGGACCTCGATAGAGATTAAAATGTAACAAGAACCAATACTCAAATGCCTGGTTACTGTAAGCAACACGAAAACCGTTCTTTTGAGCCAAGGTTATTGCCTGATTGAAGTCCTTTGCAGGAAAATCATCCTTGTCAAAAACAACCCAACACTGGTCATAATAATGTTTCTTCTTTTGTTCAGTATCACGTATACTGATTGCCTTATTGACAAGACTTATGGTATTCATTGCCTGACCTATAGCTTTGACTGTAGCAGTTGTCATACGGAAAGCTTTAAAGTAGTCTGGTTCTGTACGTACCCCTTCACATACTATGAGAAAAGACTGTTTTACATTTCTCGTTCCCTGCTTTCTGGTCAGACTGCCTGAACGATGGTCCTTTTTTGTTTGTCTTCCCATACTCATTCCTCCATATTAAAGACCCTCTCCATTTCACCGATAATGGGAGTTGCACCATATTTACCCAACAGATAATCCCTTTCAAATGGAGTATTGCTGCGTACCTTATATTCAACCAGTGAATATGCTTCAGTAGAACCGAAACTGTTTTTCTGTGTAAACCATATCTGGTCACGGCGAAACATACCGGCGCTTAACAGGAAGGTATCATGAGTTGTAAAAAGTAGTTGTGCACCCTTCGGGTTTGTTTTTGCCGAATTGAAAAGGCCGATGATTTTACGAACCAACAGAGGATGAAGCTTTGAGTTAAGTTCATCAATAACAAGAAGTTTTCCATTATCCAAAGCATCAATGATGGGATATGACAAAGAAAAATATTTTATTGTACCTTCCGATTCATTACTGCTGAATGAAAAAGCTACACTATTGGTTTCTTTTCCCTCATCATCATATTGCCGGTGAGTACTAACGATACGGTTATCTGTTTTTACGATACTGTCTATCCCAAGATCTGCATATTTTGCAAAGTTAGTAATACGCAAACGGAGGTTCTCATCATCCATAGACTTTATAGCCTGTTTCCACAGTCTTTCCTCATCATTGCCAAATATCACTTGCATATCATTCAGCCATTGCAGGATACTGACTGCTATCGGCTCATTGAATTGTGCCCCGGTAGACAGCAGTAAAGCATTGTCACGCACCATTTTCTTGTTTACAAGCTCTATCAATAAAGAACTTTTCTGATGAACAGCGGTTTCTTCTTCTGTCCTGTAGAATATTTCAACTTCTTTGGCTCTCTTTTTATTTGTGCGCTGGTACAGCCATTCGGCACGTACAGCTTTGCTGTCAACCTCAAAACCATAACGGTAAGTGTAACCTTCAACAATAAAGGTTGCTTCCATTGTAGTCGGCTCATTCATTGAAGTGGTATTCAACCGGAAGTTCTCTACATCAATTGCTTCTCCGGCCTGACTGTTTTTGAAAGAGTCCGTGATAAAACGCCTGTAAAAAGCAATAGCTTTCAGAACATTTGATTTTCCTGAAGCGTTTGCACCATAAATCACTGCACTCCGTAATACAGATAATCCGGTATCGGGTACAGTTATCATATCATTTGACTCGGTAAGAACATCTTTAAGAGCAGTTGCAACAAAGGATATTTTTAACTCATCCTTTATTGACAGGTAATTACTGACACAAAACTCTAAAATCATAAACTTAACTCCTTTTTTTGCAAGATTTCTACAAAAATAAGAGTTAAGTTTTGAAATTCCAAAAGATAACTGTAAATAATTCCTTGACGAATACATTTAAAAGGGTTGGATTTTTCTGATGATAATTTATTATTGTAAATTCTCAATTAAAATAAGCCTTTCTGCTCAGGATATTGTTTGTATCCGGAAGTCATTTCTTCCTGCATGTCCTGCACTTCAGCTACAACTTCAGTTTCAAGATCCAGTCCGAAAGTCTCCTTCAGCTGGAGATAATCAAAACATAAAGCCTTCGGTCGGTTTACCTTTACCTTCTTAACCTGCTCGCCATTCACAATGTCAATGGTATAGTCAGGAAGCCCGCTGGGCAGAAGTATGGTGAATCTGTCCTGTTTCAATCCCAAATATGAAGCATGGGATTTCAGGTAGGACATGATGGTGGACCAGTTAGACCGGTTGGAGGTAGAACCAGCATTCCTGCTGTTGAACAGTGACGCCACGGCTGCCGTGTTCAGATAGAGAATAGGACGTGCCTCCTTAAATTCTATATCTTCCTTTACCGACAACGGACGGAAGGATTTCATATACCTTATACGGTAATGTGCCTTCTCAATACATTTACCTGAAGTCTGGAATCCCTGAAGCATACTCCAGAAGTCCGCTATTTCCGAACTTTCCTGAGCCAGTTCATTCTGATTGCGTATTCCTTTAACTGCTGTTTCAAAAAGCTCCGCATAGCTGAAAGGTACGTCAATGACTGTCTCCAGTGTTCTGAAGGTGGCCAATGGAATAACCCAGTTTCCGAATATACGGTCATGGATGGTTTCATTCTCCAGTTTCGAAGCCAGCTCACGCTTGGTAATGGAATATATTTCCGGAAAGTTCTTCTCAAACAGTTCCCGGTGTCCCAATATCTCCAGGGTGAGGTGGGTAAGTCCCATGTTGCAGACTGATACAAGGTCTTCATAGGCTCTTTTCTCATTCTGGTTGAATGATGTCTTTGAAAAGGCAAGGAAGATGACACGGGTATAGAGTGCCATATCCTGTGTCGGCTTGTCCTGGCCGCAAAGGGCTACACCTGTTGTGACAATGGTCTGTGCTGCCATCCCGTCTGTATTCGTATTCTTCTTGGTCTGGCCGCCACCGCCCCAGAGCCCTTTCAGATAGGCTATCTTGCGTATGTCGAGGTCGTTCTTGTATTCATCAAGCACGGCAAGTGTATTGACGGCCTGTGACACACGGTCGTTCATGGCCGGTACAGAGGTTACTCCAAGGTTTGGCGGATCAACTCCGTGCAGGAAGAAGGACTGGAGGGAAGTAGCCAGGGTTGTCTTACCGGTTCCTTTCTCACCGAAAAGGTTCAGGATGGGAAAGTGGCGGGTACGTCTGAATATGATGTCACGGAAGAGGGTGGCAACCAGGTAACAGAAGGCTACGCTTGCATTCTCACCGAATACTTCCATCAGTCTTTTTACGTAATCGTACAGTCTTATCCCGTTACGGTTCTCATGCACCATGAGTCTTTCAAACTGGAATATCTCCGGATTGTTGAGATAGATTTTTGAAGTGGCCGGTATATAGAAGGCCTTGCCGTTGATTCCACGGACAATACCCAAATCATCAACGGCATTGAATGTGTTGGTAAAAAATATTCCATTACCGAAAGCAAAGAATCCTTCAGCTGCATTCCAGCCGAGCTTTCTGATACGTTCTGCCGTATCGGTCTTTGAATACAGGTATTCCTTTACACGGTTGAGCTTGTCTATCTTGGCCAGCCATACGTAGTTGCCCAGTGAGCCGACCTTCTGCTGGAAGTTGCTAAGCGAGCAGAGCTCAGACTCCTTCAATTCTATAACCCTGCATACATTGTACATATTCCTCATGCGGAAGATTCTTGTTCCGTTTATCTCATCCTCGATATGGAACAGTGGTTCCATGATGAAGTTGGAGATTCTTGACGGTTCATCATCATCTTCACCGATGGAGTAGTAACAGTTTTCCCTGACGAACAGTCCGAACTGGCGAAGCAGTTCAACTTCACGCTGCATCTCGTTCATGGCCGTCGGCTTGTCGTTCCTTCTCCTGGCTTCCCCACGTGCCTGGGTAACGGCATCACGCCATAGCTTTACCTTGCCGTGCAGTCTGGAGAGTTGTTCTATGCACTGGTCATACACAAGCTGGTCTTTTATATAGCGCAACAGGTCTGCTATTTCCGCAACACACTTTCTTTCCTCTACCATAGAACCGGCTACCAGAAAACGTTTCTGTGCCAGCCAGATAATGAAATGCTTTTCGGGAAGTGAAGTATAATCCTCCCTGCTGCGGATATAGCTGTCGGCATCATTCTTGGCATATTGGATTTCTCCTTCTGCCTCGGATGGTATTTCTGCAAAAGGAAGTTCCCTGACTGTTACATGGAATCCTTTTCTTATGGCTGCAGCCCCGTTGGTCATCACCGCCTCAAATCCCGGTCCGTATGGCTTGCCTTCCGCAATATCTGAATCTGGAATGAAACAGAGTGAGGATACATACTTCTTCAGCTGCTCGAACTGGCTGTCACTCCAGGCTGTTCCAAGTGACGCTACTGTATTGTCGTATCCAATCGACTGCATTCTCAGTACATCAGGAGCACCTTCCACAATGATATAATAGTCGGCATCACGCAGTCTGGCGGCACGGTCAATACCGAATACTGTTTCTCCCTTGGAGTAAATCATGCTTGTTGCCGAGTTGATATACTTGGGAACTTTCCTATTGTCTCCGATGTATCTGGCCGTATAGGCAATGATGCGTCCCCATCTGTTTCTCACGGGAATCATGATACGCTGTCGGAACATGGCGTATGTGTTTCCGTCCTCGCCACGCTTGAACATACCGAGTTCGTACAGCAGTTCTTCGTTCAAAGCCTTGTTTCTGCAAAAATCCATAAAGGCCTGACCGTCCTTCGGTGCATAGCCTATTCCGGCAAAGGCACAGAACTCCGCATGCCACCGGCCGTATGCGTAGGCTCTGGCATCAAGGCTCTCTTCCTTGTCTGTTGCTCTTAAATTTTGCAGGAAGAAAGACTGTACTGTATCGAGAACTGTCAGAAGTGACTCTCGGTGCCTGGCTTCAGCCATCTGTTCCTCACTGCGCTCTTCTCTGATGTATTCTACCGGAATATTATGGTTCCTGGCAATAAATTCCACGGCGGCACTGAAGGAAAGGTTTTCCTTTTCCATTATAAACGTAATGGAATCACCGCCACGGTTACAACTAAAACAGTGGAAGAGATTTTTGCTGGGAGTAACGGCAAAGGAACCGGTCTTCTCAGTATGAAAAGGACAAAGTCCCATCAGGGTTGAGCCTTTTCTGGACAGCCTGACATAAGGACTGAGTACGTCTTCAATGGCAAGTTCCCTTACTTTCCGTATGGTTGTTTCGCTTATCATAACGTACTGAGCAGGTTCCAACAATCGATTATTGACTGGCCGGAGTATTTCGGACGGCTGACATTATTAGGATTAAGCGGTTGGATATATCCGTTATCTCTGTATTTTTTGAGTGTCTTGTTGCTGATACCGAGTTCAGCACAGGTGCGCTTGACTGAATAGACACCGTTTGGATCGCACGCTGGTCTGATTTCTTTCATTATTATAAAATCATTATGAATGTGCGATACAAATATCTGTCCGGCTTTATTGTTAAGCTGGTGAACAAAGGTTACTGACGCACATTCCTGTACCTACTATAATTGCTTTCTTTATATTTCATAGAGTATCACGGCTAAAATAAACAAATAAAGTTTATCAATATTAGAGTATTAGCCATAATATGTTTATCACTTATCTTTCTTGACCGGTTTTTCTGCCTGTTTCGGCTGACTTTCATCAAAATAGTCCTGGGTGGTTCGCTGCAGGAGCCTGAGGTCTGCCGTGCGGTATTCCACCTTACCGGGTCTTTTATAGGAGACCACCTTTCCCTGACGTTTCCACCTTTCTACATTCCTGCGGCCAAAAAGCTCGTATGCCTTCCTCTGGCTTATGAATTCAGGATCATCCTTGTCGGCTTTCAATTGCCTGACAATTCTGGAGGACAGATCATTCAGGAATGTTTCGTATGGTATAAGATGGTCCAGAAACTGTAATATCTTCATATAAACCTGATTGGGTTTTCTATACTGTTCGTTTGACCGTAATGGTATGGTTTTCCCTGTCAGTCCTGGTCTTGAACTGACGGTTGTAGATGGCACCAAGCTCTGAAGCCTGGGTACGGACGCTTTTCAAACGTGAGATGGGGAATGAAACGGATTCACCTACTTCAAGGGCAACAAGTGCCGGACGGATTTTTTCTAAGTTTTCAGACATAATTGTTGGATGTTTAATATTTAATGTTTAACTTTGTATTCACCAAATGAATAGGTTACACCACAAAGTAACATAAAATGGTTTATATAACCAAATATTTGTTTGATGATTTATTGTTTAAGATGTATTTATTGAAGGAATCGCATGGATAATGACATAAAACACGTGCATGTAGGTCAGGCTATCGACAAAAGACGAAACGAGCTTGGATTAAGCAAATCTGAGCTTGGGCGCAAAATAGGTGTACCGCAGCAGCACATAAACCGCATACTGGAAAGGGAGACAATGGAAACGAGCAGGCTTATTAAAGTCAGCGAAGCATTGGACTTCAATTTCTTTTCCCTTTTCTGTCCGAAACAGCATCATATCTCGGCACACCTTGCAGCCGTTTCATTGGATGGAAATGCAAATAACCTGATAGGTGATGCAGAACTGGCCGTGCAGCTATCCAGCGAAAAGAAAGAAACAGAGAACCTGAGGGAAACAATCAAGCTTCTGAAAGAGCAGATAGAGAGTCTGAACTCACAGATTTTACGACTTGATTCAAACCTGAAGGATAAGGACGTGATTATTGAGCTATTGAAAGATAGGAAATAAACAATACTGAAATTTAAATGAATGCGTCATCTCGTTACAGAGAGGTCAAATCATTCATCCTTAATATATATTGCAACTATTCCAATCATTGTATCAAGATGCATACAGATTACATACACAAATATTGCATCTTATTGAAATACAGATATGTATTGGAGAGGCGCAAGCTGCGATAGAATAATAATGCTAAGAAAGTAGCAGCTTTAGAAAAAAGTCATACCAAAGCGCATACACTTCACATACACCGACAATGTAACCTATTGGAGAATAATCGTATATGAAAGTGGCGCAGGCTGCTGTGGAAGATATGAAGTAAATTGAATATTTTCTGAATATAAAGGTGGGAGGTGCTTGGAATAAGTACCTCCTACTCTATTTTTATGGCATTTTATTTTTTCAATAAAAACATAGTTTATACATTTGCCTGCAAGACAAAATCTATATTCATATGAAAAACAAATGCCTCTTAGTATTACTGTTAGCTTTGGGATGTTGCCATGTACAAGCACAAAAAAGTCAAAAGGATCCTTTGTCCGAAGCACTCGTCCGGTTGAATCAAAAAGTGGATTCCGAATTGATTCCCGGAATAAAAAGGTTTCCCTTGATTGGAATTTCCACAGATATAAGTCCGAAACGGACAGCCGTAAACACGGCATATGTACAGTCAGTCATTCTCTCTGGAGGAATTCCTTACATGATACCTGTAACGGATAATGTAGAAATACTGCGTCAAATTGTATCCCGACTGGACGGAATTGTCTTTACAGGTGGAGAAGACATCCAACCAATGTATTATGGCGACCTTCTTTATGAAAAACTGGAAGAAGTAAGCCCCGCCCGGGATACCTTCGACTTGATGGTGCTGAAAATGGCCGCAGATCGGAATATTCCCATATTAGGAATTTGCAGGGGGCTACAATTAATGAATGTAGCTTTCGGTGGAACTTTATATCAAGATCTGCCCACGCAACATCCTTCAAGTGTCAACCATCGCCAAAAAGAATCCGGCACTACCCCCACCCATCCGATATCCATCATAAAGGAAAGCAAGTTGGCAGAAATTACAGGACAAGAAGTGCTGCAAGTCAATACATTCCATCATCAGGCTATCCGGGAATTGGCACCGGGATTCAAAATCACGGCTTGGGCACCCGACAGCATAGCGGAAGCTATAGAAGCTTATCCCATACGGCAAATGATAGGTGTGCAATTTCATCCGGAAATATTTACAGCTGCCGGAGATACCACCATGCATAAATTATTTAAATTCCTGGTGAACAAGGCTGATACATTCAACCTAGCTAAAAAAATTCACAGCCGCATTCTATCCATTGACACTCATACAGATACTCCTCTTTGGTTTAAAAACGGTTACAGCGTAGGCTTGAGAAAAGACAACATGGTCAGCATCCCCAAAATGGAGGAAGGCAAATTGGACGCACAGTTCCTAGCCGCATTTATATGGCAGGGGAAACGAGATGACGTATCTTCACAAAAAGCCGTAGAAAGCACCACCCTATTGATTCAATCCATTTATGACGAAGTAGCAAAATACAAAGATTTTTGCGGCATCGCCCTTACGGAAGAGGATTTGGTACGTTTAAAGAATGAAGGCAAGAAAGCTTTCTTTATAGGGATCGAGAATGGTTACGCCATCGGCAAGGACCTAAAGAATATAAAAAAATACAAACAGATGGGAGTTAATTATATAACTCTCTGCCATTCTTATGATAACGATATTTGCCATTCGTCCACTCATACGGAAGATGCGACTCAAGGATTGACACAGTTTGGTCGTGAGGTAGTGAAGGAAATGAACCGGTTAGGTATTATGATAGACATATCACATGCCAGTGAAGGTACTTTCTGGGATGTGATAAAATATAGTACACAACCTATCATCGCCTCTCATTCCTCGTCAAAGGCTTTATGCGACCATGACCGTAATCTGACAGACGAACAACTCCGTGCCTTAGCGAAAAATGGCGGAGTGGCACAGTTATGTCTCCTTGATGCCTATATCAATAAAAACCCAAAAGCCGCATCCGTTTGTGATGCTGCCGAACATTTGGACCACATGATTAAAGTAGCCGGCATAGACCATGTAGGAATAGGTACAGACTTTGATGGCGGTGGTGGTCTGCAAGGATGTAAAGGAGATAATGACTTAATTAATCTGACCATAAAAATGATTGAAAAAGGATATACAGAAGAAGACTTAAGGAAGATTTGGGGAGGTAATCTCTTGAGAGTAATGAAGCAAGTACAGGAAGCACCACTTCTTTCTTCAAAAAAACGCAGATAATACCCAAACAAGGATAATTAAAAATATATAGAAATATCCTATTATCATTTTTCGGAAATTATCAGGGCTGTCTCACCAATGGACAGCCTCTTTTTGTAACTTACAGTTTAATAGTAAAAGAAATAAGACAGACCTTATTCCCCTCTCCTCACCATAGGAATTTTCCTATTACAAATAGGGAAACTCTCCTTTACAAATAGGAATATTCCGTTTATTGTATCATTCCCTCCACTTATCTTTGTGACATAAGAAAAACAAATTTTAAAATTAACGGATATGAGAACAAAAATACTGAAATACTTCGGAATGGTAGTTGTACTGATAATAATGGTTAACCTAACCTCCTGTGAAGTATCCATAGAAAGTTGGTACGATGATGATGATTACAGCGAAATATATTACAGAACCACTCGGGAACTATGCAGCCGGACCTGGCAGGAAACTTGGGAACAAGACGGTGAATACTACACACAACGACTAGACTTTTACGAAAATAGAACAGGCACAGACATCATACAAATAGAACATCGAAACGGCTATGTAACCGAAGACAGATACAATTTTGAATGGAGATGGGATAACAGCGCACAGACATGTATCCGTATGGTTTACGGTCCCAGTGACATTTCATATTTTGAAAATATATGGTTGGCCGGAAACTTCTTAAAAGGCACATTGGATGGTGTCAATGTAAATTTCACAGGAATCAGGTAAAAAGAAAAAAGCGGGATGATACCCAACACATATCATCCCGCTCTCCTTTTTCCAAATACACTACTCAACTTTAATACTCTTTACCGGATTCTCATTAGCAATACGCCAAGCTCTAACAACGACACACACCACTATCAGAGCGATAATCACCAATGCTGTTCCGACAAAATACAACGCATTCATATCTATCGTTTCGGCAAATTGATCCAACCAAGCCTTTCCTGTAAAGTACGATACTACAATTCCCATCAAGACCGATGGGACAGCAACATATAATATATCACGGGACAGCAACCGAAGAATAGTCGAAGCTTCAGCACCATTCACCTTACGGATAGCTATTTCCTTACTGCGACGTTGTGTTTCATCATTCACGTAACCTATCAACCCCATAACAACAATAAGCAAAATAAAAGTAGAAGTAATCCATACAGAATTACGAAAACGATATACATTGCGATAGATTTCCTTCAGCATGGTATCTATCGGAATAAATTCCAATGCCTTAGTGGAATGCACCTGCTCCATGTATTCGTTCAGCTTTTTCAAACTCTCATCGTATGGCTGTTTTAAACGTACATCAAAAGTGTGACTGGTATTATGACTATAAACCAAAGCCACGGGAAACTGCTTATAAAGAAAAGACGTATTGCGCACATTACGGAATACACCAACAATGGTTCCGGCTTTATCAAAATCATTCAACCGTTTGCCTACTGCCCCATCTGTCCATTTCATCAGCCGCACTACTTCTTCGTTGACCAATACATCTCCCTCATTCTGCATATCTTTCCCTTCAATAATAGTAATCCCCATGGTTTCAGCATAATTCTTATCACAAGGATTATACATCAAGGTTTCTATTCGCTTGCCACTATTATCAATCAGCCCACGAGTCCAATATTCTCCCAGAACACCATGCATAGAACGGGTGGCATTTTCCACCATGGGTTGACGACGAAGATCGTTAACCATATTCTCTGCTTCTTCGGGTGACATCCATGTTTCCGCCTCCACCAATCCTGGAGTACGGATACCCATATCACTATTAATCAGATGATGATACTGCATCAAAGATACTAACAAAATCCCCATCACAAAAGATACCCCCATAAATTGTACAAATAAAAGAGAACGCTTCCACCCCTTTTTCCCATCTGTGTAACGACGAAAAACTTGAGTGACAGGAATGCGTGAAAACAATCTTCCCGGCAGCACTCCGGCTACTATGAACAGTACAAAAACAATGAGCATCGGAACCCATAAAGTTTCCAATGTAAAGAGTGAGGATAACTGCACCGAAAGTAAATCTTCTATCAGATCTTTGGTATTGAAAATAATAAAGAGGGCCACTATAACGGACATCAATACCACAATCCCCGTCTCAAAAAGGAACATACTGAAAATATTGATTGCACTGGCACCACTACACTTATGCACACCTATACTTTTTGCCCTGCGGCTCATGGTAGCAATAGCTACTAATACATAGTTCATGATTGCCACAAAAAATATGGCAAAGCCCAAAAAACCATAAATGTAAAGGCGAGTGCGGGTATTTGAGTCATCCAGATGAATTTCGGGCAATGGCTGTGCATCATAAAAATTTCTCCATTCATCATCAGCAGAATCAGGATAATATTTTTGCATAGCCTTGTATATCTGACGATTGATTTCTTCCCTGTCCACCCCATCGCGCAAACGGAGAATAGTATAATAAATGTCATTACGCCCCCATGTTCCACCCCCTATATAACCACCTCCGGCATAAATGGGAGCTACAAAATCAAAATGATAGGCCGTATTTTCCGGAGTATCCTGATAAACACCACGGACTGTCAGTTCATGCTGTTTATCCAAAGATAATTTTTGTCCCACAGGATCCTGTCCACCAAAGACATCACGAACAAAAGTTTCAGAAACGAATATGCTCCCTGCCCTTTGCAATTCCTCAGGATTCCCTTTCAATACTTTGATGCCGAAAGTACGGAAATAGCAAGTATCTACATAAGCGTAGTTTACGTCTTTCAGCTTATGACCATCCTTGAATACATTTAATGTCTCAAAATTGAAAATGACTGTAGCATTTTCAATCCATTGTGACAAATCACTGCGGAATGCTTCTGCCATCGGAGCAAACAAGCTATCATCATATCCTTCTCCTTTCTCTCCAGTCTTTACATTCTCTCCTCCTCCACGTACCAACACCAATCGGTCGGCATCAGGGTAACATTTTTCATAATTGAGTTCAAATGCTATTTGTGAAAAAAGCAGAACACCAATAGTCAAGCCTAATGAAAGCGATATGACTTTTGTCACATTGCTTCCACGGCCGTGTAATGTCGATTGTATTGCATAATAGATTTGTTTCATTACAACCACCCTTTCATTATTATTCTTTAATGTTCGCCACTACACTACCGTCAAACAAATGAATGACACGATGAGCAAATCCGGCATCATGCTGAGAGTGAGTTACCATGACAATACTAGTCCCCTCCTTGTTAAGTTCGGTCAATAGATTCATTACTTCAGCACCGTTCTTTGAGTCCAAATTACCGGTAGGCTCATCGGCGAGGATCAATTTAGGGTTAGTAACCACAGCACGGGCAATAGCCACACGCTGTTGTTGACCGCCGGAAAGCTGTTGCGGGAAATGCTTGGCACGATGACTCAAGTTCATTCGCTTTAAAATTTCCAGAACACGCTCCTTACGTTCACTGGCCTTGATTCCAAGATAAGTCAACGGTAATTCCACATTTTCAAAAACATTCAGTTCGTCTATCAGATTAAAACTTTGAAATACAAAACCTATTACACCTTTACGCAGGCGGGTGCGTTCTTTTTCTTTCAGATTGGCTACTTCGTTGCCCAGCAACTTGTAACTGCCTTCAGTAGGATTGTCCAGCAGACCAAGGATATTCAATAAGGTGGATTTTCCACAACCTGATGGTCCCATAATAGCTACAAACTCTCCTTCTTTCACCTCTATGTTTACATGATTCAACGCAATTGTTTCTACTTCTGAAGTACGAAATACCTTACTTAAATTTTCAATCTGTATCATAATAATAAATTTTAATTGTTTGTTCTATTGATCTTTATTCTGATTTAATACTCTTTACTGGATTCTCATTGGCAATGCGCCATGTTTTGGAAATGACACAACTGACAATCAATATCAAGACCACGATAGCTACACATACATAATAAGGAACAAGCGAACCTACAGTCACAGCAAACTGTTCCATCCATAAACCACCTACATACCATGCCCCTAGTGTACCTGCGACTACAGCCGGGAAAGAAATCCAAAGAACATCTTGCACCAACATTTCCAATATCGCAAATGACTCAGCTCCATTCACTTTACGAATAGCAATTTCTTTCGAACGTCGCTGTAATTCATCATTAATATAGCCTATCAGTCCCATCAAAGTAATAAACAAAATGGCAATTGCCGCCAATAAAGTCGCATTACGAAATACACGAACGGAATTATAACTATCCGCCATTTTTTGTTCCAAGCTTTCAAAGCCGACTGTTTGATTAGGAAAAGCTTCGGCAGCATCACGCTTCAGTTTCTGAAGATTCTCACCAAAGGGTTCCTTCAGACGGAGATAAACAAGATCAGCCAAATCTTTGGGATGATGATGCAAGACAAACGGTTTCAGCTCTGAGTAGAATCCGCCAATATTAAAATCTTTAATCACACCTACTATTTTGACACGGCCTTCTTCTGTCTGTATACTCTTACCTAAAACATCTTTTCCCCAATGCATTCTCCGTACAAATTCCTCATTCACTGCCACCTCACCGGATTCACGAGGCACACGCCCTTGCTGTATGACCATTCCCATAAAAGCTACATAATTCTCCTGAGTAAAATCATAACGGCTGGAAAAAAGACTCGTTCCTTTCTCATCCGGTATCATCTGCCCGCTATATCCATTAGACGGATAGCTAGTTGCCGAAGTCAATGCTTCCACGTATGGAAGCCCCTCATAAAAGTGACGGGCAGCAAGCCGGGCTTTAGCATCCGGTGCATTATTAACGCCAATCACTACCCGCTCAGGATTATAACCCGGATCTTTATTAATAACATAATGATACTGGAGCATCACTACACACATCAATCCACATATAAAAGCCACTCCTGCAAATTGGATAAACAATAACGGACGTTTCCATCCTTTCTTACCCTCTGTATAACGCCGGAAAACCTGTGTGACCGGTATCTTTGAAAAAATTCGTCCCGGCAGCACACCACCAATGAGGAATAAGACAGCAGTCACTCCAAAAGGCACCCAAATACGTTCCACCGCAAAAAGAGACTCCAGTTTAGCAGCTGTAGTATCTTCCACAAATTCCCGGAAATTAAACATTAAAAAAACCATCAAAAACAATGAAAGCAAAATAATAATACCGGTTTCCCACATAAACATACCAAAAACAGTACCCGTTCCCGCTCCGCTGCATTTATGAACACCAATACTTTTGGCACGCCGGCTCAATGAAGAAATAGAAATCAACACATAATTCAATGTCGTGATAAACAAAATAGATATACCTAAAATAAGCATAATATTACGCATTCTTTTCACTTCATCATATCCACGGTACGTATCCCGAACAGGTTTTGCCATGACAGTGATTCCCAACTTATCACTTCTGGGAATATGTTGCTGTACTACCATATCAATACGCTTGTTCAATTCATCCAAATCAATATCCTGCTTCAACCGGATATATTCTTTCCAGCTGTCCCCACCGTTCCATGAATAATTTCCTATCCGGCGGCTCCAGATAGAAGGCAAGGAAATGACAGCCTTCGGTCGCATAGTACAATTCTCAGGTAAAGCAGCATACGTTCCTTTGACTGTCAACTCAATTTCCTTATTGAAACTAATTATTTTACCAATCGGGTTCTCACCGCCAAACATTTTATCCGCCAAATCTTTACTCAGGAAAATTACATCTTTTTGCTGCAATTCACGTACCGGATCACCACTCAAGACCTCAATACCCATTGTCTGAAAAAACAATGAATCAGCAGCAACTTTAAAATCATCAAAGCGGACACTCCCGTTATAAATAGGTGCCGAAACCGGCCACGAGCCTGTACTTGCCGCCGATTCCACAATTTCCGGCATTGCATCCAGTATGCCTCCGGCAGCTGCACCGATAATGAACTCACTCGGAGGAAAAGGCTCTCCATTTACTGTCCATATATTCCACAATTGGTATAATTTATCATGATCCTTAAAACAAGTAT
This sequence comes from Bacteroides sp., assembly GCF_052357945.1. Classification (GTDB taxonomy): domain Bacteria; phylum Bacteroidota; class Bacteroidia; order Bacteroidales; family Bacteroidaceae; genus Bacteroides. Next base: position 7,216 of record NZ_DAWCXD010000030.1, on the reverse strand, counting down.
CAAAACTCTGCTCATACACAACTCTTGAGAAAAGCAGAATACTCATAGTCAGGCCCAAGCCTAACGAAACGACTTTTATAATATTAGCTCCACATCCATGTATCAAAGCCTGAATGACATAATAAATCTGTTTCATATTTCGTGTTTTTAATTATTATTATTTTAAAAGAGAGAAGTCCCGTTTCACAACGTTACTTCCCATAAAGTGTATAAGAAACTAAAGTTTCTATAATTCGTTCTCTATAATATAAATGCCAAAACCGTGCCACGCAAACAAACAACTGATTAACAACACATTGCAAAATAACAAAAAGAAACAGTCTGTCTAATTATTAGACAATGATGTATGATAATTAGACAGACTATGAAAACAAACAAATAGTTCTACGCTTCAAACTTATTGGAATTTGCCTTATTTTACTATCTTTGCATTATCACCTATATAAAACAAATTATTATGAAACACATTCTTTTGGCAGCCTGTGCGGTTGCCATATTAAGCGGTTGCGGTTCGCAAGGGAAACAGGCAGCCCCTACCGAAAATCCATTCCTTTCAGAGTACACAACTCCCTTCCAGGTTCCTCCTTTCGACCAAATCAAGATGGAACATTACAAACCCGCCTTTTTGCAGGGCATGGAAGAACAACAGAAAGAGATTGACGCTATAGTGAACAACCCCGAACCCGCCACTTTCCAGAATACCATTGCAGCACTGGATCAAAGCGGAGCGTTACTTCGTAAAGTCAGCACCGTATTCTACGGACTGAAAAGCGCCAATACCAATGATGAAATGGACGCACTGAGCCGTGAACTCTCTCCACTACAATCAAAACACAGTGATGACATCGCCTTAAATGAAAAACTTTTTGCACGCATCAAAGCTGTCTATGAAAATCCCGGCGATTTGGACAAAGAGCAAAAGAAGTTGTTGGAAGAAACCTATAAAGATTTTGTACGTGGAGGTGCCAACCTGGATGCCGAAAGTCAAAAAAAACTGCGTGAATTAAATAGTGAGATTTCCATGTTACAGCTCACCTTCGGCCAAAATATGCAGAAGGAAACCAATGCTTTCCAATTGATCGTGGACAAAGAAGAAGACTTAGCCGGATTACCCCAAAACCTGATTGCCAGTGCTGCCGAAACAGCTAAAGAAGCAGGCATGGAAGGCAAATGGATTTTCACCCTGCATAATCCCAGCGTCATGCCTTTTCTGCAATATGCCGATAACCGAGACCTGCGCGAAAAGATATTCAAAGGATACATTAACAGAGGAAATAACGGAAATGAATACGACAACAAGGAAGTGGTGCGCAAACTGCTCAAGGCCCGTCTGGAAAAAGCCAAGCTGATGGGATATGAAAACTATGCTTCCTTTGCACTGGAAGAACGTATGGCAAAAACACCGGATGCCGTATATAAATTATTAGATCAGATTTGGACACCTACTCTGTCCAAAGCCAAAGAAGAACTGGCAGATATCAATGCCGAAATAAAGAAAGACGGAAAAACCTTCACAGCTGAAGGTTGGGACTGGCGTTATTATGCAGACCGAGCCAAGAAAGCCAAATTCGACTTGGATGAAAATCAGGTACGTCCTTATCTGAAACTGGAAAACGTACGTGACGGTGTGTTCTATGTTGCCAACAAACTGTACGGTATCACTTTCACCCAGCTGGACAATCTTCCCCTCCCTCATCCCGATGCACAGGCATTCGAATGTAAGGACAAAGACGGTTCTCATCTAGGTGTACTCTATATGGACTTCTTTCCGCGTGCCAGCAAGAAAGGTGGCGCATGGTGCGGAAGCTATCGTTCACAGACCTACAAGGACGGCAAGAAAGTGGCTCCTGTAGTAACCGTGGTATGCAACTTTACCAAACCGGCAGCCGGACAACCCGCTTTGCTCAGTGCAGACGAAGCGAATACCTTGTTCCACGAATTCGGACACGCTTTACATAATCTTTTCAAAGATGTACATTATTATGGTGTGGCTAGTGTTCCGCGTGATTTTGTAGAACTGCCGTCACAGATAGATGAGCATTGGGCTTTTGAACCGGAGGTATTGAATGTATATGCCAAACATTATCAGACAGATGAAGTTATTCCTGCCGGACTGGTTGAAAAAATGGACAAGAGTGGCAAATACGGACAAGGCTTCGCTACGGCTGAATATTTAGCTGCTTCCCTGCTGGATATGGATTATCATGTATTAAAAGAAATTCCCGATGATATGGACGTTATGCAGTTCGAAGCAGAAACATTAGGTAAGCGCGGATTGCTGAAACAAATTCCGTCACGCTATCGCACCACTTATTTCAACCACACCATGGGTGGTGGATATACTGCCGGTTACTATAGTTATATTTGGGCAGAAGTGCTGGATTGTGACGCATACGAGGCATACAAGGAAACAGGCGATATCTTTAATCAAGAAGTAGCAGGAAAGTTCCGCAAATATATCCTCACTCCCGGCTGCATTGACGATGCAATGGACATGTATGTCAATTTCCGTGGCAAAGAACCTGGTATTGATCCCTTGTTGAAGAACAGAGGACTAAAATAACCCTCTAACCCTAAATAGAATTCCTCCCCCTGCAAAAGACAAATGATTGTGACTCTTGCAGTGGGAGGATTCTCATTTTGTAGTATGATTGCGGATAGTTCTTTTTATTTTTTGTTCCAAAGCAAGAAATAATCCTCAGAGAAAGCGTACCTTTGTGCCTGTCAAATCAAAAATTAAATTATGAATCAACCTATTGCTATAAACACCACAAGAAAACATGTGGTATGGCTGGATGTCGTTCGTTTGGTAGCCATGTTCACCATAGTTTGCTGCCATAGTGCAGACCCGTTCAACTTTTACCCCGGCGAACCGCCAGCCAACATTGATGAAATCAAATTCTGGGGAGCCGCCTACGGAGCCTTTCTCCGTCCGTGTGTCCCACTGTTTGTCATGATTACAGGAGCATTGCTGCTCCCCGTACGTGGCGAAATATCCGCTTTCTACAAAAAAAGAATCAGCCGTGTATTCTGGCCGTTCCTTATCTGGAGTGTCATTTATAATTTATTTCCCTGGTTTACAGGATTGTTGGGACTTAATCCTGAAATAATCCTTGACTTTTTCCCTTATAGCGGTGAAGAAGCCGCCCGTCAGTCACTCAACGTATCATTGGGTTATATAGCAGAAATGCCTCTCAATTTCTCTTTATTAGACGTACATATGTGGTATATCTATCTGCTTATCGGATTATATCTATACCTTCCTATTTTCTCCGCATGGGTAGAAAAGGCCTCGGAGAAAGCCAAACTATGGTTTCTTGTCGCATGGGGAATAACTGGTTTGTTACCTTATTATTATCAGTTCGTATCCCCATACATTTGGGGAGGCTGTGCGTGGAACTCATTCAATATGTTCTATTATTTTGCCGGATTCAACGGGTACTTGCTATTGGGACACTATCTGCGCAACCACGACTGGTCATGGAGTAAGACACTGTCAGTCTGTATCCCCATGTTTCTGGCAGGTTACATGGTCACATTCTTCGGTTTCCGCCACATGACCGCATTACCACAATGCACTGATGAAATGTTAGAACTGTTCTTCACCTATAATTCTTTGAATGTGATTATGATGACTATCCCCTTCTTCCTCATAGCCAAGAAAGTAAAAGTACGCTCAGAACTGATCCAGCGTATGCTGGCAAACTTGACCGTATGTGGTTTTGGCATCTATATGATACATTATTTTTTCACAGGTCCGGGTGTAGTCCTGATGCGCAATATCGGTGTTCCCGTGCCTTTACAAATTCCCGCTGCCGCAATCGTGGCGTTTGGCGTATCGTGGCTGCTTGTGGTATTCATTCGTAAAATAAGCGGCAAGAATGCTAAATACATTGTAGGATAATAAAAACAGGACATACAAATATCGTTATATAAGAATAGCCGGAACTACTTTTTCCAAGTGATTCCGGCTATTCTTATAATGCTTCATCCACTAGAAATCAAGTCAGTTATTTAAGATGTAATTTAAAGAATATACCTCCGCTAAAAAATTTACCGTTATTCAGTTCAGCAATAAGATTGATATGGTCTTTCCATATTGAATAAGTTCCACCCACATTCACAGTATAAGTTGCTGTATGCAGATCTTCCGCATGTCCGGGACACACTTCCGCCATCAGATTAAATCCATTCAGAGCTTTCTGCCAGAAACCTTCGCCCTTCATGCCAAAATGAAAGTTTACCCCTGCAGCAGGACGGCTATAATGCACATCACTCATAGCTTTACCGATAACCCAAGCTACATGAACCCCCACTGTACCTATTCCACTAAATTCAACATGTTTCGTTGCCGCCAGATAATAACGTGTCAAGTAATTGTGGTTTCCGCTACCACCGCCCCCCCAATCTATGTCTCCACCTCCATTTGAAGAATGGCTTCCCGGATCATTCGCACCAATCACTACCTGAGGCGTCCAAGCCTTCCACCAGCCTTCTTTCCATGCCCTCAACCGGAAATGAAACGATCTGTCCTGATTGGTAAACCTGCCCCAAGTTTGCTGAGGCCAATAAGAAGAATCATGTATCCCCTTTACCAACGTACAAGTATATGCTACTTCCAGCCAAGGAAACAAAGTACAATTTATATAATAGTTATAGGTATAGGGATGATATTCACTTCTCACCCAATATCGGGAAAGTATATTTACATCCAGCATATTTCCTCCCAGCATAACGGTTTTATCTTTCTGCATAACGGCAGTAGGTGCATGAAGTAGTCCTGTAGTACCATAAAAAGCCTGCCCTTTGATAACATTCATTCCTCCAAAGAGTCCCCCCAGAAATATTAGAGTTCTTAATTTCACTATTCTATGAATTTTAATTTATATTTGCAGCATGAAAACAGATGTATTAAAAATACTCGGAAAAATTATTCCTACTGCTATCTTCGTCCTGTTGTTGCCATTCTCCATTATTTACATGGCAATAAGCAAAGTCTGCTCTTTCATCCGAAAATTCTTTCCCCGATAAAGCGTACCGGAAACAAGAATGCAGCTTGCAGATATCTTGTACGTGTATGTTTCTCTTTATACATTCTATAAACGAAACGCAAATTCATCTTATCAACCCAGTTCGGATAATAGTGCATCCTATTCATTGCCGTTTGGTGAACAAAGCCACCACACGTAAAGCCGATGCCTTGGTAACCCATCTTTTTTACCTTAAGCAGAAACTTTTCCTGCATCAAGGCCCCCATACCTACTATCAGAAAATCCGGATTTAATTCGACTATATGAGAAGCTTCCTTATTCATTTCAGCATCCGAAGAGAAATATCCGTTCCTGAACCCTGCAATGCGTAACTCCGGATACTGCTCTTGAAATATCCTCACAGAACACTCCACTTGTTCTTGACCCGAGGCTACGATATAGAGCGTTTTACGGCTTTCCATGAGATAATTCAACAATTCGGGAGCAAGGGAGGTCATATCAAAGCTACGTCTGGTCACTCGCTTTCCGTATACTAATCTTATGGCAGAAACCAGTAAAGAGCCATCGGCAAAAATACCATCGAATTGTTCAAATAAAGATTTGTTTTCTAAAGCTATGAGATAAGATACGGGGTTGAGAAAGGTGTAAATTCTGTTTTTCTGAGTAACCAAATGTAAAAACAGCAATTTATCTGTTTGTATGATTTTATTAAGCAATAGAGGGAGCATAAATTAAATGATAATTTATTTTTATGGAAGTTTATAATACTTCTTCAAACAGATTATACCACCTTGTAATAACAGAATCAATTGTAAAACATTTCGCCTTACACATGGCTTCCTTTGCCATTTCTTTTCTTAATTTTTCATTCTCGATTAGCAAGCTGATGCAGTCAATTGTTTTTTGACTATTATAAGGTATCGGAGTTATTAAGCCAGACTTTCCATTGTCTATGATGTCATATATAGCTTCATAACTTCCATACACAACTGGGACCACTCCATAACTCATACTTTCAATAACTACTAATCCAAACCCTTCTAAATCAGAAGTCAATAAAAATATAGAAGCTTCCTTATAATGTTGTATGGGAGGAGATACTTGAAAGCCTTTGAAACAAACACGTTGAATATCATATCTTCTAATATATTCTTCCAATGTACTTTTATAAGGGCCTTCTCCCACCAAAACAAGTTCCCAATCAACATATTTTTCATAAAGAACTTTCCAAGCTTCCACTATTCTATTTACTCGTTTATTTTCATAATCCATTCTTCCTACATATAACAGCTGCTTCTTCTTCTGTTTTAACTCCCATTCTTCAAAATACACAGGAATAGTAACAGGATTGCCTATTGCTATAATATTCTCAGTTCTCTTTATATGTGCATAATCACTTAACGGCTTGATAAAATGAGATGAAAGAAGAACATATTTTTCACAATGGCTACAATTATAACGAATGCTAGCTTTTACCAACTCTTCTTTTAGATACATTATAGCATGATATATGTATTTCAAAAAAGGGTTATAAACTGTTTCACATTTATCACGTGCCTTAATAATTAATTTAGACGTATTTGGAGCGCCATGTAATACCGAAATCAATTTACATGATGTTCTTTTTATAGCCACTCTACACAGCAATGTTGACATAAAAGGAAGTCCCCACTGATTAATTATAATATCAATTTTTTCATTTATAATTAATCGATGTAACTTCCTCATATTTTTTATAGAACAAACAGGATAGTCTAATTTGACAAGCTTTACATCTGGTAGTAATTGACAAGCTAGTTCAATATGCGGTTGTTCTATTGAAGCTATGATAACACCATGTCCATCCTTTATAAAACGATTGGCAAGTACAGTTGTCACTACCTCAACACCACCATAATTAGGATAAACACGATAAAAAAACAATATATTCATATTACCATTCTCTTTATTACTGTAATAATGAAGCTAGAAATGCAATTTGTTTGTCCTGCATTTCTTTTAATCCTTCTATGCTGACAAGTCTTTCCCTTACATCAGGAATTTTCGCATTTTCAAACAAGGCTATCCTAGGACTATTGCTAAACAATCTTGCTTTATTTCCAAATGCCAAAGTAGGGATACAAGCATGTACTCTATCAGAATAAACTTCTGAAGCATTCCGGTAAAGGAGGTAAGCACTCAATTTAGGGCATACCCCTTCGAAAGGGCACTTTTCAGTGCCCTAA
>NZ_DAWCXD010000029.1:0-44356 GCF_052357945.1 Bacteroides sp. | reverse complement strand
AACGAATTTGCTACGTAGTTTCCTCGCTATGCAACGAAGGGCCAGTCAATGTAATGTATAAAATCATTAAAAATATTTATTTCTTAAAATTTGAAGTCTCTATTATTACATTTGTTCCAGAGAAAGAAACGACAAGAATGGATGATTTCTCAAAATTACCTATAAGTATATATCAACTTTCGAAAAATAAATTTCTGAATCCAATTTCATTATATTTAAAGCTAAAAGACACTGTTAATGAGATTGAACCGAATGTGTTACATGCTCATTGTCCGCGATCTTTATATCTTATGGCATTTCTTCCAAAGAAATTTATTAAGGTATTTACTATTCACAATTATCCAAATGAGTTTCAGATTGTATTATATGGTAAAATTAAAGGTAAGATTGTTATTTTACTTGATCATATTTTCACTCGTTGGATAAAAAACGGGATTTGTTGTGCTCCCAATATTAGAGAAGATTATTTAACTAATAAAGGTTGGGATTTTAAATGTATTCCTAATGGTTCCTCTATGCCTGTTTGGAAGTATAATGACGATGAAAAATCAAAATATCGAAAAGAATTTGGATTGAAAGAGGGGATGAAATATTTCATTTTTATTAGTCGATTCTCACAAGAAAAGAATCCTGATATTATCATCAATGCGTTTCGTTTACTCGACAGAACAGACATTGGGCTTGTGATGCTTGGTAAGGGACCTATGTGGGATGAGCTTAAAAAACACGAAAGTGCAAATATCATAATGCCCGGTTTTTCAAACAGGGTTTATGATTATATAATTGCATCTGATTTTTATATATCGGCTTCCAATACAGAAGGATTGGCGAATACCTTGTTGGAAAGTATGAGTGTTGGACTTCCTATGCTTTTGTCTGATATTCCATCGCATAGAGCAGTAATGAATATGTTGGGAGATGATACAGGTATTCTCTACAATCAACACAATCAGAAAGAGTTGCTTGAAGGTATAACAAGAATATTGGAATTTGATAGTTTAAAGGCTTCAGAAAACATTCAATACATTTACACTAAAGAGTTTACCTCTGAAGTAATGTCAAAGCGCTATCAGGAAGAATATATAAACCTTTTATAATGAGTAAAAAGTCTAAGAAAATTAATCATATACCTCATTAATGAAAAAGATACTAATTACAGGTGGAAGCGGATTTATTGGTACTAATCTGATAGAGCATCTGTTAAAAAAAACAGATGCCGAACTTCTTACTCTTGATATTAATGAGCCTAAAATCAATTCTCACAATAGATTTTGGAAACGCGTGGATATTAGAGAGTATGAAGAGTTGAGGGAGAAAATAGTGGAATACAAACCGGATATAGTGATTCATCTGGCAGCTCGAACAGATTTAAGAGGCTTGACTTTGAAAGATTACGATGCCAATATGACTGGAGTAAGTAACCTATTGAAGGCAATTGATGAAGCTGGTACAGTCCAAAGAGCTGTGTTTGCTTCATCAATGTATGTGTGTGAACCCGGATACATGCCTAAAGATTTTGAAGACTATGCACCTCATACACTTTATGGAGAAAGTAAAGTTGAAACAGAAAGAAGAATAAAGGAGGCAAATCCGTCTTATACATGGAGCATTATAAGACCCACATCAATCTGGGGACCATGGTTTGGAGAACCTTACGATAAATTCTTCCACATTGTGATGAATCGTATGTATTTTCACATGGGCAAGAAAGCTTGTAAAAAGACGTATGGATATGTTGACAATGCTATTTATCAAATAGAATCTATTTTGAAGGCGGAGTCTGAAAAAGTGCACAGAAATGTGTATTATCTAGGAGACTACGAAGCTTATCCTATCACAGATTGGGCTAATGAAATAGCAAACATCGAAGGCATTAAAATTCCTCATATCCCTTATTTTTGCTTCCAATGGATGGGATATGTGGGAGATTGCTTAAAAAAAATAGGGATTGCCTTCCCTATGACTAGCTTCCGCCTGCATAACATGACAACGGACAATGTTCATAATTTGGAGCCTATAAAATCAATAGCTCCTCATTTGCCAGTATCTAGGGTAGAGGGTACTAAGGTTACTTTGGATTGGATTCATAAATATGAGTAAAAGAGGCAGTATGTGTTTCAATAAATAGATAAAGCGGATTTTTATGAGAGTTTCAATTATAACTTCGTGCTACAATCGTGCAGCAACGATTCGGAGTGCTATCGAGAGCGTCTTAGCACAGGACTATAATGACATAGAGTTTATTGTGGTGGATGGCTCCAGTACGGATGGTTCGTTGGATATTATTCGAGAATATGCAGATCGTATTTCGATTATTATATCGGAACCTGACCATGGTATGTATGAGGCTATCAATAAGGGTATTCGTGTGGCTACAGGAGAGATAATTGGATTGCTGCATTCGGATGATTTTTTCTACGATAATGGGGTAATTGGGCGCATTGTAGAACGAATGAAACGGACACATGCCGATTTCTTGTATGGTGACGGTCTCTTTGTGAATCCTGATAATACGAATAAAGTGGTACGCAACTGGATTGGGGGAGGGTATCGTCTTTGGAAAGTGCGTCATGGATGGCTTCCTCTTCATCCCACTTGCTACATCCGACGCGATGTAATGATGAGACTGGGGCTTTATAACGAGAGTTATAAAATTGCAGCTGATAGTGACTTATTGGTACGTTATCTGTTGACCGGTGGACTCACGGTGACATACCTCAATGAATACGTCGTGCGTATGCGTATGGGTGGACTTTCTACCGATAGTGCTAAACGTAAGAAGATGTGGGAAGAGGATATTAGGGTGTATGTCTCGCACGGATTATGGCCTACTTTGACTAAGTTGGAAAAGATGGCTTGGAAAGTACCGCAGTTTGTACTCGCATTACTGAAGAAATAGGTAATTATCTAGATAAGAATTATAAATATAGTTTATGCAGGAAGTCCAACGTTTCAACAAAGTCCTAAAATCTTTGGTTCTCTTGGGAGACCTTATTTTGCTGAACCTGCTTTTATGGGGATTTAATTTGTTTCTGGGTACCCGTTTCTGGTGTATCCATTGCGGCTCTATCTTTCAGGGAATGACCCTTATCACTCTGTGCTATTTACTTTGTAACATGCATTCAGGGGTTATTCTTCATCGTCCTGTGGTGCGTCCTGAACAGATCATGATCCGTGTCTTACGTAACATGGTTCCTTTTGTCTTTTTTTCGGTTTGCACATTGCTTGTTTTTCATTTTCATTTTTCTCATTCCCGATATTTCGGACTGTTTTATGTTGCACTGATAATTGTCATTATTAGCTACCGCTTAATTTCCCGTCACTTTCTGGAGCTTTATCGAAAAAAGGGAGGAAATGTGCGCAAGGTAGTATTGGTTGGGAGCCATGAGAATATGCAGGAACTTTATCATGCGATGACGGATGATCCTACATCCGGTTATCGTGTACTGGGGTATTTCGAGGATTTTCCTTCGGACCGGTATCCGCAGGATGTTCCATACTTGGGACAACCCAATGAAGTAAGTGTTTTTTTAGAAAAACATGCGGGAGAGATCAATCAGCTTTATTGTAGCCTTCCTTCTGCGCGCAGTGCGGAGATTGTTCCTATCATTAATTACTGTGAAAACCATTTGGTCCGTTTCTTTAGTGTTCCAAATGTCCGTAATTATTTGAAACGTAGGATGCATTTTGAATTATTGGGGAATGTTCCTGTACTTTCCATTCGTTGTGAGCCATTGGAATCACTGGAGAACCGTATTATCAAGCGTGCTTTTGATGTTGTTTGTTCAGGGTTATTTCTTATTACGGTTTTTCCATTCGTTTATATATTCTTCGGAATTGCAATAAAATTAAGTTCTCCCGGTCCTGTTTTTTTCAAACAAAAACGCAGTGGTGAGGATGGTCGTGAATTCTGGTGTTACAAGTTTCGTTCAATGAAGGTTAATGCGCAATGTGATACTCTTCAGGCTACGGAAAATGATCCTCGTAAAACACGTATCGGAGAGATAATGAGAAAGACTAGTGTGGACGAATTGCCTCAATTTATCAATGTATTGAAAGGGGATATGTCTATTGTAGGTCCCCGTCCTCACATGTTGAAGCATACGGAGGAATATTCTAATCTGATAAACAAGTTTATGGTTCGTCACTTCGTTAAACCTGGAATAACTGGCTGGGCTCAGGTGACGGGCTTTCGCGGTGAGACGAAAGAGCTCTGGCAGATGGAGGGACGTGTGCAACGTGATATCTGGTATATAGAGCATTGGACTTTTTTATTGGACTTATATATTATGTATAAGACGGTGTATAATGCTATACATGGAGAAAAAGAAGCATATTAAAAAAATAAAACTTAGGAATTAAAGGGCGTTTAATTATGAATTTAAGAATTATGATGAGAAGACTAAACAAAAGAAATTTGTGGCTACTATTGTTGCCATTCCTATTGGCTGGCTGTCAGTCTTATAAAAAGGTTCCCTATTTCCAGAATGTGGAAGTTGTGAACGAGGTAGAACAACAGGAAAAATTGTATGATGCCAAGATCATGCCCAAGGATTTGTTGACTATTGTGGTATCGTGTACTAATCCTGAACTTGCGATACCTTTTAATCTGACGGTTGCCAGCAATGCCGGAATAGCTGTGAGTACTTCGTCTTATGTGACTACTCAACCTGTATTACAGCCTTATTTGGTAGATAATGAAGGAAACATAAATTTTCCGGTGTTAGGAGAATTGAAGTTAGGAGGCTTAACGAAAAGGGAAGCAGAGCAGCTGATTATAGATAAATTGAAGCCTTACATGAAGGAGACTCCCATTGTAACGGTGCGTATGGTAAATTATAAAATATCTGTTATCGGTGAGGTTACCCGTCCCGGAACTTTTACTATTTCCAATGAGAAGGTAAATTTGTTGGAGGCATTGGCTATGGCTGGTGATATGACGGTATATGGTCTTCGTGATAATGTAAAGTTGATTCGTGAAGACGCAAACGGCAAACAGCAAATTGTAACCTTGGATTTGAACAAGGCCGAAACCATTCTTTCACCTTACTATTGGTTGCAACAGAATGATATTGTTTATGTAACTCCCAATAAAGCAAAGGCTCGAAATTCAGATGTAGGTAACAGTACCAGTCTTTGGTTCTCTGCCACCTCTATCTTGGTATCCATCGTCAGCCTATTAGTAAATATTTTAAAATAATGATTTGCAATGAAAGAAACAGATTTCAACGAAGCAAAAGAATCTAAGGAAGAAAATATAGACGTTAAGGAACTATTGTTTAAATATTTGATCCACTGGCCTTGGTTTGTGGGGGCGGTTGTAGCGTGTTTGATTGCGGCATGGGTCTATCTTTATACGTCCACTCCCGTATATAATATTTCCGCTACGGTTTTAATAAAGGATGATAAGAAGGGGGGGAGTGCCGGAATGCTTTCCGGGTTGGAGAGTCTGGGATTGGATGGTATGATCTCTTCTTCGCAGAATATTGATAACGAGATTGAAGTTCTCCGTTCAAAGACTATCGTCAAAGAGGTGGTTGAAGATTTGGGACTCTATATTTCTTATGCAGATGAGGATGAGTTCCCTTCCAGGAACATGTATAAGACTTCACCTGTACAAGTGAGTCTGACTCCGCAGGAGGCTGATTTGTTGGAGGAGCCGATGATAGTGAAGATGGCATTACAACCACAAGGAAGTATGGATGTGACTGTGAAGATTGACGATGATGAATATCAGAAACATTTTGAGAAATTGCCGGCGGTTTTTTCTACTGATAAAGGGACATTGGCTTTTTTCCTGACGCCGGACTCGGTATTATCTTCTAAAAGAACATTGGAAGAAACTACAAATTTGGAAAAGACTACACGTAATATTACAGCAACAATTAATAAGCCTTTGACGGTAGCGAAATGGTATTCTAAGGATATGACTATCGAACCCACTTCCAAAACTACTTCTGTAGCTGTCATATCATTGAAAAACTCAAATGTACAGCGAGGCAAGGATTTTATCAATAAATTATTGGAGATGTATAATATCAATACGAATAATGATAAGAATGAAGTGGCACAGAAAACTGCAGAATTTATTAATGAACGTATTGGAATAATTTCAAAAGAACTCGGTAGTACGGAAAAGGATCTGGAAAGTTTCAAACGTGGGGCAGGTATTACGGATTTGACCAGTGATGCTCAGATCGCTTTAACTGGTAGTGCTGAATATGAAAAGAAGCGTGTAGAGAATCAAACCCAGATTAATTTGCTGCAGGATCTTCAGAAATATATGCAGAATGAAGGTTATGAGGTTCTGCCCAGTAATATCGGATTGCAGGATTTGAATCTTGCGGCTGCCATTAATCGTTATAATGATGTGCTTGTTGAGAGAAAACGTTTGCTGCGTACGTCAACGGAGAATAATCCTACCATTATAAACCTGGATACCAGCATTAGTGCAATGAAAGAGAATGTGCAAGTTTCTTTAGACAGGGTGTTGCGTGGATTGTTTATCACAAAGGCAGATCTGGATCGTGAAGCGAGCCGTTATTCCCGTCGCATTAGTGAGGCACCTGGGCAGGAGCGTGAGTTTGTGAGTATTGCGCGTCAGCAGGAAATTAAGGCCGGACTCTATTTGATGCTTCTTCAGAAACGTGAGGAAAATGCTATAACTCTGGCTGCTACAGCCAATAATGCGAAGATTATAGATGAAGCTATAGCAGATGATGCTCCTGTGGCTCCTAGAAGTAAAATTACTTATTTGATCGCTTTGATACTAGGAGTCGGAATTCCGGTAGGGGTTATATATTTGCTTGAATTAACCAAATTCAAGATTGAAGGTCGTGCAGATGTAGAAAAACTTACTAGTGCACCTATTGTCGGTGATATCCCGTTGACAGATGAAAAGCAGGGAGCTATTGCTGTATTTGAGAATCAAAACAACCTGATGAGTGAAACCTTCCGCAATGTCCGAACGAATCTTCAGTTTATGCTTGGAAATGGCAAGAAGGTGATTTTAGTTACTTCTACAGTCAGTGGTGAAGGTAAATCTTTTATCTCTGGTAATCTTGCTATCAGTCTTTCTTTATTAGGGAAGAAGGTAGTAATAGTTGGTCTTGATATCCGCAAGCCAGGTTTGAATAAGGTATTCAATATATCAAAAAGAGAACAAGGTATAACTCAATATTTGGCTAATCCGGAAAAGAATTTGATGGATTTGGTACAGCTCTCTGATGTCAGTAAGAATCTCTATATTCTTCCTGGTGGAACAGTTCCTCCTAACCCGACAGAATTGTTAGCACGTGATGGATTGGATAAAGCGATTGAGACTCTCAAAAAGAATTTTGATTATGTGATTCTCGATACCGCTCCTGTCGGTATGGTAACTGATACCTTATTAATAGGACGTGTGGCTGATTTATCTGTTTATGTATGTCGTGCGGATTATACCCGTAAGAATGAGTATACTTTGATTAATGAACTTATTGATGGAAATAAGTTACCTAACCTATGTACAGTAATAAATGGTTTGGATTTGAAGAAAAGAAAGTACGGCTATTATTACGGTTATGGTAAATATGGCAAATACTATGGTTATGGTAAGCGATATGGCTATGGTTACGGATATGGAGAAACTAGCGATAATAAAGAGAAATAAAGTGCTTCAAAGTACTTTTAAAAAAAGTGAGATGAAGAATGTGTAGGTCCCTAACTTCATGCTACACACATGAAGACCCCTACATTTTGTGGTCAGGAAATACACAGCGGTGTATTTTTGATCAACGCCCTCATGTCGGTGTAAATCCGATGTGATTTCTATTATATCAACCGTCTGTGAAGATAGTTGATATTTTTTTTGTAAAGCAATGACTGATGGATAATTTTTAGTAGCTTTGTGAAAAATATGATTGATATGGAAGATTTGCAAAGACTATATCCTATCGGGATACAGACATTCTCGAAGATACGGGAGGGGAATTACCTCTATATTGATAAAACAGCATATGTTTACCGGATGACTCATTCGGCTTCCAGCTATATGTTTTTGAGCCGTCCACGACGTTTTGGGAAATCATTACTTACTTCTACGCTGCATAGCTATTTTTCCGGACGCAAGGACCTGTTTCATGGATTGGCTATGGAGAAACTGGAGAAGGACTGGGTGGAATATCCGGTACTTCACTTCGATATGAGTACTGCCAAGCATGTAGATAAGGAACAATTACTTCAGGAATTGAATTTGAAATTATTTAATTATGAAGAAATCTATGGAAGAATGGAAGAGGAGGTCAACCCTAATCAACGTTTAATGGGATTGATAAAACGTGCTTATGAAAAAACTGGTAGGAAAGTAGTCATTCTTATTGATGAATACGATGCCCCTTTGCTGGATGTGGTACATGAACATGACAATTTGGGTATATTGCGCAATATCATGTGTAATTTTTATAGTCCGTTAAAGGCTTGCGACCCTTATCTACGCTATGTATTTCTGACTGGTATCACTAAATTTTCTCAACTTAGTATTTTTAGTGAACTGAATAATATAAAGAATATCAGTATGGATGAGCATTATGCTGCTTTATGTGGAATTAGTGGGGATGAGATACGTTCGCAAATGAAAGAGGATTTGGGAGGATTGGCAAAGAAATTGGAAATAACACCGGAAGAAGCTTTGATGAGACTGAAAGAAAATTATGATGGTTATCATTTTACATCTCCTTCGCCCGATATGTATAATCCGTTTAGTTTACTTAATGCCTTTGCGGATGGTAAATTTAATTCTTATTGGTTTGGTAGCGGTACACCTACATATTTGATAAAGATGCTGGAGAAATTCGGAATAGAACCTTCTGAAATCGGAAATAATAAGGCTACTGTAGAGGATTTTGATGCACCAACAGAAAGGATGGCAAGCATTACCCCGTTGTTATATCAAAGTGGTTATATCACGATTAAGGATTATGATAAGGAACTTGATTTATATACATTGGATATCCCTAATAAGGAGGTACGGATAGGCCTGATGAAAAGTCTTCTTCCACATTATGTGGCCGGTAAAGCACCGGAAGCCAATACGATGGTGGCTTATCTTTCCCGTGATATCCGTAATGGGGATATGGATGCTGCATTATGCCGTTTGCAAGCATTCTTGTCCACTATACCGCAATGCGATAATACGAAATATGAAGGTCATTATCAGCAACTATTTTATATTATATTCAGTTTATTGGGGTATTACGTGGATGTGGAAGTTCGTACTCCTCGTGGACGGGTAGATATGGTGCTTCGTACAAAGACTACGTTGTATGTGATGGAATTGAAGCTGGACAAAAGTGCGGATGAAGCGATGAATCAAATTGATTTGAAGAATTATCCGGAACGCTTTGCTTTATGTGGATTGCCTGTCGTAAAGGTGGCTGTCAGTTTTGATAGCGAACGGTGTACGATTGGGGACTGGAGGATTATAAATGCTTGATTATATCATTGATTTATAAGTCGCTATATACTTGATTAAATATAAAGAGCTCCGCAAGGGGCTTTTTTCTTTTCTATCCGGAATAAAAGCTTCACCTTTGCATTGTTGATCAACAAAACGTGAATAAATAACTTGAATTTAAATCTTAAAAAAACGTAGTATGAGTGTAATTTACAAAGTCATTACGCGACCAACAGATCCGCGTGTTCCCAATTCTCCTAAGAGATATTATCCGCATCTGATCACTTTAGGTCAGTCCGTCAACCTGAAATATATTGCACAGAAAATGCAGGATCGTTCTTCGCTGTCTATCGGTGACATCAAGAGTGTAATCCAGAATTTTGTGGAAAAAATGAAGGAGCAGTTGTTGGAAGGTAAGTCTGTGAATATCGAAGGTTTGGGTGTGTTTATGTTGACTGCCCGTTCGAAAGGTGCGGAGTTGGCGAAGGATATTAATGCTAAGAGTGTAGATAGTGTTCGTATCTTTTTCCAAGCCAATAAAGAGTTGCGTGTCACCAAAACTGCTACCCGTGCAGATGAGAAGTTAGATCTGATCAGTCTGGATGAATATCTGAAGAAAATTAGCGTTACTGTATCTCCGGAAGATCCCGAGAAACCGGATGAAGGCGAAGGTGGCGGAGATGAAGGTGGCGGTAGCGGAGAGGCACCGGATCCCGCAGCTTAATGTCTTGTTGATTAATAGCTGACGGTTAGAGTGTTCATTTAGTGTTTAATTTAAAAAGAGAAATGTCTATGAAAAAAACGTGGAGTATTATTTTGAAAGTGATTATTGCTGTTGCCGGTGCGATTGCCGGAGTGGTAGGTGTGCAGGCAGCAACCTTGTAATTGATTATCTTATAAATAGGTATATTTATGAATGAATAACAGGCGGGATTTTTCCCGCCTGTTTGTGTTTAGATATAATAAGAGGGTTGCTTTCTTGAAAAATGCTCTTTTTTGTTTTGTTTCATGCTATTTGTTAGGAGTATCGCTCTATATTTTAACAAAATAGAAATTATAATCAAACTCGTTGGCTGAATAGCGGATTTTATCTACCTTTGCATCTTAATTAAATGCGTCATTTTAAGCGAGAAAAAACATGATTCGAAAAATAATAAAAGCTCTTTGGATATTCTTGGCAGTCATAGTATTGGCTATTGTTATAGTCTTTGTCTCCATTTCAAAGGGTTGGATTGGCTATATGCCTCCTGTAGAGGAACTCGAGAACCCGAGCTATAAATTTGCAACGGAGATTTTTTCTGAAGATGAGAAAGTGCTTGGTACATGGTCTTACAGCAAGGAAAACCGGGTGTACACGGCTTACAAGGATTTGTCACCCAGTATTATCAATGCTCTTATTGCAACGGAAGATGTTCGTTTTGTCAAGCATTCGGGGATTGATGCCAAAGCATTGTTCCGTGCGTTTGTGAAACGTGGTTTGATGTTTCAGAAAAATGCAGGTGGGGGTAGTACCTTGTCACAACAGCTAGCTAAACAGTTGTTTACAGAAAATGTGGCGAGAAATACACTTCAACGTCTTTTCCAAAAACCGATTGAATGGGTGATTGCGGTGAAACTTGAACGTTACTACACCAAAGAGGAAATATTGAGTATGTATCTCAATAAATTTGATTTTCTGAATAATGCTGTTGGTATCAAAACTGCTGCATATACCTATTTTGGCTGTGAACCGAAGGACTTGAAGATTGAAGAAGCAGCTACATTGGTGGGTATGTGTAAGAATCCGTCACTTTACAATCCGGTTCGTTTCAACGAACGTTCCCGTGGCCGTCGTAATGTGGTGCTCGAGCAGATGCGTAAAGCCGGATATATCACAGATGCAGAATGTGATTCTTTGCAGGCTCTTCCGTTGAAACTGACTTACAATCGTGTTGACCATAAAGAGGGGCTGGCTACTTATTTCCGTGAATATCTCCGTGGCGTCATGACAGCACCGAAACCGGTAAGAAGTGATTATCGTGGTTGGCAAATGCAGAAATTCTACGAAGATTCCATCGCTTGGGAAACTAACCCGTTATATGGCTGGTGTGCGAAAAACAAGAAGAAAGACGGTACAAATTATAATATCTATACAGATGGATTGAAGATTTATACAACTATCAATTCACGTATGCAGCAGTATGCCGAAGATGCTGTAAAAGAGCATTTGGGTGATTATCTGCAACCTATATTCTTCAAAGAAAAAGAGGGAAGTAAGAATGCTCCGTATGCACGATCACTACCGGAAAAACGAGTGGAAGAGTTGTTGACGAAAGCAATGAAACAAACGGAACGTTATCGCCTCATGAAAGAGGCGGGAGCTTCGGAACAACAGATTCGTAAGGCGTTCGATACACCGGAAGAAATGACTGTCTTTTCCTGGAAGGGTGATAAAGATACGATTATGACACCGATGGATTCCATCCGCTACTACAAATCTTTCTTGCGGACGGGATTTATGTCAATGGATCCGGCAAACGGACACGTGAAGGCTTATGTGGGCGGACCGAATTATGTATATTTCCAGTATGATATGGCGATGGTGGGACGTCGTCAGGTAGGTTCTACTATTAAGCCGTATTTATATACATTGGCAATGGAGAACGGATTTTCTCCTTGCGATCAGGCACGCCACGTAGAGCAAACTTTGATTGATGAGAATGGAACTCCCTGGACACCACGTAATGCAAATGATAAGCGTTATGGAGAAATGGTAACTCTGAAATGGGGATTGGCAAATTCCGATAACTGGATTTCTGCATATCTGATGGGTAAGCTGAATCCGTATGATTTGGTACGCTTGATCCATAGTTTTGGTGTACGTAATAAAGCAATTGATCCGGTGGTTTCACTTTGTCTGGGACCTTGTGAAATTTCTGTCGGTGAAATGGTCAGCGCATACACAGCTTTTGCCAATAAAGGAATCCGGGTGGCTCCATTGTTCGTTACCCGTATTGAGGATAGTGATGGCAATGTCATTTCTACTTTTGCACCGCAAATGGAAGAAGTAATAAGCGCGTCGAGCACTTACAAAATGCTGGTTATGCTGCGTGCCGTTATTAATGAAGGAACGGGTGGACGTGTTCGTAGATATGGAATTACCGCCGATATGGGTGGAAAAACAGGAACGACCAATGATAACTCCGATGCCTGGTTTATGGGATTCACTCCTTCACTGGTATCCGGTTGTTGGGTAGGAGGGGACGAACGTGATATTCACTTCGGTAGAATGACCTATGGACAGGGTGCTGCTGCAGCTTTGCCTATCTGGGCAATGTATATGAAGAAAGTGTATGACGATCCGACCTTGGGATATGACCAGCAGGAGAGATTCAAACTCCCTGAAGGGTTTGACCCGTGTGCCGGTTCGGAAACTCCTGATGGCGAAGTGATAGAAGAAGGGGGATTGGACGATCTTTTCAATTAAAGAAGTGCACAAGTATATTGTTTGCATAGGGAGTAATTACAACAGGAAAGAGAACTTGACTTTTGCCAGGCAGAAGCTGACAGAATCGTTCTCTTCTATATGTTTTGCTCCCGAACTGGAAACTAAACCTTTGTTTTTTAAGAATCCGGCTCTATTTTCCAACCAAGTGGTTCTGTTCTTTTCCGATAAGGATGAAGAGGCGGTGAGGAAAACGCTGAAAGATATAGAACGGAGGTCCGGACGTCGTCCGGAGGATAAGAAAGAGGAGAAGGTTTGTCTGGATATTGACATGCTTTTATATGATAACAAAATATTAAAACCGGAGGATTGGCAAAGGGGATATATACAACAGTCATTATCTGCTTTCCATTCTTCATTATTTATTAAGTAGATGAAATTTCTTGGAATTATACCTGCCCGCTATGCATCCACTCGTTTTCCTGCGAAACCGTTGGCTATGTTGGGCGGAAAAACAGTCATACAACGCGTATACGAACAAGTGGCAGGTGTTTTGGATGACGCTTATGTAGCTACGGATGATGAACGCATTGAAGCTGCTGTTAAGGCGTTCGGGGGAAAGGTTGTGATGACTTCCGTTCATCACAAAAGTGGTACGGATCGTTGTTATGAAGCCTGTACCAAGATTGGAGGTGAGTTTGACGTCGTAGTGAATATACAAGGAGATGAGCCTTTTATTCAGCCTTCACAACTGGATGCGGTAAAGGCTTGTTTTGAAGATGTAACCACGCAGATTGCTACGTTGGTGAAGCCTTTTACTGCCGATGAACCGTTTGCCGTACTGGAAAACGTGAATTCACCGAAAGTGGTAGTCAACAAGAACTGGAACGCACTTTATTTCAGCCGTTCTATCATTCCTTATCAGCGTAATGCCGAGAAACAGGACTGGTTGAAGGGACATACCTACTACAAGCACATCGGATTGTATGCTTATCGTACAGAGGTGCTGAAAGAGATTACCATGCTTCCACAGTCTTCTTTGGAGTTGGCCGAATCTTTGGAGCAGCTTCGCTGGCTGGAGAACGGATACAAAATAAAGGTCGGCATCAGTGAGGTGGAAACTATTGGAATTGATACCCCGCAAGACTTGGAACGGGCAGAAGAATTTTTGAAGAATAGAATCTAATCTTATGGATCGTACGATACAACCTGAAATACAAACCCTGAAAAATTTTCGTATACTTCCTCCCGTTCGAATGACGTTGCCAAACGGTATTCCGTTGACTATTATTAATGCGGGTGAACAGGAAGTGGTACGCATAGATGTGCTTTTTGCCGGGGGACGCTGGCAACAGTCGCAGAAACTGCAAGCTCTGTTTACGAACCGGATGCTGCGCGAAGGCACGAAAAAATATACGGCTGCCACCATTGCCGAGAAACTGGATTACTACGGCTCATGGCTCGAATTGTCCAGCTCGTCGGAATATGCATATATCACTGTTTATTCGTTGAATAAATATTTGGCGAAAACATTGGAGGTGGTGGAATCCATGATTAAAGAACCGCTTTTCCCGGAAAAGGAATTGCATACCATTCTCGATACCAATATCCAACAATACCAGGTCAATACTTCCAAAGTTGATTTTCTGGCACACCGCAGTCTGTTGCAGTCGCTTTACGGTGAACAGCATCCATGTGGTAAAATAGTGGTGGAGGAAGATTATCATGCCATCACTCCGGAAGTGCTCCGTGAATTTTATGAACGGTATTATCATTCGGGTAATTGCTCTATCTTTTTGTCCGGTAAGGTGACGGAGGATATTATCAGCCGGGTGACAGATACATTCGGCACTTCTTTCGGTCAGTATCAGCAGCAGGTGTCGAGATTAAGTTTTCCTTTTACTGCTGTTCCTGAAAAGAGAATTTTTACAGAGCGTGAAGACGCCATGCAGAGTGCTGTGAAGATGGGATATACGACCATTACTCGTAATCATCCTGATTATTTGAAACTTCGGGTATTGATGACTTTATTCGGAGGTTATTTCGGCAGTCGGCTGATGTCTAATATTCGTGAAGAGAAGGGATATACTTATGGTATTTCGGCAGGAATCATGTTTTATCCGGATAGCGGACTATTGGCTATCTCGACAGAAACGGATAATGAATATGTGGAATCGTTGATACAGGAAGTGTATCATGAAATAGACCGCCTGCATCAGGAACCTGTGTCAGCCGAAGAATTGACTATTGTACGCAATTATATGTTGGGAGAAATGTGCCGTAGTTATGAGTCGCCTTTCTCACTTTCGGATGCGTGGATCTTCATTGCTACTTCTGGTCTGGATGATGATTACTTTTCACGTTCTCTGCTGGCTGTGAATGAGGTTACTCCGATGGAAATACAAGATTTGGCACAGCGCTATTTGTGCAAAGAGACATTAAAAGAGGTCATTGCAGGTAAAAAGTTGTCATAAATTGCTTTCCGAAAGTGGGCTGTTTGGGATAGAAATTGTATCTTTGTCCAAATTGTAATTCTAAAATTAGTAACGACTAAAACCAATGAGGAAATATCTATATACTACACTTTTGCTGGCTCTTCTTGCACAAGAGGGAGTGATGGCACAAGAAAATGAAGGAAAAAAAGGCGGATTTTTCGGAAAAATTAAAGATACATTCTCCACTGAAATAAAGATTGGCAACTATACTTTTAAGGATGGCAGTGTCTATACGGGAGAAATGAAAGGACGAAAACCGAATGGAAAAGGAAAAACAGTCTTTAAAAACGGTGATGTCTTTGAAGGAGAATATGTGAAGGGAAAACGTGAAGGATATGGAATTTATATGTTTCCCGATGGAGAAAAGTACGAAGGACAGTGGTTTCAGGACCAACAGCATGGAAAAGGTATCTATTATTTTATGAATAATAACCGTTACGACGGTATGTGGTTTCAGGATTATCAGCATGGTGAAGGAACAATGTATTATCATAACGGTGATTTGTATGTAGGTAACTGGGTGAATGATAAACGTGAAGGCGAAGGTACATACACTTGGGCAAACGGTGCTAAATATACCGGTCACTGGAAAAATGATAAGAAGAACGGCAAAGGTACCATGAACTGGGACGACGGCTGTAAGTATGAAGGAGACTGGAAAGATGATGTCCGTCACGGAAAAGGGGTATTTGAATATACCAATGGAGATAAATACGATGGTGACTGGGCGGATGATATTCAACATGGAAGAGGTACTTACTACTTTCACACGGGCGATCGTTATGAAGGTTCTTATATCTTAGGTGAACGCACCGGTGAAGGAGTTTATTATCATGCTAACGGTGACAAGTATGTAGGTAATTTCAAAAATGGCATGCAAGACGGAAAAGGTACTTTTACCTGGGCGAATGGTGCCGTGTACGAAGGAAGCTGGAAAAGCAATAAACGTGATGGCAAAGGAATCTATAAATGGAGCAATGGCGATGTTTATGACGGTGACTGGAAAGACAACCGTCCCAATGGACAGGGTACTCTGAAAACCGTTGCTGGGATGCAATATAAAGGTGGCTTTGTTGACGGATTGGAAGACGGACAGGGCGTACAAATCGATAAAGATGGTAATCGCTTCGACGGGTTTTTCAAACAAGGAAAGAAGAATGGTCCTTTTGTAGAAACAGATAAAGATGGAAAAGTAATCAAAAAAGGAACCTATAAATTCGGAAGACTTCAATAGAGGATAGGTGATAAATGGTAGTGGGCTGCGCATTGCGTGGCCTATTTTTTTTGCATGTATGTGCCAGGTGATGGAATAATGATAAATGGTATGGTACAAAAAAATGGATAATAACCCAAAGCGGTCATTATCCATTTTATAATTTCCTGTTGAAAGTAACTTCAACTATCAATTATCATTTGTCACCTATCATCTATTAAATGATGTATTGTGAACTGATAGATTCGTTATTCATCACTCGTTTGATTGTTTCAGCAAACATATCGGCGATACTCAACTGTTTCACTTTCGGACATTTCTTTGCGTAAGGGATGCTGTCGGTAAATACCATTTCTGTCAGGGCAGACTCTTGCACGCGGAAAGAAGCCGGATCAGACATTACGCAGTGGCTGGCGATGGCGCGTACAGATTTGGCACCGGCATCCAACATGATGTTGGCTGCTTTGGTAATTGTCCCTGCTGTGTCAACGATATCGTCAATCAATACTACGTTTTTACCTTCTACGTCACCGATGATTTGCATAGATGCTACTTCATTGGCCTTTTCACGTGATTTGTTACAGAGTACCAATGGTACACCGAGGTATTTGGAGAAAGTGCTGGCACGTTTTGAACCTCCTACGTCCGGTGTAGCAATAACCAGATTTTCCAGTTGCAATGACTGGATGTAAGGGAGGAATACTGCTGATGCGTACAGGTGATCTACCGGGATATTGAAGAATCCCTGAATCTGGTCTGCATGCAAGTCCATCGTAATCAGACGGTCGATACCTGCAACAGACAGCAGGTCAGCTACCAACTTGGCGCCGATAGATACACGAGGTTTGTCTTTTCTATCCTGACGTGCCCATCCGAAATAGGGGACTACAGCTACAATACTCTTTGCAGACGCACGTTTTGCAGCATCGATCATCAGGAGAAGTTCCATCAAGTTGTCTGAGTTAGGGAAAGTGGATTGAACCAGGAATACGTGTGCGCCACGAATTGACTCCTCATATGAAACTGCAAATTCGCCATCGGCAAAATGGGTAATGTTCATATTTCCCAGAGGACAATCCAGGCTTGCGCAGATTTTTTCTGCCAGATATCTCGAGTTCGTTCCCGAGAATACCATAAAGGGTGCTTTTTCGCTCATTTTGTAATAGATGTTACCTATTTGTTAATTTGCCTGCAAAGGTAGGAATTTCTCTTATTATTTAGAAGGACTTATTGTATAAAAAATATTTTTCTCTCCAACTTATCGGAAATATTTGTAGATTTGCTTTCTGAAAACAGTTAATAGTCAAAAATGAGTTCACGCTTTCCTTTATATATAATAGGTATAGTGTTGTTTGCCTCTTTTTTTTCGTGCACTGATATGGTGCCGACTAAAGAGGTGCGCCTGATTGATTCATTAAACGGGAAAGCGTATGCTTATCGTTATCGAAGCCTGGATTCTTCTTATAAATATGCCAATGAAGCCTATCGGCAGGTGAATTTCTACAAGTCGGGGAAAGCGGAAGCATCCAACAATCTGGGATTCTGTGCTTTTATGGCTATGGACTTTGATCGGGCGGAAGCATTGCATAAGGAAGTATATAAACTGACTAAAAATGAACTCGAACTGTTGATTGCTGACATCGGACTGATGAAAATCTGTCAGCGAACGGCTATGAATAAAGAATTTTATGATTATCGTAATAGTGCGCTCAAGCGCATGAAACGTATTCGTGAAGAGAGTGATTTGTTTGCCGACCGTCACGAGGCGCTACGGCTGGATTATGCATTCACCGAATTTTTCATCGTTTCTTCCATTTATTACTACTATCTGCAGCAACGGCAGGAGGCTATCACAGCTCTCAACCGGATTCCGGAAGATGAAGCTTTGACAGATACTAATCAGTTGCTTTATTATCATTATATTAAAGGTTCGGCTTCGTTGGTGGAGGCAACCAAGCCGGAAGACCGGAAAATGCGTGAGTTCGACCAACTTTATATTACCTGGCGGACAGCTGTTCAGACTAATCATCCTTATTTCGAAGGAAATGGTCTGCAAGGATTGGCTAATCTGATGGTTTCACCCAATAATTTCGAACTTTTCCGGACGAGAAGGGGATATGCGCTGGATCAGTTTGGGTTTCCTGTAGATTCGCTTTTGCCTTTGCGAATGGCACAGCGTGCGCTTGAAAAGTTCCGTGAGTACAATGATTTGTATCAGATTGCCGGTGCGTATGTGTCTATCGGTAAATATATGAATGAGCACGGACGTTATACGGAAGCATTGGATACGCTTGCAAAAGCGTTAGATTGTGTGAATCAACATCACATGCTCTATTATCACCATGCGGCGGATACATTGGATAAACTACATGTTTTTGTAGAAGGAGATACAACTTATACCGGGGTTCCATGGATCATGCAGGAAGATGTAAGGACGGTACCTGAATGGATCTCAAGAATTCGGGAGCAATTGAGTGTGTCGTATGCGGGGCTCGGGATGAAGTATGCTTCTGATTACAACCGGAATATATATTTGGATATTTTGAATTATACCCGTCAGGATAAGGAGTTGGAGAGCCGCTATCTTTCATTGGAAGCCGATTCACGACAAATGACGCTTGTACTTTCTTTGGTTATTGTCGGGCTTGTACTGGTGGTTATTCTTTGGTGGTTTTTCAATAAACGGTCTAAAATAAGGAATCAGGTAGACGTGGAGCGTCTGCAACGGATTCTGACTCTTTGCCGGGACATAACTTCGTCCATTCCGATGAATATTCCATTAATTCAGCAAGGTATCGATCAATTGTTCGGGAAAGGACGTCTTCAACTGGAAATTCCGGAGGAAGGAAAAGCGGCACTGGTTCCTCTGCATCGGTTGAACCGTGATGAAAAAGCATTGGTGCATGTGCTTGAACCGTATATTGTTTGGGCTGCGGACAATGAGCAGATGGTGGAAGCGTTGAGTGACGAGCGGATGCAGTTGGAAAAGCAACGGTATGTTTACGAACAACATATTGCGGGAAATAAACGTCAGAATCTTATAAAGAAGGCTTGTCTGGCCATTGTCAATGGTATTAATCCTTATATCGACCGTATATTGAACGAGGTGCATAAGTTGACGGAGCGGGGGTATATTGATAATGCGAAGATTAAGAAAGAGAAGTATCAATACATTGATGAGCTGGTAACTACGATTAATGAGTACAACGATATTCTGGCTCTTTGGATTAAGATGAAGCAAGGAACGCTTAGCCTGAATATTGAAACTTTCAGTCTCAATGAACTGTTTGAGCTGCTAGGCAAGGGAAGACGCGCTTTTGAAATGAAAAATCAGAAGTTGGAAATTGAACCGACTACGGTTATGGTGAAGGCCGACCGGGCACTAACTTTGTTTATGATTAATACGCTGGCGGAAAATGCCCGTAAATATACTCCGGAAGGAGGAACAATTAAAGTGTATGCCCGTACTACGGAGGATGCGTATGTCGAGATCTCTGTGGAGGATAACGGAAGAGGTATTTCTGAAGAGGATGTGGCGCATATCATTGGTGAGAAGGTGTATGATTCCCGTGTGATCGGAATGAAGAATGCAGCCGATCCGGAAGTGTTGAAAGAAAACAAAGGTAGTGGTTTCGGATTGATGAATTGTAAGGGAATCATTGAGAAGTATAAGAAGACGAATGATTTATTCCGGGGATGTGTCTTTGATGTGGAGAGTGAACTAGGGAAAGGAAGCCGTTTCTATTTTCGTTTGCCTTCGGGAGTGCGTAAAGCGATGGGGGTATTGTTGCTTTGCTTGTTGCTTCCGTTGGGGATGGTTTCTTGTCTGCATGATCCGATTCCTCCCATGTTGCAGGATGGAGATTCGATTGTAGTAGTTACGGATTCTGCGTATGAGGATTTGCTGGATGTAGCGTCGGATTATGCAAATGCTGCCTATTTTGCTAATGTGGATGAAAATTATGAGTTGGCTTTGCAATATATAGATTCTGCGATGCTTTTTCTGAATGAGCATTATGAAAAATATGCGCGTCCGGATCGCCCACATCGGTATATGAAGCTGGTAGGTGAGGGAACGCCTGCTGAAATCAGTTGGTGGAACGAACTGTTTGATTCGGATTATCATGTAATTTTGGATATAAGGAATGAGGCGTCAGTTGCTTTTTTGGCTTTGAAACAGTTGGATGCATATAGTTATAATAATTCGGCATTTACGGATTTGTATAAGTTGCAGGGAGAGGATCAAACTCTCGAAGCATATTGCCGGCAGTTGGAGCGTTCGAATACCAATAAGACGGTAGGAATTATTTTATGCTTTGTTTTATTGATTATTTCGTTGGTCGGATATTATTTTCTGTACATGAGAAAACGTTTGCAGAATCGTTTGAATCTCGAACAGGTACTTGAGATTAACCAGAAGGTGTTTGCTGCATCTTTGGTGAGACCGCAGGAACAGGAAAATGCAGAGGCACTTCAACGGGAAGAGAGTACGCTTAAAGAAATTCCGCAGCGGATTGTGGATGAAGCATTCGGGGCGGTAAATGAATTACTGACAATTGACCGGATGGGAATTGCCGTTTATAATGAAACGACACACCGGCTGGAATATGCTTCTCGTCCCGGACAGGAAATGCCGGAAATGGTAGAGCAGTGTTTTAGTTCCGGGAAATATCTTTCCGAACAGCATCTTCAGGCAATTCCGCTGATGGTGGAAGCAGGGGGCGAGCATCAATGTGTCGGTGTGCTTTATCTGGAGCGCAGAGAAGGAACGGAACAGGAGACGGATCGACTGCTTTTTGAACTGGTGGCTCGTTATGTGGCTATTGTTGTGTTTAACGCAGTGGTGAAATTGGCTACAAAATACCGGGATATCGAGTCGGCACACGAAGAAACACGCCGGGCTTCCTGGGAAGACAGCATGTTGCATGTCCAGAATATGGTGCTTGACAACTGTCTGTCGACGATTAAACATGAGACGATTTATTATCCGAATAAGATCAAACAGATTGTAGGGCGGTTGAATGCGCAGAATCTTTCGGAAACGGAGGAGCGTGAAGCGGTGGAGACTATGACGGAATTGATTGAATACTATAAGGGAATCTTTACGATTTTGAGTTCGTGTGCTTCCCGTCAATTGGAGGAGGTCACTTTCCGGCGTACGGTGATTCCGGTACAGGAACTTTTGGATGCTGCTGGAAAATATTTCAAGAAGTTGATGAAGAATCGGCCGGAGAGGATAGAATTGGAAATAGAGCCGATGGAGGCGAAGGTGATAGGAGACGTGAATCAGTTGCGTTTTCTATTGGAAAATTTGATTGATGAAGCATTGACTGTACGTGAAGATGGAGTGATACGTCTGCAAGCGCGCAAGGATAATGAATATATTCGTTTCCTCTTTACGGATACGAGACGTGAGAAGAGTGTGGAAGAGTTGAATCAACTATTTTATCCGAATTTGGCACGTATGACTTCCGGTGAAAAAGGGGAGTTGAGGGGAACGGAATATCTGGTATGCAAACAAATTATTCGCGACCACGACGAATTTGCGGGACGTAGGGGATGCCGTATCAATGCCGAGCCGGCTGAAGGCGGCGGGTTTACGGTTTATTTCACTATTCCGCGCCGATAAAAGGAAAACACATAAAAGTTATTAGATAAGGAACATGGAAGAACAGAAGTTTAAAGTTATTATTGTAGAGGATGTAAAACTGGAGTTGAAAGGGACAGAAGAAATATTCCGTCATGAAATACCGAATGCAGAAGTAATCGGCACGGCAATGACGGAAAGTGAGTTTTGGCCGTTGATGGAGGCCCAGCTTCCCGATCTGGTATTGTTGGACTTAGGACTAGGAGGTTCTACGACCATTGGCGTTGATATTTGCAAGAATATATTCAAACGTTACAAAGGAGTTCGGGTATTGATCTTCACGGGTGAGATTCTGAACGAAAAGTTGTGGGTGGACGTATTGAATGCCGGTGCCGATGGAATTATCCTCAAAACGGGTGAGCTACTGACGAAAACAGATGTACAGGCTGTGATGGATGGAAAGAAATTGGTATTTAACTATCCGATTCTGGAAAAGATTGTAGATCGTTTCAAGAAATCTGTAGCCAATGATGCTAAGCGTCAGGAGGCTGTCATCAGCTATGATATTGATGAATACGATGAACGTTTTCTCCGTCATCTGGCTTTGGGTTATACGAAAGAGATGATTGCCAATCTGAAAGGAATGCCTTTTGGTGTGAAATCATTGGAGAAACGGCAGAATGATCTTATTGGACGCCTTTTCCCGAATGGAGAACGGGTGGGAGTGAATGCTACCCGGTTGGCAGTACGTGCATTGGAATTGCGTATTATTGATCTGGATAATCTGGAGCCTGACGAAGAGTAAATTAAGTATTAACGGTAGCTTCTTGCTTAGTCGGAAAATGATGAAGAATAAATGGCGCATGCCCCATCCCGCTACGATGTTCCTTCTGCTGACAATGGCAGTGGTCTTTCTTTCATGGATATGCGATATCTATGGATTGAAAGTGACATTGCCGCAGACAGGTGAGGATATCCGTGTACAAAGCCTGTTGAGTCCGGAAGGAATCCGCTGGTGGTTGCGGAATGCTATTAAGAACTTTACAGGTTTTGCTCCATTGGGCATGGTGATTATTGCTATGTTCGGATTGGGAGTGGCACAACATTCCGGTTTTATTGATGCTTGTATCCGCATGGGGGTGGGAAACCGGCAGGAAAAGAGGAAGATCATCTTGTGGGTGATTGTGCTTGGCTTGTTGTCGAATGCCATTGGTGATGGTGGATATATCATTTTATTGCCTATTGCTGCTATGCTGTTTCAATGGGTGGGGCTTCATCCGATTGCAGGGATTGTTACGGCTTATGTTTCCGTTGCGTGCGGGTATAGTGCTAATATTGTATTGAGTACGATGGACCCGTTGTTGGCGCATACCACGCAAGAGGCTGCACTGGCACAAACGGGTTATCAGGGGAATACAGAACCTCTTTGCAATTACTTTTTTATGAGTGCTTCAACGGTGCCCATTACGGCTATTGTGTATTGGATTACTCAAAAATGGCTTCTTCCTACGTTAGGTAAGTATGAAGGCAGTATGAAGGTGGTGGCTTACCATCCTCTGTCTCGTAAAGAGCGGCGTGCCATTATGATTTCCATTGTTGTGGCAGCTATCTATGTGGCTCTTATCTTGTGGCTTACTTTTTCTTCTTATGGAATTTTGCGGGGTGTGAATGGTGGTTTGATGCATTCGCCTTTTATTGCCGGTATTTTGTTTTTGCTTTCTTTGGGAGCAGGTATTACGGGAATGGCTTATGGATTCAGTTCCGGACGGTATCGCACTGACAATGACGTGATTGAAGGACTTACGCAGCCAATGAAACTTCTTGGAGTGTATTTCGTTATCGCTTTCTTCGCTGCGCAGATGTTTGCCTGTTTTGAATATTCCCATCTGGATAAATGTCTGGCGATTATGGGGGCTGACTTGCTTTCTTCGTTTGAACCGGCTCCTTTGTCTGCTCTTGTTCTGTTTATTCTGTTTACGGCATTGATAAATCTGATTATGGTATCTGCTACCTCCAAATGGGCTTTTATGTCTTTTATCTTTATCCCGATGTTTGCACAGATGGGAATTGCTCCGGATATAGCACAATGTGCTTTCCGTATCGGAGATAGTTCGACGAATGCCATTACTCCTTTCTTATTCTATATGCCTCTGGTGCTTACCTATATGCGGCAATATGATAAGCAGATTACGTATGGTTCATTGCTGAAATATACTTGGAGATATTCATTAGGCATCCTGGTTGTCTGGACATTGCTGTTTATCGTTTGGTATTTGTTGAAAATACCGATGGGATTGTAGGGTTAAGGAATGATTGCCGGGCTCCGGTTTATCTGATTGGAATTTTGTTTTTCTGAATTAATCGCTATATTTGCACCGTTCCTTAAAGAAAGACAACGAATGAATCTACCAGAAATCTCTGAAAATCTAATTGAACAGTTAAATCACGGTAATACAAAAGCATTTGATAAAATCTATCATACCTACTACCTTTATTTGTGTGCGATAGCTGTTTATTATGTGCATGACAAGAGGGTGGCAGGGGAGATTGTGAATGATGTCTTTGTCGCTTTTTGGCAGAATCGCCACCATATCACTCACCCGGCTCTTCCGTACTTGCGGCGTGCTATTCAAAACGCAAGTATTAGTTATCTGCGTTCTTCCTACTTCAACGAAAAACAGATGACGGAACAGATGGAAGAAATCTGGGCTTTTCTCGAAAATCATATTCTTTCTTCCGATAATCCTTTGCAGGCATTGGAGCATAGCGAAATGAATACCATCATCATGAAGAAGGTGGAGGAATTGCCAGCCAAATGCCGTGCCATATTTAAAGCAAGTTTGTATGAGGGTAAGACATACAGTGAAATTGCCGAGGAGCAGAATATTAATGTGACCACTGTAAGAGTACAGATGAAAATAGCATTGACTAAGCTACGCGAATCACTGGGTACTCCTTATATGATAGCTATTTTGATGTTTCTCTAAAAAAAATCGCTTTTCTTTTAAACGTTTCTTTTTTTATTGCGTATCTAGTTATATACACCCATAGAAAAAGTACGTTTATGAATGACTCTTATCATATAGAAGAATTGGAAATCCGGATAAGCAACTATCTGTCCGGTAACTGCACCGAAGAGGAGAAAGAAGCTCTGTTCGCTTATCTGGCTTCCAATGAAGATGCAGCTAAAATTTTCCGGGAGATGTCCGCAGTATGGGCTGTTTCTTCTGTGCCTGCATTTGCCAAAGTAGAGGATGCTAATTTATCACAGATAAAAGAAAAAATAGCCGCTGCTGAGATGAAACCTGTCCGTTCGCGGAAGATAGTTCCTGTGTGGCTGAAGGTAGCTGCTGCAATTATTTTGTTGTTGGGCTGTAATTACTTCTGGTACACTTATACTGAAAATCTTACGGAAGTATATACGAATGCGGATTCTCCTTATGAAATTAAAGTGCCAGCTGGTTCGCGGACGAATATTGTGCTTCCGGATGGAACAGAGGTTTCATTGAATGCGGGTTCTGTGTTACGTTATTGCCGTGGGTTCGGTATTCGTGAACGTGATGTTACGCTTGATGGTGAAGGATATTTCAAGGTGGCGAAAAATGAGAAGATTCCTTTCTTTGTAAATACGAATGGTGTACAGATAAAGGTGGTAGGGACTGTTTTTAATGTACGCGCTTATGATGACGATAATTATGTAATGGTATCTTTGTTGGAAGGTCGTGTCAATTTAGCCACTTTGTCCGGTTCGGTAATGAAACTATTCCCTAGCGAACAGGCTTTTTACGATAAGAATACGGGCCGCATGGAGAAAATGAAATCAAATGCTAGTTCTGCCTGTGACTGGTTGGATGGTGGCCTGACATTTGAGGATGCTCCGTTTGCCGACATCGCACACCGTCTGGAGCGCAAATTCCAGGTGAAGATCAGTTTAGAGAGTGAACGTCTGAAGGCGGAACGCTTTTCCGGATGTTTTAATAGTAATCAAAGTATCAATGATATATTGGGAGAAATCAACGTTGAGAAGCAATATACATGGAAAGTTAGTGGAGACACTATCTTTATAACTGACAAGAAAAAGGAGGTAAAATAAGAAAAAGTAAAGTATGATTGGGAACTTAGTCGATAGATATATCGGCGGTTCAGCGTTGTATAGAAAGATATTATGTTAACCTTTAATAGTGAAAAATATGAGATTAATAGTAAAAAGAATATTATTAATGCTTCTGCTTTTGTCTGTAGGAAACGTTTTGACTGGTGGTTTCCAGCTATCGGCACAGGAACAAAGTAAGCGATTCAGTGTGAAAGTAGATAATATTACTTTAAAAGAAGCCATTGAAGTAATAAAGAAGCAAGGCAATTACTCTTTCCTGATTCGTAATAATGACATTGATTTGAATAGGAAAGTCTCTGTGAATATAAATAACGGTACTATTAATGATGTGATGGGACAATTGCTGGCCGGTACGGACGTCAGTTATGAAGTGAACGGACCCCGGGTGATTATGTTCCATGCAGTGACACCGCAGAAAGAACAGGAAAAAGCGTTTGTCTTAAAAGGCAGAATCACTGATCCTACAGGTGAAGGGGTGATTGGGGCAAATGTGAAAGTGGTAGATTCTACGGAAGGTACCATTACGGATATGGATGGCAATTTCTCCTTGATGGTTACTCCGAATGCCCGTTTATCCATATCGTATATCGGCTATGCCACACAGGAAGTGGTGGTGAAAGATCAACGTCCTCTCAATGTAACTTTGAAAGAAGATACCCGGTTAATAGACGAAGTAGTAGTTGTTGGTTACGGCGTACAAAAGAAAGCGAACCTGACAGGTGCGGTGAGCAGTGTGAAGATGGATGATGTTTTAGGTGACCGTCCGGTGGTGTCTGTGAGTGACGCTTTGAAAGGGGCAATGCCCGGCTTGCAGATTACAGGTAATTCAGGAAGACCCGGTGAAGAAATGAGTTTCAACATTCGTGGTGTCAACAGTCTGGATAAGAATGGGAAACCGCTGGTGCTGGTGGATAACGTGGAGATGGATATTAATATGCTCGATCCGAACGATATTGAATCGGTGACTGTTTTGAAGGATGCGGCATCTTCTGCTATTTACGGAGCACGGGCAGCTTTCGGTGTGATTTTGATTACTACAAAGAAAGGCTCGGATGCAACTAAACTCTCTATTAATTATTCAAATAACTTTTCTTTTAGCAGACCTGCCAATATGCCTCATAAGGCTACTCCGCTCCAAACGGTACAGGCTTATAAGGACATGGGGACAATCAATTATCAAAGTGGTCAGAACGTAGATACCTGGTTGGGACTTTTGAAGGAATATAATGCTAATCCGTCTGCATATCCGGATGGTTATGCAATGGTGGACGGGCTGCGTTATAGCTTGGCAGAAACTGATCTTTTCGATGATATGATGGAGACTGGTTTCCAGCAAACTCATAATATCTCGGTAGGTGGCGGTACGAAAGATATTTCTTATCGTTTCTCCTTCGGTATGGTGAATGAAAATGGGGTACTGGCTTCGGATAAAGATACGTACAAGCGTTACAATGTGTCTTCTTATCTCCGTTCAGATGTGTTTTCATGGATTACTCCGGAATTGGATATTAAATATACGAACTCTAACTCTTCTCTGCCGGAAACTTCCGGAGGATATGGTATATGGGGAGCAGCAGTCGCATTCCCTTCTTATTTCCCTACTGGAACAATGAATATCGATGGTGAAGAATTACCGATCAATACTCCTCGTAACTTGATTGACCTGGCATATCCGACAACTATTCAAAAGAATAATCTTCGTATTTTCGGAAAGGTTACAATCAGTCCTTTGAAGAATGTGAAGTTGATTGGTGAGTATACATTCAATCATCTAAGTAACGAGAAAACGAAATTTGAGAAGAAGTTCTATTATGCACATGGAGGTAACTTTGTGAAAGAGGTTTCCACTGCCAATTCCAAGTATGAATATTCCAATGGTATTACGGATTATAATGCATTGAACTTCTATGCTAACTATAACAATTCATGGGGCAAACATGATGTAACAGTGATGGGAGGTTTCAATCAGGAGAGTAGTGACTATCGTTATGCTGAGATGTCGCGTATGAATATGATTAATGAAGATCTGCCGTCTATTTCGCAGTCGACAGGTGATTATTTTGCTAAAGACAAATTTGAACGTTATACGGTAAGAGGGTTGTTCTATCGCATTAACTATTCGTTTGCCGGCAAGTATTTGCTTGAAACGAACGGACGTTATGACGGTTCTTCCAAATTCCCGAAGAATAGCCGTTTCGGTTTCTTCCCTTCGGTTTCCGCCGGATGGCGTATCAGCGAGGAAGCATTTATGAAACCTTTAAATTCTGTTCTTTCTAACTTGAAATTGCGTGGTTCTTGGGGTAATATCGGGAATCAGAGTATTAGTCCTTATGCATATATCCCTGGCATGGATGCAGAGCAAGCTTATTGGACTGTTTCAGGTATTAAAGTTACTACTTTGAAACCAGCTGCTTTGGTTAGCAATAGCTTTACTTGGGAAAAAGTAACGACAATTGATGTCGGATTCGATCTTGGACTATTGGATAACAGATTGAATATGGTGTTCGACTGGTATCGCAGAGATACCAAGGGCATGCTTGCTCCGGGCTCTGAACTTCCGGGTGTATTAGGTGCAAGTGCTCCTTTACAGAATACGGCTGACCTTCGTTCTAAAGGTTGGGAAATCTCGGTTGACTGGAACGATCAGATCGGAAAAGTGAAATATAGTATAGGTTTCAATCTTTACGATGCGAAAACTAAGATTACCAAATACAATAATGAAACGGGATTATTTGGTAAGGATAAGAATAATAATGAAACATATCGTGTAGGAATGGAGCTGGGTGAAATCTGGGGATATGTAACCGATCGTTTGTATACAGTGGATGATTTTGATGCGGACGGTAAATTGAAACCGGGTATTGCTAAAGTGGAAGGATATAATCCGAATCCGGGAGATATATTATATAAGGATTTGGATGGTAATAATATAATCAACAGCGGTACCAGTACAACGAAAGATCCGGGAGACCGTAAAATCATCGGTAATAATACCCGGCGTTATCAGTATGGTATTCATGGTAGTGCAAGTTGGAACGGTTTTTCTCTGTCATTCTTGCTGCAAGGAGTTGGTAAACGGGATTTGTGGGTGATGAACGATCTGTTTTATCCGCATTATGATGCTTGGACTACCGTTTATGATTCACAGTTGAATTACTGGACTCCGGAAAATACGAATAGTTATTTCCCCCGTATTTATGAGAAAGCGGCCGGAAATACAGATGCCAATACACGTGTACAAACTCGTTATCTACAGGATGGATCGTATTTAAGTATTCGTAATATAACGCTTTCTTATAATTTCCCGTCTAAGTGGATGAGTAAGATTGGAGTTAATAATCTGGCTGTGTTCTTCAGTGGTGAGAATCTTTATACGTTCGACCACTTGCCGAAGGGACTTGATCCGGAACGTTCTGTCACGGATGATTTAGGACAACGTGGTTTTACCTATCCGTATATGAGACAGTATTCGTTCGGTATAAACCTTTCATTCTGATTGTTTCACAACTTAAAGAGTAATTATTATGAATAAATATATACTATGTGTAAGCGTTAGTCTTTGTTTGTTGATGTCGTCTTGTCTGAATGACGAATTTCTGGAGGTTTATCCCAAAGGACAGCAAACAGAAGCATCGGTCTTTACTACCTATGACAACTTTAAAACGTATACATGGGGATTGTATAACGTGTTCTTCGGATATACGTATGATACAGGGCAAACGGATGAGATTTTCCGTGGTGATTTTGAATCGGATAACATGATAAAAGGATTGGATGGATATGAAGGCCAGTGGGCATATCGCAAAGC
The DNA here is from genome assembly GCF_052357945.1 of Bacteroides sp. Classification (GTDB taxonomy): domain Bacteria; phylum Bacteroidota; class Bacteroidia; order Bacteroidales; family Bacteroidaceae; genus Bacteroides. The sequence goes on along the minus strand of NZ_DAWCXD010000029.1, from coordinate 14,282 downwards.
AAAGGCTACAGATGAGTCTAAAGATTGGGATTATGATTATATCCGTCGTGTCAATCTGATGCTCGATAATATCGATCATTCGGAAATGAGTGAGACCGAGAGGGAGCATTGGAGAAGTGTGGGATATTTCTTCCGTTCTTATAAATACTTTCAGATGCTTTCCAAATTTGGTGATATTCCCTGGGTAGAACATGCTTTGACAGAGGAAAGTCCCGAGCTTTATGGAAAACGTGATAGTCGTGACTTGGTGGCTTCCAATATTCTGTCTAATTTGAAATATGCGGAAACACATATTGGCAGTAATATCGAAGCGGATGGGAAAAATACAATTAATATGTATGTGGTGAAAGCTCTTATTTCCCGTTTTGCTTTATTTGAAGGAACTTGGAGAAAATATCATGGTTTGTCGGGGGCAGATACTTATCTGGAAGAATGTGCCCGTGCTTCTGAAGAGGTGATTAAGCAATATCCGAATGTGCATCCTAAATATGATGAGTTGTTTAATTCGGAAACACTGGATGGGGTGGCAGGTGTTCTTCTGTATAAGGCTTATGAAACCGGACAGTTAATGCATGGTTTGACTCGTATGGTGCGTACAGGTGAATCTTATATTGAGGCAACGAAAGACGCGGTAGACAGTTATCTTTGTACGGATGGACGACCGGTTAGCACGACGACTAGTCATTATGGGGGTGATAAGAATATGTATGGACAATTCCGTGATCGTGATTACCGGTTGTATTTGACGATCTGTCCTCCATATATGGTGAAGAAAGAAAACGGACCCAGTACGGCTGATTGGAAATATACGGATAATGCGCAGGACAGAGAATTTATAGATTTAATGGCTACGATTTCCGGTGAAACTTATCATCGTTTGCCGTCTTCCAACTTTAAAGGATTCACTGTGCAAGGACAACCTCACTTTAAGAATATGAACTGGGGACAGGGCTGGAATGCTTCCCAAATGGGATTCTGGGTATGGAAATATTATAATACACATACTGTAGCTACCAACGCGAATGGGGTGAATACAACAGATGCCCCGCTGTTCCGTATAGGTGAGGTAATGGTAAATTATGCCGAAGCGATGTGCGAATTGAATAAGCTAGACCAGGCTGCTGCGGATAAGTCTATTAACAAACTTCGGGCAAGAGCTAATGTGGCGAAAATGGTGGTGAATGATATTAATGATGCTTTTGATCCGAAGCGTGATCCTTCCGTTCCTGCTCTCTTGTGGGAAGTGCGTAGGGAGAGACGAGTTGAGTTGATGGGTGAAGGTTTCCGTCTGGATGATTTGCGCAGATGGAAGAAAGGAGACTATGTTAACAAACAACCGCTGGGTGCTTATGTGACAGGGGCTTCGGCCAAGAATCTGAAAGTAACGGGTGGTGCAGGTGCTGATGAAGGATATGTTTATTTCTTTGATACCCCGCTTGGATGGCAGGAACATTATTATCTGTATCCGTTGCCTTTGAAGCAATTGGCTTTAAATACGAATCTGGAACAAAATCCGGTATGGACAAAGTAATTTTAAATTGAAATGATGCATAAGACCTGTAATATTTTAGTATATTGCAGGTCTTGAAAATTTAAGGTAGAAAATGAAAAATAGAATATCAATAAAATATGCGTTTTTTTGTGGAACAGCTTGCTGCATCTCATCTATACTACGTGCACAACAGGATGCATCCCAAATGAATGTCCTTTTTATAATGGCTGATGATATGCGTCCCGAACTGGGGTGTTACGGGGTGGATGTAGTGAAAACTCCTAATATGGACCGTTTGGCGGCAAGTGGTGTCTTGTTTCAGAATGCGTATTGTAATATTCCTGTGAGTGGGGCATCCCGGGCTAGTTTATTGACGGGGGTATATCCTCATTATCCCGATCGCTTTATTAGTTTTTCCGCCTATGCCAGCAAAGATTGTCCCGAAGCAATACCTATTTCGGGATGGTTCACCCGGAATGGTTATCATACAATTTCGGACGGTAAGGTGTTTCATCATATCAGCGATCATGCGGATTCGTGGAGCGAGCCTCCTTACCGGAATCATCCGGATGGATATGATGTATATTGGGCGGAATATAATAAATGGGAACTTTGGATGAATTCGGAATCGGGAAAAACGATTAATCCGAAAACGATGAGGGGACCTTTCTGTGAATCTGCTGATGTTCCTGATACTGCCTATGATGATGGGAAACTTGCAAACCGGGCTATTCGTGACTTGAAAAGGATGAAGGAAACCGGCAAACCTTTTTTCTTGGCTTGTGGTTTCTGGAAACCTCATTTGCCGTTCAATGCTCCAAAGAAATATTGGGATTTATATAAACGGGAGGAAATACCTTTGGCTACCAATCGTTTCCGGCCTGAAGGATTACCGGAGCAGGTTCGTAATTCGAGCGAGATATATGCGTATGCACGGGTTACGGATACGAGTGATATTGACTTCCAACGGGAGGTAAAACATGGATATTATGCTTGTTTGAGTTATGTGGATGCACAGATCGGCAAGGTATTGGATGCATTGGATGAACTGGGATTATCGGATAATACAATTGTGGTTTTGTTGGGGGATCATGGCTGGAATCTGGGAGAACATGATTTTATAGGTAAACATAATCTGATGGATACTTCTACTCATGTACCGTTGATTGTCCGTGTGCCGGGAATGAAAAAGGGAAAAACAAAATCGATGGTGGAATTTGTTGATTTGTACCCGACTTTATGTGAACTTTGTAAACTTCCTGTTCCCGCTGAACAGTTAAGCGGGCAAAGCTTTGCCGGGGTTTTCAAGAATTTGAAAGCTAAGACGAAAGGTGAAGTCTATATTCAGTGGGAAGGAGGAGATAATGCTGTTGACCGGCGTTATAGTTATGCGGAATGGATGAAAGGCGACGTGAAGAAAGCCAGTATGTTGTTTGATCATCAGATTGATAAGAAGGAAAACAAGAATCGGGTAGATGAGAAAAAATATAAGAATAAGGTCGAATCATTATCTTCTTTTATCAGAATAAAGAAGTCATCATTAAAGAAATAATATGAGAACAGTTTTTTTACAGTCCAGCCGTTTGGTATCGGTTGTTTTATTCATGCTTTGCGGTATGTCGATGTTTGCCCAGCGACAGGATATCTTGCTAAATAATGATTGGAATTTCCGGTTTTCGCATCAGGTACAGAAGGGAACAGAGGTAAGAGTTGATTTGCCTCATACTTGGAATGCGCAGGATGCTTTGTCCGGTAAGATAGACTATAAACGGGGAATTGGCAATTATGAGAAGAATTTATTTATTCGTTCCGAATGGAAAGGAAAACGTCTTTTTATTCGTTTCGAAGGAGTGAATAACATTGCGGATGTGTTTGTCAATCGTCGTCATATAGGTGAGCATCGTGGGGGATATGGGGCTTTTATCTTTGAGATCACTGGAAAGGTGGAATATGGAAAAGAAAATTCTATATTGGTACGAGTGAATAATGGTGAACAGTTGGATATTATGCCTTTGGTCGGTGACTTTAATTTTTATGGAGGTATTTATCGGGATGTACATTTACTGATTATTGATGAGACGTGTATTTCTCCTTTGAATTATGCTTCTCCCGGAGTACGTCTGATACAGGATAGTGTGAGCCATAAGTATGCTAAGGTGCGTGCTGTTGTTGATTTATCAAACGGAGGTAGTGGTAATCGGGAAGTAGAGCTTAATGTACGCCTGTTAGATGGTCAAAGGGTGGTGAAAGAAGGAACAAAGAAAGTGAATCTTTCTGGAAACGCAGCAATGCAGCAGGAATTTACATTTGAAATCGATCAACCTCATTTGTGGAATGGTCGCCAAGATCCTTTCCTTTATCAGGCGGAAGTGATTCTTTCCCGGAATGGTCAGATGGTAGATCGTGTCATACAACCGTTGGGACTTCGTTTTTACCGGATTGACCCTGATAAAGGTTTTTTCCTGAATGGAAAACACTTGCCTCTTCAAGGCGTTTGCCGTCATCAGGATAGGAGTGAGGTGGGCAATGCGCTGCGTCCGCAACACCATGAGGAAGATGCGGCATTGATGTTGGAGATGGGAGTGAATGCTGTTCGTCTGGCGCATTATCCGCAGGCTACTTATTTCTATGATCTGATGGATAAGAATGGTATTATTGTATGGGCTGAAATACCTTTTGTGGGGCCTGGTGGATATAATGATAAGGGTTTTGTGGATTTACCAGCTTTCCGTGCCAACGGAAAGGAACAGCTCAAAGAACTGATTCGTCAACATTATAATCATCCTTCTATTTGTGTATGGGGAGTGTTTAATGAGTTGACGGAGTTGGGAGATAATCCGGTTGAGTACATCAAAGAATTAAATGTGTTGGCACATCAGGAAGATCCTACCCGGCCTACGACCTCCGCAAGTAATCAAATGGGAGATTTGAATTTCATAACGGATGCTATTGCTTGGAACCGTTATGATGGATGGTATGGTGGCACTCCCGCTGATTTGGGGAAATGGTTGGATCGAATGCATAAGGATCATCCGGAAATATGTATCGCTATCAGTGAATATGGTGCCGGTGCAAGTATTTACCATCAACAAGATTCGTTGGTTAAAACTGTACCAACCAGTTGGTGGCATCCTGAAAACTGGCAGACGTATTATCACATTGAAAACTGGAAAACAATCTCTTCCCGTCCTTATGTATGGGGGAGCTTTGTCTGGAATATGTTTGATTTTGGCGCTGCACATCGCACTGAAGGAGACCGTCCCGGAATTAATGATAAAGGTTTGGTTACCTTCGACCGGAAAGTTTGTAAAGATGCTTTCTACTTCTATAAGGCCAACTGGAATAGGGAAGAACCAATGCTTTATTTAACAGGCAAACGTAACACAGTGCGTACACAACGTTTGCAAACAATTACTGCTTTCACGAATCTGTCAGGAGCCGAATTGTTTGTAAACGGTAAGAGTTATGGTAAAGCAATACTGGATTCGTATGCTATTCTGGAATGGAAAAATGTGGAACTAGAACCTGGTGAAAATGAAATAAAGGTTGTTTCCACTAATAAGAAGTTACCTTTGAGCGATAGTTTTCATTGTAGATTGTGATAGGTAGTTTAAATGATAATCGGAAAGAGCACTGTAAACAAAGTAGGTTTGCAGTGCTTTTTTTCTAGGGGTTTCTCTTTTGAGAGATAATAATCCTTCCTAAATCTATAACAGCGGATAATGATACTCCAACAGTATAACAGATCATATCTGACCATAGAAAACCATGTCCAAAGATTAATGCTCCAAGTGTGGTGTTTCGTACAGTATTTGCCCAGTCTGCTTGGTATAGTTGGCTAACTTCTATACAATAAGAAAATAATAAGGAAATAACAATGGTCTTGAGTATAGATAATGACGGGAAAAGAAAGCGTATTCCACAATATACCATGGCTGCCCAAAGCGTATCGCCTGAATACTTTGCGATAAATTCGGGCAATATATCACCATGTTTTCGGGAAGCCAATCCTAACACTATAATTGCGAAAGTAATTGCAAAATAAATCCAACGTTTGTTTTTCACGCAGTAATGTTTTAGTATGGTGCAAATTTATAAAATTAAGTTGGATAACTTGGCAGGATGGATCAAACTCTGATAAAAACAGATTTTATTTACATACTAAACCTTTCGTTCTTTTGAAATGTTATAAGGTCGTTCGAGCTTTATCTCGATAAATGTGTTCATAACCAACCGATTTACGCAATTGTTGTGGAAACGGCTGCAGTTGGTCACTTAAAAAGTTAGTAATTAAAATAATAGAGTTATGAAGAATCTTTTTCGACCGTTGTTAGTACTGACAGGATGTATAGTATTGGCGAGTTGTGTAAGTCAGAAGCAATTTAAAGGTTTAAAAACTGATTATACAAAGTTGCAAACAGAATATCAGGAAAGTCAATTGCAGCTAAGAGAAAATCAGGCACGTTCAACAAGTCTTGAGGAGAGACTTGCCGAAGCGCAGCGGAATAATAGTGAGTTACGCAAGAGCTTGTCCGATATGCAAAGCATCTTGAATAAGAGTCTTACACAGAGCTCTCAAGGGAATATGAATATGGGTAAGTTGATAGATGAGATCAATGCTTCAAACCGTTTCATCCAGCATTTGGTTAAAGAAAAGAATAGATCAGACTCTTTGAATCTCGTAATGGTCAATAAACTTACCCGTTCGCTTACCCGTGAAGAGATGCGTGACTTGGATATTAAGGTATTGAAAGGTGTTGTATATATTTCCTTAGCAGATAACATGCTTTATAAATCAGGAAGTTATGAAATTAGCAATAAAGCAGAGGCTGTGCTTAGTAAAATAGCCAAAATCATTCAGGACTACAAAGATTATGATGTTTTGGTAGAAGGAAATACAGATACCGATCCGATATCTCGTACGAATATACGTAATAATTGGGATTTGAGTGCGTTGCGTGCTTCATCTGTTGTTCAGGCATTACAGAATATTTATGGTATAAATCCCAAACGCCTGACTGCTGCCGGTCGAGGTGAATTTAATCCGGTAGCCGGTAATGATACGGCAGAAGGAAAAGCTCGTAACCGCCGGACCGAGATTATTATAACTCCTAAACTGGATCAGTTTATGGATTTGATAGATCAGGCTCCTGATAATTCTTCATCAGGTATAGTGGGGGATGAGAATACAAAAGAGTAAAGGAAATATTTCCATCTAGGGCTAATAATAAAGCGATGAATTTGAATTCATCGCTTTATTATTAGCAATTTGAAACAGATACAGTAAAGTGTTAGAGGTATCTATATTTTATTTTCAGAGCTTGAGAAATTGCTCTATTTTATAGAGAGTCCGATTTGAAATGAGTATTGCTGATTTTAAATGTTTTCGGCAGATGGACCTATTTTGAAAATTCAAACTCATATGGATAAGGAGTTTGATTCCATGAAACCCATTCTATCTTTCCATAATTATGCAAATCACATGGGAAAACTACAGAATAGTCCCATGGATTATATCGATATGGTATGTCAACATATTGACAAGCATATTTATTTGAATATAGCCAATGATATCCTGTTTTAGAGTCGCTATATATTGCTACCATAAAATATTTACCAATCTTTACTTTAGCGGAAGTATATGTTTCTTTTATTGACGAGGCAAATATAGAATAAGTAGCATCAACTATGCTACCATCTTTCTTTTTAATTTTTGATTTTGACAGCAAATTCCAAGTTTCATCTTGTATTTTTTGATAATCAAGTATATTCCCTGAAAAAGTTTGCTTTTTCACATCAAATTCCTCATTGTTGTCAGCCTTAAATAATAAAAATGTGGTGGAAATATTTTCGTAATCAGACTCTGGAGTAAGAGCTTTGTATCCATTTAGCCAAATTTCCTGAATGTCACTTTTTTCTTCATCACTTTTACTACATCCAACTACTATCAGTGCAGTCATAATTAAAAATAGAAGTTTTTTCATGTCTAATTTATTGATTATAGTACAAAGGAACACACAAAACCACGTATTAGCAAATTTTACGCCAACAAATTGAGCTTAGAACTGTATTTTCAGGAATTATTCCTTTTTCATTTTCAGAACCTTCTCCAAATTATCAAAGGAATATTTCATATATACTTTATAATTTAATGCACCAAGTTAAAATGAATTTTATGTGAAAAAGAATCTCTCCCTTCTTTTTTTGAGTGGCTATTTTACATTAATCAGCAGTATACTTATGTCATAAGATAGTTCTGTTTTGATGTAAGAACGATCTTTTTTGTGAAATACAGATTAGAATGGGGAGTCTATGCAGATTGTTTTTTTAATTCAGAAATGAACTTTTTTAGAAAAGCAAAACGCTAATTATCTGTTGATAATCAGCGTTTTATTTAAGTGATTCCGAAGCGATTCGAACGCTTGACCCACGCCTTAGAAGGGCGTTGCTCTATCCAGCTGAGCTACGGAACCAGCCTTATTTGCGGATGCAAAGGTAGTGCTTTTTATGAAAACTCAAAAACTTTCTGGCATTTTTTTATTCATATATTTCTTTGTGACTATGAATCAGTAGTTTATAATAGAGATAGAATTTTGTTTATTTATATGGTTTGGGAAGAATGAATAGAAAAACGCCATTTTTACGAAGAATAACGAACGTTATATAGGTTTCAAAAAGCTCAAAAAAATAAAATAGGGTTGTGTTTTTCTATTATAACTTTTACTTTTGAGCGATAAACAACTAAAAAACACATAAAGTTATGAAGAAATTGATTTTTTTATTTGCATTTTGTATTGTAGTGACTAATGTTTTTGCACAAACCGACCCAGAGCAATTGAAAAAAGAAGGAAATGATGCATTTAATGCTAAAAATTATCCTGTAGCGTATGCGAAATTCAGTGAATATTTGAAACAAACGAATAATCAAGATTCTGCAACCGCTTATTATTGTGGTATAGCTGCCGATGCTGTGAAGAAATATCCGGAAGCTGTGACTTTTTTTGATATAGCAATTCAAAAGAAGTTCAATATCGGAAATGCCTATGCTCGCAAAGCTTTGGCTTTAGATGCGCAAAAGAAGACTGCTGAATATGTAGCTACATTGGAAGAAGGATTGAAAGTAGATCCTAAGAATACAACAATGGTGAAGAATTATAGCCTTCACTATCTGAAAGCAGGACTTGCTGCACAGAAAGCCGGAAAAGCAGAAGAAGCAGAAGACTGTTTCAAGAAAGTAATTCCTTTGGATCACAAGCAGTATAAGACAAATGCATTGTACAGTTTAGGAGTTCTGTGCTATAATGATGGTGCTAATATCCTGAAGAAAGCTGCTCCTTTGGCAAATTCTGATGCAGATAAATATGCTGCAGAAAAAGAAAAAGCCGATGGTAGATTTAAAGAAGCATTAGACTATCTGGAAGAAGCTGCTAAGATCTCTCCGGAAAATGAAAATGTAAAGAAGATGCTTCCTCAAGTAAAAGCTGTAATGAAGTAATTTGACCAATCTTATAAATGATAAAGGGTTGCCGATATGACACATCGGGCAACCCTTTTTTTATTGCTATCTTTTTCTAATCTATACTTTTTGCGTACATTTGCCTTCCCTAAACGTAGAAGTATTTTATGCACTTATATAATAAGGAACAGGCTATCAAACGAATGAATCAGTTGGGACAACTCCATCGTCCTTTCATTTTCATTATAAATTATCTACAAGATGTATCTTATATAGAGGAGGTCGCTGCTGTTGATTCTACTGAAGTTTTATATAATCTGAATGGATTTACCAATCAGATTATATCAGCAGAAGATAATATAGCCACTTACTCTGCAAAAACAATGCCTTCACTACATTGGCAACCTTTCGCAGAATCTTTCTCTTCCTATCAACGCTCGTTTAATATCGTGCGACAGAACATCCTGGCAGGAAATAGTTTCCTTACTAATTTGACGTGTCGCACTCCGGTAGAAACCAATCTCACTCTGAATGATATTTATTTTCATTCAAAAGCGATTTATAAGCTATGGATTAAAGATCGTTTTACGGTTTTCTCTCCTGAAATATTTGTTAGAATTCATCAGGGAAAAATTAGCTCATATCCGATGAAGGGAACCATTGATGCTTCAATTCCCTTTGCTGCTCAATTATTGATGAATGATCCAAAAGAGACTGCCGAACATGCTACCATTGTAGATCTGATTCGTAATGATTTAAGTATGGTTGCCAACCGAGTGTCAGTTTCCCGGTATCGGTATATGGATAGGTTACAGACTAATCGGGGAGCTATTTTTCAGACGAGTTCTGAAATTCAGGGTATATTGCCCGAAAATTATCAGGAGCATTTGGGAGATATTATTTTCAGATTACTGCCAGCCGGTTCTATTACCGGTGCTCCAAAGAAAAAGACGATGCAGATTATCCAGGAAGCTGAAACCTATGACAGAGGATTTTATACAGGAGTTATGGGATATTCTGATGGCATTGATTTAGATAGTGCCGTTATGATACGTTTTGTAGAACAGGAAGGAGAGAAGATGTATTTTAAAAGTGGAGGTGGGATCACCTGCCAGAGTGATGTGGAAAGCGAGTATAATGAAATGAAACAAAAAGTATATGTACCCATTTATTGAGACTATCCGGATAGAGGATGGACAGATTTATAATCTTGATTATCACACAGAGCGCTTTAATGAAACCCGTGCAGCTTTTTGGAAAGACAGCACTCCGCTGGATTTACGGGAATTTATATCTCCGCCAACTTTAAATGGAATTCATAAATGCCGGATTGTATATGGAAAAGAAGTGGAAGAAGTTACGTATGCGCCCTATCAGATGCGACAGGTATCTTCTTTGCATTTGGTTGTGTCCGATACCATTGATTATACTTATAAAAGTGCGCATCGGGAAGAACTGAATGCCTTGTATGCTCAAAGAGGAATGGCGGATGATATTTTAATTGTGAGAAATGGCTATCTGACAGATACCTCTATAGCTAATGTTGCTCTCTATGACGGAGATACCTGGTTCACACCGGCTCATCCGTTACTCCGAGGGACGAAACGAAGCGAATTTCTGGACAGACAGCTCATTGTTGAGAAAGACATTCCGCAAATATGTTTGAAAGATTATTCCCATATCATGTTATTCAACGCAATGATTGACTGGAAACGCATTATATTGCCTATAAATGAGAAACATTTAATTCTATAAACTATAATTAACTGAAATATACATAGAACTGCTGAACAAAAGTCTCTTTTGTACTGTTATATTTATGTGTTTTTCATAGTATTAGATATAAGATTAATTAAAGAGATTGTACTTCACTTGTGAAAGCTAAAGTACGTCAGAGACAGAAGAGTCTGTTTTTTTGATAAATGTGTTAGAGCATCGGTTTTACCAGGCCGATGCTTTTTTTATGTCCTTTTACCCCCTTTTGTAGTTTATATGAAATAAAATTTGTACGTTTGTAGAGTAATAATAGAAAATGATAAAGATGAACATACCCGTTATCTTTCAGTTTTTAAAAGATCTTTCCGCGAATAATAATCGTGAGTGGTTTAATGAGCATAAGGCAGAATATGAAACAGCTCGTGCCGAGTTCGACAACTTTTTGGCAACAGTGATCGCCCGTATTTCCCTGTTTGATGAAACTATCCGGGGGATTCAGCCCAAAGACTGTACTTATCGTATTTACCGGGATACCCGCTTCTCTGCGGATAAAACACCTTATAAAATACATTTCGGAGGTTATATCAATGCCAAAGGAAAGAAGTCCGATCATTGTGGATATTATGTACACTTGCAGCCGGATGGTTCAATGCTTGCCGGAGGAAGCTTGTGTCTGCCTACCAATATCCTGAAAGCAGTGCGACAATCTATCTATGATAATATAGAAGAGTTTGTTGCGATCGTAGAAGATCCGGAGTTTAAGAAATACTTCCCGGTGATAGGAGAGGATTTTCTGAAAACAGCTCCGAAAGGTTTTCCGAAAGATTTCAAGTACATTGATTATTTGAAATGTAAAGAATATGTTTGCTCTTATAATGTTCCCGATGACTTCTTTACCCGACCGGATATGTTGGAACAGATAGACAAAGTGTTCCGGCAATTCAAACGGTTTGCCGATTTTATAAATTATACGATTGATGATTTTGAATAAATAATGCCTAGAATATAAACTTTAAAATTTAACTTATATGGTAGTAGATACTTTAGAAAATCTGGAGAAATATGCGTCTTTAAACCCTCTGTTTGCACAAGCTATTGAATTCTTGAAGTCTCATGACCTCCAAGCCATGGAAGTTGGTAAAACAGAACTGAAAGGAAAAGATCTGTTGGTGAATATTGCACAAACCAAACCTAAAACAAAAGAGGAAGCCAAACTGGAAACTCATAACGAATTTATTGATATTCAAATCCCATTGTCGGGAACAGAAATAATGGGGTATACTGCTGCTAAAGACTGTGTTCCGGCAGATGCACCTTATAACGCAGAAAAAGATATTACTTTCTTCGAAGGATTAGCAGAAACATACGTTGCCGTAAAACCGGGAATGTTTGCTATCTTTTTCCCGCAAGACGGTCATGCTCCCGGTATCACTCCGGATGGTGTGAAGAAAGTAATCGTAAAAGTAAAAGCATAATCCTAATTCAATTCTGATATGGAAAAGACACTTAATCTCGTAAAAAACGATCCCTGGCTGGAGCCTTTTGCCGGTGCTATCACCGGACGCCATCAGCATGTATTAGACAAAGAAGCTGAATTGACGAATAAGGGAAAACAAACCCTTTCAGATTTTGCATCGGGGTATCTTTATTTTGGATTGCATCGCACCGATAAGGGGTGGACTTTCCGTGAATGGGCTCCTAATGCTACTCATATTTATATGGTGGGTACATTTAATAATTGGGAGGAAAAAGCTGCCTACAAGCTGAAAAAACAAAAGAATGGGATTTGGGAAATCAACCTGCCGGCGGATGCCATTCATCATGGCGATCTCTACAAACTGAATGTATATTGGGAAGGCGGACAAGGCGAACGTATTCCTGCGTGGGCTACACGTGTGGTACAGGATGAACAGACAAAAATATTCAGTGCACAAGTCTGGGCTCCGGAGAACCCCTATAAATTCAAGAAGAAAACATTTAAGCCCGACACGAATCCGCTGTTGATTTATGAATGTCATATCGGAATGGCACAGCAGGAGGAAAAAGTGGGCACATATAACGAATTCCGCGAGAAAATACTTCCTCGTATTGCTGAAGAAGGATATAATTGTATCCAGATTATGGCTATTCAGGAACATCCATATTATGGAAGCTTCGGCTATCATGTATCCAGTTTCTTTGCTGCCTCTTCGCGTTTTGGTACCCCCGATGAACTAAAAGCATTGATTGATGCTGCTCATGAGATGGGTATTGCTGTGATTATGGACATCGTTCATTCACATGCAGTGAAGAATGAAGTAGAAGGACTAGGAAACTTTGCCGGTGATCCGAATCAGTATTTTTATCCGGGCGCTCGTCGCGAACATCCGGCTTGGGACTCTCTCTGCTTTGATTATGGCAAGAATGAAGTGATCCACTTCCTGTTATCAAACTGCAAGTACTGGCTGGAAGAATATAAATTTGACGGATTCCGTTTTGATGGAGTGACTTCTATGTTATATTACAGCCATGGACTGGGTGAAGCTTTCTGTAACTACGGAGATTATTTCAACGGTCATCAGGATGATAATGCGATTTGTTACCTGACACTGGCTAATGAAGTGATTCATCAGGTAAATCCGAAGGCGATAACCATTGCCGAAGAAGTTTCCGGTATGCCGGGACTGGCTGCCAAAGTAGAAGATGGCGGTTACGGCTTCGATTATCGTATGGCCATGAATATTCCGGACTATTGGATCAAGACAATCAAAGAAAAGATCGATGAAGACTGGAAACCTTCCAGCATGTTCTGGGAAGTAACCAACCGTCGCCAGGATGAAAAGACCATTTCGTATGCAGAAAGTCATGACCAGGCATTAGTAGGAGATAAGACGATTATCTTCCGCCTGATTGATGCCGATATGTACTGGCACATGCAGAAGGGAGACGAAAATTATGTTGTCAACCGTGGTATTGCTTTGCATAAAATGATCCGCCTGCTGACCTCTTCGACTATCAACGGAGGTTATCTGAACTTTATGGGAAATGAATTCGGGCATCCCGAATGGATTGACTTCCCGCGTGAAGGTAACGGATGGTCGTGCAAATATGCCCGCCGCCAATGGGATTTGGTGGACAACAAAAATCTGACCTATCACTATATGGGTGATTTTGATAAAGAAATGCTGAAAGTTCTCAAGAGTGTGAAAGATTTCCAGGCAACACCTGTTCAGGAAATATGGCATAATGATGGCGATCAGGTATTGGCATACGAACGGAAAGACCTTATATTTGTCTTTAACTTTAATCCGAAGCAGTCATTCACTGATTATGGATTCCTGGTAACTCCGGGAGCTTATGAAGTGATACTGAACACCGACGATGTAGCATTTGGAGGAAATGGTTTGGCAGACGATTCTGTCGTGCACTTCACTATTACCGATCCGCTGTACAAGAAGGAAAAGAAAGAGTGGCTGAAACTCTATATTCCTGCCCGTACCGCTGTAGTACTTAGAAAGAAAAAATAATTTTATCTTTAAATCAAGAAGCCCCCGCAAATATTATTGAATATCTGCGGGGGCTTTCTCGTGTTCGCCCGACATGGGCATAGTCTAACGGGTGCAAGTCCCTAACGCAGCT
>NZ_DAWCXD010000028.1:0-45824 GCF_052357945.1 Bacteroides sp. | reverse complement strand
CAAACCAGCAAGCAGGTAGATAAAAAGTCTTTTTCTATATGCATATATTGAACGTTTATTTATTACAGGACAGCATACAATCATCACCTAAATTAGCATTACAATTCTTTGTCCCGGTTTAAAAACAGCCTCTGTTTCACTTAAATTCACCAATGTACTAATAATGGCAATAAGAATAAAAAGAGCAGCAAATATATTATAAGTATATCCCTTAATTCTAAAAACTTTCGACAACGAATACAACACCAATAAAGCATAACAGATCGGGCCTCCTAAATAAGATGCAACTGAACACATACAAAGAAGTAGGAAAAATCCATTTTTAAAAGTAAACACCTCTTTTGCCACTACTTCAGCCATATATTTTTCTTTATAAGAGCAATCATATTACGAGTACATTTACTATTCTCAAGCCAGTCAAATATTCTCTTCAGAAATTTTATTTGAGCCAATGATTGATATATCTTCTGTGATAGCGTAGGATTATACCAACTATGAGCAACCAGATGCAATGCATAGGTACGATGATTCATAAATTCTGGCTCACAAAAAACCTCATCTTTAAAAATTACCATATTATTATCCAGATACTGATCTTCATTTTTATATCTAAAGCCATATTTTTCAGCATTCACGGCATAAATGTTGGGAGCAACAATAGCCATGTTATCATAACCCTTATTCATTGAAAAATGAAGATTTCTATAATAAGCCAGGCAATCACTCATATATTCGTTTCCTTTTTCTGCACCCATAATGGCCGCTTGAATTCCTATTCCCTGTACATAGTCTACATTAGGCAAACGATTTAAATTTGTATCCAAGCATTTATTCACTACATCAAAACATTTCACATTATCAGGAATATATTCCACTGAAGAGAAAAAATGAAAATGAAGCAAATCATTAAACGATTTAAGCACCTGTACATCAGAGTCTAAATAGATGCCACCCTCTGTAAATAAAGCATAAGCACGTATATAGTCTGCACAAAAAGCCCACTTCTTTTGTTCGAAAGCTTCCCTTACATACTCTATGGAATTGATATCAAAATTTTGAGTAGTCCAGCATTTTATCTCATAATCAGGAAGACATATTTTCCAAGAATCAATACAGTTTTTAATTTAGTCAGGCACAGGCGCTCCACTTAGCCAGCACCAATCAATAATATTGGGTATCATACTTATCTTATATTAGGATATTTCACAATTCTATTCCGCAGTTCACTTATAAACGGCTTCATTGAGTAATCCTCTATATCATATTTATTATATTTCTTAAAATGATCATCGTCATAAATACCTATACGGTCGCCTAACCCTCTCGCTCGTTTAGCGATATATTCTTCTTCTGATTTTGTATAATAATGGTTAATACGCAAATTTCTGAAAACAATATCACTAGCTCCCCAGCCAAAAATACGATTACCCCATGCTTCTCGAATAGAATATCCACCTTTTACATAAAGAGGATAGTGAGGTGAGATGTAATCTATCACCAATCGAGGATTACAAATTGTTTTAATATGGATATTTAAATAATAGTTATTTTCAGCTCTTTTCGTATAATTTTCCGTTATAAGTCCTTCCGGTTTATGTTTTAAGCCACAGGTTCCGAATATAGCCCAATTCACTCCTACACCACAAGCCCCCAATTTAGCTTTATAAACAAGTTCATTCATTACTTCACCCAAACCTTTAGAACTATCCACAGGCATCAAATACTCATCCATATCAAGAAAAGCCATCCACCTGCATTCCCTTTTATGTTTTTTGATAGCATCATTATAAGCTACTAGCTGCTGTGCTTTACCTCTTTGTAAGGTATAATCCACAATACCTGCTTCTATATAAGGTTTTAGTAAATCTAAAGTATCATCATTACTTTCATTATCATAAAAATAAAATTTTGTAACCCCTACCATTCTGTGAAATTCAATCCACTCTATCAGATAAGGACCTTCATTTTTACTGATGGACACAATTGCGACTTCATGTTTGAATATTTCACTTCTTTCTTTTTCCATAATTTTCTCAACTTTCCTAAATCCCCAAGCTTTCTCATAAAACATAGAAAACCAATAGTTCAAAAGAATATAGGGAAAACAAACCAACAATACCGAATTTGAAAATAAATGACTCTTAATATTACGTTTAACATGTAAGATAAAACTATTGTTATACAAATACAGATGTATCCAATAGCGAAATGTTTTTGTTTTTAAGCTCATCTCTAATAATGAATTATGAAAACCACGATTGCAACATCTTTCTTCCCTCGTTTCTATCGCGATTCAGAGTTTGGGAAATTTTACTATAGTCAAATTCGCAAAAATCAAGTTCTTCCAATCGACGCACTCGTGGTACTGCATATTGTGATATCAAGGTTTCCATTCTGGAATTCATACCTCTAAAAATACCCTTTAATTCAAAAAACATAAATGGTTTCTCAAAATAAATACCAAACATACAACAGTGATATGAATTAGTCAATATATATTTAGCTTTTGATATCAATCCAAGCCATTCTGTTGGTGAGGGGAATATTTTTTCATATTTGTCATTACGAGCCTGACTAGCTATATATTTTATTTTCAAGTGTTTTATTTTAGCATAACTATAAATATCATCTATGTTAACATCTGTATAATTACCTAATAGATAAAGTAATATATAATCTTTTTCCTCTGGTATATCTGCAATATTAAGATAATCCTCTTTTGTGAGTAACCCAGTTGGATCAATAACACGACGAGCATCAATACCCATTTCCTTACAATAAATTAGACCTTTTTCCTCCCTTACTGTAACTGCAGAGAATGAAAAGAGCATTTCTGCCATCTTTTTACGTCCATCTATAGTAAAAGGATTACTACCAAAACTTGCAGCATATGAATATTTGGGTTTATCATGAACAAAGGTCAAAAAATAGACTTTAGACAATGCCCCCCACACCTGATCGCTACCCGTAATATAAGCATCACATAGAGGAGGATTATCTTCCAGCATAGCAATATCATAAATCTTATCTGTTGATACAATAAACTTCGTTCGGAAATAATCAAATCCTCTATCCAAATGACCATATCGTCTCGAAAACTGCTTCAATTTAAATCTAAATATCAATAACGACCAAAAACGATAAGAGAAGATCTTTCCCGGCAACTGAAGAAATCGTGTATTCAAAGACTTCTTCTCTACTGCATCACTGATACTTTTTATCAAAAAAGCATTATGACCTTGTTCCCGAAGATAATGCTGAAGCGCATAACACTGTAATACTTGACCATAATTATCTTTACTATTCCACATCGTAATTATACCAATATTCATCTTTATCGTTTTTTAAGCAGCTTATTTAACTTATAATTCAGGTTAAGCTTAATAAGTATCATTCTAATAATAAATTTAAGTTTATCAAGCAATGATGGTTTTGCAAATTCCTCCAGCAATTTTACAACAGACTCGGATTTCCATCTAGAAAAAAAGGCTATTCGTTTAGGATGAAGAGGTGAGCTATGCATATAGGAGATATTAGTAAAGACTATATCATCAGGTGTTACCGATTTTTTTTCACAGACTAACTTCTCCATTATGCTATCACCTTTTTCAGTATGAACAAAAACTAAGCTTACCCCATTTGGATCATAGAACCTTTTATCAATCTCCTTAATACCCCAAAAATCAGCCATTGAAATATCACTTTGAGAACGCCCCCCCTTCGCAGGACATAACGAACACGATGGACGAATTGTTATATTAGAAAGAAAACCTTTCATAAAAGGATTATGACTATGCATTTCAGAGAACAATATCTGATTTTGATCCATTTTAGAAACCGACATTCCACGAATGATAAAACCAAATTTTTCCCATCCGAATCCTGCTTTCTCTCTGAAATTAATACCTGTAATCTCAAGTCTTTCCTTTAGAGAAGAAGATAAGAATGTATCTTTTTCATTTGCTATGCTTTGCAAGGACAATTTGTTTTTTTGTTCGCTAAGATACTTTTGCCAGACTCCCGGACTAGGTACACCATGACAAATAAAGTCTATAGTTATAAGATTAGTATAGTCTCTGCCTAGAAAGTTCTTTAAAGCTGCAATCTGACAGGGAGTACCTGTATAAAGTACTAGCTTGCCATTCTTTAGAAATTCCCTAGCTTTAGCAAAAGTCTCTTCATTTCTGCACTGCACATATTTGGAACCTCTAAACTTCGATAAATAGTTCCGCTCCTCAACATAATCCATCCGTACTCCCCAGTCTTTATCAAAACGAGCGCCAAAAACTACACCTTTATTCTGTAGTACATATTCGCTTACAAGAGAAAAAAAACCGCCAGATGAACTTTGTCGTTGAATAAATTTAGACGGATTTTTTATCGCATAAGCCTCTCGTACAAGCAAAGCTTCTCTCTTATTAATTACCGGACAAACTTTTTCACATAAACCACAGTCGACACATATAGCATAATCAATTACGGGATAAAAGAATCCTTCATCATCGACTCTCATCTCTATGCATGCCTTAGGGCACGCTTGACTACATGCTTCGCAGCCACAACACATCTTATTGTCTTTAATGTCAAGCATTTTCTTATTATGTAATAATTGAATAAAACGAAAGCATTTATCGGTTTGTCAAATGACAGCCAATAAAATCTAATTAAACGATCTTGAACATATTCAATTCTTAAGTCTTTAATAAAACTTCTAAAATCGCCAGTCAGAGCAGGCTTATAAAAAAATCCCCCCCCTATTTTTCTTTTATTTTGAACCAGAATGCGTTCAAAAACCCGTGTATAATAATAATCAGAAGAATAGTGTAACAACGATTCCCTGCCAGTCTGCTCATATATACTGTAAATAGCCGTCGTATTTTGCTTTATTTGATGCAATGCATCCTTCACCGGCCTTTTCTTACGTCCTAAAGAATTCTGATTTTCATCAATCTGGTCATAGTGATAAGTTGCAATGGAAGTACTTGACAACGTTTTGACATAAAGAAGATAACTAAGAATAAAAATATTATCTTCACCTAGACTAACACTAACGTCAAATCGTAATCCGTATTTATTTATTATTGAGGATTTAAAAGCCTTTATCCACAAGAATTGAGAATGTGCTTTCAATGGTCCCAAAAACAGATCTAAGCTTTCATTCTTATTCTTTGACACAGAATCTAAATAATTGAATGTTCTTACTCCATAATATAAATCTATAATAAAACTATTGATACACAAATCTACATTTTTTTCTACTTGTTTATTAAATGTAGCCAGATGAAACGGCTCTACCCAATCGTCCGAATCCATAAAGGTAATCCATTCACCACACGCAATGTCTAATCCTTTATTACGAGCTGCACTAACTCCCTTATTTTCTTGATATAAATACTTAACTCTAGTATCTAAAGCAGCAAACCTTTGACATATCTCACCTGATCCATCTTTGCTTCCATCATCTATTAATATCAACTCCCAATTTGTTTCTGTCTGCAAAAAGACACTGTTTATACAGCGTTCAATGTACCGCTGCGCATTATAAACTGGAACGATTATTGAATATTTAATTTTTTCTTTTTCCATATTTTAGACGTAAAGAGCTTAATATCTCACACAGCATTATGCTCAAAAGTACAGCCAACAACGGGATAATAAAATAATTTATAAGTGAATAACAAGGCAAAATTAACCCGACTATCTTAAAAGCTACAATTAACGTAAGCGGATAATGACTATAATATATCACTGTTGAATACTTGCCCAAAGAGGCTATTTTTTCGACTTTTCTTATTTTCGAACATAGAAAAAATATAAAGAATGGCATAGTAAAAATATATAATTTTAGGATTATTTCTTGTCCTGTCATTATATAAACAATCAGTCCGATAATGATAATGGGACACATATAATACCACTTATCATAAACCAGATTACGATTATGTATAGCCAGAAAAGCGCCTAAACTAAAAAATAGAATGCCGAGCAAGTTAAAGTACAAAAGATGTAAACCTAAAAAATATGATACAGTTAAAGCCACAATTGTAAACCAGCCAAACTTATCACAGATTTTATATATTATCGGAGAAAACAAACACAACACTATCAAATCACGTATATACCATAGAGGAAGATTTATCGGGTAATAAATACCACTTGAGATATCGGAAACGTTGCCCCAAAAACAATGGACTATAATTTCACCTATCGAAGCATTTCCATAATCAATCCAGGAAGGTCTTCCTGTATAGAACTTTAGCAAATCAATCACTAGAGTTACGGCATTCCAAACGAAATATGGTATAAGTAAAGTAGAGATTCTCGAATTTAACTTCTTAATATAGATCTTTTTCGTAAACCCATTCTCCATCCGCTGAAAAAACAAGAACCCAGATATGATGAAAAAAGCAGGTACAACAAAACTACAAAATGTATGAGAAAAGAAATCACGAAAAGGATAATAAGCAATATTATCTGTTGGTCCTACACTATGTATAAATACTACAAGAACAGCCAATGGAAAACGCACAATACGGATTGCAGTGGAAGTGTATGGCGTCATAACAATTTAGTTCTAATTAGTAACAATATTTTTTCCCGTTCACCCAAAGACAATCCAATAAAGAAAAGGAAAAAGATTTCTATCATGAACACAACTACCATACATAAAAAAGTATCTACAGATAGAGAGTCATATGACGGCAAGAAAAATACCAGAAGAAACAATGATACAGTTAATAATAAAGGACGCATTAAAGCTTTTTTAAAATATTCTTCAAAGGATATTTTTATCAATGGTAATACAATATAAAACCTAATACACTGAACAAGTGCCTCTATAATTCCATATATTATCATTACAGAATCTGGAGATATGTCAAACATTTTAAGACCTATATAGGAAAAGGGCAAGACCAATAACATTGTAGTACCCTCATAAACTTGGAATCTTTTTATGTTACCTGTAGCATGTACTGCATTTATCATAGCCTGTCTTAATGGCGCCAACAAACAAATAAGTAATGTTATTCGGACAAAGCTAATTGTATATTCAGGTACAGTGCCTAGCCATAATTGGAGAACAACAGAGGCAAAAACAAATAAAGGAAAAACAACTAAAACCATAACTAAATAACCATATTTAGAAGACGCTATCACCAATTTATGCATATTCTGCAAATCGTTAGTTGCATACGCTTTAATAATAGGAGGTGACAATGCCATTTGATAGTTTTGCACAAACACTAAAACAGCGGCCTGTACTTGGGTTGTTAAACCGCGAGCTGCATTCACTACAGGTCCAAAAAACATATTTAAAAGAATATTTATACCTTGATTATTTGCCAATAAAGCAAGACTACCATTTGATGCCCAACCAGCATATACAATCAGTTCCTTTGACAATTTTGAATTCCATTGCGGTTTCTCTCTACTCTCTACAAAATTCTTTGAGCAATATATGGTGTATATTGCTCTTAACATTAATTGAACCAACAAGAACAAAATAGAATAACTTATTAATTTATCATACGGAATTATCAATAATAAAAATACAATAGAAAGTTTTAATGTCGACTCCACTATTGATATATAAGCAAAAACATTCATCTTTTCATGAGCTATTACTAAAGCATTAAATGGTACACTAACCACTGAAACGAGCATGGCAATAATAGAACATTGATATACCCATAAAGCTGCATCATATCGTTCTTCTGGTATAATAAGTTTATTTAATACAAACCAAAGACCTACAGTTTCACACAAGACAAATAAAACTAATGCAAGTATTAGATGAACACCTAACACGCTTCTGAAAACTTTTTTCACTTCATCAACATTCCCCTTTCCGATTGAAAATGTCAAATAACGAGAACTTGCTGATTGAAGTGAACCATTAAAGAAAGAAAGCATGACCGTTACGCCACCTACCACATTATATACTCCAAAATCTACGACACCTAATGTGTTTAAGATCACTCTTGATGTATAGAATGATACACCCATCGTGAACAACATTCTTAAATATAAGAATAGTGAATTTTTCGCAATTCTTTGTGTATCAGTCGCTATAATTTCCTTCATTGGGTTATTCCGAATTTTATATTTCACGCAGATTAAAGTTATACTCAGACAAGAGTACTCCTCACTGTTTTAGATACTTTTTAGTATCCAAACAATGAAACGATTTAATGACCTTATTAGCTATTCATTCTTCCTTCACTTTATGTTCTCCATACCCATAACCGTATCCATAACGTTTGCCATAGCCATAATACTTGCCATATTTGCCATAGCCATAATAATAACCATACTTCTTCTTTTGAAGATCAAGACCATTAATTATGGAACAAAGATTAGGCAATTTATTACTATCAGCCAATTCATTAATCAAAGTAAATTCAGCTTTTCGAGTATAATCAGCACGACATACATACACCGACAAGTCAGCTACACGACCTATCAATAAAGTATCCGTCACCATACCAACTGGAGCTGTATCTAGAATCACATAATCAAAGTTCTTTCTCAATGTTTCAACCGCCTTATCCAAACCATCTCGAGCTAATAATTCTGTAGGATTAGGCGGCACAGTTCCACCTGGAAGAATATACAGACTCTTACTTATATCCGAAGGCTGAACAAAATCCATCAGATTCTTTTCTGGATTTGCTAAGTATTGAGTAATACCCAATTCTTTACGAGGAATATTAAACACTTTATTCAAACCAGGCTTACGAATATCAAGACCAACAATCACAACCTTTTTTCCCAATAAAGAAAGGCTAATCGCAAGGTTTGAAGAAATAAAAGATTTACCTTCACCACTGACAGTAGAAGTGACTAGTATCACTTTTTGATCACTTTTAAGCATAAACTGAAGATTAGTACGGACATTACGAAAAGTCTCACTCATTAAAGTATTCTGATTCTCAAATACAGCAATAGTTCCATTTTTTTCAGTAGTTAATGGTACATCACCCACAATAGGTCGACTCGTTAAATTCTCAACATCACCACGCCCCTCTATTTTGAATTTAGTCAAACCAATCAGGAAAATGATACCAATAGGTAATCCTACACCTACCACCAAAGCAATCATGTAAATCATCTTTGGTTTCGGAGATACCGGAGCACCTTCAGCTGCTGGCTCATCTATAATCTTAGCATTGTTGGCTGTAGCGGCCAAAGTGATGGCGTTCTCTTCACGCTTCTGCAAAAGCATCAAATAAAGTCCTGCCTTGATTTCTTGCTGCCGTGCAATACTTACATATTGACGTTCTTGCCCCGGAGCATCACTGATACGACGAGAAAAACGGCTCGCTTCACGATCTAAATCAGCCTTCACAATAAGTAAACCCTGCAAAGTACCATTAATAGCAGCCTGAACATTCGATTTCATAGCACGAATACTCGTATCCAGATTCACTATCATCGGATTGCTCTCCGTAGAAGTACGAAGCAAACGTTTACGTTCAATAATTAATTCATTATAACGTTCTATCTGAGTAGTCAATCCATCATCAGATAAACCGATATTACCTGGTAAAACTTCATACTCATTTGACGGATTATTGATATATTTAACAAGGTCGCGAACCAAATTAATCTGGGTTCCATTCTCTACACGCTTCTTTTCATATTCAGCATTCCCCGATACAGCCAATTGAGCATCACTGCTAATATCTGTCAAACCCGCATTTCTTTTAAAGGCTTCCAATTTATTCTCCGTACTTCCTAATTCTTCATCAATAATCTTAATACGTTCATTGATAAATTCCCTTGTCTTTTCAGCAATCTCATTCTTGTCATTATTTGTATTCCGATTATACATTTCCATCAACTTATTGATAAAATCCTGTCCTCGCTGTATATTCGTATTCATCAATGAAACAACTGCTACAGAAGTCGTTTTGGAAGTGGGTGCTATTTCCAATGCCCACTGATATCCTTTTGCTACTCTAAACGGCTGACTGACCACAGCACTGATATTTCGCACCACATTCTGTCCTTCTATATTCCCATTCGCCAAGGAATCTTTCAATGCAAACCCAAATGTACCCGCATCTGTAGGTAACACTGCTGGAAGTTGATCAAAATGTTTAGCATATTCATTCAACCCTATTTTCAAATTTACATCCAGACCACCCTCTGGAGTAAGCTTCATATTAATCAAAGCTACATCCAACAATTCGTCTGCTTCCTGAGGTGTCAGGTTTACGACTACCGGAGAAGTCTTATATAATTCTTTTTTAGGGAATTCATCCTCATCATAATAAGTTATATAAAGTTCCAGATTATTGATAACTTCTTTTAAAATCGTTTTTGAGCGTAAAACTTCAATCTCATTATCAATACTTTGTGCAGAAGTAATCACTCCACCCAATCCCAAGCTTTCCAAATCAGCAACATTTCCACCACCGTTTTTTTTATCATCTTTTATCATGATGGAAGCAGAAACCTGATACACGGGAGTTTGAAAATGCAAATACACCCAAGCACCAATTAGGCAAGCTAAAACGGAAGCTACAAACCAAGGCCAATGAATTACATATTTAAAAAAAAGTTCCTGATAATCTACTTTCTCTTCGTCCAATTCATTCATATTATTGTCATACGAATTTTCTTTCATTGTTGATTGTTATTTTAATAAAATTACCAATATGTTTGCAAGTGAAACCAGAATAGAAGTACTAGACAGCCATAATCCCGTATTGGTTCCTATATCCGAATTCTTCGCCTTAGTCTTATTAGGTGTCACATAAATTATATCATTCTGCTGTAACTGATAATAAGGAGACAGTACCGTTTCAGCCTTATTCAAGTCCATAGTAATAATTTCCTGCTTGTTATCTTGCCCTGTCCGGATTAATTTCACATTATCGCGCATACCATAAATAGTCAAATCACCTGCCATAGCGAGCGCTTCCAACAAATTAATCTTCTCGTTAGAGACTACAAAGCTGCCTGGCTTAGTAACCTCTCCCAATACCGAAATCCGGTAATTAACAATACGCACAGTTACAAGCGGTGCTTCTTTTAAATAAACCTTCAACTTATCTATAATCAGATTTTCTATTTCAAGTTTAGTCAATCCACCTACATGAATCTCGCCTAACACAGGAAAGTTGATATTCCCCTGATTATCCACCAGATATTGCTGCAGAGCAGATGATGCGTTTCCTTGTCCTACCGTCTTTCCCTCCGTTCCACTAGCAGTACCCGAATTTACCAGATTGAAAGGTGCAGCCAGTTCCGGAGTAGAACAAGATACGGCAATCGTCAACAAATCCTTGGGCATAACCTTCACACCTGTCTGACGAACACTCTGTTCTGTATCATTCACAAAAGCCGTATCCTGCAAATAAGGCACTTTCTTATATGATTGGCAGGATACCAGCAAAAAAGCAAGTAACGCACCCAAAGTCAATCGTTTCAATTTTCTCATAACCACCTACTCATGTAAATTACAACTATTGATTTAATTTTTATTCAAATTCCAACTCTTCGCCTAATAAGCCTCTTTATCCCCGCGGATTACGTTATACACAGTCTTATACATGATATATAAATCCAAAAGAAACGTCCAATGCTCAATATACCAGATGTCACGTTGCACACGTCCTTCCATCTGCCAAAGCTCCTTCGTTTCTCCACGGAAACCTGTCACTTGTGCCCAACCTGTAATACCAGGCTTTACAAAATGACGGACCATATATTTATTTATTAAATGAGAATATTCTTCTGTGTGCTTCAACATGTGCGGACGGGGACCCACTAAAGACATATCCCCTTTCAGGACATTAATAAATTGAGGAAGTTCATCCACATTCGTCTTACGAATCAGATCACCGATTCGGGTTTTACGAGGATCATGTTCTGTAGCTTGTAATGTATCACATTGAGCATTTACCCGCATTGAACGAAACTTATAGCACCAGAATTCACGACCATCCTCCCCACTTCGTTTCTGCTTGAAAAAAACAGGTCCAGGTGAACTTATCTTTATAGCCAGTCCCACAATGATGTATATAATCGGGAAAAAGGTACAAAGGAATAGTAGCGAGCAAATAATATCAAAGCCACGTTTCATAATACGGTTCTCCAATAACTCAAGTGGCTCACGACGGATAGAAAGTACCGGGACATTACCTAACATTTCAAAATACATTCTCCGTTTCAAATAGTTCCGGACATTGGGAACGCTAAAGAAACGAATCAGATGATTCTCACAATAGTTGATAATCGGCACAATTTCAGCACTACGGGCGGAAGGAAGGCTACAATAAAGCTGATCCACCTTTCCCGCATTACGAGTCAAATAATCAACAGCTTCACACGGCTGTCCCAAATAAGCTATATTCATAGGATAGCGGTCTGACGGAAAATCTTCAAAATATCCCAATACACGATACCCGGATGTCGGATCATCCGTCATGGAATGATAAAGTTCCTGCATATTTTCATGGCTACCCACCAACACTACCTTTCGGACATTTTTCCCACTTTTGCGATAAAGCTCCAGAATAGATCGGAACGTCAGACGATAGGAAATGATAACGATAATGAGAACTATATAAAATACCCCTAACTGACGCAGATTGACACATTCAAAATGGAATATGTATGAAAGCCCAAAGACTATCAACACAAAAGGAATCATATTCCGGGCCACCCGAAGCATAATTTGTTCCGGGCGAACCACCGGACGATGAAGGATCACTCCTGAACGGATGTTGCAAACCAGATAACATAAAGTCATCAGAGCCATGTTCTGGAGAAGAGGCATTGAATACTCAAATGGAGACCGGTTTTCCCAGATCGAAGTAAACATCCATAACAGCAAGTTCAATAAGATGATGTCCCCTAGAAGGACAAAAGATTTTAGGACTTTATTGAAACGTTGGACTTCCTGCATTATTTTATTATCAATTGATTAAATTTCTTTCCCATCACCCGTGTTTCTCACGATAATCAATATAACGGTCGACCCATTCAATTGCTTTGGCTCGAAATTCCTCTTTGGTATGACAGTCATAGAAGTAAGCCAAAAGACGGGTGAAATGGCTTAAACGAACGTCTCCCCTTTTATAACCTTTGCATAGTAGACAGCTTTGCCCAAGCCTATTTCAGCGCACATGGGAGCTATCTTCACACCTGCTTTCTTAAACTGCTCGGCGATGAAAAGGCCGAGTGCTACATGAGAGTACTTTTTCATTTTTGTAATTCTGTTAATTGTTAAAGTTATTAAATAATACATGATTCTACCTATAACTGTTCTGATATGTCAGAACAGTTGATTTAAAAGCTATTCCTACCTTCGCCCCACGTTTTGAAAATTCAAGGCGATAATCAAATAATTAGATACGTTATGACAAACGATTTTAGAATGTCTTATTTCATGCCTCCCATTGCGCCCATTAAAGACGAACACGGACAATTAGTTACTCCTCCTACGCTTATTCCCTGCTGCGAAGTCTCCGTAGAGCAAGTCTTTCAAATGATTACCTGCAACGAGAATCTCAAAGTTCTGACCGAACAAGTACGCAACTCCGAAGATATACGGACGGCAAAAGCATCACTATTACCATACGTGACTCCCTGTGGTACATTCTCGCGTCGCAGCAGCAAATGCCTCATAGTTCCTTCCCTCCTAACAGTAGTAGATATAGACTATCTCACCTCCTATCAGGAAGCAGTGGAGATGCGTAAGACGTTGTTCAATGATCCTCTTCTCCACCCTGTGCTCACGTTTATCAGTCCTAGCGGACGGGGCGTAAAAGCCTTCATACCCTATAATCATTTACCCATGGCCGATGACGCAAACTGTATTACGGAAAAAATGAAGTTAGCAATGTTATACACTGTGATGATCTATGGTACAGGAACACCTCCTCCTTTCGGAGAAAAGAAAAAAGGTGTGGACTTTTCCGGTAAAGACATTGTGAGATCCTGCTTCCTTTGCCATGACCCGGGAGCATTATTTAGAGCCACCAACGAATAATCATAAATTATAAATCATAAATCAAAATAATGACTGATATTGAATCTTTACGCCGCCTCACTGAAGCGGTTGAAACTGCAGGAGCGGATATTGCTCCTACCTATGCTGAATATGTACAACTGGCGTTTGCCATCGCAACGGATTGCGGAGAAGCGGGACGCGAGTTTTTCCACCGTTTGTGCCGGATGTCCGCCAAGTACCAACGTGAACATGCCGAACGGATATTCTCCAATGCTCTCACTACCCGACATGGGGAAGTGCACCTGGGTACGGCTTTCCATCTTGCCGAAATGGCCAATGTGCAACTCTGTAATACGGAAGTTATGAACAACCGTAGAAATACAGAAAATACGGAAAATACACCATCCAAAATTCTCACACACGCACACGTATATAATAAGGTGGAGAATGACGAACCGGACGAATCCGAAGAGCTGCTGAACGGTAGTGACCCGAACCAGCCATTGCCCACTTTCCCCGAAGCGGACTGGCCGAAAATCCTCTTGCTCATCATGAGCTATGCCACCAGCCCTACGCAGCGTGACGTCATGCTGCTCGGAGCATTGACTGCCATAGGTGCCAGCATGGAACGATATGTGAGATGTCCATACGCCGGCAAACTCCAGTCTCCTTGTCTGCAAAGTTTTATCGTGGCTCCTTCTGCCTCGGGTAAGGGAATTCTTTCGCTTATCCGTCTGCTCGTCGAACCTATCCATGACGAGATCCGCCAGCAAGTAGCGGCAGAGGTCAAGGCTTACAAAAAAGAGAAAGCCGCCTACGACGTCATGGGAAAAGAGCGTAGCAAAGTGGAAGCTCCCCAAATGCCCAAAAACAGAATGTTTCTCATCTCGGGCAATAACACCGGAACAGGTATTCTGCAAAATATCATGGATGCCAACGGCACAGGACTTATCTGCGAAACGGAAGCAGATACTATTTCTGCTGCCATCGGCTCGGAATACGGACACTGGAGCGACACGCTCCGCAAAGCGTTCGACCATGACCGTTTGTCGTACAACCGGCGTACCGACCAGGAATACCGGGAAGTAAAGAAAAGCTATCTGTCCGTCCTGCTTTCCGGTACGCCCGCACAAGTGAAACCACTTATTCCCTCGACAGAGAACGGTTTGTTCTCGCGCCAACTGTTTTATTATATGCATGGTATATGGGCATGGATCAATCAGTTTGAAAGTGGTGAAGCCGATCTGGAAGCTATCTTCACAGACATAGGCCTGGAATGGAAAAAGCAACTCGACCTGATGAAAACACATGGAGTCCATACGCTCCGGCTCACCGACGAGCAAAAGCAAGAGTTCAACGCTCTCTTTTCCGATTTGTTCTTCCGTTCGGGACTTGCCAACGACAACGAAATGAGCAGTTCCATCGCCCGACTGGCTGTCAACACGTGCCGTATCATGGCAGAAGTAGCTATGATACGTGCATTGGAATGTAATCAACCTTACCAATTCAAGAATTCTTCTATCCATCTGCTTACTCCTGATAAGGAGATTGCCACTGATAATATCAAAGACGGCATTATCACCCGTTGGGATGTAACGATCACCGCTGAAGATTTTAAAGCGGTTCTGGAGCTTGTAACTCCGCTTTATCGTCATGCCACGCATATCTTGTCTTTTCTTCCCTCCACAGAAGTCAAGCATAGAGCCAATGCCGACCGGGATGCACTTTTCGAAGCAATGGGCAACCAATTCACCCGTGCACAGCTGTCGGAGCAGGCTACAACCATGAAAATCAAACCTAACACCGCTTTCGGCTGGTTGAACCGTCTGATTAAAAAAGGATTGTTTACCAACGCAGACGATAAAGGCATCTATACACGCACGCACGTGTGCGTGTGTTAGGGAGACGGGGGTAAAAGTGTATTTCTTGTATTTTAATAAAGCATCGCTTTAGCGTTCGTAAAGCATAGGTTTAGCAACCATAAAGCACCGCTTTATCCCACACAAACCGCCTCTATTCCTCTCTCCATCTCCCACTTTCATTTTTCAACTCTCAACTCTCAATTCTCAACTCTCAACTTCTTCAAGGTTCTCCCAAAGCGTCCACAATCACTCTCACCTCCAACGGTGTGAATGAGCGACGCTTTGATTCGTACCCCAAGTCGTACAGACGTTGCAGAAGTCCGGGACATAAAGAGATCCATTTCTTCATTTTTCGATAAGCAGCA
Organism: Bacteroides sp.; assembly: GCF_052357945.1. Taxonomy (GTDB): domain Bacteria; phylum Bacteroidota; class Bacteroidia; order Bacteroidales; family Bacteroidaceae; genus Bacteroides. The sequence goes on along the minus strand of NZ_DAWCXD010000028.1, from coordinate 29,631 downwards.
ATGTCGGTAAGTGTCGGAGAATAAAGTTGCGCCAGTTCCATGCGCCCGTAGGCACGTATTTTGAATTCGGTCATAATGGATAAAATTTTGATTTACAGTTACAAAAATAACAAAATAGAACCACATAACCAACGCTTTTCCATTGAATAAACGACCATTACGACATATAATTGACAACAATCGTGTGCAATCGCAAACAATTGATTTATCGATGTTTCAGGGTAGTATCTTTGTATTGTCAGAAGGGAAAAGAATCCCCGGACAATATGTTTAACCCTTTAATTTATTGTTTTATGATTCGTTACAAAATTTATCAAAACCAACAGCAGAAAGGCCTGAATGCAGGCAAGTGGTTCGCCCGTGCGGTAAGCGACGAGACGTTTGATTTAGCCAAGCTTGCCGAACACATGTCGAAACACAACTCACCGTATTCCGGTGGTGTCATCAAAGGTGTACTTTCTGACATGGTAGACTGCATCAAAGAATTGCTGCTCGACGGCAAATGCGTGAAAATCGACGACCTTGCCATCTTTGGGGTAGGCATCCGAAGTAAGGCGGCTGAAACACTGGAAGATTTTTCGTTAGAGAAAAACATCACTGGTATGCGCCTGAAAGCTCGTGCCACCGGTAATTTGTCGACTACCAACCTGAAACTCGACAGTCAACTGAAGCAGCAAACGGAGTATCAGAAACCAACTACCCCTGGTGGAGATTCCGATTCAGGCAATACGCCGAATCCAAATCCGGGCGGAAGCGGTGAAGCACCTGACCCGGCTGCCTAAAGTAGATTCACCACAGAGGACGCAGAGGACACAGAGAAAAGGAATAATCTATGGTGAAAAAATTCTGTGTACTCTGTGGTGAATAAGAAAACTATTATTAATTTATTTAAAACCTCTTATTTATGAGTAATTCATCTTCTCCCCGCTCCGTATGGAGCTTCATTATCAAAGTGATTATCACCGTTGCCACCGCTATCGGAGGCCTGATTGGAGTACAAAGTTGTATGTAGCCCCATGCGCACCATTACGCTGATTATCATTCATTGCAGTGCCACGCCGGAAGGAAAATTCCTTTCGGCGGAGGCTTGCCGACAAGATCATATCCAACACCGTGGGTTCCGTGACATTGGTTACCATTTCTACATCACCCGCGATGGAGAAATTTGCCAGGGCCGTCCTCTGGAAAAGGTCGGGGCACACTGCCGTGACCATAACACCCATTCGATAGGTATTTGTTACGAAGGAGGGCTGGATATTGCCGGACGTCCCCAAGACACACGTACATTGGCGCAACGAGGTTCCTTGCTCGCTTTGCTCCGCGAATTGAGGAAAAGATTCCCCAAAGCATTGATTGTAGGCCATCATGATTTAAATCCGATGAAGGAATGTCCGTGTTTTAACTGTATCAAAGAATATGGAGAGTTGTAAGGATCATCTAAGTATATTGACCAGCAGACTGGCAATAGACACTAAGATGGAAAATCCCGAAATCCACATCGTGGTACTTGTTCCGATGTCCGCGCTCTGTGCTTTGGTTTTATTGGGAGTGACATACAGGATGTCATTCTGTTGCAACTGATAGTAAGGAGATAATAACAAATCCGCGTCGTTCAGATTGAGTGTAACAAACTGTTTATGCCCGTTCTTGTCTTCGCGGATTAGTTTCACATTATCACGAACACCATAAATGGTCAAATCTCCTGCCATGGCAAGGGCTTCAAGTACATTGATCTGCTCATTCACCACCGGATAAACACCCGGAGACGCCACTTCTCCCAAAACCGAAACTTTAAAACCGGACATACGGACTACTACCGTAGGTCTTTCTTTCACGTAAGATTTCAGTCGCTCCGTTATCAGGTTTTCAGCTTCGCGACTCGTTAATCCGTTTAAAGGGAGTTTACCTAAAACCGGATAATTGATATTTCCCTGGTCATCCAACAAAAAGGTACTGCCTTGTGCATTGAATGGCTGCGAAACAACCGGATCGGAAGTAGAAACAAGAATGGAAACCTCATCTCCCGGTATCAACCTGGCGTCCTGAATAGGGGAAACTTGCGTATTCACCTGTTTCAAAACCTCCGCATCCTGCAAATAAGGTACTTTCTTATAGGATTGACAAGCTGAAAAGAAGAAGAAAGAGAATATCAGTGCAAAAGCACAAGAAAACTTTATATTCATGTAATTTGTGGATAAATGATGACGAGTACTAGTTTTTCTCGCAGATAGCTTCGACATAACCAATAGGCATATTCACGCAAGCGCATCCCAGCATATTCAGCCGGACGGCAATCTTGCTTTTGCCATCTACATTAACCAGTTCACCAACCAGCCCGGTCAGAGGTCCTTTCACAACACGAACCTTCTCACCACGTGCCAAAGGAGAGCTGTTCATACAAATAGCTTCCTCTGAATAGTCGAGCATGAAACGAAAACGAGCCATCTGCTCATCTGGAATCACCGCTGGAGAGCTCTCACCACGCATCACCATATAACGACTCACTGTAGAAAAACTTAGAACTTCTTTGCGTTCTTTCGGATTAACGTGTACAAACACCATCATTGGAAGAAGGACAGACTCAACCATCTTGCGCCGGTCACTCCACTGATGAATTTCCTGCTGAACAGGAACAAAATTCTCAATCCCTATTTTATCTAAACGTTCGGCTACTTTCTTCTCATGATGCATACGAACCAGAGCAACATACCAGCGTTTAGAGTGTGCTACGCCTTCCCCTGTCCCATCGCTAGGCCCAGCACTAATTGATTTCGGCTTTGTTAAAATCATGTTTTTTACCTCATCTTCTTCCGTTACTTCTTAGGTAACGGACAATACATACACAGGACACACATCTCAACAAAAAATGGAAATCACATATAGAAATAGGGCATAAAAAGGAAACTGCCTAATACTCAACGGGAAAAATCCAGAGATTAGGCAATAAAAAGTATAGAGCATGAAAATAAAGTTATTTCATGTTCGGATAGTTTTTTTCCTATATTTTAGATAAAACGAAAAAAAATGGAAGAATATTTGCTTACTATCTATGTTTTTGTCTATCTTTGCGTCAAATTTAAGTTCCGTTACCTAAGAAGTAACACACATATATTAGTCCTGATTATTAGAACTTTACACTTTTATTTCTGCCTACACAACAGTTTCTTACGTAAGATAAATTCCCTTTATTTACCTCTGTACGTTCTTTAAGCTCAAAGCCTTTTAAATAGATTTGTGTCGTTTTTATAGATTTATGGCCCAATGATTCACTAATCATTTCAATGGAGACTCCCCGATACTTCGCAGTCGTTGCCCAGGAATGACGAAGCGTATAGGAAGTGACAGGAGATTGCAAATGCAAGGTTCTTGCCAGGTCCTTCAGGCTATTATTAAATCGACGAAGAGCGGACTGATATTCCCGGTAACCTCTTTCATCTTTCCGTTTTTTATCCCCACGAAGAATATCAAACAGATAATCCGGACAATCGGGGTGAGAACTTTCCTTACTACGGAGCTGGTTAATCATTTCCTTTGCTGTATTCAGCACTTCCACGCTCATCGGAGTTTTGGTTTTGATACGGTTGTATCGCAACACATTCTGATTCAAAGCCGACTTCTCCAAATGGGCTAAATCGGCAAATGACATTCCACAAAACTGAAACATCAGAGCAGCGATAGCTTGCGTACGACGTAAACGCTCCGATTTGGGATCTTCATACAGAAGCTTATGCAATTCCGTAGCAGGCAGAGCCTTTTTCTGGCGGACATCCACACCTGTATAGACATCATGAAACAGTCGCGGGATATAAGGCGCACTGCCCGCTTCCACTCCACGGTTATAGATACTACGAAGCATACGCATATACGTAGAAATCGTATTGGGCTTCAAGCCACACTCATAAAGATACTGACCGTAACGCCGTAAACGCTCACGGGTGACCAGTCTGAACGACACGTTAGACGTGCCGCAAAATTTGCTGAAAGAAAAGAGGGCATTCTTGTAGACATGCGCCGTAGAATGCCGTCCCTCCTTTCGCAAACGACCGATGTAGAATTCCGCACACCGGCTAAATCCATTCTTGTTCATCATTTGCATCACTAGTTATTTTATATATTATGCCACTTGGCAAGTGGCAAAAGAACGAATCTTTTTGTGTCTTCAACGCAAAGTTTTTGATAAATATAGTTAAAGACTTCTCTGCCTTTTTTACTCTATTGGTAATAAAAAAAGTCATCCGGCTTTGTCCATCACTAGAATGGAGCAAAGTCGGATGACTTTAATTCTGTATAATAATCTCTTATACGTATGTTTCCAACAATTTCACATTTCCTCCTTCAGGAGTGATTGTGATGTCTTGTGTAGTTGCAGGCAACAAAATAGATTCTCCGGCACTAACAGTCAGTTCATTGCCTTCATTGTCTCTCATCTTGCAGGATCCTTCCATACAGATAAAGATCACGAATGAATCAAGTTCGGAATAGTCGCAACTGATTTCTTCAGTCATGTCATACAGAGAAGTCGTGAAGTAGGTGCAGGCAACCAGTTCTACCGGCTCGTCCTTCAGCGGTTCGTATTTAGTGCGATAGTCATCCAACACTTCGTAGTTGATGGCTTCACGGGCTAAATCGGTGTGAAGTTCGCGGGTTTTACCATTCGCATCTTTACGGTTGAAGTCGTAGATACGGTAAGTTATATCAGAGGTTTGCTGAATCTCGGCGATGAAAGAGCCTGCCCCGATGCTGTGTACACGTCCGGCAGGAAGGAAAAACACATCACCCGGATGGATTTCATATTCCTGCAATACGTCGGTAATCGTATTGTTCAACACGCGTTCCTTATATTCTTTCGGGGTAATCTGTTCAGAGAATCCTGAACGCAATTTAGCTCCTTTGTCGGCATCTACCACATACCACATCTCGGTTTTTCCCATCGAATTATGGCGTTTCTTCGCCAACTCATCTGTTGGGTGTACCTGGATTGACAAATCCTGTTTGGCGTCGATGAACTTAATGAGCAACGGAAATTTGTTGCCAAAACGGGCATAATTCGCTTCACCAACCAGCTCCTCACGATACTTTCTTACCATATCGGCCAAGGTTAAACCTTTATCCGGGCCATTAGCCACAACGGATTCATTGTCCTCAACGCCGGAAATCTCCCAGCTTTCTCCTACTCCTTTCAAGTCTGAATTCAAATGCTTGAACGGAATAATTTTGTCGCCCCCCCAAAGCGTCTGCTTCAGAATAGGTTCGAATTTTAATGGATACATTTTTGTTTTTCTTGTTATAAACTTAGATTAAATTCGCTCGGATTGTTACAATCCGGGAACAAACATACAAAAAATAGTTCAGTTTTTAAGAAAAGGAGGATGAAAATTCATTTAAGAAATCATCTTTTGTCCTTGCATCCAAAGAAGATGAAGTAATAAAGCTAAACTTTCCTAAAGCACCTGTCATATTTAGTCGGAATAATTTGTGAGTAAGAAAGAATTTCCCTTTATTTGCAGGAAATTTTTAATAATACCAGACATGAATAACACATTCCCAACAGAAGGGAATCTATCAGGGCTCAGCCGGAAAGATTTCCAAAAGGATATAAATGATAAAAAAACTGATTTATTTATCCTCAAAAACACAAAGGGAATGGAAGTAGCTGTAACCAATTACGGATGCGCCATTCTTTCTATCATGGTACCGGACAAAAACGGTAAGTATGCTAATGTAATCCTCGGACACGACAGCATCGACCACGTCATCAACAGCCCGGAACCTTTCTTAAGCACTACTATCGGACGCTACGGCAACCGTATCGCGAAAGGAAAATTCACTTTGTTCGGTGAAGAACATGAACTCACAATTAACAACGGACCTAACTCTCTGCATGGTGGACCTACCGGTTTCCATGCCCGTGTTTGGGATGCTGTCCAGATTGATGAGAGCACAGTGCAATTCAACTATGTTTCTGCTGACGGCGAAGAGGGATTCCCCGGCAATCTGGAAGTGGAAATGACTTACCGCCTGGAAAATGAAGTAAATGCACTGACTATTGAATACCGCGCTACCACCGACAAAGCTACAGTCGTTAACTTGACTAACCACGGTTTCTTCAACCTCGCCGGTATTTCCAACCCTACTCCTACCGTTAACAACCACATCGTTACGATCAACGCTGATTTCTATACGCCTATTGACGAAGTTTCTATCCCTACCGGTGAAATTGCCAAAGTAGAAGGTACTCCGATGGATTTCCGCACTCCGCATACCGTAGGCGAACGTATCGACGATAAATTCCAGCAACTGATTTTCGGTGCAGGATATGACCACTGTTATGTACTGAACAAGATGGAAAGCGGGTCGCTCGACCTGGCTGCTACTTGCAAGGACCCGGAAAGCGGACGTATCATGGAAGTATATACCACCGAAGCGGGTGTACAACTCTATACGGGCAACTGGCTCAACGGATTTGAAGGTGCACACGGAGCTACATTCCCAGCCAGAAGCGCTATCTGCTTTGAAGCACAGTGTTTCCCGGATACTCCGAACAAACCGCATTTCCCATCGGCTACTTTGCTGCCGGGTGATGAATACCAACAGATCACTGTCTACAAATTTACGGTAGAAGAATAAGACTTGAAAAATAACTAACCTAATTTTATAAACTAACATTTTTTTTGAACCATGACACAAGAAAAAAAGAACGGTAATCTCGTCGCAATTATCACGATGTTCTTCATCTTTGCGATGATCTCTTTCGTAACAAACCTCGCTGCTCCATTCGGAACAATCTGGAGAAATGAATATGCGGGTTCGAACACTTTAGGTATGATGGGAAATATGATGAACTTCCTGGCTTACCTGTTTATGGGAATTCCTGCCGGTAACATGCTCGTTAAGATCGGTTACAAGAAGACTGCTTTGATTGCAATGGCAGTAGGTTTCCTCGGTTTGTTCACACAGTATCTTTCCAGCTTATTCGGAGCAGGTGCTGAAGTATTCGCATTCGGTGAGTATGTTATCAAATTAAACTTTGTAATCTATCTGCTTGGTGCATTTATCTGCGGTTTCTGCGTTTGTATGCTTAACACAGTGGTAAACCCGATGTTGAACCTTCTCGGTGGCGGTGGTAACAAAGGTAACCAGTTGATTCAGACTGGTGGAGCTCTTAATTCTTTGTCTGGTACATTGACTCCGCTTTTCGTAGGTGCTTTGATCGGTACTGTCACTTCAAGTACTGCTATGTCTGACGTTGCTCCTCTGCTCTTCGTTGCTATGGGTGTATTCGTTGCTGCATTTATCGTTATCTCATTTGTTGCTATTCCTGAACCACACCTTCAGAAAGGTGGAGTGAAGAAAGAAAAATTCTCTCACAGTCCATGGAGCTTCCGTCACACTTTACTGGGTGTAATCGGTATCTTTATTTATGTAGGTATTGAAATTGGTATCCCGGGTACACTGAACTTCTATCTTGCCGATTCAAGCGATAAAGGTGCCGGTATCATGATGAACGGTGCTGCTATCGGTGGTGCTATCGCTGCTATCTATTGGTTGCTGATGCTTGTGGGACGTACTGCAAGTAGTGCTATCAGTGGTAAGGTTTCCAGCCGTGCACAGTTGATCGCTGTTTCTGCTACTGCTATCATTTTCGTATTGATCGCTATCTTCACTCCGAAAGATGTAACGGTTTCAATGCCGGGTTACACTGTAGGCGAAGGCTTTATGATGGCACAGGTTCCTGTAAGTGCTTTGTTCCTTGTACTTTGCGGTCTTTGTACTTCTGTAATGTGGGGTGGTATCTTCAACCTTGCAGTAGAAGGCTTAGGAAAATATACAGCACAGGCTTCCGGAATCTTTATGATGATGGTTGTTGGTGGTGGTGTATTGCCGTTGATCCAACAAAGCATCTCTGACTCTGTAGGTTATATGGCTAGCTACTGGTTGATTATCGCTGCTCTGGCTTACCTGTTGTTCTACGGTTTGGTAGGTTGCAAGAATGTAAATAAGGATATTCCTGTGGAATAATCACATAGAATAGAATTCAATTTATTCACCTTTAAAATATAAATATCATGGATACAGAATACGTAAGAAGTCGATTCATTAAACACTTTGACGGAACTACTGGATTTTTATATGCTTCTCCGGGCCGTATCAACCTGATCGGTGAACACACTGACTACAACGGTGGATTCGTTTTTCCGGGAGCGGTAGACAAAGGGATGATTGCTGAAATCAAACCTAACGGTACTGACAAAGTAAAGGCTTACTCTATCGACTTGAAGGATTATGTAGAATTTGGTTTGAATGAAGAAGATGCTCCACGCGCCAGCTGGGCAAGATATATTTTCGGTGTATGCCGTGAAATGATTAAACGTGGCGTTGATGTGAAGGGATTTAATACTGCTTTCGCAGGTGATGTGCCTCTGGGTGCAGGTATGTCTTCTTCTGCTGCTTTGGAAAGTACGTATGCTTTCGCACTGAACGAACTGTTTGGTGAAAACAAGATAGATAAGTTCGAATTGGCTAAAGTTGGCCAGGCTACAGAACATAACTATTGTGGTGTGAACTGCGGTATTATGGACCAGTTTGCTTCCGTATTCGGTAAAGCAGGTAGTTTGATCCGTCTGGATTGCCGTTCACTGGAGTATCAGTATTTCCCATTCCATCCGGAAGGTTATCGTCTGGTTCTGATGGATTCAGTGGTTAAGCACGAATTGGCTTCTTCTGCTTATAACAAGCGTCGCCAAAGCTGTGAAGCTGCTGTTGCCGCTATCCAGAAAAAACATCCGCACGTAGAATTCCTGCGCGACTGTACAATGGCTATGCTAGAAGAAGCGAAAGCTGATATCAGCGCTGAAGACTATATGCGTGCAGAATATGTAATCGAAGAAATCCAACGTGTACTCGATGTTTGCGAGGCATTGGAAAAGGATGATTACGAAACTGTAGGTAAGAAGATGTACGAAACTCATCACGGCATGAGCAAGTTGTACGAAGTAAGCTGCGAAGAACTCGACTTTCTGAATGACTGCGCTAAAGAATACGGTGTAACCGGTTCACGCGTAATGGGTGGTGGCTTCGGAGGTTGTACTATCAACCTTGTTAAGGATGAATTGTACGATAACTTCGTTGAAAAAACAAAAGCTGCTTTCAAAGCTAAATTCGGCAGAAGCCCGAAAGTGTATGACGTAGTAATCGGTGACGGTTCTCGTAGACTGGAATAAGAATTTATTCGTTATTAAATAAGCAAGAAGGGCGGCTTCCGTGATGGGAGCCGCCCTTACTTTTTACACGGCATAATAACACACAACCTCAACCCCATTCTCTTAAAATGAGAAAATTTCTCATTTTAAGAGAATTATCTAAAACTATTCGTATCTTTGCCATGTTCTATAGAATAGACAACTTAATATAAAAACAATATGATAATCAATTTTACAGTAGGCAACTATCGTTCGTTCAAAGACAAAAAGGTTTTGAGCATGGAAGCTACCGCTATTAAGGAATTGCATGAATCTGTTATAGAAAAAGAAGGATATAGACTACTTCCATCAGCTGTTATTTATGGAGCTAACTCAAGTGGAAAAAGTAATTTATTGAAGGCAATTGGTAAGTTTAGAGACATCGTAAATTCTTCTTCTAAATTGAATTCGACAGATAAATTAGGTATTACTCCTTTCTTATTAAACCAAGAAACAGCCAAAGAACCATCATTTTTTGAAATGGAATTACTGATAGATAACCAAACATATACGTATGGTTTTACTGCAGACAATCTGAAGGTTTATGAAGAATGGTTATATACAAAAGAGGGAAAAGCGAAAAAGGAAAAATGCTTATTTGTTCGTACGGAAGAAGGAATCGGAATAGCTGACGATTATAATGAAGGTAAAGGTTTAGAAGAAAAGGTACGTGACAATGGACTATTTTTATCGACAATTGATTCTTTTAATGGTGAAGTTGCAAAAAAAATTATTCACAAAATTGATAGTTTTTTAGTAATATCAGGCATTAACCATGAATCTTGGTCTGGATTTACAAATGATATGTGTAACAATAAAAATCCAAATCTTAGCTTCAAACAAAAAATTCAAGACTTCTTAAACTCTATGAATGCAGGATTTAACAGATTTGAACTTCCCGAAGATGAAAAATTGGCAAAAGAAATCAAAGCATACACCATACATAATTTATATAATGAACAGGGAGAAATCATTGGAGAAACCCGTTTTTCTATGAAAGAGCATGAATCATCAGGAACCAACAAACTATTTGATTTAGCAGCCTTAGTTATTAGTCAGTTAGCGTTCGGAGATTCACTAGTTGTAGACGAACTCGATTCGAAGCTTCACCCACTGCTAACTCAACATATTATTAAACTTTTTAATAACCCCGAAACGAATCCCAAGGGTGCCCAATTAATATTCGCCACCCACGACACTAATTTACTGAATGTTAAAACATTCCGTAGGGATCAAATTTGGTTTACGGAAAAAGATCATTCGGAAGCTACCGACCTCTACTCATTAGCTGAATTCAGAGAACCGGAAGGAAACAAGATTCGGAAAGATCGTAGCTTTGAAAAGGATTATATCAACGGACGTTACGGTGCAATTCCATATATTAAAGATTAATACACTATGAGTAGACTGCTGCCGAAACATCGGTTTGAGGAAATAAAAAAAGAACAAAGACAGGCTAAACTGGATAAAAAAAGAAAAGTAGCAGTACGCAATGTATCTGTTAGTTTCCTTATCGTATGTGAAGGCGAAAGAACTGAACCTAACTATTTCAGGGCTTTAATCAAAGACCGTTATTCGGATATTCGTGAGGTCACAATTGAAGGTAAGGGTCAGGGGACAGTCAGTCTTATCAAAGAGACCATGGCTATTCGTGATAAATCCAATAAAGAGTTTGACAGGGTATGGGCTGTTTTTGATAAGGATGACTTTAATGATTTCAATGATGCAATACAGCTTGCAAAAAAGAATCATATTCTTTGTGCATGGTCTAATGAGTCATTCGAACTTTGGTATTATCTACATTTTCAATATTTGGATACCGGCATATCCCGTTCTCAATACATTGAGAAAATAGAAAGGGAAATCCAAAATAGAACAAATGATTCAAACTACCGATATAAAAAGAAATCACCGGAAACTTTCGACATATTACAACGTATAGGAGATGAATCATTAGCTATCAAACACGCTCAACGCTTAAGAGAATCATTTTCGGGAACAGATTATGCAGTTCACAAGCCTTGTACTACTGTATATGAGCTAGTAGAAGAGCTAACTCATCCTGAAAAGTTATTATGATCATAACGTAACTATATATTAAGAAGGGCGGCTTCCGTAATGGGAGCCGCCCTTACTTTTTACAATTAACAAAAATCTAAAACCTATTGATCCAATAACATCTAATTAGTTCTACTTATTTCTTCGTGAATTTATATACCGCGAACGTAGTGGGTTCCAGTTCGGTAGTAAACACGTTGCCTTCAATAGATACCGGAGTTTCCTGCGGAACGATGGCAAAAGGTTGTTCAAGTGTATTATCCTTATCCAAATCAAGCGAACGAAGTTTGATACAACGGCCATTAGACAGTACATCTTGTTTTTTCAATCCTTCAAAAATCAAGGAAATTGGCTGTGCTGTGGCGGAAGTATTGGCAACCTTTACAATCAGTTCATTCTTATCCTTATCGTAAACAGCACTGGCAAAGAGTCCGTTCTGCCCTTCGGCTCCCGTTACATTTTTCTTATTCATGGTAAGGGGAAGCACATTTGTTCCTTTATTCTGCGCATACAGTTGTTGTACATAATAGCTAGTGGTACGCACAGAGTTCAGGTTATCGAACCAAATCATATCAGGACGCCATTGCCATCCTTCCACATGAGCGAAAAGCGGAGCATAGGTAGCCATGTGAACGATGTCAGCATTACGTTCCAATCCGGTCATAAAAGCAGCCTCTAGCAAAGCAGCATGGTAATGATTCCATTTCTTTCCTTTTCCATGGCAGGCATATTCACCGGCAAATACTTTCGGACCTTTACGGTCGTAGTTGTCATAGCGGGCGCCTTGAGCCAGAAACCAGCTTTCAGGACGATAGAAATGTTCGTCCACCAAATCAACTTTCAGACGTTTCATTTCAGGCCACAGATAATCAAAATCTTTTCCTTCGGAATTCGGACCGGAGCTACCTACTATTTTGATTTCCGGGTGAGCTTTACGAATGGCTTTGATAAACGGTTCGAGACGTTCGGGATATTCTTTCCCCCATTGTTCGTTACCGATACCGATAAACTTCAGGTTAAACGGAGCAGGATGTCCCATATCGGCACGTACTTTTCCCCACGTAGTATTCACGTCTCCATTAGCAAACTCAATCAGGTCGAGTGCATCCTGAATATAGTTATCCAAATCACAAACTGCTACGTGAGCTTTCGGATCATTATTCTGATATTGGCAGGAAAGTCCGCAATTCAGAATCGGCAGAGGTGCCGCACCCATTTCTTCAGACAGCAGGAAATATTCGTAGAATCCCAATCCATAGCTTTGGTAATAATCAGGGAAAAATCGGTGAGTAAAAGTATATTGCCAACGATTTTCATTTAAGGGACGGTTTTCTACCGGACCAACTGATTTTTTCCAGTCGTAACGAGTTTCCAAGTCGGTACCTTCTACGATGCAACCACCGGGAAAGCGGAAGACTCCGGGATGAATATCCGCCAATGCTTGTGCCAAATCTTTACGAAGCCCATTTTCATGTCCTTTCCAGGTATCAACCGGAAAAAGGGAGACGTGCTCCAAATCTACTGTTCCTTTGGAGGTAAGGAAAATACGGAGTACGGATTTCGGATGAGTACTGCCGGGCTTCAAGATTATCTGGTATTTTTTCCAGTCCTTAGAATCAATCGTAAGATTCCCTGCAACAAGTGCCTGACGTTCGCCCATTGATTGGGTATCTACAAGTTCGATTCTCAATGTTTCTTTTGTACTTCCTTGCGGCAAACGCGCCCAAACAGAGAAACGATACTCCTCTCCCTTCTTGACACCGATGCCGAAGAAACCTTCGTTATCCAATCCGGTATGCTTATGTGCGTGTCCGGGGTCGGAAAGGCGCACATAATGCGGATTACGCTCAAAAGGACCATCGTTCATTAATGACACTTTTCCATACGTTTTCCATCCCATCAGGTGTTGTGGAAACTCAAAGGAACGATTCTTCACCAGTTCGGCATAAAGTCCGCCGTCGGCAGCGTAGTTGATGTCCTCAAAAAAGAGTCCATACATAGTAGGTTGGATTTCTGCACCCAGCTTCTTCGTCTGTATCACCAACTCATTGGTTTGCGCATGAAGGGCAAGGTTAGTAGACAAGGCTAATACTGCCAATAAATTTGCGTATCTTCTCATGGTTCTCAATAAAAAATTATATATAGTTAAAATGCAAAGATAATCAGATTCTCTATTTTCTCCGTACCCAAATTTATCATTAATAGGTGTTTATCGGTCAAAAAGGATCAAATTCCATTCATTTGCACAATTTTCCATCCGCATCTGATATTTATAATACGAAACCAGATTAAAAAGCACCTATTTGCACGCTCTATTATATGAAAAACAAACGGATGGAAAGCGTACATTTATATATATAATTAAGGTGTATGGAAAATCATAAAATACACCATTTATGCTGCACAACATATAAGAGTGTATTTGATACACCAAACGAAAGTGTTACTTTTACACCCAAAATAAGATAAGCATCTCATTTACATTAAAAATAAAACCATGAAAAAACATTTTCTACTTGCAGGATTTGCCGCGCTGATGCTGGCTGCGTGCAATAACAAGCCGGCTTCCGAGCTGACCTTGTCCGGTCTCGACCCGGTAAAATTTCAAACAGAAGTGAACAATGCCCAAACAGCTCTTTATACCTTAAAGAACAAGGCAGGTATGGAAGTATGCATCACTAACTTCGGAGGACGTATCGTGTCTGTCATGGTACCCGATAAGAACGGTAAGATGCAGGATGTAGTTTTAGGTTTTGACAGCATTGCTGACTATATTAATGTACCCAGCGACTTTGGTGCTTCTATCGGACGCTATGCAAACCGTATCAATCAGGGTCGTTTCGCATTGGACGGTGATACCATCCAACTGCCGCAAAACAATTTCGGCCACTGCCTGCATGGAGGTCCGAAAGGTTGGCAATACAAAGTTTATGAAGCTAATCTGATTGATCCGACAACGTTGGAACTGACACTTGTCTCACCGGACGGAGACGAAAACTTCCCGGGAAATGTAACAGCTAAAGTGACCTATAAACTAACTGAAGACAACGCTATCGACATTAAATATAGCGCAACTACCGATAAAAAGACGATCATCAATATGACCAACCATTCTTACTTCAACCTGGCTGGTGATCCGTCAAAAGCTTCAACTGACAACATACTGTATGTGAACGCAGACTATTATACTCCGGTAGACAGTACTTTTATGACTACAGGCGAAATCGCTCCGGTAAAAGACACTCCGATGGACTTCACCACTCCGAAAGCGGTAGGTAAAGAGATCAACAATTATGATTTCGTTCAACTGAAGAACGGAAAAGGGTATGACCACAACTGGGTGCTCAACACTAAGGGAGATCTTTCTCAAGTAGCAGCCAAACTAACTTCACCTGAAAGCGGCATCACTCTGGAAGTATATACCAACGAACCGGGTGTACAGGTTTACACAGGAAACTTCCTTGATGGAACCGTAACCGGAAAGAAAGGTATCGTTTACAACCAACGTGCTTCTGTCTGCCTGGAAACACAACACTATCCAGATAGCCCCAACAAGGCAGACTGGCCTTCTGTTGTACTGGAACCGGGACAAACTTATAATAGCGAATGTATTTTCAAATTCGGTATAGAGAAATAATTTAATATCAAAAGAACAAAAGCAGAATAAGATGAACTGGAATTCACACGAGTTTATATGGATCGACTGGGTAATCATCGTAGTCGGTATTTTAGCAGTCACATGGGCGGTATGGCGTTCGATACAGAAAGACAAGCGTTTGCAACAAGGCGCTAACAGTGAAGATTATTTGTTTGGTAAAGGGGAACCCTGGTATATCATTGGGGCAGCTATCTTCGCTGCCAATATCGGTTCGGAACACCTTGTAGGACTTGCCGGCACAGGAGCTAAATCCGGAGTAGGTATGGCACACTGGGAAATGCAGGGATGGATGATCCTTATTTTAGGTTGGCTTTTCGTACCGTTCTATCAGCTGATGAACGTGAAGTTAGGAAAAATCATCACGATGCCCGACTTCCTGAAATATAGATATACTCCTGCTACAGGTTCATGGTTGTCTATCATTACCCTCATAGCATACGTATTAACCAAAGTTAGCGTAACAGCATTTACCGGAGGTATCTTCATGGAAAGTCTTCTCGGATTGCCATTCTGGTTTGGTGCTATCGGCCTGATCGTTCTTACGGGAATCTTCACGGTTCTGGGTGGTATGAAAGGAGTAATGACATTGTCTGCTATCCAGACTCCGATACTTATTATAGGTTCGTTCCTTGTACTTTTCTTAGGATTGTCGGCACTTGGAGCCGGTAGTATCAGCGACGGTTGGACTCACATGATAGAGTATGCCAAGACACTTAATATAGGAACAGACGGAGTTGCTCACGGCACAAACCACATGTTCCACTTTGAGACAGGCGACCCGATGTATGATGACTATCCAGGTTTCTGGGTATTTATCGGAGCATCCATCATCGGATTCTGGTACTGGTGTACTGACCAGCATATCGTTCAACGTGTGCTTGGACAACGTAAAGGTGAATCCAGCGAAGAGGTAATGAGACGTGCACGTAGAGGTACTATCGCTGCCGGTTATTTCAAGATTTTGCCTGTGTTCATGTTCTTGATACCGGGTATGATAGCTGCTGCATTGTCGGCACGTCCGGAAAGCGGTTTCGTACTGGATAATCCTGATACAGCTTTTGGTTCAATGGTTAAGTTCGTATTGCCTGCCGGTGTAAAAGGTATTGTTACTATTGGCTTTATTTCGGCATTGGTGGCTTCATTGGCAGCATTCTTCAACTCTTGCGCTACCTTGTTTACTGAAGACTTCTACAAGCCGATGTTCAAGGACAAAAGCGAAGCAACTTATGTGTTGGTAGGTCGTATCGCTACTATTGTTGTAGTAATTTTGGGTATTGTATGGATACCTATCATGCAGAGCCTGGGTAGTCTTTATGATTATCTGCAAGGCATCCAGTCATTGCTTGCTCCTGCGATGGTGGCTGTATTTGCCCTCGGTATATTCTCTAAAAAGATTACGCCTAAGGCAGGTGAAACAGCCATGATAGTAGGTTTTATCATCGGTATGGTACGTTTGCTGACCAATATCCTCACGAATACAGGTAAAGATGTGATGTCCGGATGGTACTGGGAATGTACTGCCTGGTTCTGGCAGACAAACTGGCTGATCTTCGAAATATGGCTGCTCGTATTCCTGATCGTACTGATGGTTGTTGTTTCATTCTTCACTCCTGCACCTACTGCCAAGCAGATAGAGGCTATCACCTTTACTGATGACTATAAGACACTCATCAAGCAAAGCTGGAACAAGTGGGATGTTATCACCTCTATCGGTGTAGTAGTTCTTTGCGCATTATTTTATATATACTTCTGGTAATACCCTGATATGAATAAGTATTATAGTACCAATCCTACTTTCTATGTCGGCATCGACTGTATTATTTTTGGTTTCTCCGAAGGAGAAATCAGCCTGCTCCTGTTGAAGAGAAACTTTGAGCCGGCAATGGGTGAATGGTCACTGATGGGAGGATTCGTGCAGAAAGATGAAAGTGTAGACGATGCCGCCAAACGTGTATTGCATGAGCTTACCGGACTGGAAAACGTTTATATGGAGCAGGTAGGAGCTTTTGGAGCTGTCGAACGTGATCCGGGTGAACGGGTAATCTCCGTAGCTTACTATGCATTAATCAATATTAATGAATACGACCGGAAACTAGTTCAGAAGCACAACGCTTACTGGGTGAATATGAACGAACTTCCTCCACTCATTTTCGACCATCCTGAAATGGTGGAAAAAGCACGGGAACTGATGAAGCAAAAAGCATCCGTGGAACCTATCGGATTCAATCTGCTTCCGAAACTCTTTACGTTGTCTCAACTGCAAAGTCTATATGAAGCTATTTACGACGAACCGATGGATAAACGGAATTTCCGTAAAAGAGTAGCTGAAATGGATTATATAGAAAAGACTGATAAAATTGATAAACTGGGTTCCAAACGAGGGGCTGCCTTGTATAAGTTCAACGGCAAGGCTTACCGCAAAGACCCGAAATTTAAAATCTAATCATTATGCTGGAAGAACTAAAAGAAAAAGTATTTCATGCCAATCTCGAATTGGTAAAGCATGGATTAGTCATCTTTACCTGGGGCAATGTTTCTGCTATCGACCGTGAAAGCGGGCTGGTAGTAATCAAGCCCAGTGGTGTAAGTTATGATGACATGAAAGCCGAAGATATGGTAGTAGTGGATTTGGATGGCAAGGTCGTTGAAGGACGACTGAAGCCATCCTCGGATACTCCTACTCACGTAGTACTTTACAAAGCATTTCCGGAGATTGGCGGAGTGGTTCATACTCACTCTACTTATGCTACTGCCTGGGCACAGGCGGGATGCGACATTCCGAACATCGGAACGACTCATGCGGATTATTTCCATGATGCCATTCCCTGCACAGCGGATATGACAGAAGCGGAAGTGAAAGGTGCTTACGAGCTGGAAACCGGTAATGTGATAGTGAAACGTTTTGAAGGATTGAATCCTGTACATACACCGGGAGTATTGGTAAAAAATCACGGTCCTTTCTCTTGGGGAAAAGACGCGCATGATGCCGTACACAATGCTGTGGTTATGGAACAGGTGGCTAAAATGGCAAGTATCGCTTATGCGGTAAATCCCAATTTAACAATGAATCCGTTGCTGATAGAGAAACATTTCAGCCGCAAGCATGGTCCGAATGCTTATTATGGACAATAATCAATTAAAAAGTAACAATTAAAAATTAAAGCAATAACATTATGAACGCATTTGATCAATATGAAGTATGGTTCGTAACAGGAGCACAGCTTTTGTACGGAGGTGACGCAGTAATCGCAGTAGACGCACACTCTAATGAAATGGTTAACGGATTGAACGAATCCGGTAAACTCCCTGTAAAGGTGGTATACAAAGGAACAGCTAATTCTTCTAAAGAAGTGGAAGCTGTTTTCAAAGCAGCCAATAATGACGAAAAGTGTGTCGGTGTTATCACTTGGATGCATACGTTCTCTCCTGCTAAAATGTGGATTCACGGCTTGCAACAGTTGAAGAAGCCTTTGTTGCACCTGCATACTCAATTCAACAAGGAAATTCCTTGGGATACAATGGACATGGATTTCATGAACCTGAACCAGTCTGCTCACGGTGACCGCGAATTCGGACATATCTGTACCCGTATGCGTATCCGTCGTAAAGTAGTGGTAGGTTACTGGAAAGAGGAAGAGACTTTGCATAAGATTGCCGTTTGGATGCGTGTTTGTGCCGGTTGGGCAGATTCACAGGATATGCTGATTATCCGTTTCGGCGACCAGATGAACAACGTAGCTGTAACCGATGGTGATAAAGTGGAAGCTGAACAACGTATGGGTTACCACGTAGATTACTGTCCGGTAAGCGAATTGATGGAATATCACAAGGATATCAAAAATGAAGAGGTAGATGCATTGGTAGCTACTTACTTTAAGGAATACGATCACGATGCTTCTCTGGAAGATAAATCAACTGAAGCTTACCAGAAAGTATGGAATGCCGCTAAGGCTGAACTGGCTATACGTGCTATCCTGAAAGCCAAAGGTGCCAAAGGATTTACTACCAACTTCGACGATTTGGGCGACATTGAATACAATGGTTTCGATCAAATCCCGGGTCTTGCTTCACAACGTCTGATGGCGGAAGGTTACGGGTTCGGTGCTGAAGGTGACTGGAAATCGGCTGCTCTTTACCGCACTGTATGGGTAATGAATCAGGGTCTTCCTAAAGGCTGTTCATTCCTGGAAGATTACACACTGAATTTCGACGGTGCTAACAGCTCTATCCTTCAGTCACACATGTTGGAAGTCTGCCCGCTTATCGCCGCCAACAAACCTCGCCTGGAAGTACACTTCCTCGGTATAGGGATCCGCAAGAGTCAGACTGCACGTTTGGTCTTCACTTCAAAAGTAGGTACAGGCTGCACTGCTACTATTGTAGATATGGGTAACCGTTTCCGTCTGATCGTGAACGACGTAGAATGTATCGAGCCGAAACCGCTGCCTAAGTTGCCGGTTGCTTCTGCTCTCTGGATTCCGATGCCAAACCTTGAAGTAGGTGCAGGTGCATGGATTCTGGCTGGTGGAACTCACCACTCTTGCTTCTCTTACGACCTGACAGCAGAATATTGGGAAGATTATGCTGAAATCGCAGGTATCGAAATGGTGCATATTAACAAGGATACTACGATCAGCTGCTTCAAGAAAGAACTGCGCATGAACGAAGTGTATTACATGTTGAATAAAGCACTTTGCTAAAAACAATTATTCAAGTTTCGCATGGCTTAATTATTTCGTTAGGTTTTTGCGAAACTTGTTTTTTTAGAATGATCGTTATACCTTAAAATATTGATTTCAACATGAAATTAGATGCAAAATCAACCATCGAGGCAGGTAAAGCTATTCTTGGTATAGAACTCGGTTCTACACGAATAAAAGCTGTCTTGATCGACCAGGAAAACAAGCCTATTGCTCAAGGTAGCCACACTTGGGAAAACCAGTTAGTCGACGGACTTTGGACGTATAGCATTGAAGCTATCTGGTCAGGGCTGCAAGATTGCTATGCCGATCTTCGTACTGACGTAAAGAATGCATACGGCATAGAGATCGAGACTCTGGCTGCCATCGGTGTCAGCGCTATGATGCATGGTTATATGCCATTCAACAAAAAAGAAGAAATCCTCGTGCCTTTCCGCACTTGGAGAAACACTAATACAGGTCGCGCAGCGGCTGCTTTATCCGAACTATTTGTCTATAATATCCCTCTGCGTTGGAGCATTTCCCACTTGTATCAGGCTATTTTAGACAATGAATCACACGTTAATGAAATCGACTTCCTGACCACTCTGGCAGGTTATGTGCATTGGCAGATCACAGGCGAAAAGGTGTTGGGAATAGGCGATGCATCAGGTATGCTTCCTATAGATCCAACTACTAACAACTATTCTGCTGAAATGGTGGCTAAGTTCGACAAGCTGATTGCTTCGAAAGAATATAGCTGGAAGCTACAGGATATTCTGCCTAAAGTATTATCGGCAGGTGAAAATGCAGGTGTCCTCACACCGGAAGGTAGCAAGAAGCTCGACGCATCGGGTCATTTGAAAGCAGGAATACCCGTTTGTCCTCCGGAAGGAGACGCCGGCACCGGTATGGTTGCAACCAATGCTGTGAAACAGCGCACCGGAAATGTATCGGCAGGTACTTCTTCATTCTCTATGATTGTATTAGAGAAAGACTTGTCCAAGCCATACGAAATGATCGACATGGTTACAACCCCTGACGGAAGCCTCGTAGCCATGGTACATTGCAATAACTGTACTTCCGATCTCAATGCATGGGTCAACCTGTTTAAAGAATATCAGGAACTTCTGGGTATACCTGTAAATATGGATGAAATCTACAGCAAACTCTACAATATCGCACTTACCGGTGACACAGATTGCGGAGGACTCCTTTCATACAACTATATTTCAGGCGAACCTGTAACAGGACTTGCCGACGGAAGACCTTTATTTATACGCTCTGCTAATGACAAGTTCAACCTGGCCAACTTTATGCGGACTCACTTATACGCTTCAGTAGGCGTTCTCAAGATTGGTAATGATATCCTATTCAACGAAGAAAAAATCAAAGTAGATAGAATTACAGGTCACGGAGGATTATTCAGAACAAAGGGAGTAGGTCAAAGAATCCTTGCAGCAGCCATCAACTCTCCTATTTCTGTGATGGAAACAGCCGGTGAAGGTGGTGCCTGGGGTATTGCCTTGTTAGGTTCTTACCTCGTGAACAACGAAAAGAAACAATCTCTTGCCGACTTCCTGGATGAAAGTGTATTTGTCGGAGATGCCGGTGTCGAGGTATCACCCACGCCCGAAGATGTAGCTGGTTTTAATACATACATCGAAAACTATAAGGCAGGATTGCCTATTGAGGAAGCAGCGGTCAAATTTAAATAAGCCTCATCACGAGTGCTTTCTCTGCTTTTTCTTCTCATAATCATTTAAGTATTAACATAAAACATCCTCATCCCCTCTCCTCTTTTGGAGAGGGATAAGGGGAGACTATTATCATGAAAACCACCTCGTTCATACTTGCACTTGTCCTGTCCACCTCACTGGCTAAAGCACAAAACGCTCCACAGGTGTCTTACTTCCCTTTACAGAACGTGAAACTATTGGATAGCCCGTTCCTGCAAGCCCAACAGACTGATTTACACTATATACTAGCCTTAAACCCCGACCGTCTGCTCGCTCCTTTTCTACGCGAAGCAGGGTTACAACCTAAAGCTCCCAGCTACACCAACTGGGAAAATACCGGATTGGACGGACATATCGGCGGACATTATCTATCCGCCCTCTCCATGATGTATGCCGCTACCGGAGATACTGCCGTCTACAACCGTTTAAACTACATGCTGAATGAGTTGCACCGTGCACAGCAAGCTGTAGGTACAGGATTCATCGGAGGAACTCCGGGAAGCCTCCAACTTTGGAAAGATATAAAAGCAGGAAAAATCCGTGCCGGAGGTTTCGACCTTAACGGCAAATGGGTACCTCTATACAACATACATAAAACGTATGCCGGATTGCGGGATGCTTACTTGTATGCAGGAAGCGATCTGGCACGTAAAATGCTGATTGACCTTACAGACTGGATGATTGACATCACTTCCGGTTTGAGCGACGAACAAATGCAGGATATGCTTCGCAGCGAACATGGCGGATTAAATGAGACTTTCGCTGATGTGGCTGAAATCACAGGCGACAAGAAATATCTGGAACTGGCCCGCCGTTTCTCCCACAAACTTATCCTCGACCCGCTTATCAAAGATGAAGACAAGCTGACAGGTATGCACGCCAACACACAGATTCCCAAAGTGATCGGTTACAAACGAATTGCCGAACTTTCGCAAGATGACAAAAGTTGGAGTCATGCTGCTGAATGGGATCATGCCGCCCGTTTCTTTTGGAATACGGTAGTCAATCACCGTTCCGTCTGCATCGGAGGAAATAGCGTCCGTGAACATTTCCACCCATCTGACAATTTTACGTCCATGCTGAACGACGTTCAAGGACCGGAGACTTGTAATACTTACAACATGCTCCGCCTTACTAAAATGCTTTACCAGAATTCTCACAATCCCAACAATACACAGGAGCCTGATCCCAACTACGTAAACTATTACGAACGTGCGCTTTACAATCACATTCTTGCATCGCAGGAACCGGACAAAGGTGGTTTTGTATACTTCACTCCCATGCGTCCAGGACATTACCGTGTTTACTCGCAACCGGAAACATCTATGTGGTGTTGTGTCGGTTCAGGCTTGGAGAATCATACCAAATACGGTGAATTTATCTATGCACATCAGAAAGATACGCTCTATATCAACCTCTTCATTCCCTCGCAACTAACCTGGAAAGAGCAAGGCGTAACTTTGACACAGGAAACCCGGTTTCCTGACGACGGTAAGGTAACTTTGCGAATAGATGAAGCGCCTAAGAAAAAACGTACTTTAATGATACGCATCCCGGAATGGGCTAACCAATCCAAAGGTTATAGCATTAGTATCAATGGGAAAAGAAAAATATTCATTATGGCAAAAGGTAATCAGTATCTTCCTCTCTCCCGCAAATGGAAAAAAGGAGATGTCATTACTTTCAACTTGCCTATGAGAGTCAGCATGGAACAAATTCCTGACAAGAAAGACTATTATGCTTTCTTATATGGCCCTATCGTTCTTGCAGCTTCCACAGGCACTGAACACCTCGATGGTTTATATGCCGATGACAGTCGCGGCGGACATATCGCCCATGGCAAACAGATTCCTTTGCAGGAAGTTCCGATGTTGATAGGAAATCCCGATTCCATCCGTAAGTCTCTTCACCAAAAACAAGGCAGCCGGATCGCTTTCAGCTACAACGGAGATGTTTACCCTGCACAAGGCAAAGCATTGGAGTTTGTTCCCTTCTTCCGCCTGCATAATTCCCGCTATGCCGTTTATTTCCGGCAGACAAGCGAAGAGCAGTTCAAAGCCATTCAGGAAGAAATGGCAACGGCTGAACGAAAAGCAACCGAATTAGCTAATCAAACCATTGATCTTATCTTCCCCGGCGAACAGCAGCCGGAATCCGACCATGGCATCCAATATGAGCAGGCAGAGACCGGAACGAATAAAGACCGCCACTTCCGTCGTGCCAAAGGTTGGTTCGGCTATCAACTGAAAGTAAAAGAAGAAGCAAGCCACATACTGATTACAATACGGAAAGATGACCGTAACAAAGTGGCTATTCTACTGAATAACGAAAAGTTGGCTGTTAATCCGACGATCAGTGAAGCAGATAAAGATGGCTTTATCACCCTTTCTTATATCCTGCCTCAAAAACTGAATACAGGTAGCTGTCCAATACGTTTCATCCCTGACGGAACGGAATGGACACCTGCAATTTACGAAGTGCGTTTACTAAAATAAACGTTAAAAAAAAATAACCATCATCAAAATCAAACATCTATATAATCATTAAACAAATACCATTTATGAGAGCAAAACTATTAGTCAGCACGGCCTTTCTGGCAGCATCAGTATCTCTTTCCGCGCAAAAGAGTGCTACCATAACCGTATATGCCGACCAAGGCAAAGAAATTATCCCGAAAGAAATCTACGGTCAGTTTGCCGAACACCTGGGTTCATGTATCTACGGTGGTCTTTGGGTAGGCGAAAAGTCAGATATACCCAATATCAAGGGATACCGTACAGATGTATTCAATGCATTAAAAGACTTGGCTGTTCCCGTTCTACGCTGGCCGGGTGGCTGCTTTGCCGATGAGTATCATTGGATGGACGGCATCGGTCCGAAAGAAAACCGTCCGAAGATGGTGAATAACAACTGGGGCGGAACAATTGAAGATAACAGTTTCGGTACACATGAGTTCCTGAATCTTTGCGAAATGCTGGATTGTGAACCTTATGTAAGTGGAAATGTAGGTAGCGGTACCGTAGAAGAACTCGCCAAATGGGTGGAATACATGACCTCCGACGGGGACTCTCCCATGGCCAATCTTCGTCGTAAGAATGGTCGTGACAAAGCATGGAAACTCAAATATCTGGGAGTAGGAAATGAAAGCTGGGGCTGTGGTGGCAGTATGCGTCCGGAATATTATGCAGACTTATACCGTCGTTATTCTACTTATTGCCGTAACTATGACGGCAACCGTCTGTTCAAAATTGCCAGTGGCGCAAGTGACTATGACTACAACTGGACAGACGTATTGATGAATCGTGTAGGACATCGCATGCAGGGACTTTCTCTCCACTATTACACCGTAACCGGATGGAGCGGCAGCAAAGGAGCAGCCACTCAATTCAACAAGGATGACTATTATTGGACAATGGGTAAATGCCTGGAAGTGGAAGATGTGCTCAAGAAGCATTGCGCCATCATGGATAAATATGACAAGGACAAAAAGATCGCTCTTTTACTCGACGAATGGGGAACCTGGTGGGATGAAGAACCGGGAACCATCAAAGGACACCTATATCAGCAGAATACATTGCGCGATGCTTTCGTTGCTTCTTTAAGCCTTGACGTATTCCACAAATATACAGACCGCCTGAAGATGGCAAACATCGCACAGATTGTCAATGTACTTCAATCCATGATTCTAACGAAAGACAAAGAAATGGTGCTCACTCCTACTTATTATGTCTTCAAGATGTATAAAGTACATCAGGATGCCACTTATCTTCCCATCGACCTGACTTGCGAAAAAATGAGTGTACGTGATAACCGCACCGTTCCGATGGTAAGCGCCACAGCTTCCAAAAACAAGGATGGAGTGATCCACATTTCTCTATCCAATGTAGATGCTGACGAAGCACAGGAAATCACCATCAATCTGGGTGATACGAAAGCAAAAAAAGCAGTTGGAGAGATTCTGACCTCTGCAAAACTGACCGATTACAATTCTTTTGAAAACCCCAATATTGTAAAACCGGCACCTTTCAAAGAGGTAAAAATCAATAAAGGTACAATGAAGGTAAAACTTCCTGCTAAGTCCATTGTTACTTTAGAGTTACAGTAATTTTAGGGCAATTACTTATTGTATCACAAACAAGAAGACCGTAAAATTGTCGATAAAAAAGATAGCTCTTTTGGATTGTTAAATCCACATAAAGAGTTATCTTTGCGAACAATCTGACAGAAATCAATTAAATTTTAATGATATGAACGATAACAAACTTATGAATCGTGCAGCGGATAACATCCGTATTCTTGCTGCTTCAATGGTTGAGAAAGCCAATTCCGGTCACCCGGGTGGCGCCATGGGTGGTGCTGATTTTGTAAATGTACTCTTCTCTGAGTTTCTAGTATACGATCCTGAAAATCCCCGTTGGGAAGGACGTGACCGCTTCTTCCTGGACCCGGGGCATATGTCTCCGATGCTTTATTCTACACTAGCATTGACAGGTAAATTCACTTTGGACGAACTGAAAGAATTCCGTCAATGGGGAAGTCCTACTCCGGGACATCCTGAAGTGGACATCATGCGTGGCATTGAAAACACTTCCGGTCCGTTGGGACAAGGACACAGTTTCGCTGTGGGTGCTGCCATCGCTGCCAAATTCCTGAAAGCCCGTTTCAACGAGGTGATGAATCAAACAATCTATGCTTACATCTCTGACGGTGGTATCCAGGAAGAAATCTCTCAAGGTTCCGGACGTATTGCCGGTGCACTGGGATTGGACAACCTGATTATGTTCTATGACTCCAACGATATCCAGCTTTCTACCGAAACGAAAGATGTAACCGTTGAAGATACTGCCATGAAATATGAAGCATGGGGATGGAACGTACTTAGCATCAACGGTAATGATCCTGACGAAATCCGCGCAGCAATCAAAGAAGCACAGGCTGAAAAAGAACGCCCGACACTGATTATCGGTAAAACGGTTATGGGTAAAGGTGCACGCAAGGCAGACGGCAGCAGCTATGAAGCCAACTGCGCTACACACGGTGCTCCTCTCGGTGGCGACGCTTATGTAAATACAATCAAGAATTTGGGTGGTGATCCAACTAACCCGTTCGTTATATTCCCGGAAGTAGCCGAACTGTATGCAAAACGTGCAGAAGAGCTGAAGAAAATTGTAGCTGAAAAATATGCTGCAAAAGCTGCATGGGCGAAAGCAAACCCGGAACAAGCTGCCAAACTGGAACTTTTCTTCTCGGGCAAAGCTCCGAAAGTGGACTGGGCTGCTATCGAACAGAAAGCTGGTAGCGCTACCCGTGCTGCATCTGCCACTGTACTGGGCGCACTTGCCACACAAGTAGAAAACATGATCGTTGCTTCTGCCGACCTTTCTAACTCTGACAAGACTGACGGTTTCCTGAAAAAGACTCATTCTTTCAAGAAAGGTGATTTCAGCGGAGCATTCTTCCAGGCAGGTGTATCTGAATTGTCAATGGCTTGTATCTGTATCGGTATGTCTTTACACGGTGGTGTAATCGCTGCTTGCGGTACATTCTTCGTATTCTCCGATTACATGAAACCTGCCGTACGTATGGCTGCTTTGATGGAACAACCGGTGAAATTCATCTGGACACACGACGCATTCCGCGTAGGTGAAGACGGTCCTACTCACGAACCGGTAGAACAGGAAGCACAAATCCGCCTGATGGAAAAACTGAAGAACCACAAGGGACACAACTCTATGTTGGTACTTCGTCCGGCCGATGCAGAAGAAACAACTATTGCATGGAAACTTGCCATGGAAAATATGTCTACTCCGACAGGATTAATCTTCTCTCGCCAGAATATTGCCAACTTACCGGCAGGAACTGATTACGAACAGGCAGCTAAGGGTGCTTATATCGTAGCAGGCTCTGACGAAAATCCGGATGTAACCCTGGTGGCTTCAGGTTCTGAAGTTGCTACATTGGTAGCCGGTACAGAATTGCTTCGCAAAGATGGCGTAAAAGTACGCATTGTATCTGCTCCGTCTGAAGGTCTGTTCCGTAACCAACCGAAAGAATATCAGGAAGCTATCCTTCCGGCAGATGCGAAGATCTTCGGTATGACTGCCGGTCTGCCTGTCACTCTTCAAGGTCTGGTAGGTTACCACGGTAAAGTTTGGGGACTGGAATCTTTCGGTTTCTCTGCTCCTTACACTGTGTTGGATGAGAAACTTGGATTTACTGCCGAGAACGTATATAACCAAGTAAAAGCAATGCTCTAATGAAAACAATCGGATTAGCATGCGACCATGCCGGTTTTGAACTGAAAGAATATGTTCGCGGCTGGCTGGAAGTAAAAGGCTGGGCTTACAAGGATTTCGGAACTAACTCTACCGCTAGCGTAGACTATCCGGATTATGCTCATCCGCTGGCCCTTGCAGTGGAATCGGGAGAATGTTATCCCGGTATCGCTATCTGTGGCAGTGGAAACGGAATCAATATGACGCTGAACAAGCACCAGGGAATTCGTGCTGCTCTCTGCTGGAATGCAGAAATTGCGCACTTGGCTCGTCAGCACAACGACGCTAATGTTCTGGTCATGCCGGGACGCTTCATCAGCACTGAAGAAGCGGATATGATTTTGACAGAGTTCTTCTCTACAAAATTTGACGGTGGTCGCCATCAGAACCGTATTGATAAGATTCCGGTAAAATAAAGCTTGAAGATAAATCAAATAGGTGTAAAGCTGTTCTTCTTTTTGAAGGGCAGCTTTATTTTTATGTAAATATCACATAAACCAATGAAATAAGCTCCATCCTTGCATATCATCTAAAAAACAAACCGGCAATAAACTGATAACAGAAATAACCGCAAACAACAAACTTCAGCAAAGTTCCCAATATGAATCCGATTAATGAGCCGAATCCGGATTTAAGTGCCTGAGAAAATTCCTTATTTCCCAATAGCTCACCAATCACAGCTCCGAGGAAAGGCCCGAGAATAATGCCCCAAGGTAAAAAAAGAAGTCCGACTAGCGTTCCGATGATACATCCCCAGTTTCCCCATTTACTACCGCCACTATACTTACTCCCGAGCATTGGCGAAAAATAATCTAACACCTGCAAAACAGCTACAATCAATAACCAAACGATCAATTGTGTCGTAGTATATTCCACCTTATCCGTGAAATGGAGAATGACTAATCCCAAATAAGCAATGGGAGGACCGGGAAGAAACGGAAGGATACAACCAGCTAACCCAGCTATCATACAAAGGGCACTGATCACAATCAAAATAATGTCCGGCATAGTCTATACATTTTAATATCTGCACAAAAATACAGTAACTTTCAGTAAATACAAGTTAACATCAATAATTATTTTCCCTCCCTTCACCATTATTTCACAATGAATCTGTCAGGAAGCATTTCCCTATATTTTTCAAGTGGTATGTTCGGTTGCCATTCGGCTGTTCTGTTTATCACATCCGTGAGATACTCAAATAGATTCACTTTATGCAACAAAAAACGCAAAATTCAAATAAGTTCTCTTTCCCCTGACTATATATTCATAGAATATGCAATAAACTCAAAACGTTGCAAATTTCCGTCCTCATTTGCCCTGTTTACATAAATAAAAACTATCTTTGCGTTTCAGAATCCCGAAAGACGAAAAGAAATGGAGCAAATAGACAACCTAAAAGAGCTTATCAATCAGGGGGATGTGGACACAGCGATTAAGCAATTGGACCAGCTTCTCCAGGACAATTCTGTCGAAAAAGAGAAAGATACTCTTTACTATTTACGGGGAAATGCCTACCGAAAGAAAGGAGATTGGAAGCAGGCACTGGACAACTACCAGTGTGCCATTGAGGTCAATCCGGACAGTCCTGCCGTTCAGGCCAGAAAGATGGCAATAGATATCCTCAACTTCTACCACAAGGATATGTTCAATCAATAAAAGAGATGTATAATCAATAACCGTACTCAAAGATAACGTAATAAATAAAGATTATGGCAAAAATCAAAGGAGCAATCGTAGTCGACACGGAGCGTTGCAAAGGATGCAACCTGTGTGTAGTGGCGTGTCCGCTCGATGTAATCGCCCTCAATAAAGAGGTAAACATGAAAGGCTATAACTATGCCTGGCAAGTGAAGGAAGATACCTGTAACGGATGCAGCTCGTGTGCAACGGTTTGTCCGGACGGATGTATTTCAGTGTATAAAGTAAAAGTAGAATAAAAGAAAAGAATATGGCAGAAGAAGTTGTATTAATGAAAGGAAA
>NZ_DAWCXD010000027.1:0-46505 GCF_052357945.1 Bacteroides sp. | reverse complement strand
GCGTCCAGTATCGGCATATTGACATGATGATGCTTATTGATTTCTTTGATACATTTCGTACCATAGTAACCCTCTGCAATCATTTCCATTTCAATTTGCGCACTCTTCACGGAATACCCTTTACCTATCATCGTTCCGAAAGTCCGGTTACGGCTAAAGTTGGAGTAGCCGGTCACCAATAAATCCCCCAGATAAACAGATTCATCTACGTTTCTGTTCAACGGATGCACCGTGTTCAGGAAACGATTCATCTCCTGAATGGCGTTAGAGATCAATACAGCCTGGAAGTTATCGCCATATTTCAGTCCGCTACAGATACCGGCAGCAATGGCATACACGTTTTTGAGTACTGAACTGTATTCGATACCCGCCACGTCATCACTGACAGATGTTTTGATGAAGCTGCTTCCCAGACGGCGTGCGAAGATACGTGCCTTGTCTTTATCAGGGCAGGCGATAGTCAGGTAGGAGAGGCGTTCCAAAGCCACTTCTTCTGCGTGGCAGGGACCTGCAAGGACTGCTATATTTTCTGGTGGTACACCATATTCTTTTGTGAAGTATTCCGATACAATAACGTTGTCATCGGGTACGATTCCTTTGATAGCGGTGATGATAAACTTATCTTTTATCTTGGTTTTCAGTTTTTTCAGATGCGCCTTCAGATAAGGAGAGGGAGTGACGAAGATCAGTGTATCCGATTCTTTCACCACATCGTTGATGTTGGAACTGAACGTGATGCGTCTTGTATCGAATTTCACTCCTGTCAGATAAGCCGGATTGTGCCCTAATCGTTTAAAATCGGCAATGCGGTCGTCTCGCCGCATATACCAATTGATAGAGTCTTCCTGGGCCAGACACATCTTTGCGATGGCTGTAGCCCAACTTCCTCCGCCCATTATCGCTATCTTGCCGGGTAATTTCATTTGTATGGATTTGGATGAAGAACTTATTAAATTTTCTGTATCCACTCAGTTACGTCGTTTACCGACGGATTGGTCAGTTCTAATTTATATTTCTTGTTAATGCCACAGATGTCTTGGTGCAACTTCTGCGGATTGACATCTTTCATGTCAGCTACAGTGTTGTAACCGGCTTTTTGGATCACCGGAACCCAGTCTTCTGCGACTCCCAATTCCATATATTTAGCGGCAGCGTCTTTTTTCACTACTTTTTCCGGACGCATTTGGGGGAAGAATAATACTTCCTGAATAGTGGTCTGTCCGGTCATTAACATTACCAGGCGGTCGATACCGATACCGATACCCGATGTAGGAGGCATACCATATTGTAAAGCGCGCAAGAAGTCCTGATCGATAATCATCGCTTCATCGTCTCCCTTGTCGGCCAAACGCATCTGCTCTTTGAAACGTTCTTCCTGATCCAGCGGGTCATTCAATTCCGAGTAAGCATTAGCCAGCTCTTTACCGTTCACCATTAACTCGAAACGTTCGGTCAGTCCCGGTTTAGAACGATGCATCTTGGTCAGCGGAGACATTTCAACCGGATAATCGGTGATGAAAGTTGGCTGGATATACGTACCTTCGCAGAATTCTCCGAAGATTTCATCAATCAGCTTGCCTTTACCCATTGTCTCGTCGATTTCTTCCATTTTCAGTTCCTTGCAAACTTGGCGGATTTCTTCTTCGCTTTTGCCGTTCAGGTCGTATCCTGTCTTTTCTTTGATAGCGTCCAGGATAGGCAGGCGGCGGTAAGGAGCTTTGAAACTGATCGTTTTTCCGTCGACAACGCTTTCCGTACAGCCGTTTACAGCGATACAGATACGTTCCAGCAGTTTTTCGGTGAAATTCATCATCCAGTTGTAATCCTTATATTGTACGTAGAGTTCCATACAAGTGAACTCCGGGTTATGGGTTTTGTCCATACCCTCGTTACGGAAATTCTTACCTATTTCATATACACCTTCAAAACCACCTACGATCAGTCGCTTCAGATAAAGTTCTGTTGCGATACGCAGGTAAAGATCCATGTCCAGTGAGTTGTGGTGAGTGATGAACGGGCGTGCGCTTGCTCCACCGGCAATAGATTGCAGGATGGGAGTTTCCACTTCCGTGTAACCGGCTTCGTCCAAAGCATTGCGCAAAGTTTTCACTACAGTGGCACGTTTCAGGAATGTTTCTTTGATACCGTCGTTAACTACCAAGTCCACATAGCGTTGGCGATAACGGAGTTCGGGATCTTCAAAAGAATCGTAAGCTACCCCGTCTTTGTATTTAACGATAGGCAACGGTTTGATAGACTTTGCAAGTACAGTCAGTTTCTTAGCATGGATACTGATTTCACCCATTTGTGTGCGGAATACGAAACCTTCGATACCGATAAAGTCACCTAAGTCGAGCAGGCGTTTGAATACAGAGTTGTACAGTTCCTTGTCTTCTCCTGGGCAGATATCATCGCGGGTGATGTACACCTGGATGCGACCTTTAGAGTCTTGTAATTCAACGAAAGATGCTTTACCCATCACGCGGCGGCTCATGATACGGCCGGCTACGGAAACTTGGCGTGGCTCCTCGTCGTCTTTAAATTCAGCTTTAATATCTGTAGAGAAAGCATTGGTTACATACTCTGCTGCAGGGTATGGATCAATACCCATCGCACGAAGCTCATTCAGGCTGTTGCGTCGAATGATTTCCTGTTCACTTAGTTCTAATATATTCATTTCGTTACGTATTAACTCAATTTTGGAGGCAAAAATACGAAACTTTTCTCATATATCCTGTAATCCACCTCTTTTTTGTATCTTTGCTGCCTCAAACTAATAGGTATGACAGGACAAAAGACACCCACTGCGTTGGGTACGGAAAAGATTGGGAAGCTTTTAATGCAGTATGCCATTCCGGCAATTATCGCCATGACGGCGTCTTCTCTTTACAATATGGTAGATAGTATTTTTATCGGTCACGGGGTAGGTGCGATGGCTATTTCCGGGTTGGCATTAACTTTCCCGCTAATGAATCTTGCCGCGGCTTTCGGCTCGTTGGTCGGTGTCGGTGCGGCTACATTGATTTCGGTGAAGCTGGGACAGAAAGATTATGATACCGCACAGCGGGTTTTGGGAAATGTGTTTGTATTAAACCTTATTATAGGTATCTCTTTTACGGTAATCGTTCTTCCTTTTCTCGATCCGATACTTTACTTTTTCGGAGGAAGCGATGAAACGGTGAAGTATGCCCGTGAATTTATGCAGGTTATCTTGCTCGGAAATGTGGTTACCCATTTATATCTGGGGCTGAATGCAGTGCTCCGTGCTTCGGGCCATCCGCAGAAAGCGATGATGGCAACAATAACGACAGTGATAATCAATGTATTGCTTGCTCCATTGTTTATTTTTGTATTCGACTGGGGAATCCGTGGGGCGGCTACGGCTACGGTTTGTGCGCAGTTGATTGCATTGGTCTGGCAGCTTCATTTGTTCTGCCGCAAAGATGAACTGATACGGTTGAAAAAAGGCATCTTCCATTTGAAGCGGAAAATCGTGTTGGATTCATTGGCTATTGGTATGTCTCCCTTCCTGATGAATATGGCGTCTTGCTTTATTGTGATTCTGATTAATCAGGGATTAAAAGAGCATGGAGGTGATTTGGCGATCGGTGCATTCGGTATTGTTAATCGTATTGTTTTTGTCTTTATTATGATTGTATTGGGACTAAACCAAGGGATGCAGCCCATTGCGGGATATAATTTTGGTGCGAAGCTCTATCCTCGTGTGACGGAAGTACTGAAAGTAACCATTTGTTGTGCAACTGTAGTGACAACGATTGGTTTCCTGATCGGTATGTTTATTCCGGAAATCGTATCTTCCATCTTTACTTCGGACGAAGAGTTAATCAGCATTGCTTCTAAAGGTTTTCGTATTGTGGTATTTTTCTACCCGATTGTTGGTTTTCAGATGGTAGCTTCCAACTTCTTCCAGAGTATTGGAATGGCAAGTAAAGCCATTTTCTTGTCGCTGACGCGGCAGATGTTATTTCTCGTTCCCTGTTTATTGATTCTACCTCACTATTATGGACAAATGGGCGTTTGGGCCAGTATGCCTGTGGCAGATTTGGCGGCTAGTCTTATATCCGGAGGAATGTTGTGGTGGCAGTTCCGGCAGTTTAAGAAAGTTACTGTTTGATAAGTTTGTTCCGATATTCTTTAGGAGATATACCGACATACTGCTTGAAATATTTCCCGAAGAATGATTGTGTGGGGAAGTTGAGTTTGGTTGCTATTTCCTTAATACTTAAATCGGTATTATCGAGCAGATATTTAGCTTCTGTAATGACATTCTGTATAATCCACTGCAAAGCACTGCTCCCTGATTTCTCTTTGATGACAGAAGAAAAATATCGGGCGGACAAGCATTGCTTGTCTGCATAAAAAGTAACATCACGTTCCTGACGATAATATCGATAAAGGGTAATCATGAAATTTTGGAAGATCTTATCCTTTTTATCCTGTGGCAGTGGTGTTTGGGGTTCGTTACTGAAATAAATGTTTAATAACTCATAGCATATCACCTGTCCCCAGGACTTGATTAATTCAGAAATTAAATGTTGTTTCTGACGGGAACTGTTACAGACACTCTCCCTGTTAATTCGTTTTTCTACAGATTTGAGTAAGTTCTCTACAAATGTATATTGCTCTTCAGAGAGCGACAGGCAGGGATTTTCCCGCAAATAAAGCAAATTTTCCGAGTTAGCTACTTTGTTTACTATTGGTATGACATAATCCAGGTCGACCTCTATCATGATTCCTTCGAGGTCAGCGCTCCTTTGGCGTATTTGTAGAAGATTGGCAGCTGTATATATAAAAAGATTCCTTTTGTTAATCTGATATGGTCTACCTCCCAGCAGGATTTCCGCCTGTCCTTTCTGGCAGAGGAAAAGTCCGCATTGGTTGAATTCGGAAATAATGCATCCTTCTTTCATGGAAGTATCTTCCGGAGATATTATAACATACTTGAATGGCATCAGTGGTTCCATATTCTTTTTCGTTGAAATGAATTTCTTTACAAAGAAACAAACAAATAAATACAAATAGCAAACTATTTCGGCTTTTTATCTTAGGTAGCGTACAAATAGAACAATGTTTCGTCTAAATCAACCTTTCTCCTCATGTTTGCTTGGGATACTTTTGTAGCAACTAAATAACAAATGAAAATATGAGACGATTGGACTTCTTATTGATAGGCTTTTTAATAGTTCTGTTGACTTCGTGTGGGAAGCGTGTACAGAACGCAGGCAGTAATCCGGCAGTGAAGATTGATACCGTACTTTCTGCCGACAGACAAATAGCTTTGCAGTTTCCGGGACGGGTGAAAGCGGCACAGGACATAAGTCTGTCTTTCCGGGTGAGTGGTACTATTCAGTATATGCATGTAAATGACGGTGCCTATGTGCGTAAAGGGCAATTACTGGCAGAATTAGATCCGACAGACTATCAGATTCAGCTGGATGCGGCAGAAGCAGAATATCAAAGTGTGAAAGCGGAGGCGGAACGGGTGATGGCACTTTATAAGGAAAATGTGACAACACCGGATGCTAACGATAAGGCCGTGTACGGATTGAGACAGATTACCGCCAAATATAACCATGCTAAAGACCAGTTGGCATACACCCGTTTGTATGCTCCTTTTAGCGGATATGTGCAGAAACGTCTTTTTGATTCCCATGAGACGGTAGCTGCCGGTATGTCCGTCGTTTCCATCATCAGTGAGGGAAGCCCGGAGGTAGAAATTAATCTTCCGGCAGTGGAATATATTCGTCGACAGCAGTTTACCCGATACTATTGTACATTCGATATTTATCCTCATCAAAGATATGCTTTGGAACTGATTAGTGTCACCCCTAAGGCAAATGCCAATCAGTTGTACACCATGCGGCTTCAACTGAAAAAAGAAGATAAACAGGCAGTTCCATCGCCCGGCATGAATACAATGGTAACTATCGAATGTAGTGAAGGAGATGTGCGTAACCTGTCGGTTCCCGGTGGAGCGATTCTTCGTGAGAACGGGCGTACGAGTATCTTTCTTTATGATGCTTCCAGTCACGCTATTCGCCGTTGTGATGTGACAGTAACCCGTCTGCTTAGTGACGGCAGATGTCTGATTACTTCAGGAGAAGTGAATCCCGGTGACTTGGTTGTCGCTTCGGGGGTACATCATGTAAAAGAGGGAGAACAGGTGGAGCCGCTTCTTCCGGCTACTGAAACCAATGTGGGAGGACTGCTATGATTGATATTAGTAAATGGGCATTTGAGAACAAGAAGTTGATCTACTTCCTGATTGCCGTACTGATTGTAGGAGGAGCTTATTCCAGTTATGAAATGAGTAAACTGGAGGATCCCGAAATAACGGTAAAGCTCGCTATGGTAGTCACTACCTATCCCGGTGCGTCTGCACATCAGGTAGAGTTGGAAGTGACGGATGTGCTGGAGAAAAATATCCGCTCCATGGGGAATATAGATAATGTGGAAAGTTATTCCTACAACGATCTCTCTCTGATTCAGGTAGAACTGAAAACGACTGTCAAAGAGACGGACGTAGAGCAATGCTGGGATTTGTTGCGTCGTAAGGTGGCGAACGCACAGGCAGAACTTCCCGAAGGTGCCAGTCCTTCTATTGTAAAAGATGATTTTGGAAATGTTTACGGAATGTTTTTCGCTTTGACGGGTGATGGACTTTCCGACAGGGAACTGTCTGATTATTCAGAACTGGTGAAACGTGAAGTCAGTGAATTGGATGGGGTGGAGCGCGTTGACTTATACGGTAAACGTCCCGAATGTATTAACATCTCTCTCCTGCAAGACCGGATGGCCAACTTGGGTGTGAAACCCGCCGAAGTGCTAGCCACATTGAACGGACAGAACCAAACTACTTATACTGGTTATTATGATAATGGCGATAATCGTATCCGGGTGACAGTCAGTGATAAGTTTAAGACGGTGGAGGACATCAGTCGTATGCTGATTCAGGGACATGATGCCGATCAGTTGCGGTTGAGTGACATTGCCCGTATTGAGAAAGATTATGAAGACCCTACCCGCAACGAATTGTTTTATGACCGCCAGCGTGCGATAGGAATCATGGTGGCTGCCTCTCCGGATGCCGACATTATTAAAGTGGGGCATCGAGTGGAAAAGAAACTGGAGCAACTAAAGGCCGAACGCCTTCCGGCAGGAGTAGAGTGTCATAAGGTTTTCTATCAGCCGGAACGCGTAGGCACTTCGTTGGGGACGTTTATTCTTAATCTGATAGAATCCGTGATTATCGTAGTCGTTATCCTGATGACCGCTATGGGGTTCAAGAGCGGGGTGATTATCGGTATCAGCCTGGTAGTGACGGTATTCGGTTCCTTCCTGTTCCTTTATTTTATGGATGGTACGATGCAGCGTGTTTCATTGGCCTCGTTCGTGCTTGCGATGGGGATGCTGGTGGATAACGCAATTGTTATCATTGACGGTATTTTGGTAGATTTGAAAGCCGGGAAGAGCCGGATGGAAGCAATGACTGCTATCGGACGGCAGACAGCAATGCCTTTGCTGGGAGCTACTCTGATTGCCATCATCGCTTTTCTTCCTATCTTTATGTCGCCTGATACGGCAGGCGTCTATACGCGCGATTTGTTTATCGTACTCGCTGTTTCCCTGTTGCTTAGCTGGGTGCTGGCTTTAGTGCACGTTCCGTTGATGGCCGACCGGATTTTGCATCCGGAAATCTCTGCGACAACTGCTGCCGGAAAGCGTGTGTATGAAGGAAAGATTTATGCCGTGCTTCGTTCATTGTTGACATTCAGTCTGGCGCATCATTGGAGCTTTGTGTTTACAATGATCGCTTTGGTATTACTTTCAGCTTTCAGTTACCGTTTCATGAAGCAGGGCTTTTTCCCGGATATGGTCTACGACCAGCTTTATATGGAATATAAATTGCCGGAAGGAACTAACTCCACTCGCGTGGCGCGTGACTTGGAGGAAATCGAAGCTTACTTGAAAAAGCGTCCGGAAGTCACACACGTCACTGCTTCTATTGGTGGTACTCCTGCCCGTTATAACTTGGTGCGTAACGTAGCCAATCCCTCCTTATCTTACGGTGAACTGATTATTGACTTCACCTCTCCGGATGATTTGGTGGATAACATGGCGGAAATTCAACAATATCTTTCGCAACATTATCCGGATGCTTACGTAAAGATGAACCGCTACAACCTGATGTTCAAAAAATACCCTATTGAAGCGCAGTTTACCGGTCCTGACCCTGCTGTTTTGCATCAGTTGGCGGATAGTGCCCGCAAGATTATGGAGAATTGTCCGGATGTTTACCTGATTACTACGGACTGGGAACCACAGATCCCGGTGCTGACTATTGAGTATGACCAGCCTACGGCACGTGCTATCGGATTGAGCCGGAACGATGTAAGCCTTTCTTTATTGACAGCTACCAGCGGCATCCCTATCGGGTCTTTCTATGAAGGTATTCACAAAGATAATATCTACTTGCGTTGCCTGGACGAACACGGAAATCCGATTGAGAACCTGGACAATACGCAGATATTCTCGTCTCTTCCTTCTCTGAACGGTTTGCTGACACAGGAAATGATGATGAAGCTGAAGACAGGAACACTATCAAAAGAAGAACTGGTGGAAACGTTGATGGGAACAACTCCGTTGAAACAAATCAGTAAGCGGATCGATGTGAAGTGGGAAGATCCGGTGGTTCCCCGTTATAACGGGCAGCGTAGCCAACGGGTGCAATGTTCCCCTGTTCCGGGGGTAGAAACGGAGAAGGCGCGGCAATCCATTGCCACGCAGATTGAACAGATTCCGCTGCCTGACGGATATCGGCTTCAATGGCAAGGCGAGAGGAACGCCAGCACAAAGTCTATGCAATATCTGTTCAAGAATTTCCCGTTTGCTATCATTCTGATGATATCCATTCTAATCATGCTGTTCAAAGATTACCGGAAACCGGTTATCATCTTCTGTACTATTCCGCTGGTATTTGTCGGTGTTGTTGCTGTAATGCTGCTTACCGGGAAGACATTCAACTTTGTGGCTATCGTCGGTACATTGGGGTTGATCGGTATGATTATTAAGAACGGTATTGTCTTGATGGATGAGATCACTTTGCAAATTAATCAGGGAGTAGAACCTGTGACGGCATTGATAGACAGTTCGCAAAGTCGTCTCCGTCCCGTGATGATGGCTTCGCTGACTACGATTTTGGGAATGATTCCATTGTTGCCGGATGCCATGTTCGGTTCGTTGGCGGCTTCTATTATGGGTGGGTTGCTGTTCGGCACGTTGATAACGTTGCTTTTTATCCCGATTTTGTATGCATTATTCTTTCATATAAAAAAGACAGACAAATGAAAAAAGAAATTCTTGTAGCCATTAGTGTAGCGGGTGTATTGTTCGGCCTGTCGGTTTCTCTTGCCGCGCAAGAAAAACTAAGTCTGGCGCAATGCCGTGAAATGGCACTGAAATATAATAAGGATATGGCTGTCGCTAATAAGCAGACGGAAGCAGCCCGATTGATGTCTCTTAGTTATAAAGCCAATTTCTTCCCTAATTTTACAGCCAACGGAACGGGTATTTATAGCACAGCGGATGGAAGTCTCGGAGTTCCGGGAGGAAACCTTCCGGTTTTCTTGCCCAATCCTGCTACCGGAGAACTGGTATCGAGCGGTTTCGCTTATTTTCCCGGATTGAATCTGGACTATAAGGTCGGAACTGTTTACTCGGGCGGTATACAAGTGGAGCAACCTCTTTATATGGGAGGAAAAATCCGTGCCGCCTATAAAATGTCACTACTGGGAAAAGAAATGGCACACTTGAACGAAGCCTTAACTACTTCGGAAGTTATTCTGAATACAGATAAAGCATACGTGCAGTTAGTGAAAGCCAAGGAAATGAGAAAAGCGGCGGAAAAATATCACGTCTTACTGACGGAACTTTCCAAAAATGTAAAGAGTGCTCACCGGCATGGCATGAAACCGCAGAATGATGTACTGAAAGTGCAGGTGAAGCTCAACGAGAGTGAACTTTCTTTGCGAAAGGCTGATAACGCTCTTCGTCTTGCAAGTATGAATCTCTGTCATTACATCGGACGCCCTTTGACAGCACAGATTGATATATCAGATGATTTTCCGGAAGTGGAGCAGGAGTGGAAAGTGCAGGTTTCTGATATTACCGCCCGTCCCGAATATGGAATCTTGAACAAACAAATAGCCATTGCCGAGCAGGAGGTAAAGCTGAATCGTAGTGAACTGTTACCGCGTATCGGCGTCAGAGGTAGTTATGATTATCTTCACGGATTGGAAGTCAATGATGAAACTTTGATAAAAAAGGGTGCTTTCTCCGTATTCCTGAATGTCTCTGTCCCTCTGTTTCATTTTGGCGAGCGTACCAATAAAGTAAAGTC
Source organism: Bacteroides sp. (assembly GCF_052357945.1). Lineage (GTDB taxonomy): Bacteria > Bacteroidota > Bacteroidia > Bacteroidales > Bacteroidaceae > Bacteroides. Next base: position 36,085 of record NZ_DAWCXD010000027.1, on the reverse strand, counting down.
TGCCAAAGTGAAGTTGGAACAAGTTCGTCTTGAACAGGAAAATGCCAATGAGAAGATGTTGTTGGAGTTGATGCAAGCTGCCAATAATCTGGATGAGGCCCGGCTGGAAACGGAGCTTTCCGAACGTTCGCTGGAACAGGCAGAGGAGAATATGAAAGTCAGTGGTAAACAATATGAAGTGGGACTGGAAACTCTTTCGGATTATCTGGAAGCGCAAGTGCTCTGGCAACAGGCTTATCGGACGAAAGTGGATGCTCATTTTCAATTGTATGTGAATTATATGGCTTATTTGAAAGCGGCGGGACAACTGCAATGATAAAACCAGTATTCTGGACATCCTTATGGAATGTCCAGAATACTGGTGATGATTTGTACCTGCCGGGGAGTAAACGTTCGTGTACGCGGATGATAACCTGTGGCAGTCAATAACCGGAGCAGTTCTTTATTTATTTTAATCCATTTGGTGAATATGCGTATGGCGCAACGGGGTGTAATGTTCGGATTGTACATACAAGCCAATTCCTTTTTCTTATAAGTTTTAATGCGAAACGGAATTTCTTCCTCTTCTGATGGCAATTCTTTCATGTTGATATTTTAATGTTTTAAGATGTGGTAAAGATACAAAATAAAAAAGGCGTTGTCAAGTCTTTTACAGGAATACTTTGGGAAACAGTATCCGCCCGTAGGCGGGTACTGTTTTCCTGCTTTTAAAGGCTGATGATTAATCTTATGCTGCCGGGTCCGGTGCTTCTCCTTTGCCGTCATCCGGGTTGGGATTCGGGTTGGGGTCCGGTTGTTCCGGGCTGATGGAACCATCATCTGAAGCTACCGCTTTTTGAACACTGACTTTACTTAGCATCTCTTTGAATTTGTAGCCCGGAGTGAAAATGATTTTCACTCTGCGTATTGTATCGCTATCTACCTCTTTTTCAGTATCCTGACTTTCGCAATTCATACCAGGACGGAAGCATCCGAAATCTCCTAATTGAACAGAGATCCCTTTTCTAAGGTTGAGATTTAATGTATCGATCAAAGCATCGAGTACAAATTTTACCGCTCCACTGGGAACCATTCCGACTTTAGTGATTTCCTCGCACAAATCTCTGAAATCCACCGTATTGGTGATTACATTTTGTGCTACATACTTTTCAGCTTTAGTTTTATCAAAGCCGAATGTTCTTTTTTTAATGACGTATCTAAGTGCCATAGTTTTTTGTTTTTTTTTAATTAGTTACTTTACTTATCAATTCTCTTTGTGATCACGATGCAAAGATACTATGGGCACTTTCCGGGGAGGTGCTTTAACGGTCCTAGATGTACGTACTTTGATTCACTTTTATTTATTTTGTTTGTATGCCTCTGATTTATAGATTCTTATATCTTCTACTTTAATATACCTTTATATATACAGTCAACTTTCCAACCCCTTCCTTTTGGATTATTCCGTCAGTGATAAAGGAATTTAATTCTTCAATAGCTACTTTTTTATTTCGTCCTGTCAGATGGCTATAATCTGTCCGGCTGATGAATAGGTGATTTTCCAAATATGTGTTGAGGCGCTCGCGACACGTCTCACGGGAGATACTATTTTTCTTAGGGCGTGTGATAGATTCTCCTCGTTGCAGCCTCATTTTGTCGCCTACTTCTTTTTTGAATGGACGACTTGCGCGGAAATTAATATTTTTCATTTGGACAGACGCTGCCCGAATTTCTTTTTTATCTTTAACCGGCGGACATTGCAACGATGTAGAGAAGAATCCGAAGTTTCCCATTTCTACATTCCAGCCGTCGGCTAGTAAATCCCGTGCTTCATTGGCAAAGGCTTCCATGGCTCCTGCCAATAAACTTCTGCTGATACCGGTAAATTTGTGGACACGATCCAGAAACTCTTCTTTATCTACGGTTCCTTTGGAGACAATACGGGCATGTAGCGGTTGTTTCTCTTCTTTGTTTGGACTAGGAGTCTCAAATAAGTCATATATTGCACTCATATACTAATGTTTAGTGGTTTTATAGTTACTGTTAATTCGTTCTACAACTGTTGACTTTTAGTTCCACAGTTGTTTCCCTTTAGTTCCACATCTGTTATTGTTTCGTTCCATATTTGTGGAACGAATTGATGTGTGCTACAAAAGTAGCTAGTTTATGCGAGAGAGAGGTGCTTTAATTGTAGAGTGGTTTCTTATATGAATAAGATAACTAATTGAAGCCTGTCTATTTATATACATACGCTTTAATTATACAATCATCATTTATTTTCTTTCCTAAACATTTATAACTCTCTCTTGTTATTTTCCGAAAAGTATTTGTACCTTTGTCATTGGAACGTAGCATACCTTTGTGGTATGCGATTGTGCGTTTCCTCGGTGAACAGGAAATCGTAGCGGATTTTTTTTACTTACGCCGGGAGACGCCTGTACTTCTATGACTTCTCATAGGGTACGGGCTGTCTGCCCGTGTAAGTAAGGTAGCCGCTACTACCTCCTGTTTGCGGGATTGTGGCAGCTCCGTACTCTTTTATAATAAAAGGTACGGAACTAGTTGATATTATTAATCTAGTTCCGTTTTTTTATGTCAAATTGGCTCACAACAAAACAGATGTCCGAAAGACACGACATCCAAGAAGCTATTTTAAAAAATTGGGCAAATCTTGGATATATTACAAGTTCCCGAATCAACGATCAGTTGTTTTTGGATGATGAGAGTTTGGACGCTTATCTGGAAGCTCACAAAAAACTTGGTTTAGAAGCGGATTACCTTTCTAAAATCGTGGAAGAAAAGAAACTGGAACGGGACTTTATTATTTCCAAATATGATGATTTACTATATGTATTGAGAACACAGAAGACTTGTAAACCGCTATATGAAATAATCATTCGTGAACTGGCAGTATTGATTCTTCACCCTGTTGCCCGCAATGTTTTCTATTCTATTTCTACAGGAGAATCAGTAGCGAAAGTGGCTGGTCGGCATCGAATTACCTATGGGAAGACATTACAAATGTATAATTCTATACTTAAAGGGTTGAAATTGAAGAAAGATATATTGGCTACTTATCGAAAGCGTGCTATCAATGCTCGTTTTTTATCTTTGGCAGACAATAATAAGAATATAAACGTTGGGCAGGAGGAGTGGATACTTCAATTGCCTGTTTGTAAAGTAGCTGATACCCGGTTGGCTAATATCTTGTATAATCAAGATGTTCGAACGGTAAAGGACTTATTGGAAATCGTATCGGGAAGAGGTTGGAAAAGTCTGTTGAGAATAGAAGGAGTAGGAAAAACTTCCTACTATCATTTATTATCCAAACTTCAGATGATAGGTGTTGTGGATGAAAGTCTGGATCGGATTCTTGCCGGATGCTCTAATGGTAAGTTCGATAATAAATGACGGGTAGGACATAATTATGGAAAGAGAGATGATATAAAGAGGTTATTTTAAAGGAAAGATAGAGATTTCAACTTCTAAAATAGCCTCCTTATATTATATATGTATGAACATACGGTCTATCTTTCTGCCTCTATTGTATAAGTAAAGCTGTCCGCCCGGTAATATCCGACGTTGTATTCAATAGGTACTCCGTTCACATCATAAACAAATCTTTTCCTTATTAATATAGGGTCATTGGATTTTATCTCCAGTTTCTCTGCAATAAATTCCCCTGCAAGTCTGGCTGAAATCTCTTCCTTGCTGGTTTTTACCACTATATTATATTGGGTTTCCAGCATTTCGTATAATGGGCGTGTATAATCTTCTTCTCCGGTCAGTGGAATATTGGGGTTGAAATAAGAGATGAAGTAAACAAACGGATATTCTTTTTTTCCTCTGACGCGCTCCATCACTACACAGCGAGTGTCGGGACTGGAACCTAAATCAAAGAACGTACCGATTTCTTCGGTTGCACGCTTTAAACTGATATGTAGCTCGAAATTGCGAATCTCTATACCTAACATCTTCATTTCCTGTGAGAAACTAAGCCAGTTCTTTACTCCGCCTACGATACCTTTCTTTACTACTTTCGTCCCGTAGCCTTTCTTGCGCACCAAAAGCCCCTCAAACACGAGTTTGTTGATAGCTTGTCTCAATGTGTTCCTTGAAATATGTAATTGTTCAGACAATTCGACCTCATTGGGAAATAGCTTCCCGTTTTTGTACTCTTCAGATTCTATGAGTCTTCTTAGTATCTCTTCTGCCTGAATATGAAGTGGTTTGTCACTATTATGATCTAATTTCATATCTATCCTGATTGGTTTATTTTCAGCAAATATAAGATTTATCAAAAAATAATCCAAGTTTTGTTTGGAATAAAAATAAAATCTATATATTTGCACAATTGAAAGTATGTATGAACATATAAAATTTAAAAACGCTATAAACATGAGAAAAGCTAATTATGATAAATTTCCTTCTACGAAGCTGACGGGGATGCTTGTTCAGGGGTGGGATTCTATCATTTCTATGTTAAAAGAGAAAATGGATGCAAGAAAAGTGCTGGCTGTGGATTTATATACAGGAGTATATGAAGAAGAAGTGCTGGATGCTTTTTCAAAAGAATTCTCCGGAAGAGTGATGAATGTACGTGATTTGATGAAACCGGAAAAAGAAATTCAAACGTTGACAGAACGCTTCATGACTGAAGATGTATTATTCGGCTATGTCACCAATTTGAAGCTGGAAGATTATTTGGATGCGGATAAGGTGGCTGCTGCACGGAAGCAAATCAGTGAAGCAAAAGAAACCATTGTAATCATAGGTACGGGTGCTGCTGTTGTTGCTCCGCAGGACGCAATGGTGGTTTATGCGGATATGGCACGTTGGGAAATCCAACAACGTTTCCGTCGGCATGAGGTAAAAGCTTTAGGTATAGACAATCGGAACGATGCCGTTTCTTTGCAATACAAGAGAGGGTATTTCAACGATTGGAGAGTATGTGATAGGTATAAGGAAAGATTGTTTGACAGGGTAGAATTCTGGATTGACACCCATGTGGCCGGGACACCGAAGATGATTGATAAGGATACTTTCTTTAAAGGGGTAGAGGCAACGGTGAACACACCGTTCCGGGTAGTTCCTTTCTTCGATCCGGCTCCCTGGGGTGGTCAATGGATGAAAGAGGTTTGCGACCTGGATCGTGAACGCGAAAATTTCGGCTGGTGCTTTGACTGTGTACCTGAAGAGAACAGCCTTTATTTTGAAGTGAACGGAGTGCGCTTTGAACTGCCTTCGGTTGATTTGGTTTTGCTGAAAAGTAAAGAGTTGCTTGGTGAACCGGTGGAGGCACGCTTTGGAAAAGACTTCCCTATTCGTTTCGACTTTTTGGATACGATGGGCGGAGGTAATTTGAGTTTGCAGGTGCATCCTACTACTCAATTTATCCGTGACAGTTTCGGTATGTACTACACGCAGGATGAAAGTTACTACATGGTAGACGCGGAAGAAGATGCCGTAGTTTATCTGGGAGTGAAGACAGGAGTGGACAAAGAGGCGATGATCGGCGATTTGCGTAAAGCACAAAAAGGTGAACTGGTGTTCGACGCAGAAAAGTATGTCAACAAGATTCCGACAAAGAAACACGATCACTTCCTGATTCCGGGAGGAACGATTCATTGTTCCGGTGCGAATAGTATGGTACTTGAAATCAGTTCGACTCCGAACCTCTTTACTTTCAAACTATGGGACTGGCAACGTCTGGGACTGGATGGAAAACCACGCCCAATCAATGTGGAACGTGGTAAATGCGTAATCAACTGGAATCGGGATACGGAATATGTAAATGAACATCTTCGCAACCAGTTTAAAGAAGTGGCTTCCGGAGATGGGTGGATTGAGGAACGTACCGGATTGCATCCGAATGAATTTATCGAAACCCGCCGTCACCGTTTCTCGTCACCGGTGCTGCATCACACAAACGACAGTGTAAATGTGCTGAATCTGCTGGAGGGAGAAGAGGCCGTCGTTGAGAGTCCTACTCACGCCTTTGAACCTTTCGTGGTGCATTATGCGGAAACATTTATCATTCCTGCTTCTGTTGGCGAATATACAATCAAACCTTATGGAAAGTGTCGCGATAAGGAATGTGTCACTATCAAGGCATATGTCAGATTTTAGTAGTTGAACTTTTAAACCTAAAATAGTATATGTATGAATATGATAAACGGGTAGTTTTGACTCTGGATGCAGGAGGAACAAATTTTGTATTTTCTGCCATTCAAGGGAATAATGAAATGATAAGTCCAATAGGGCTTCCGGCAGTTTCTGATAATTTAGACGAATGCCTGGAAGTGTTGGTGAAGGGATTTGATAGAGTAATAGCTGCTATACCAGTTCCCCCAGTTGCAATCAGTTTTGCTTTTCCGGGTCCTGCTGATTATGAGAATGGAATCATAGGAGATTTGCCCAATTTTCCTTCATTCAGAGGAGGTGTTGCATTAGGTCCTTTTTTGAAGCATAAATACGGAATTCCGGTTTTTATAGAAAATGATGGAAATCTGTTTGCTTACGGTGAAGCCTTATCGGGTGCATTGCCTATGATAAACAGGGAATTATCTTTAGCTGGTTGCAGCAGGGAATATAAAAATTTGATTGGTATAACATTGGGAACCGGATTCGGCGCAGGAGTTGTTATAAATAAAGTCTTGTTGACCGGAGATAATGGTTGTGGAGGAGACATCTGGCTTATGAGAAATAAGAAATATCCGGATATGCTTGCTGAAGAAAGTGTTAGTATACGTGCTGTGAGAAGAGTGTACAGCGACTTGTCCGGACAAAGCTCTGCCTCATTAAGTCCAAAAGATATTTATGACATTGCTGAAGGTATAAAGGAAGGTAACCGTCATGCAGCAATCGCAAGTTTTAATGAACTTGGTATGATGGCAGGTGCTGCTATTGCTTCGGTACTGAATGTTGTGGATGGTTTGGTGGTTATAGGTGGAGGAGTCGCAGGAGCCTCAAAATATATATTACCAGCTTTGATAACAGAACTTAGGGCACAACTGACTACTTTTTCGGGAAATAAGTTTCCATGCGTTTCTATGCAAGTATATAATGGAGAAGATGAATCGGAAAGAGCTCGTTTCTTGAGTTTATCTGATAGTCAGGTTGTCATTCCAGGTACTCATTTGACTACTACCTACCATCAATTAAAACAGACCTTGGTGCTGTGCAGTAGAGAAGGTGCTAGCCGCTCTATTATGCGAGGTGCTTATGCCTATGCGCTGCAAAAAATAGATTTAACGTAATATTCGTAAACTAAATATCGTATGAAAACACTAAAAAAAATCATTTTCATTTCTATTGTATTAGGAATGATATCATCATTAATTATTTCGTGTAAGAGTGATGATAAGCAACAGACAGGGTTACTGACCTTAAGTATTTTGGAGGGGAAAATTAAGATTGGGGATCATGTTTCTGTAGAACTGTCACTGTCTGATCCTGATTTGATTTCAAAAATTGTGGTTAAGAAAAGTATCGAAGGAAAAGAAGTCAGTTCTTATTTAAAGGAACTGAATGTGAGTGAGTTGAGCTTTCCATATACATTCACTGAGGAGATTATCGCCGGTGATGAAAATGGAATATTAGTGTACTCCTTTTATGGAATGGATGAGAACAACAAAGTGGTGGATGCCGGAGATCTGGTTTTAACAGTGGAGCTGGCACAGATTCCATTATTGTTAAAATATGACTGGGTATTGGCATCGCAAACTATTAAAGGGGAAGATACAGCTACTCCTGATTTGAAAGATGATATACATCGGTTTAATTCGGACTTGACTTGGCAGGTCGATTGGGGATACATATTCTCAAGTGCTGCTTTGGAAACGTTAAATTCCTATTGTGCATGGCAGGTTACCATGGACGGAGCTACTGTAAAGACTTTATCTACTATTCACTATAATGTGTTTTCGCCGGCCGAAGCCTTGATAACTCATTATAATGTATTGCAGTTGTCGGATCGTAAAATGATATTGGAAAGTTATCAAGACCTTTCAGGGCTGGGGGATGGCTATTCTTCAAATGAAAGAGTGTTGGAAGTTTATACGCCAGTATCCAAAACTGAAGATTTTACTCCTTATCGGGGACAAAATCCGGATAACTATATTGTAGCGTCTTGTAATCCGGGATCTTATTAATAAACAATCTAATCATAAAAACACATGAATAATTTATTTAGGAGCATAACTTTATTGTTGTTGATGTTTATTCTGGGAAGTGTTAGTGCACAGAATAAAAGTTTGAACGTCAAGGGTACAGTTCGTGATGCAATGGGTGACCCCATTATCGGAGCTACTATTTTACAGCAAGGTTCAACTTATGGAACCATTTCTAATAAGGATGGAGAATTTTCATTATCTGTTCCTGACAAATCAGTACTTGAGATTTCTTTTGTAGGATACCAAACAAAGATCGTTAAAGTTACCGCACAAAAGAGAGAATTTCACATAGTGCTGGAAGATGATATGCAAGTATTGGCTGATGTGGTAGTGGTAGGATATGGTGTGCAAAAGAAAAGTGATCTGACTTCGTCAATTTCTACTATTAAGTCAGAACAATTATCTTCCACTTCGATAACCTCTTTAGATCAGGGTATTCAGGGAAGAGCAGCCGGTGTGGCTGTTTTAAACACTTCGGGTCAGCCAGGTGCCGGAACTTCTATTCGAATCAGAGGTACCAGTTCTATTAATGGAAACAATGAACCTTTGTATGTGATTGATGGTGTTCCTGTGATTAGTGATGCAAATACATTCAGCACCGGGACTTTAAAGAATCCGGCTCTTAATCCTTTGACTAATATCAATCCCAATGATATTGAATCTATTGAAATTTTGAAAGATGCTTCTGCAACTTCCATATACGGTGCCCGTGGGGCGAATGGTGTGGTGCTGGTCACTACCAAACAAGGTAAGAATGGAAAGCCTAAAGTCTCTATCGGAGCTAAATACACATTGCAGCAGGTAACTAAAAAAATGGATATGCTGAATGCGGTCCAATTGGCCGAGTTGGGAAATGAGGCAACGGACAATGCTGGTGAAGAAAGAAATCCCGTTTTTGCTGGGTTGAATAATCTGTCCAAACTAAATACGGACTGGCAAGATGAGATATTCCGTACAGCACCTATGCAGAACTATGATATTTCAGTATCAGGTGGAAATGATAAAACTACTTATTTTGTTTCCGGTAATTTACTGTTGCAAGATGGTATAATTATTGGTTCAGATTTTGGAAAAGGAAGCTTCCGTATTAACCTGGGGCAGCAAATAAATAAATGGCTGAAGACTGGCGTTTCTGTGAATCTGAGCTATAGCCGTTCAAATGGTGTGGTAACGAATTCGGAAGGAGGATTTGCTTCTTCTATCACTTCTTGGGCGTTGGAAATGAATCCGGCTCTTCCCGTGAGAAATGAATCCGGAGATTACATTTATGAAAACAATTTGACTACAACTAATAATGTGGGTAATCCTGTGCAAGATGCCTATGAAGCGAAAAATAGAAATACTTCATTCCGGACATTGGCTAATGCTTATTTAGAATGGGTTCCAATTAAAAATCTAACCTTTAAGACTAGTATCGGTGTTGACTATTTCTATATAAAGGATCAGGCTTTTGCTCCCGGGGAGATTAAACGTGCAGAATCGAATGGTGGCTATGCCAGCATAGGAAATCGTGACGGTTACAACTGGGTATGGGAGAATACCGTCAACTATACAAACACTTTTGAGAAGCATACGATTAGCGCTTTGGCCGGTATGACAGCGCAAGCTTTTGTCTCGGAAAATTCGTCAGTTTCAACAGCTGATTTTACAGACGGATTTTTAGGATTCAACTCAATACAATCAGGAGCGTTGCGTCAAGCTGCAAGTTCGGGTATCTCCGAATGGCAGATGTTATCTTATCTGGCTCGTGTGAATTATAATTACGGTGGTCGTTATTTAATGAGTCTGACCGGTCGTATTGACGGATCTTCAAAATTTGGTAAGGGCAATAAATATGGCTTTTTCCCTTCAATCTCGGGTGCATGGAGAATTTCAGAAGAGAATTTCATGAAGCGGGCGCAAGCCATTTCAAATATGAAGTTGAGAGTAAGTTATGGTATTGTGGGCAATGAAGGAATTCCTCCATATAGTTCGCAAGGGTTGATGTATAACACAGAAGCGTATTTTGGCAATAGTGAAGTGGCAACCGGCGTGGTGCCTTATACATTGAGTAATCAAGACTTGAAGTGGGAAACAACTTCGCAGGTGAATCTTGGTTTTGACTTGGGTTTATTTAATAATCGTCTTACCTTAACTGCGGACTATTACCGAAAAAATACGCGCGACTTGCTGCTTGCTATGCCTGTGTCGTTTAATACCGGTTATGATACAGCCGTAAAGAATGTTGGCAGTCTGCGTAATGAGGGTTTTGAATTTGCTTTGGGTGCAGTACCTTTTGCCGGTAAATTCGGCTGGGATATGAATTTTACTCTCGGTTACAATAAGAATGAAATTACAGATTTAGCTGGAAGCCAGGAAAATCTTTCGGGGGCATCTATTTTGGGAGTAACCTATTGGACTAAAATAAATGAGGGTAAGCCTATCGGTACAATTTATGGATATAAAACTGATGGAATAGCACAATTGAGCGAAGACTTGTCTAAAATTCCATATTTCTCTGGAAAAACCTTGAAACATGGTGATCGTAAATATGTCAATAAGAATGGTGATAATGTGATTAATGAGGACGATTTATATGAGTTGGGAAATGCTAATCCGGATTTTACTTTCGGATTCAATAATACCTTTACTTATAACCTGCGCGATCATTCATCCATTGGGCTGACAGTCTATTTGCAAGGTGCGGTAGGTAATGAGATTGTGAACTTCAATAAGTTTTCATTGGAAAGTTTTGACGGACATAAAAATAATTCTGTGGCAGCATTGGAAAGATGGACTCCCGAGAATCCTACTAATAAATATCCTCGTGCCACGACTAAATCATCTGGTACTATTTTGTCCGATCATTATGTGGAAGACGGTTCATATCTCAGAATAAAAGATATCACGTTAAGTTATACTTTCCCCAAAAGCATCCTTCAGAAATTTTATTGTGAGGGACTTACAATCTTTGCCGGATTAAAGAATATTTATACGTTCACCAATTATTCCGGATATGATCCTGAGGTAAGTCGTTTTTCTAACGACAATCTTTCAATGGGAGCTGATTATGGTTCTTATCCGATGTCTAAATCGTATGAGTTTGGTTTAAGAATGAATTTTTAAAAAAGAATAGATTATGAAAAAATACATATTAAGCATTTTATTGAGTGGAGCATTCATGTTCACTGCTTGTTCGGATTTCCTCGACGAAGTGCCTAAAGGGAATATTACAAGTGAAGGATATTATAAAACAGCTCAGCATGCTATATCCGCCACCAATGCTATTTATGATTATTTGATTATCGGATATGCTCCGAATGGGTTATGGGATAAAAACTATGGTGGTACTTTCTACAATGATTATTGGGTTCTTCAGGATATGTTTGCTGATAATTCGGAAACTAATCAGACCAGCATTGACTACCAATCGGTGGAAAATATGCAAATAGACCAATATAATCAGCCTGTAGAATTGCTGTGGAGAGATTTTTATCAAACGATAAAATGTTGTAATGTCGTGATTGATAAAGTTCCATCTATTGATATGGATGTGACTTTAAGAAATCAGTTGGTGGCCGAAGCAAAATTCTTTAGAGCAATGATGTATTTTGATTTGATCCGGATGTTTGGTGATGTTCCTTTACGCGAACATAATGTTGAAAGTGCAGAGGAAGATGCAACTAGCCGGACCTCCAAAGAGACAATTTATGAATTGATCTTTTCGGATCTTAAGACTGCTGAAACCGATTTGAAGTACACTGAACGCTTTGGCGGAGGAAGACCTTATCCTGCATCTGCATCAGCTTTGTTAGCCAGGGTTTATTTAACTTATGCAGCAGAACATCATAGTCAGGAGCATTACCAGCTTGCTGTAGACAAGGCTAAATCTGTCATCCCGAATTTCCCTATGCTTGAAAACTACGGTGATTTATTTAAAGTGGCCAATCGTTTTAATACGGAAATAATCTGGGGAGTAAACTTTAGCGCAACGTTGAGTGAAGGTTGGAAAGGTGCACAGTTTTTGGTACGTTTATTGCCTGCCCTTGACGGAGTAAGCAATGCCCAAGGATGGGAAAATGCTACCGAAGATTTATGGAATAGCTTTGACCAGCAGAATGACCAGCGCCTGGATGTTACTTTGAAGAGAAGTTTTACTTATAGTGATGGTAGCATTAAGGATTTCGATAAGCCCTATGTTTTTAAGTATTGGGATAGTCAAGCCGAACCTAAAGGGAATAATACAGAGGCTATATTTCCGGCAATTCGTACAGCAGAGATGTATTTGATTATAGCCGAAGCTTTGAATGAAATAAATCAAGGAGCTAATGAGGAGGCGGTGATCGCAATTAATGCTGTAAGGAACCGTGCCGGACTGACCACGGCTGTACCTACCGACTATAAGGGATTTAAGAAGGCCGTATTGAATGAGTATCGTCATGAATTTGTGATGGAAGGACATCGTTGGTTTGATTTGACCAGGATGTGTACACCGCAAGAATTTGTGTCTATCATAAAGGCTGCCAAACCGGAATCTACTCCTAAAGAATACCATGTGAAATTTCCTATTCCTCAAAGAGAAATAGACCTGTCACAAAACATGATTACGCAGAATGAAGGCTATGGACAATAACCAAAAAGATAGAATTATGAATAAGTTTATCTATTTGTTGGCCTGTACATTATTTGTATCTTGCCAAAACAACAATAAGTCATCTGTAACACAGATGGAAGTCGAACTGGATTCAATGTGGTGTACACGGTTGATGCCCGGACTTGGCGGTGGAGTGACAGGAGGTGACGGTGCTATATCAATAGACTTGAAGGATGGACGGAATCTTTTTATGTGGGGTGACTCGTTTTTTGGAGATGTTGTCGATGATAAAAGGAGTAAAGACTCTAAATTTGTGATGGGTAACACTTTTACGATTATCAATGAGAAAGGAGAACTGGAGACCTTGTATAGTGGTGATTTGAAGAATCCTTCTGCATATATACCGGCAGAGCAGGATGGGGATTCACCCCGTTGGTATTGGCCTGGAGATGGATTTGTGAAAGATGGTATTCTTCATTTGTTCATGTCCAAGTTCAGGAAAGTGGGTGAGGGATCTTTTGGTTTTGAATATATGTGTTGTGACTATTTTCGTCTGGATGTGAAAACCATGAAGATCATTGATGAGATGAATATCCCTGCTGCCAATCAGAATGGTGTACACTATGGACATGCAGTGATGCCTTATCAAAATGCAATCTACATTTACGGAACAAAGTCGGACTCGACAGGAGCAAAGGCAGTTGTTCATGTGGCGAAGGCTGAATTGGTTGATAATAAGCTGGCGAACTTTGTGTATTGGGATGGGGCTAGCTGGCAGGCGGATGCTACTAAAACAGCGAAACTTGAAGGACTTCAGAAAAATATCTCTGAGCAATTCAATGTATTTAGTCTAAATGAAAAAATTGTGTTGGTTTCCCAAAATCGTTCGGGAAATGCCAAAGAAATTTATTCCTATATTGCCGACAGCCCTGAAGGTGCATTTAGTCATGAGAAATTGCTCTATACGGTCGATGAACCTAATTTTGAACAAGACAGTATGATGACTTATAATACAATGGTACATCCTCAATACATGAAAAATGATAAAATATTGATGTGTTATAACGTTAATACCTATGATTTGAAGAAGGTATTTGAGAAGGCATCATTGTACCAGCCTCGTTTCTTCTGGGTACCCGTAGATCATATATTAAAGTGATAGTTATGGTAAAGAATAACTCTTATTTGAAAGCCATTCCCGTGCTTGCCGCTTTTTTTGTTATGGGATTCTGTGATATAGTCGGTATTTCATCCGACTATATGCAGAAGAGCTTTAATTGGTCTCCAACTATGACGGGTTTTGTTCCTTCAATGGTATTTATCTGGTTTCTATTTTTAGGGATTCCTGTTGGTAACAGAATGAGTAAATACGGACGGAAAAATACAGTACTCGCTAGTATGGCGGTGACAGTTGTTGGGATGTTTTTGCCATTGTTGGTCTACAGTAGTGTAACATGTATTATTGCGTATGTTTTGCTAGGTATAGGGAACGCCATACTACAGATCTCTTTAAATCCGTTATTGAATAATGTTATTTCCAGCCCTCGGCTATTGACTAGCAGTCTGACGGCCGGACAGGTTATCAAGGCTGTCTCTTCGTTGGTAGGTCCTGAAATTGTATTATTTGCCACCCTGCATTTTGGTGATGATAAATGGTATTATTGTTTCCCCATTTTAGGCGCTATTACATTATTCTTTGCTTTATGGTTGACGTTTACTCCCATTCGGAGAGAGCAGGTGGAAGAGAGTAAAGTATCTGTTTCTGATTCTTTCAACCTGCTGAAAAATAGAACCATACTCATTCTTTTTTTTGGAATATTCTTTATTGTAGGTGTGGATGTCGCTACAAATTATGTCAGTTCAAAATTAATGAGCATCCGGTATGATTGGACTGCGGAACAAGTGAAGTTTGCTCCACAAGTATATTTCTTTAGTAGAACGGTTGGTGCTCTTCTCGGTGCTTTCTTGCTGACCCGCATTGCAGGTGCTCGCTATTTCAAAGTCAATATTCTGGCATGTATCATGATGCTTGTATTATTGATTGGTGTTCAGAATCCAGCTGTTAGTCTATTATGTATTGGCGGAATTGGCTTTTTTGCTTCGTCTGTATTTTCTATTATTTACTCGATGGCATTTCAAGAATGTCCCACAAAAATGAATCAGATTTCCGGGTTAATGCTGACGGCTGTAGCCGGAGGGGGAGTGGTAACTCCTGTTATTGGGTTTGCAATAGATAACGCCGGAATTACGGCTGGAGTTATTGTCATTTTACTTTGTGTGTTGTATCTCACCTATTGTGCTTTTGCGGTAAGAGAACGGAAATGTGGAGAGCAGACAACTTTATAATAAATAAAAATATAATGATGAATCAAAACATAATAAAAGGATTGCTAGTAGCTGCTATATGGTGCAGCAATATTCTTGTACTTCAGGCAGCACAAGATAATATAGCCCCACGGGCGCATGTCACGGTATCTAATGTGTTGAATGAGAATTATGCTGCCGACAACCTGGTTGACGGTAAAATAATGTATGATGATAAGGGCGAGTGGGCTTGCAAGGGAAGTGTTACGTCGTGGGGAGTCATGTATACCCCGTGGGCACAGTTGGAATGGGATGAAGAAGTGTGTGTGGATCGAGTGGTGCTGTATGACCGGGTATCTCTTGCTGAACACCTTGCCGGTGGAACTCTTCATTTCAGTGATGGATCTCAGCTTAGTGTAACAGCTATTCCTAATGATGGAAGCCCGAAAAGTATCTCTTTCCCTAAGAAAAAGGTGAAATGGATTCGTTTTGAGGCAACAGATGGGAATGGAAAAAATTTGGGGTTGTCTGAAATCGAAGTTTTTGCCGCACATGGTAATCAAACTGACTATGTAGAGTGGGTTGACCCTTATATTGAAACTACCCGGGGACGGTGGTTCTTCTGTACTCCGGGCGGACGTCCCTTTGGTATGGTGGCTGCTCATGCTTTCACCCGCAATAAAAATCAGGGAGGTGGCGGATATAATTATAATTTTCCGGATATCTTAGGATTCTCTCAAATAAATGAGTGGATGATTTCCGGTCCGAACATTATGCCGGTTGTAGGGGAAATAAATCCTACTGAAGGTATGGCAGGATGGAAATCACCTTTTAAACATGAAAGTGAAATAATTCAGCCAGGCTATCATCGTCTGTATTTGGACCGGTATAAGACTTGGGTGGAGTATACGGCAACAGAGCGGGCTACATTCTACCGTTTGAATTATACCGAAAATGTAAATGCCAAATTATTGGTGGATGTAGGTAGTGTTTTAGGGAATTGCTCTATGGATAAAGCTACCTTACTGCGTGTCAGCAATACACGTGTTGTAGGAGAATTTTTCACGACAGAACGCTTTTGGGGTGGTCCTGACAGCATAAAAATAAGCTTTGTACTAGATTGTAACCGTCCCATAAAAAGCATTGACGGATGGAATGAGAAAGGTGTCTTGCCCGATGTTGAGGCTATTGCGGGGAATGCTGCCGGTATGGTTTTGAACTTTGGACAATTGAATGCTGAAGAGTTGCTTTTTAAAATGGCATTCTCATATACAAGCGTAGACAATGCAATAGCCAATATGGATGCGGAACTGAACCATTGGGATTTTGACAAGGTATGTAAAGAAACCCGTTCTGTCTGGAATGAGGCTTTAGGACGTATAGCTGTTGAAGGTGGTACGGATGCTCAACGCATCAAATTCTACACTGACCTTTGGCATGTATTGCTAGGGAGACATAAAATAAATGATGTGAATGGCTATTATCCGGATTATGCCGGAAATAAATACGTCAATAAACGTACGTCTGAACCTATGAAGGTACGTCGTCTTCCACTTACGGCGGATGGAAAACCTAAGTTTAATATGTATGGCTTTGACGGGCTTTGGTTGACACACTGGAATTTGAACGTATTATGGGGTCTGGCATGGCCCGAAGTCATGGATGATTTATCTGCTTGTTTAGTTCAGTATGCTGATAATGGTAAGCTGTTGCCTCGTGGGGCATGTTCGGGTGGATATTCATTTATTATGACCGGTTGTCCGGCTACCAGCTTACTGGTAAGTACATATATGAAAGGAATTATGAAAAAAGCCGATCCTTTGCATACATTTGATGTCATAAAACGTAATCATATGCCTGGCGGAATGATGAGCTATGAGAGTGCTGATGATTTAAAGTTTTATATCAGTCATGGTTATTGTCCGGACAATGCAAGTAAAACTCTGGAATGGGCATTTCAAGATTGGGGAGCAAGCCGGATGGCTGCAAGGTTGGGAAAACACTCGGATGCACGTATGTTTGAAAAACGCTCACGAGCATGGACTCCTTTATTCAATGCGGAACAGGGCTTGGTATTTCCGAAAAAGAGAAATGGTGAATGGTTGCATCAGGATGCATTGAGTGGAAACGGTTGGGTGGAAGCGAATTCCTGGCAGGCCACCTGGTCTTTGTCTCATGAACTGCCTAAGCTGGTAAAGATGATGGGAGGAGCAGATAAGTTTTGCGAGAAATTAAATTTCGCATTTGAGCAGGCAAGAGATTTAGATTTTGTTTATGCTTACAGTGGAGGATACGTAAGTTATGCTAATCAGCCCGGATGTTCTAATGCACACATCTTTGCTTATGGTGGAAAACCTTGGTTGACACAATATTGGGTACGTCAGGTAAAAGAACGTGCGTATGGAGGAATTACTCCAGATAAAGGGTACGGTGGTCATGATGAAGATGAAGGTCAAATGGGAGGGGTCAGTGCATTGATGGCACTTGGACTATTTAGTGTAACAGGTACGGAATCTGATACTCCATACTACGATATTACTTCACCTATTTTTGATAAGATCACAATCAAACTGAATGGGGATTATTATGAAGGAAGTACATTTACTATAACTACCCACAATAATTCTGCTGAAAATTGTTATATCCAACGTGCGCAATTGAACGATATGGAATGGAATTATGCACAATTTAATCATGCAGACTTTACGAAAGGAGGAAAGCTTGAGCTATGGTTAGGTAATGAACCCAATAAATCGTGGGGAAAACTTAAATATTTGGCTCCGGACTCAGATTTATAATTGAAATAAAACAGTTGTTATTTCTCTATTAAGTGATTGGAATAATGTCGATTATGGCATTAAATGCCGAGTAGTGGTTCTGTTATAACTAATCATGTTGACAGAACCACTTCTTTTAGAGGCGTCTATTAAAGAGAAGAAGATGCTATCTTCGCCCGAATCCTACTTAGCGACTGCGGAGTTATCCACAAGTAAGACGCAATATGTTTTAAAGGTACATATTGCAATAATTCCGGAGTCTCTTTGATAAGGTTGAGATAGCGTTCTTTAGCCCGTGGGCTTCCCGAACTGATAAGCCAGTTCTCCTGTTGAAGAAACTGATGATCCATGAGGCGGAGCCCCAAATTAGCGAGTCCGATGGATGAGGCGAATAGCTGATTCAGAGCTGTTCGGGAAATACAATAGGCCACACTGTCACACATGACCTCAATATTTATTAATGAGTAGGCATTATCTACATAGCCCCAGACGGAGAAAGCAGCTTCTCCGTCTGAAGCAAACCAGATGGTAGTATCCACTCCGTCTTTATGATAATAGGCTCGCCATATTCCTGTCTTGATAAAATAAAGATTACAGTTCTTTGTTCCCTCGCGTACTATTAAATCTCTCTTTTTGAAATGTACCTCTTCCATACAGTTCAGTAGAGACTGTACATCGGTTTCTGATACCTTGTATCTATCGCAAAGTTTTTCAATGAATGTTCTCATATTGCAAAGATACTTATCGTCGGCAGACAATGAAACGATCTTTCAAATAAATTCCGAAAATATAGAAAGTGGTTAATAACTCTGCCAATGGTACGGCTAGCCAGATACCCGGTATACCCAATACCGGAGGGAGCGCAAAGAATCCGATCAACATAAACACGACTCCTCGGAGAAGAGTGATAATTGTTGCCCGCTGACCTCTTTCGACGCTTTGATAATAACCAATGCCAATCATGTTGACGGCAAAGAAAATGAATCCTACTCCGAAATAAGGAAGCCCGTTTACTGCTATATCAAATGCAGCGTAGCTGCGGTCAATGAATAACGAAACGATGTCTTGGCAGCATAGTACGGTAAGAATGAAAAAGCTGATACCGCAGATTAAAGCGGTCCGAATGGCGAGATGTAGTGTCTTTCGTACACGCTCGGGTTGTCCGGCTCCGAAGTTATAGCTGATAATCGGCTGTGCGGATTGTGCAATGGCATTATAGACCATGAAGATGATAGGGAAGAAGTAACAGGCAATACTGAATGCTGCCACTCCGTCTTCACCGAGATGGCGGATGAAAACGTAGTTCCCCAGAAACATCATACAGGCAATGGAGGCTTCACTGATAAAAGCAGAACTTCCCAGTTTAATCATATAACCGATGTTGCGAAGAGTCAGTAACAGACTTTTGATACTTAACTTTATCCGGCATAGATGGAGGGTACGAGAGAAGCGGAGTAAGTAAATCAGTGTCATCAACCCTCCCACAACAGTCCCCAGACTGGTGGCAAAAGCTGCTCCCATTATTCCCCAACCAAATTCGAAGATGAATATATAATCCAGTATGATATTGAGTATGGCTGCAACCGCATTATACATCATGGCATAGGTGGGTGAACCGTCCAGACGGATGCAGAACATACCTATATTTAAGACTTCGTAGAATACGAGAAAAGGAATGTACCATGCCATATATTCTACAGCTAACGGCAACAATCGGTCCGAACTACCTAATAATCTGGCTAATGGCTCTATAAAATAAAGGCACAGAGCAGACAGGATAAGTATGAGCAATGCGGAAAAAGCAATTGCCTGAGTGATATTAATACTTGCTACTTTGCGTTTTCCCTGAGATAAATGAATGGAAGCCACCACCGAAGCTCCCACTCCGAACATCAGTCCGATACCCGCTGCGATCATAAAAAGCGGTGCAGTGATATTTACTGCCGCCAGCGCGTCACTGCCAATTCCTTTTCCTACAAATATCCCGTCCGTAATAACGAACAGAGCCGAGAATACCATCCCAAGTACCGTAGGAATTAGTAACTTACGGAACAACGTGGAGATGTTCATACTGCCGAAATCAATACTATCTTTCATAACTTTCTACCTTTGTCGTTGAAAATGGTGACAAAGGTAGGGTTATGGGAGGAGATAAAAATTACCATTTGGTAATTTTTATCTCTATATTTAATAGGGAAAAGAATCTCTTATGTATATTCTATCAATTATTTGAGCATGTTGAAATCCTTTATTCCAAAAACTTCAGTGGATATTTCACCCAACCAACCGCTTTTACTATTAACACCCACTTGTACTTTGATAAAATCAATGTACTTCAGGTTTGCATCCTTACCGTCGAAAGTTACAGCATGGGATATCTTGAAATGATTGTCAGACGGTCCGGCATTATAGTTGTCATCATCTGTCAGACGATCAATGGCACTGAAATTATCAGCATATCCCCATTCATAACTATCATTTACCCAATAAGTACCATTACCGGATTGATCGTAATTACGCTCTTTCAGGCGAGTACCTCGCAAAGTATATTGTTTTTCCTTTACCCAGGCGGGATAATAATAATCTTGCCGGTGAAAAGCACCCAGATAATCAATAGACCCACTTTGACCATGATTGTCTGTCCATGAGGTGGGAAGCTGAATACCAGTTGGTTTATGATAGGTGACGGCATAGTCCTGCCAGGTTTCGGCTTTCCCATATTCGGATCCGCGCAATTCATACCAAGTGTCATTAGGTAACCCATCACCATTTTCGTCCTGCATTACCCATACAATTCCCGGTTCTGACGAACCATCAAAAGCGTTTCCTGTAATAGCAATGTTGTAATCTCCATCATTCACGATACTATGGTCGAATCCAACGATGATGTATCCACCGAATCCGCCTAGGGAAACATAAGCCGTCTGATTGATTCGTTCTTCTGCATAGGTGCAGGCTTCTGCCATAGTAGTTGTGGTATGATTCTCATTGATGAATTGACCGGGAGCCGGTAAATATTCATATACTCTGTTCATTGACGCAGAACTTGTGGCGCTAATCTTCCGCTGGTATGTTCCTGCGGGAGGGCAAACATTGACTTTTAATGTTTGCGTAGCGAGTATATATGAGTTCTTCATTTCGACCTTTACCGTGTGTTCTCCCTGCTGCTCGGATGTAAACAGATAAGTATCATTTTCTCCGGATTGCACTTGTTCATTGTCCACGGTCCATGTATAGACTGCATCCAGTGCATTATTCACGTCAACCGGTTTGATACGGATAGTTCTGCCGGCTGACATGTTATATTCCGTTTGCAGGAATGTCCAGTTGAAATCTACTTGATCCGGTGAACAAACTTCTACTTTGAAAGTTACTTCGTCATCGCCATCTTCATTGTGAGTAGCAAAACGAACCTGATATTCGCCAAGCTCGGTTGTGGGGAGAGTACAGGTTAATTCGCTCGAAATATCTTCACCGTTTATTTGCCAGGAGTAACTGGTTTCCAGAAAAGAATCTACTATAGGTGTAATGGTTAGTTCAGAGCCTTGAAGCACTTTGAAACCTTTGTCGGCATCCGCAATAGAGATAGTAGGTACATCAAGTTGAAAGACATCGATACGTATCTCTTTTTCTGTTGTCCCTCCAGCATTGGTGGCAGAAATCAGAATGAAATACCTGCCTGCTTCATCGGCTGAAAATGTCAGGGTGGAAGCGGTACAGATACTCTTTCCATCTATTGTCCAGTTAAAGGTCGTTTCCGAATCGGTATTTTCATAAATGGGAGCGATGGTTATCTCCCGACCAATTTTTGTTTTATAGATGGGGGATTCTTCTTTCAAGGTAATGACAGGAGCGGAGAGAAGAGGAGAGTCCTCCTCTTCTTTCACGCATGATATTAATGCTAACAGAACAAATAAAAAAAGTATAATATGTTTCATTAGAATCTCACTGCTACATCATCATAAGCAAAATAGGCAGGTTGGCTGAAACCATATCCGTTATCATTACTTCCAGTGACATTAAAGTCTATTTTGACCACTTTGCCTAATGCGGATAAATCCCATTTTGTCCATTCAAGTATATTACCCTCGACTCCAACCAAATAAAATTCCGGACGTGTAGCTACTTCTTTTCCATCTTCATCATAACCGATAGCAACCAGTTTCACCCAATCATCTTTGCCTGCGGGTGCGGTCAAACCGTTACCGTTGGCCACACAGTTGGCTAGGTAGGTCGTCATAGTCACATACATGTGGTCAACTACACGAGCAACTCCGTCTCCAAAGTAAATATAGGGTAATGGACCGTTGGCATATCCGGAATTGTCTGCATAGCCGTAATGTACGCAGAAGTTTTTGGAACCATTATGTCCTCCAAAACCAGTTTTTGCATCCTGATAATAAACCGCTAGTTGGTGCTGGAAGTCTCCATGAGTAAGGTCCATATCCAGATAATTGGAAATTGCGTGTCCGCCACCCCAGTATTGGTAATCACCCCATCCGTTAGGAAGTTCGGAAGCAAGAAAAGTATTGTTTGCATCATTCCAGTTATAGAGTTGGTTATTCTTAGGATAAAGTAGTGAGCCACCATATTGTTGGCTGTCAATTAATGATGACCAGTTTCTTTCTCCTACCATGTTAGCATCACCTTTATAATCAACATCCTCGAATGTCAAGAAGTGTGCTTCACGCACTGCTCTTAATTGCATTTTTATTACTTTACCGAAAGCTTTGGACGGAGTGACAAGTATTTTAAGTTCACCATCTTTGACATCATCACCTGAAACTGCCGGAGCTGTGATTCTTAAGTCTTTATCATTAAGAACCGCTGTCCATCCTTGCGGAATAGCAATTAATGTTGCGTCGTCTATATTGGCAGTTGTAAGAAGATACGTCCTTGTTTCATTAGACGAGAACAAGGTATAATCCCTATTGGCAATGTCAAATGTATATGTTTCCCCTTTGGGCAATGTGAACGACGTTCCATCTGCAAGAGTAACTAGTACATGGTTGTCATTAACTGTAACAGATTTGAAGAAAGAGTCTCCGTCTTGTCCTTCCGCTTTCACAGGTTTTCCGTCTGTTCCGTTAATACGTTTGGCTCCTTCGCCTGTATCAACGGTCCAGTATCCGTCACTGTCAACTCCCATAACTGGAGTTGTACCTGTCACTTTTAACTTGTTAGTTGCATCCGGCAGCCATTCTGTAGTACCGTTGGTAGTAATGGTCCAGTAATATATTCCGTCTTCGTCAGCTTTCACTCCAATCACAGGAGCATCTGTACCATTCTTTCCATTTTTGATAGATACGGTGCTTCCATCACTGAAAGTTAATGTGTAGCCTTCGGAGGTCTGTTCTGTATTCGTAATTATTTTCCCTTGATTTAATGCGTCTACCAAACTCTGTAAAGTTGTAATTTCAGAGTTCATTTTCTTGACTGTTGTTTCTAGTGTTTCTACTCGTCCGTCAAGATCATTGACTTTATCCCAGAGATCATCGTCATTGTAGCAACTGCATACCGTAATGATAGTGAGCAGTAAAAATAGAATTTTCTTCATTGCTTTTGTTTTTAATTAGTAATAGTGATATGAATTATTGAATCGCTTTTAGTTTCTTATCTGTAAAGGCAATATGTGCCGGAATGTCCCCCGTGATGACTGACCATTTCTTTTTTCCATCCCGGGAGAAACAGTATAATGTGCCGGGAGTCACATAGTCTTTGGCATCGGTGACGAAGAATTCACCTGTTTCCGGATTGATTGCTATTCCATAAGGTATCTTGATAGATTTTTCCGTACCATCTGTAATAAAATTGCGGGTATCAGTTCTCTTTGTTTTTGTATTATAGATGGCGTAAGAGACTGTCCAACTGTTGGTGTAATAACTCCATTCTGTACTGTATACATACAGTGAATCTCTGCAAATCGCCATTTCTGTATTGGGAAGAAGCGGTAATTCATCGATTACTTTATCGGTATTGGAATCTATTACAAATGTTTCGGAGTAAGTGTCATAATAATCTCCCCGGGATGAGACATAAATATTTCCGTATTGGTCTAATTCCATTCTATGCAAATTGATTCCCACATCAATGGTTTTGATAACTTTGAATGTGTTCAAGTCGATGACGGATACCGTGCGGTCATAATTAGGTACGCGATACCCGCCGGAGTTGGCTACATAGAGTTTGTTGTCCACAATCACCATTTCTTCCGGCTGGTAGCCGACCACACAGGTATCTTTGACAGTCAGTGTGGTAGTGTCAACACGTGCTACATACCCCAGTCTGGCGTTGGGATCTATTTTGACAGGGCCTGCATACGAACTGACGTATGCATATTTATCTTTAAAAACTATATAACGGCAATTAGGTATGGAAATTTGCGTGATGTGTTTTGCTGTTTCTACATTCATCACTTCTACGAAATGAGAACAGTTGATGATGGCATATAACTTATTTCCATAGATTTGGATATCATTTCCCACATCCCCCAATTCTTGTACGATTCCCGGGTTCCGTTCCGCATAGATATTCTTATGATAGATACCGGTTTCGTAATCAAAGTAATCAAGGGTAGCCTTGTTGCTTCCCATATTTCCTTCATTGAGTAGAAAGAAACCTTTGACAGAGGTACCGCTTACTCCGGGGGTAACTTGGTTGGGAGTTGACGGAATAATGCGTTCATCTTCGCGACAAGAAGTCGATAGAAGAACAAAACAGATAATGATGGATAGAACAGATATTCTCATAACATGACGTTTAATTTGATTTTAAAACTTGTACCGGGCATAGGATAGCATTGCACTACTTCATATTGCTGATTGAAGATATTATTAATTTCTGCCGTTACACGTATTCCCGTTTTCCCCCATTGAAAAGTTTTGGATAGGGAAAAATCATGGGTATACCAAGGCTGTGCGTAGTTCTCCGGGATATTGGCGACTGCTTCATAGCGTTCACCTGTATAAATGAAACTATAGTTGCAGGACCATGTTTGATAACTTCCATTGAGGATGATGGAACCTCCATGCCAAGGTATATAAGGAATCTGGCCTCCATACCATTCACTGGTAGGATCGGTAAAATCCTGTGCCTTTTGATAGGTGTAATTGAATAGAGTGCTAAGTTCCACCTTTCCGAAACCCCATTCTCCTCGTATGGCTGCGTCTAATCCCCGAATTTCCACATGTCCGAGATTTATCATAGTCCAACGGAACTGGTTGGAGGTAGGCATGGCAATGATTTTATCATCTACTTCATTATAGTAACCATCTATTTGTAAGTCCAGGCTTTTCAGCCAATGGTTATTCCAGGTGTGAGAGAAAGTGATACCCACATCGTATTGGGTGGTATATTCTGGTTTTAAGTCCTTATTGCCTATAAAAGTATAATACAAATCATTGAGAGTCGGCATGCGAAAGACTTTTTTATAAAAGGCCCGTACATTCAGAGGGAACTTGGTCAATGGTTGCCAGGTGGCTATGACAGAAGGAGTGTATTTGTTTTTGGTGCCTGCATTAGCTCCTTTGGTACGAGTATTGTCGTCGACATGAGTATATAACAGGCTCGCCTGCAACATGAGGCGGTTGAAATCAAAGGACGTGGCGGCAGAAGTCAGGATTGTATTACGGGTTGGATAGACAAAATCTATGAGATCGGCCCGTAATGTATTCCATTGAAAATCGTTGGATAATGACATACTCCACCAGGGATAGATGGTGAATAAATGGGCGGCCGAAGCATAGATTTCTTGCTGTCGGTAGTGATTGTCTACGTACATGGTGGTGACATCCAGTCTGGGATCGGATAAATAGTGGAGATAGTCATAAGCATATTTTCCGTTGGCTAGCAGACTGTACCAAGGCTTAAAATAGTTTTGAAAAGAGCCTTGCACAAACAGATTGGTATCCCACTGCCGGTCCTGATGTCGAAACTTACCCGGCTCTTCTCTTACCGTAGCTCCGGGATATCCTCGTTCTGAATTGTATAGGTATGCTTTGGCTTTCCATTCTCCTTTGGGGATTTTTCCGAAGAATGCATTCTCCAAACGTAACATTCTTACGTCTCCATTTTGACGGACAGCTGTTGTGTCGTAACCATCTTTCTTGGCGTATGTGAATTTATATCGTCCTGATGTATACATATACTCCGTACTGATGGAACTACTTATTCGTTCGTTGAAACGATGTTCCCAAAGTAGTGACGGATTGATGGTAGAGAATGAACCGCCTTTCACCCCGATGTTCAGATTGTTTTTCTTTTCCCCTTTGAATAGGGGTTTTCGTGTCTGCATATATATGGCACTTGCGGAACTATAATCTTTGGCAGGTTGGAAGATGGCACTTTTTTGACCATTATATAGTGAAATGACTTCCATATTATCTAATGAAAAACGACCTAGATCGACAACTCCATTTTGCGCATTTCCTAATTCAATACCATCATAAAATACTCCGACATGATGACTGCCCATACTTCGTATATTGACGGTTTTTAGTCCTCCAATACCTCCATAATCTTTTATCTGTACTCCGGAAAAGTAGCGTAAAGCATCGGCAACGGAGTAAACATTTAGCTTCTCAAGTTCTTTGCCGGACAGTATCTGCACAGGAGACATCTTTTTTTGTATCCGATTACTGTAGATAGTAACTTCTTTGAGTTTGAGAAGTGTATCAGACAGAGAAGTCTGATGCCGAACCTTGGATTGGGAAATGGCCGGTAATGTGGTAAATAGAGATAGAATCAAACATAATATCCACCGTAAATGGATACAATGCTTATTGTATGAATGGACTTGAATAGAAAGCATGTCTTTTATTTTATAGGTATAAAAAATCCGTTTGTTCAGATCTGAATTCAATCTACACAAACGGACATATAGCTATTATACCAAATAAAAGATAATTGCTTATTTTCTATTTGACTACTACCCGAAATCCCGCAGGTGTAAATCAGAGCATCAAGGCAGGTCTTCTGACTCATCCCATTTTGCAACGCCTTCCCAGATAAACTATCCAGTGACTTTCGTGTTGCAATTTTGCTCTCTGATTACAAGGAGCGGAGATTTACAGCAGCAGGTTCTGTTGCCGGTTTACACGGCATTCCCTTTTCATTCCTTAACAACGCAAAAGTTGTTTAAGGAAACCTTAACGGCACAAAGTTAGAAAGTTTTTATTAATTAGTTTGTTTTATTCTAAAAAAATATCCCACTGACCAATAACAAATATTCCGGCATCTGATTCTGTTTTCCCCATTTGTTAATAATCAGTAGGATGGAAAAAGGATATATTAATATGTTATCCCAACGACAGAATCAATATTTGTGCCGTCAATACTCGCAGAAACATGGTGAGCGGATAGACCGTAGCGTAACCAACGGCAGGTGCATCACAGGAGGTCAGGTCGTTGGAGTAAGCCAATGCCGGCGGATTGGTGGTAGAACCAGCCAGAACCCCGATAAGCGTGAAATAATTCAGCTTGCAATAATACCGTCCTATCAATCCTGTAATCAGAAGTGGCAGGATGGTTATAATGACTCCGTAGCCTACCCATACATATCCTCCGCCATGAATGACTGTGTCTACAAAGCCTTCGCCTGCTCCCAAACCTACGCAGGCGAGGAAGATGGAAATACCGATTTCACGAAGCATCAGGTTGGCACTCATGGTGGTATAAGTAATCAGCTTGTATTTCGGACCGAAACGGCTAATCAGGATAGAAACGATGAGCGGACCGCCTGCCAGTCCTAGTTTCACAGGTTGCGGGATTCCGGGAAATGCGAAAGGAAGACTTCCCAGAATACATCCTAAAGCGATACCTATAAAGATAGGAATCAGGTTCGGATGATTTAAGCGTTTCATGGAGTTGCCAAGTACTTTCTCTGCATGGGCAACAGCCAGTTCGGAACCTACAATGGTGACACGGTCTCCCATTTGTAACTGTAATTGTGGAGAAGCTACCAAGTCTACTCCCGAACGATTGATACGGGTGATGTTTGCTCCGAAGTTGTTTCTGATTTTGAGTTGTGAAAGCGTTTTTCCGTTCAATTCCGGTTTAGTAATCAGGATACGGCGTGAAATGAGCTCTTTGTTCAGTTGTTCCCATTCCATTTTGATTTCCTTTCCGAAGAATACAGTGATTGCTTCCACGTCAATCGGGGTAGAGATCACTAATATGATATCCCCTACATGTAGAATTGTTTCGGAATTGACCAATTCGGTTTCTCCACCCTCGCGGTGTTTGATGCGGGAAATGACAAACTTACGGTTCAGTAACGGGCGGAGTTCTTTAATCCTGATGCCGTCTACCGATTCGTTTCTCACTTCAATGGAGATAGGACGTACGGTAAGTTCCTGGAGATGTCCCAGACCGACTTCCGCTTCTTTTTCTTCTTGAGCAGTATTGATGCGAAGGAGATATTTCAAAGCAAGCAGGGAAAGGATGATACCTACTACACCCAGCGGATAACTGACAGCATATCCTAAAGCAATTTCGGGAGCATCTATACCATTCAAATCACTATTGGCCTGTTGTGCGGCTCCCAGCCCCGGAGTATTGGTGACGGCTCCCGACAGAATACCTACCATTGTGGTAATCGGAGCTCCGGTGGTGAAGTGCAGGATAACAGTAATGGTTACTCCTAATACTACTACCAGCATGGCCAGCATATTCAGGGTAAAGCCACCCTTTTTGAATGCTGAAAAAAAGCCGGGTCCTACCTGCAAACCAATTGAGTAAACAAACAGAATCAATCCGAATTCTTTTAGAAAGTGGAGCAGGTGTTCGTCCAGATTCATGTTGAAATGACCGAATACGATTCCGACAAAGAGTATCCAGGTAACTCCCAGAGATACTCCCCGCACTTTGATTTTTGCAAGGATGATTCCAAACGCTATGGTTAGTGACAGAATCAGTACGGAGTGTGCCACTCCGCCGCCCCAAAGATTGGGGTAACCTTCAAATAAATTTCTTAGAACTTCCATTGTGATTATTATATGATGATATTTAGTTTAGCTAAAAGTACCCCCGGAGAAATCACTTCTGCGGGGATACGCACACATTGAGCATGACGGTCTAATGCCGTCCTTTTGATATTTTAGCTAGAGAGAATTTATCCTCCTTCAATCATTTCCGATGTCATGACTACTCGATTATTTTTTTATAGTTTGCCGTTTTCCTATCCCACGAGTAAAAACAGCCATTAAGGTATGAATGGCAGGTCTTCTGACTGACTCCCTTCCTGATTCCTTCCCGACCTTGACTATCTATACCCGGTCAGTGGTAAAAGTAAATATCAAGAAGTTGAATAGAGTTTCACAGCAGCGGGACTGTCCGGGATTTACACCCGATTCCCTTTTAATTCAGATAGTTGATATGGCTATCTGAAACCAATTCGGGGGCAAAGATAGCGAATTTATATAGAACCCAAATGAATGCTACCTATTTATTTTATACACAGTCTGATTCTTGTCGGATATCTGTTTGTTTATTTGATGCGTACTCTCATCTCCTGCACATCAAACGTGACGGATTCATTTCGGAAAAGTCTTTCTATATGTCCGCTGGCCACCATTTCCGGAGTAGGCAGCGTGTACATCTGCGGATTATCTATGAGCATGATGGAGTCGCAAAGCGATAAGGCGATGTCGAGGTCATGAGTGGAGAATAAGACACATTTTTTTTCTTCCTGTGCCAATTTCTTTAAAAGTAAACAGAGCTCGTAGCGGTTGGGTAAGTCCAGGAAGGCGGTCGGCTCATCAAGCAGGATGACGGGAGTATCCTGTGCAAGGGCACGGGCAATCATAATTCGCTGACATTCGCCATCGGACATTTTATCCATTGTCTTTTCTGCATAACCGGACATACCGACTAGCTGCATAGCCTCATCCACCCGCTTTTGGTCTTCCGGTTGCAGTTGGCCGATCCAGTTGGTATAGGGAGCACGCCCTAAGGCTACTACATCTTTACAGCGGAGATTGGCGATGCGTACTTTATCGGTGGTGACAAAGCTGATATTCCGGGCTAATTTTTCCGGTTTCAATGAAGCTATGTTTTTTCCTTGCAGAGTAATTTCTCCTGATTGAGGCTTTTCCAGTCCCATCATGGCACGGAGTAGGGTGCTCTTTCCCGTTCCGTTACGTCCTAACAGGGCAACGAGTTGTCCGCCTGTGATTCGGGCATTTACCGTTTCCAACAGCGTGCGCTGTCCATATCCTAATGTCAGTTCTTTAAGCTCTATCATTTGAATCTACGCAAGTTTTTAGTAATTACCCATAAAATAACCGGAACACCTAGCAAGGCGGTGATGCAGTTAACCGGAAGCAGGAACTTCTTGGCGATGATGTCGCAGAGAAGCATGCTGATAAGCCCTGTCAGCATGGTGCCGGGGACCAGTATCCGGTGGTCGGCGTTGTTGAACAGCAGTCGTGTGACGTGCGGTACTGCCAGGCCGATAAATCCTACCGGACCACAGAAAGCGGTGACCGTTCCTGTCAGCAGTGCGGTAGAAACGAAGATGAACGTGCGTGAACGTTTAATGTTCATTCCCATCGTTCGTGCATAATTTTCACCGAGCAGTAGCAGGTTCAGCGATTTGATACAGGCTACGGAAATCAGTAAGCCGATACATAGCATTGGTATCATGATTCCCAATTGGGTGACTGTGATATGGCTAAGAGATCCCATTGACCAGAGTGTGAACATTTTCAGTTGTTCGGCAGAACTTAGGTATTGGAGTATCTGAATGATAGCGCCTGCTACGTAGCCTATCATAACTCCCATAATCAATACACCGAGAATGTTTTTTACTTTCCGGCTGATAATGGCTACTCCCAATAAGATTACGGCAGTTCCTATCCAGCCCGAACCTACGATACCCAGCGACTGAAGAATTGGAAACTCCGCCCATCCAAGTAATGGAGCACCTAGTATGAACAGAGCTACGCCCAGTCCTGCACCGGAACTTACTCCCAGCAGGTAAGGATCTGCCAACGGATTCTGGAATACTGTTTGCATCTGTAAACCGCTAACGGAGAGTGCTATTCCTATCAAAGCCGCTACCACTACCCGTATGAAACGGATAGAAAGGAGAATATTCCGTGTCATTTCGTCACATTCGCCTCCGGTGAGTACAGCCCATACCTTGGTGATAGGAATATATGTATCTCCCGTTGCCATGTCTATCAGTAATAACAGTATGGCAACTATCCCCAGTGTAATGAATAAAAAGGGAGTACGTTTATTAGGTTGTTTCATTCCAGATGTCTGTAATAGTAAAGTGAATCGGATACGAGTTCGGGGTGAAAGATATGAATCAGGTCACGCAATACGACGTCAGGACGTACCACTGCAGATTCCCAGTAGTCATTGCCTCCTGTCGGTGTTGTTCGTAAATTGTTGTTGTAAACAGTTTTTTCGCGTACAGCTTTGGCGTCTACAAATTTAGGATTGACCGTCTTTAGTTCATCCAACGTAGAAGCCATGCCTACATTAATCCAGTAGTCGGCTTTTTGTATCAGTTTGTAAGCCGTTTCTAGTCCGATGGGAGTGGAACTGTTAGAAGTGTTTTCTTTGTAGATATAATCCGCACCTGCATCAGTTACCAATTGTGCCATGTAACTTTGTGTGGAAGGCATCACCCAACTGTCGTTCCACGGGGTATTGAGCATAACGGTAGGACGTTGCTCTACCGATTCGGTGAGCGCTTTCAAAACTTGATAACGTTTAGGGATTTCACGGAATATCTCGATGCCTTTTTCCCTGCTGTCTGTTAATTCGGAAAGAGCTACCAGCCATTCGGCTTTACCAAGCGGTGATTCCTCCAAATATTCTCCTACATACATATAGGGTATAGACAGTTCTTTCAGTTTGTCTGTTACGGCAGTTTGCGCATCTCCGATACCGTATAACAGGACAACATCCGGTTTCAGTCCCAATAATAACTCATAATTCATTTCGGGCCCCATATCCTTAATAGAATCTTTGTGTGCAAGGATATATGGATTGGATACATAGTCGATGCCCGATACTCCGATAATTCTGTCCACCTGTCCTAGTGCGTCGAACATGGCGATGTAGGAAGAAGCCATACATACGATGCGTTTTGCTCCGGCAGGAATCGTAGGACCGGTAAATCCGGCAGGCGCTTGTTCACCGTTGCGGGAAATGAAATAAGACATTTTCACGTCCTTGGCTCCCTGCCATGGGTTGGAAACCTGAATAAGTGTGCTGGCGGTATTGTCCGCACCCAGAATCTTGAATCCGGTAGCATATTCAGGTGTATAGACATCCTGTTTGAAAGCCTCGAGAGAAGTCTTCTTGTTGGGTATACAACTAGCCAGGAAGAGAAGACATAGCCATGTGAGGATTGAAATAGGAGATTTCATCTTTATTCGTGTATCTTTTAAATGAATAAATAATTTTCGGTGTCTGAAGATTGACATTGTGGGGCAAAGATAAGTATCTTTGGAGATATTCTTTCTTTTTTTATTGCATTTTCTCCGAAATCATTCCTATTTATGTATCTTTGCAAGGTGAATTTTGGTGTCACTTTTCCGATGCTACGGAAAGAGTGGTGAAAAGGGAATCAGGTGAAAATCCTGAACAGACCCGCTGCTGTAAGCTCCGCTGAAGTTTTCCTGCAATACTCAAATCCACTGTCTCGATCATGAAGAGGCGGGAAGGGCGTCAGGAAAATGGAGTAAGTCAGAAGACCTGCCAGAATGAAGTTTTCGATACTTTCCGGGAGTAAGGTTCGAAAAATACTTGAATAATCTGAAGATTAATCTTATAGATAAAATATGAGCAGATATAATAGTATGCGGCTGAAAGGAAAATGCTGGCCGGTTGTTTGCCTTTTGTTATTTCTCGTTTCTTGTGGACAGAAGAGTAAAAACAATACGCAGGCAGTCGGAGTGGCGGTTAGCGCCTCTGATTCCTCCCGGATCATTCTTCCGGAATATGCTGAAGGTTTCGAAGTGCAATATGTAGAGGGAGGGTGTCTGGTGACCATTCAGGACCCGCAGAAAGAAAAAGGTAAAGGGGAAATTTATCAGTATGCGTTTGTCAGGGATAAGGAAGCCTTTGCGAAAAATAAAGTATCCACTGATTATGTAGTGCAGTCCGTTCCGATTAAGAATATCATTTGTATGACTTCGTTGCAGCTATCTAATTTTATAAAACTGGATGAGCTGGATCATGTGGTTGGTATCACAAGTACCCGCCATTTGTTTAATGAGGAAGTAAAACGCCGGTTGAAAGAGAAGAAAATTCGTAAGATAGGGATAGAGGGAAACTTTGATAATGAAGTTATTATCTCCATGAATCCCGATCTGATTCTGATTTCTCCTTTCAAACGGGGAGGATATGACGCATTGAAAGAGGTAGGTAGTCCTTTGATTCCGCATTTGGGATATAAAGAGAATTCTCCCCTCGGGCAGGCAGAATGGATTAAGTTTATCGGTCTGCTGATTGGAGAAGAGGAGAAAGCAAATGCAATCTTTGATTCGATTAAGGCTGAATATAATACATTGAAGCAGCTGACGGCAAAGATTGAGAAAAAGCCGGTTGTTTTTAGTGGTGAGCTGCGTGGCGGCAACTGGTACGCCGTAGGAGGACGTAATTTCCTCGCACAACTTTTCCGTGATGCCGGTGCAGATTATTTCCTAAAAGATGATCCGAATACAGGTGGAGTGACTTTAGACTTTGAGACTGTTTACAGTCGCGCGGAAAGTGCTGATTATTGGCGGATATTGAACAGTCATAACGGCACGTTCACTTACGACGCCTTGAAAGCGCAGGATTCCCGGTATGCTGATTTCCGGGCATTCAAAGATAAAGGAGTGATTTATTGCAATCTCAAGGAGAAACCTTATTATGAGAATGTTCCCACTCATCCGGAAGTGCTGCTGAAAGATTTGATTAAAGTATTTCATCCGGAACTGCTACCGGAATATACTCCCGTTTTTTATGAGCTTTTAAAATGAGAAGGGTATGAAAACTCCTGTCTGGTTGTTGATGCTTCTGTTGGTTGGATTGATTTTTTTTCTTTTCTTCCTGAATCTCGTATTGGGTTCTGTATCTATACCGTTTCGTGCTGTATGGGATATTTGCCTGTGGGGAGATCATGAGAACCACATCTGGACGAATATTATCTGGAAATCGAGAATGCCCCAGGCAGTTACTGCGCTAGTTGCCGGAGCAGGGTTGTCCGTCAGCGGATTGCAGATGCAGACAGTTTTCAGAAACCCGTTAGCGGGGCCTTCTGTGTTGGGGATTAGTTCCGGAGCAAGTATGGGAGTGGCTTTTGTCGTTTTATTGTCAGGCAGTCTCGGAGGAGTGGCGTTGAGCAGTCTGGGGCTGATTGGTGAATTGGCGCTGACGGTTGCCGCTATTGCAGGAGCATTGTCTATCATGGCGCTTATTGCTTTCGCCTCACAGAAAGTAAAAGGAAACGTGACTCTGTTGATTATCGGTGTGATGATTGGTTATGTAGCCAATGCTGTGATTGGAGTCTTGAAGTTTTTCAGCGTCGAAGAAGATATTCGCGCGTATGTCATTTGGGGATTAGGAAGTTTTTCCCGTATTTCCGGTGACCAGTTATTCCCATTCCTTTGTACAATGGCTGTACTTCTTCCACTCTCTTTTCTGTTGATTAAGACATTGAATCTGTTGTTGCTTGGAGACAGTTATGCGCGAAATCTGGGCTTGAATATCAAACGTGCCCGTTTGTTGGTAATCTCCTGTTCCGGAGCTTTGGTGGCGATTGTTACGGCTTATTGTGGCCCGATTGTTTTTCTGGGACTGGCTGTGCCGCATCTTTGCCGTGCTTTGTTCCGTACTTCCGACCATCGGATATTGATGCCTTCTTCTTTATTGGTAGGGGCGGCAATGGCGTTATTATGTAATCTGATAGCCCGTATGCCGGGATTTGAAGGTGCTTTGCCGGTCAACTCCGTCACAGCTTTGGTCGGTGCACCGGTGGTAGTGTCGGTGTTGTTCCGTAAGCGTAAGGGAGAGGTAAATGAATGATAATCAGAACAGGGAGAAACTTAACATGCAAGAGCAAGAAACCATAACTATCAGGAACCTGGCCACAGGCTATAAAGGAAAGCATAAAACGCATATCGTAGCCCGTGATATAAATGCCAGTATTTATGCTGGCGAACTCACTTGCCTGCTCGGAGCCAATGGAGCGGGAAAGTCCACTTTGTTGCATACACTGTCCGGTTTCCTTCCGAAATTGTCGGGAGAGATCCGGATCATGAATAAAGAGGTTGAGAAATATTCCGATGCGGATATGTCGAAAGTCATCAGTGTGGTGCTGACAGAAAAGTGCGACTTGCGTAATATGACGGTGGAAGAGATGGTAGCGTTAGGAAGAAGTCCTTATACCGGGTTTTGGGGAGTGTTGAAGAAAGGAGATAAAGAAATTGTTTCCCGTGCGATAGCCGGTGTAGGGATAGAGGTGCTAACCGGTCGGATGATGCATACGTTGAGTGACGGAGAAAAACAAAAGGTGATGATTGCCAAAGCGTTGGCGCAGGAAACACCTGTAATTTTTCTGGATGAACCGACCGCCTTCCTTGATTTTCCAAGTAAAGTGGAGATGATGCAACTGTTGCATCGGTTGTCCCGCAATACGGGGAAAACGATTTTCATGAGTACCCATGATTTGGAACTGGCTTTACAGATTGCCGATAAAGTCTGGATGATGGATAAAGAAAACGGTGTGACTATCGGAACTCCTGAAGACTTGTCACTGAATGGTACATTGAGTAACTT
Organism: Bacteroides sp.; assembly: GCF_052357945.1. Classification (GTDB taxonomy): domain Bacteria; phylum Bacteroidota; class Bacteroidia; order Bacteroidales; family Bacteroidaceae; genus Bacteroides. The sequence goes on along the minus strand of NZ_DAWCXD010000027.1, from coordinate 497 downwards.
CTTTTCCCGTAAAGGAATCATGTTCGACCAAAATACGGGATTGTTTAAAATCAACAATGAATATTCTGTAAAGATGCATCTTGAAGGGCATGGTCAAAAATATGCGATGGTCAGGAAAGCTCTTTTGCGAAATGGAATTCTGGCAGGGCGTGAGATTGAATCTGATGTTTACATAGAAACAGGTAATCTTCAGACGGAAGGATTTTTGCTGCATTTGCCGGAGAATGAAGTTCGAAAAGCGGAAGACATTGAGGTATTGCTCAAGTTGGTGTCCGGTTATCTAGTGAATAGCAGATATAGTTGATTCAAAAAATCCTCAAAACTGTATGGAAATGAGCCGAAATATAATCTCTTAACACTCTACTACAGAATTAAAAAGTAAAAATTTGCTGTCACCTGTCACATGTTTGTATTTAAACATCTGACAGTGAATGAGTAGTGGTGTGACGGCAGCATGTGACAGCACAGTGACAGTACTTTTGCTGTCACCTCTTCTC
>NZ_DAWCXD010000026.1:0-46930 GCF_052357945.1 Bacteroides sp. | reverse complement strand
CACCACAAGTAATTAGCTTATTCATGAAGGATACGGTGGCTAACGTATATGCTCGCAAGTCACGGCTCAAATCACGTATTAAATCTACGGAAACAGCTAATAAAGAATTATTCTTAAGCCTTCTGGGATAGGTATTTCAACTTTATACTAGGTTCCAATGACTAATGCATCATCCGGTAATTAAATCTAGAATATGTTCAGATTGTTTTTGCCATAATACCGGAATAATGTAATTGTAGAATGGTTTTGTCATGGAGGTAAGCCATAACAGGTTTAATTCTCCTGGGAGGTATGTCTGGAAAGTATGAAGATGCTTTCATTATAATATCTGTTACTATTCCAGTCAATTGTCAGAAACTTATTGATTGCCCTATATTTTTTAAGGTTGTAAATCATCTGTTAGCGTCGTGTTAGAAAAATAAGAAGAACGAAGTCTTTATGTTTCTGTATTATAATGTTTTATGCAATGCGGACGTTAGATTTGTGGTTTCATTTTGTAACTCGTGATTTATGTGTTATTATTACTTTTGCAACCAGGAAAAACAAAACAGATGTGATAATATAAAACTGTTTCTTGTTCATTAAAATACTTCATTTTTACAGGTTGCACGTAGAATAAGAACAGTCTTATTATGATGACACAGCTTTTCATCCGTTTACTTTGGGTGCATGTTTTGTTTATCCACTTAAAGTTTGAGTTATCCTAGTTTGAATTATGAATTTGAATAGAAAAAAGTACTTTTTATGTTTTGCCTGTGTCTTGGCCTGCCTTGTGTATTCAGACAAGGTTTCCGCGCAGTTTTATTCTGTCAGAACCAATCTGGTGGGTTTAGGTACAGGGAATCTGAATGTGGAGGGTTCCATGGCTTTTTCCACGCATTGGTCCGCCCATCTTCCCGTACAGTACAATCCTTTCCGTCTTTGGGATGACGGCAAGCTTAAAAACTTCACAGTCCAGCCTGGTGTGCGTTATTGGATGCGCGAAACTTACGGAAGGGGTTGTTTTATCGGGCTCCACGGTGTGTTCTCCATATATAATGCGGGTGGCCTGTTCGGACATCGCTACCGTTACGAAGGCACAGCTTTCGGCGGCGGGCTTTCTGCGGGGCTGGTGCGCCCCCTTTCGCGTCGCTGGAACCTGGAGTTCGAACTGGGTCTCGGTGTTGTCTGGGCCGACTGGGAACGTTACCGTTGCGTGAACTGCGGTAAGCGTACCGGCAAGGGCTCCGGTGTCTATGTGACACCCACACGTACCGCCGTTAATCTGGTTTATCTTTTCTGAAACCATCTTATCTGTTGAAACAAGATATAAAAAGTTGAATGATGAATAAGTATCTCAAATCCCACATAACGGCCGCCGCTTTCTGCGCGGGAGTGTTACTGGCCGTGTCCTGTTCCACTTCCCGCGAACCGCGGACTATGCGGCTGTTTATGCAGTCCGGCCGTCCTAATATTTTTCTTCCCCACGAGGAGAGCGCACCTTCCGGAGTGCTTGCCGAACAGGTGGGGTTCACCACTTCTTCGGACACTCTTCCCGGTGAGTTCGAAGAGGTCTCCGACAGTACGGATGACGTATGGAAAACCATACACCTGGGCGGTGTTGACATCGTCGCTGCACGCACGGTCGTCAAGCAGGTCACCATGCGGGAAGGTTCCGTGCGTTTGGAATTCAATATCCATGTCCCTTCCCTCCTGATTGACAGTTGCTGGCGTGTCACACTCACCCCGATGCTCTGCACCTCTGACAGTTCAGGCTTCCCGCTACCACCTGTTGTGCTTTCCGGTTCTTCCTTTACCCGCATGCAGGAAGCGGACTATAAGGCGTACAGGCTGTTTCTTAATGGAATTGTCGATCCTTCGGCTTATGATAGTGTGTATCTTGACCGTAAAGGCATCAATAAGGATATCGCCCGCCGGCAGAGGTTCTTCTATGAACTTTACGGCAAGGAGCGCGACCGTCAGCTTGCCTACGAGAAGTGGAAACGCCTTGCCCTTGAACGCCAGAATTTCTGGAACACGCGTACGCAGGCCAACCGTGCGACACTCCGTCACCGCCTGGAGCGCAAGCGGATCGAAGAAAGCGTACGGCGCTATGTGGCTGGTCGTGACACGCTCGGGTTGTGGGCCTCCTATGACCGTAAATATCATCGTACGGCCTCCTTTTGGCCGATGTACCGGCTGGAACGCGAGCTTACCGCCGATCGTGTACCTTCGAAATTCCGTGACCTTTATAACGGGGGGCGCAGCCTGTCCGACATACACAACTATGTCCTCACCGCCACCGATTCGATGGACATCTCCCGCCACCGTTATTTCTACGACCAGATTGCCGAAAATGAGATGAATGACCGTAACCGTGATGAAATCCGCCGGCGTATGATTCCCTTCCCCTATATCGACTCCGTGATGGTCCGCCAGAATTCGGATTCAGTTTCCGGACATGATTATATCTACAACTATGTATATTCTCTACCTGTCACCGATGGAATGAAAAAGCTCCGTGTGCGGCTAGAGTCTATCGTGGAAGCCACCGACCGCAGCACATGGCGGCCTGCCGCCTCGGACACGCTGCTCTTCATTGTGGCCTCGCTTAGCGACCTGGTTGACCGTTCCGCTCTGGACCAATATGTCATAGCTTCTGCGGAGACAGACTCTCTTGCGGCAAGCGGTCCCGTATATACTCCGCAGGGAGAAGAGTATGCCGAAGCCTTGCGGCTCCTTTCAGAGCGACAATACCGGCAAGCCTTGCCGATATTGGAAAAACGGCCTGACTATAACACCGCCCTTTGCCTGACACAGCTCGGGTATCATAAAGAGGCTTCCGCCCTTTTAGACCAGTTACCCGTAGATTCCCGCAAGGAATACCTGCATGCCGTGGTAAGCGCCCGGCAGGGCGATGATTACTTAGCAGTGGAACATATGCTTGCGGCCTGCCGCATGAATCCCAATCTTGTCCTGCGTATTCCCCTGGATCCGGAACTGTCGGACCTCATTCCCAAGTTCTTCGGGCTCCGTATGGAACTGGACAGGATAGCGGAAGGGAAATAGTAAAAAGTAGAAAGAACAAAACAGGAAAAAAAGTATAAGTACGAATTAAATATTAACAAGTGTTTTATTAGTGTTTATTTTTTTATTAACAATTTAATTACAATGATTATGAAAAAAAGTTTGTTAAGCGTGTTTACAATGGTTGCTATGGCTGCAGCATTCACCGCGTGCAGTAACGATGACATCGAAGTGCCTGACGTAAAGAACGGGGAAGCGAGAAGCGTATTCATGAAGCTGGAGTTGCCGACGCTGACGAGATCGACCGAGTCTCCTGTAGCCTCGGGAACGGTTGCTACGGTAAGTAATCTGCATGTATACTTCCATGACGGGACCAGCATTCTGAAATATGTGAACGCGACTACAACCACTCCCATCACGATTGCGAATCTGACTACCGGTACCCAAATAACGGATGTACCCGCGGCGGCTACCACTGTAACGGTATGTGGTAATATTCCTGCCGGAACTTCATTGCCTACAGGTGGAACCGTAGCTGCATTGAAAGCTGTACAACTGGAAATCACAAGCCAGTCTGCAGTTGCGGATGTGGTGTTGAGCGGCGATGACAAACCCCTGCAGACATGGACTACCGGTAGTCCGGCCCTGCCTTATGCCCCTGGAATAACGGACGGTGACAAGTATGCCGAAGTGGAAATCGGTCCTGCCGTGGCACGTGTCGAAATCGAAGGTCTGGCGACTACGGCCTCCAGTGCGGTGGATGGTTTTACGCTGGAAGGAATCTATGTGAATAACTTCTTTGAAAAGTTCAACCTGGCCGGTACCGTTGTGGGAACGAAAGTACAATATGGTGCTACTCCTGCTGCCTATGCTCAAGGACAGGGACTTTACACCCCTGCTAACGCTGGAAAACTCTTTGACCAGTCTGCCGTCGCTGCTACAGGTACCCCAAAGGAAGTCATTCCGCCAACTGCAGGGCAACGTTGGGCATATCAAGTTGTTCCTAACGGTAACAGTACTGACGCGAACGAGCAACTCCAGCTCGTATTTAAGTTGAGTAATTTGGCTGCTAAGGCCGGCAGCAGCGTGAATTTCGGCACAGGTGACCAGTTTATCACCGTGAGAGGATTCAAAGATGGCAGTGGCAATATTGTAGAACTGGAAAAAGGAAAGATTTATACTATCTCGAAAGCCGACTTTACATTTGACGAGAGCAACCTTTCCACAATACCTAATACCAGTGCTGTCAGCGTTTGGTTGAAGGTGACGGTAAAAGCCTGGACGGTCGTTCCTGTCAAGCCTAATCTCTAACTGTCATACCATCAAGGTATATTGTATTTGTTTGTTTCTTTTACAAGTCCGTTTGCGTAGAGGAGATTTTTAGCTCATTTTACTAGTTCACCAGTTCCTCTCGCACGGCGGAATGTAAGCAGGTCGTGGGTGTCTTTTGCCCTGACCTCACGACCTGTATTTCTATAACCTGTTAAATCATAACACGTATATTCATATAAAGTCATAACCACAGTTATTCACCTAAAAGATACTACGCATGAAATTGTATAAAGCTATACGCTTCCTGATGCTTCCCGGTATTTTAATCTTAGTCTTGTCGGGGTGCATCAGGGAGTCCCTGGAGGGCTGCCCTCTGGATACCCTGTTACGATTTACCTACAAGCCTCGCGGCTCTGCCGCTGACCTTTTCGGAGAGCGTGTTCAGAGGGTGAGGCTGTGTGTGTACCGTCCCGATGGCAGTATTGAGCATATGCAGACGCTGGAGAAGAGTGAACTTGACCGTTTGCAGGGTGTTGAGATGTATCTGCCGCAGGGAAACTACACTGTCGTGCTCTGGGCGAATGCTTCGGATGCACAGACCAAGCTCGGCGGCTTTTCCGAAGGAGAAACCATAAGGAACCTTTCCGCCTCACACCCGCATGCGGAGACTTCCGCTTCCATCCCCACGCTTGATCGGCTTCTTTTCGCTGTCACGCCACTTACGGTCAGTGAGCACGAGACTGGAGACCATACTGTCAATTTCAGCCCCGGCACTATCCGTGTAAGTCTTCACCTTGATGGTGTGAGCGTGCAGCCTGTGGTACACATCACGGGCATGGAGTCAGCCTTGCGACCGGTGTTCGACGAAACCTCGGGCACATGGCGTCTCCAGTCCGTAAGCCGGAACAAGACATTCCAGCCTGCCGTAGCATATGATGTCACCAACCGCCATGCTAATGCCACGACTGACATCCCCCGTTTCAAGGCCGATACCCCCGGCATGGTGGAAATTATCGATCCCACCACGGGAAACCATATCGTGCCCCCGATTTCGTTGGCAGGGCTTATTGCCCGCTACCACATACCGATGGAGGAAGATATTGAAGTAACCATTCCTATCGAGATTACCTTTACAAACGGTCATGCGAAAATAACGATCAGGAATTGGGAAAATCAGAATGTAAAACCCGGAGGAGTGTAAAAAACGCACCGGTCAATCATGAAATGCAAATCATAAAACAATATATTATGCCAAGTAGTTCAATCATCATACCGTTCCGCAACCTGCTGTCGGTCCTGTTATTACTGCCGCTCGTACTTTCGTGCCGGCAAGACGAACTCATTCTTCCTGTTCCGCCCGTGTCCGGCAAAGGTGAGACGGCCGAAGTGACACTTTCTGTCAGGATTCCCGATTTCCGGGCGGCGAATACTCGTGGTGTAGACGAGAAAGGGATAACAGAGATTACCGTACTGATGTTTGCCGATGAAGGCGGTACGGAGAAAGTCAAGGTGAAATATGATATTCCGGGCAGCTCGTTGCATACACTTTCAGGCTCTTCGGATACGAAATACTTCTCTGTGCCCGTTATTGCGGGCAGATACAAACGTATAGCTCTCATAGCTAATGCCCAAACAGAACTGGCAAATATAACAGCCGGTTCCACCTATGATGCTCTTAAGCAAGTGGAAGTCGTGGGTAGGTTCGGACAAGAAGGTACGGGCACATACATACCCATGTACGGCGAGCATGCCCCGGCGGGAGGCTTTGAACTGAAAGCCGGTGTGTCGCAAACCATTGCGCAGGAAATACCGCTTATCCGCATGCTGGCGAAGGTGGATATCATCAATCCTACAACTTCGGGAGCCACGACAGCTGCGGGAAAGGTTTACTTCGTCAATTCCGTAGGCAACGGACGCGTTTGGGTAGATCTTGCTACATACAATACCACCGCTTCACAGTCGGGATACATGACTCCCACATTGCCTGCCACATCGCAGCCAGCAGTCAGTGGCGGGCACCCGCTTGAGGGAACTGCAAACACCGCATCTCCGAATGTCATCACTTATTATTTGAATGAACAGCCGGCTATCTCCGGCGGCAGCCGTCCTTGTATAGTGATAAATCTTGCCTATCAAGGAAGAGAATACTACTACCGAATGGATTATACATGGGACGGTATCAAGGGCGGTGGCACGAGTCCTTACGAAAAGGGTAAATACATGCCCATTCTGCGCAACCACCGCTATATTTTCACCATCAAGGAAGTGAAAGGGCCGGGGTTTGCCACTTTGAACGAGGCTGTAACCAGCCCGGACAACTTTACCAACCATAACATCGTAGTAGTGCCCATCGTGATAGACGCATTCACAGATATAACGTTCAATGAATCGGGGCATTTCTTGGCAGTGACCCGAACGGCGATGACACTTCAAGGCAAGCACGATGCCACAAGCACACAGAACAAATTTTCTGTGCGCACCAATTACCCCAGTGGGTGGAAGGCCGGTGCCTATAATGCCGACGGAACAACAATTTTAGTTTCTAATTCATGGCTGAAACCCAGTCAAAACAGTGGGGCGGCTGGCGCCACTCTCACCAATCCGGTTACGGAGGAATTGCAGGCCATCACGAATGGCAAGGGATTCAAGGATGGTTATCTGGAGATACGGGCTGGACGACTTTATACTAAAATCAATATTAAGCAGATCGGTACGCCTTTGGATTATGTTGCCGAATATAACCTCGCCGGTGGCTCTACCTATAATTCTCCTTTCATTTCTTCCGATCCTCCGGGTATTTCTCCCACTGCAGCCCAGACTGACCCTAATCTTCGTTGGGCTTCGAGCCATAGCAATGACCAATCCGGTTATTATAATTGGTACGTGCTCACAGGAGAGAATAATGGCACTTACAATCCAAATGCCAAGAGGCTCTTTGATGATGTCTTTTTTAAACCGGGGCATCCCGGTTATGGTTACCACCTGCCTTCCCGCTGGGAGTTGACGGGCGTTTTCTCCTACAGCGGTAATACCCAATATGATTCCCCTACTAATACCTCTAATGTCAACGAGGCTATTGAGTTCGGTGGCATCAAAAAAACTTTCGCCAACGATTATTTCTCTTCGGGTAACGGTGTTTGTTACGCTCTGCGTTTCAAACAAGGTACCGGTAATCCTATCGATGATTCTTCCCTATCCGATTTCCCTCTTGCTACTGATAATAATATGGTTTGTGCTTACCGTTACACCCGCGTGGGTTCGTTTGCCAACCATGACTTTACTTCCCTATTGAAAGTGGATTGTGTTTACTTGGGCAGCGCATTTACAGGAAACATTAGCACTATCAATAATGATTCTTGGTGGGATAGCCATACTTCCGAGGCTGTCGTTCGTATTTTTCCGGCTGCCGGTTATATCTCCTTCCCAACGTTCATTTCGAGTGGTTATCTCGAAGCCCGAGGCGAATATGGTCGGTATTGGTCGAGCACGGAGTTTCCCAGCCTCCTCGGCAATGCTTGGAACGTGTCTTTCTACTCGTACTCTGCGTTCGCGAATGACAGAGACATTAAACACCACGGGTTTTCCGTTCGTCTGTTCGCCGATAAATAAGTAAGACGGTATATGACCGATGCAATTTAGTTTGTAAGAAAGTTGATATAAGAAATAGATATATTACTAAAAAAAGAAGAAAAATGAATATAGGATTTCAGACTTCCGGTTTATCCGGTTTCACCCGTGTGGCATATCTGTGGAGGCGACATGCCTCAGCTGTGCTGTGGATTGCAATGGCAGCGCTCCTTCCGACCGCTTGCAGTGATGATGCGGAGCAGTCGGTGCCGCAAGCGAACGGACATACAGCCGTTATTTACCTGAACTTTAAAACCGGTGCTTCAAAACCGGCCGTCGAAATGAACGCCTCGCAAAGTTCCGAAACGCGTGCGCCGCTGACACGTGCTATAGATGAAAATGGTATCAATACTGTAGATGTACTTTCATTCAAGGTTGATCCTGCAGATCCTACGAATATAAAGAAAGGTACATTCTTTTACCGTGCACAGGGCGTATATGATGCCGCTACTCAATCCGTGTGCGTGCGTTTGGTTTCCGATGCTGCTGCACAAACGCTCGTGGTGCTTGCCAATGTCCGTCAGCAGATAGATGCTTTTCCCGCGGCTTATGGCGAACAGAAAGAGACAGTGATGGGGCGTCTGTTGCTACCTGCTACATCAGATAAAATGCCCGATCTTACGTCGGGTATGCCCATGTGGGGTGAATTGCCTGTTCAAACCATAAATGAAACCTATGCACAATCTTTAATGACAGCTCCCACAGTGACGATGATACGTTCTTTGGTGAAAGTGACTATTGAGAATAAAGTATCTGCCGTGATTCCTCCTTATTGGGGGGGCGGCATATATGATTCTTTCGTAATCAGAGCTCATCCTGTTATTTACAATTACCGTGCAAATGGGCGCATTTCTCCTGATAATTTTAATGTTACAGCACAGACTGTATTTGCCCCGACAATTCCGACTGCTTCGGGAACTGTCTTACCACAAGGCACACATCTGGATAATCCGCCCTGGCAGGAATGGGAACAACTCTTTCCGGGATCGAAGACATATATTTATCTTTTCGAGATGAACAATAGTTCCGCTATATCTTCCGGTTCGGCATTGGACGGCTGTTGTCTGGTGGTGTATGGCTCATCCAATGACCCGCATTATTCTGCCAATGGGTATTATCGCATAGACCTGAAGGATTATGATACGAATACGTATTTTGACCTGAAACGTAATTATGAATATCGGATACAAATTTTAGAAATTCCCAACAATCCCGGTGCTCCTTCTCCTGATGAAGCTTTCAAAGGGAATTACACTCTCAAATGTAAGATTGTTCCATGGAACGAGGTGCAGGAGGAGGTAATAGTGCCCGGTAACAAACGGCTGACGGTGGATAAACGGGAGTTTGTATTTCCTGGTGATCCTAATGTAACGGGTGAAACGGGAGGTTCACAGCTTCTTACTTTGAGTACGGAGAATACCGGTGGCTGGCGTATTGAAGGTAAACCTGACTGGATCAGTCTTTCACAAACCACAGGAGGTGACAATACACCTGCAACTGTAACACTGACTGTTAGTGGGGTTAACCCTGGTCGTACAGATCGTACAGCAACAATGAATCTCGTGGCCGGTAATCTGACCTATAAGATTCATCTCTCGCAACCCGACGCCTGTGGCAAGAATGGTGTGCCCAAAAAGATGCGCATCGGAAACAACGATTATTACACACACCGTTTCGGCGGGCAGTGCTGGATGTTGGAAAACTCGCGTGAAGGAACGCCAAGCTATAAACTTCCTCCTCTGCCAGGGAAAGTGAAAGATAGGTATCTTTACAAGGGAACTGATTTGACCTCTTCGGGAGTCGTCTCCGCAGGTTGGAGAATACCAAATTACACGGATTTTAAGTTGTTGAAAGAGGCGATGAATACCGCTTCCGACAAAGCCATATGGTTTGATGAAAGATGGAGAGAACCGGGATTAAGGGCTTATTTCCCTACCTTTGTCGATGATGTTTATACAGTTCAGGCGTGGCCCGGCCGCAGTGCAAATAAATTCTATCACACGAATCCCATGCGACCGTGGCAAAACGGGTATATATGCGGATTGTCCGGTTATGAATACATAGAACAAAATGCAGAGGCCTTTTGGACGAAACAGCTTATCAGCGACCCGTCGATGTATAGCGGCGCTCAAGCTGTTCCTTCTCATGATGGAACAAAGAAAGCACACGTCACCATGTCTCAAATTCCGGTTCTGATTCAATATCAAGAATTTATTCCTTGCCCACTTTATTTAAACTATTTACATCCCAGCCAAAGAAATAATAATTTTTATCTTAGCATGATGGGAAGTATGTTCAAAAGACTGACGACTTATCAAGTAATAGATAAAATAACTGGAGGAACATATTGGTATAGTGATTACATTGAACAGTTAGGTAATAAAACCGCCTTAAAAGTATCAGATTGGCAGTGGTCGGGTGCTACCACAGATAGAATATTCTATTATGGCGATATGCCATGGTATTATGGTAGTAGTAGTAATAAAATAACGGTTAATGATATGAAAAATTACTATAATCATGATAAATTTATGAGGTCAGTTGTTGGTAGTCTTACTAATAACCATACATGGGTACATGTAGATAATACATGTTTTTATGTTTTCAAAGTCGATAATAGCAGGCAGGGGGATTTACGTTATGAAACCAGTTATTATAATAATTTAAATATTATGCAAACACCATATCTTAATACAGGTTACGTCCCACGGAGTAACATCTCCATTTATAATGGAAAGGGACTGTTTGTTTATCTTGAAAACGAATTGCAAGTCAGGTGTGTCCGTATAGAAGATCAATGACTAAGCCGATAACACCCGTTCGTTTCCGACAAAGATACCGGCAAGAGCTTACTTAGATGCCGTCGAGCTCGGAATTAGGACATGTCAAAATCCGACTTCTCCATCCTCTTAGGAGTATATTTGTGGCATGCCCGGCGAGAGACGTAAGCTATTGTCTAATTCTTGAATATTTTATTACTATATTATTCTCCAAGAAACAGAAATCACAGATGGAAGGAGAGCCAGTTAAATATTATCCGCAAGTAGTGACCGTGGGCAACCCATTGGGATAAAGACAAAAGAAGATAAGAATAAAAGAGGATAAACCACCTTAAACAAAAAATATAAGAATGAAAGAACAAAAGGAGAAAAGTGAGATAAGAGATGGAGATAGAATGAGATTGGTGGCATGGCTGTATTTAAAATTCAAACTTTAGTGAACTATAATGAAGTTAAAAGAGTTATGAATAAAGTATATATCTTTCCTGCAATCTTTTTTCTGCTGCTTTGCTGCAGTTGCCGCAGGGCAGGAAGGCAGACCGAAATCATACGACATCATGAGCGTCTGCTGTATGCCCTCGCGTCAAATGACACGACGTCTCTCCGCCAAGAACAACTTTATCTGGTGGACACACTGTCATCCGACAGCCTGTTGGCCTCACTGCAGATGCGTGATTATCTGTATGCATGGGTAAACTCTTATTGTTTCTGCAAAGGCACGACAGAGGCTTCGGCAACATTAGGGAGCATTGTTACGGAACAAATTGCTGCCGACACGAAGCGCCTTGCCGTGCGCCTGTTCGACACCGGTAAGGAAAAGCAACTGGAAGAGATGCTGCGCATCGTGGTCGGACGACTGCTGGAGCTAGGTATGAACGATGCAGCGGCTGTTACTGCGGCAGCCGTTATGGGCATTGATGTTGATCCCGCCTGTCCGGGAGACATTGCCCGCCGCCTGCTTACCCGTCTGCTGCTTGCAGGAAGAAAAGCCCCGCGTCTCTCCCATACAGTACCGTTGGTGGCAAGCGGTCCTACCTTACTATTGTTCTATGAAACGGATTGCCCTAACTGTGAAGCTGTCCTACGTGACCTCTGTGGGTTTTACACTACCTTGAAGGACAGAGGAGTGCGAGTGCTGTCTATTGCTTCCGACGAAGACGAGCATATCTTTTCTTCCCGTGCCGCTTCCTTGCCGTGGACAGAGAAATGGTACGATTCTCTCGGCTTTTACAGTCCTGATTTCGAAAATTACGGTGTGGCATCCACGCCTACTCTGGTCGTGGTAAACCCTGACGGCCGGATTGCTGGTTCCTATCACACACTGGAGGAAACAGGGCTGATAAGCATACATTAACCTGTTAACCAACGAAAGCATGACACATATGACAGACACTTTTTGTTTTCTGACACGAATTCCCAGGCTGCATAACCGTGTCCCCGGAAAAGCTTGGAACGCCTCCCGCCGGAGTTATGAAAGTCACAGACCGCGTCGTAGGCGTAAATATACCCCAGGATTTCTCATACTTCTTATGTCAATCCTTCTTACCCTGATCTTGCTCTTATCCAACAGTTAGTCTATTTCGTAAGGAAATTGTATAACTGTCGGGTAGTGAAAACTGGCCGACAATTCAATATGAACATTTAATGCATACATCTATGAATGATTTTTCAAGTAAAAATGACAGGGCTATCCTTGAGACTGAACTAGCCCTGCTTTGTTCACGGATTCAGCTCTATTATTTGATCCGGTGGCGTGTCTGGCGTAACCGGGACATCCGCAAAATGAATGAAGTCAGAAGAAGGCTTATGTTATTCTCTGACATGCGAAGCGAGTTCATTGCACGACTGGTCGGTTCCCGACCGTATGAACCATATGTTCTTCTCAGTATGCTTTACAGGCAGGAATTGGCATTGGTGGAATATATCCTGGACAAATATCCTGACCTGATGCTCATGCCCGAACAAGAAATGCTAAGGGTTATGGAAGAGGCGGAAAAAGAAACAAAGCCGGAACAAACGGACACAGTGAGTTTATATTAGTGCAGTAACATTAAGCCTTTTCATAAAACAATATTTTTCATTTTATATCATTTTATAAACCATAGACTCCATTGTGGTGTAAATCTTGTAAAAAAGATCAGATAAACAGTAATTTGTATAAGTCTGTTTACATGTTTATTATCTATTTGCAAAAATAGATAATAAACATGTAAACACATTAAGAATTGAATATATGAATATTATAAATTACGAGATCTTATTATCATTAGCCACATGGTAGCATTCATCGACAGAAGAATCGACTGTCCGATGCTGGCATGGATTAGTGGTGAAGAGTATCACACAACATTGGTGACTTTTGACTATATTTGCCCTGTGGAAGATGGTTTGATTATGATTGCTGTGAAACTGAATAAAAAATATATTAAAATCCGTTTTAACTAGTTATGCAATATCTTAAAACATATACTATGAACATAAAAATGCAATGTTACAACCCGCTTGCATGTTCTTGACAGAAAAGCTGGACTTGTTATGGGCTTACGGTCAAGTAAAGGATATTAGATGGAAGTAAACGTCCATTATTAAAAAAACAAGTAAAAGAGGTATTTTCTTTATGCTATTTCTATGTAATATTTAAAGCCTGATATATGTAGCCCGGTTACTATGTAATTCTTTTACCGTATATGATGAAAGAACGGTTCTAAGGTCATGAAAGTCTGACAACTAAGAATAGATGTCAATGAACCTTTTTATTCATTTGGGATGCTTGAAGGAGACATTCTGAAAAACGATATTCATCTATAAGACTTCTGAAAAATGGGACTAAGGTTTAAGATTCTTATCGGTTACAGCATACTGATTACCCTGCTCGTCTTTATTGTATATCTATTCCGTCAGGAACAGATAAAACACAATACCCTGCAAAAAGCGGAACAGGAAATGGTTTATACCCATAAGTTGGTGGAAAGGACGTACATGCACCTTTGGGAGCTGACTACACAAGCCGAACTGGTAAGCGTATGGAAAGAGGCTGATCAGGAACGTTACCGTGTGAAAAGAAGGGAGGTCTGTGATACATTACAAGTGTTGAGAGATTATGTGCATACCCCGGAACAGGAAAGACAAATAGATACCCTCTGTTTGCTGTTGCAAGAAAAAGAATTCCTGCTCTCGGCTGTCATGAATACCTTTCTGCAATTACAGGAGACCGGTAATTTTGTCAGAGAAAAGATACCGGTTATAGTTTCCCGGATAGAGCGTATCTCACCTCAAAAACAAACGATGACTGCCATACAATCTTCTGCCGCCTCCAAAATGAAAAAAGGGTTACGGTCTATCTTCCATAGAAAAGAGTCCAGATCAGCTTATCCGGAACAACGGGAAAAAGTTGCCAGGGAAAAGGAAACGGATGCCAATCCAGTCTCTTCTCCCGCAGGACTGCTTTATTCATTGGATAAAGAAGTCATGGAACAACAGCAGGAACAGCAGCAGAGGCTTCTTTTACAGATGGACAGTCTTTATAATAACAATCTTGTATTGAACCGGAAATTAAATAATTTAGTAAAGGATTTCGAAGAGGAAACCAACCGGCGTTTATCCCAAAGATATGGGCTATCCATATCCGGCAGGGAAAGTTCTTTTTTTACTTTTGCAGGTCTTACCTTTTTTGTCTGCATGTTAATTATTGTACTTTATATCATCATCCATCGGGATGTGAAAAGGCGTTCCCGCTATGAAAAAGAATTGGAAGAATCAGATAAAAAGAACAAAGAATTGCTACAATCTAAGAAGAACATGATGCTCTCTATCGCCCATGACCTACGCTCCCCATTGGCGATCATCAAGGAAAGTGCAGAGCTGTTGCCCCGATTGGAAGAAAAAGACAAACGCGATGAATTTGCGGCGAACATATGCCACTCTTCCGACTATATGCTCAATCTGGTAAATACTCTGCTGGAGTTTTATCTGCTGGATACCGGACAAATCCAACTGAATATGATGCCCTTTTCATTATCACTATTCTTCCGGGAAACGGCAAAGAACTACACCTTGCTGTCAAAAAAGAAACGCCTCAGGTTTACTACCCGTTTTGAGAATCTGAATGTCATCGTAAACGGTGACCGGGCACAACTGCAACAGATCATTAATAATTTGCTGTCTAATGCTTTGAAATTTACAGAAAAAGGGACAGTCACTTTGACTGCGGAATATAGCAATGAAAAATTACGTATTTCAGTGCAAGATAGCGGTCCGGGCATGACAAAGGAAGAGTTAAAACGAATATTTAATGCCTTTGAAAGACTGGATAATGCAAAGCATACACCCGGCTTCGGATTGGGGTTGGCGATCACCTCCAAACTCATACAATGGATGAGTGGTGAGATCTCGGTGGAGAGCCGTATCGGAAAAGGAAGCACTTTCTCCGTATTCCTTCCCTTTCCGGTTGCCGACAATAATTCCGTTCAGGAAGAAACTAGGCCGTTTGTCGGTGTCCATTTAGAAAATATCCGCGTGTTGGTCATTGACGATGACCTTATCCAACAGAGGATAACTCGTGAAATGTTCTCTCAGAACCGGGTGGCATGTGATTGCTGTACCAACTGTTGGGAACTGACAGATCTGTTAAAGAAAAATAATTATGACTTGCTACTGACAGATATCCAGATGCCGGAAATGGATGGTTTCGGTGTTTTGGAAATACTCCGTTCTTCTAACATAGAAAAAAACAAAAACATACCGGTCATCGCAGTGACTGCCCGCTCCGATGATGATAATGAATATCTATCCGAAGGTTTTGCAGGAAGCATACACAAGCCTTTTACAATGGAGCAACTGATGGATGTCACCGGGAAGATAGTCGGTCAAAAGGAAGTAACAGAACAGAGCCCTGACTTTTCAGTCATTCTCTCGGGGGAGGACAACCGGCAGGAGATGTTGCGCTTATTCATAGAGGAAGCACGTAAGGACATGGATTCGATAGCTACCGCCATAAACCAAAATGATTTGAAAACCGTCCAATCCATCCTGCATAAAAATCTGCCTCTTTGGGAAACCGTTCATATAAACTATCCGTTAATGCAATTGAGGAAATTGGTAACTACAGCTACAGGTTCATGGACAAAAAGACAAATAACAGATATACAGGAGATCATCCGTTCTATGAAAGAAATTATTGATTTTGCAGAACATAAATTACAGGAGGAAAAACAATGAAAAGTATTCTGATTATAGAAGACGATATTATTTTCAGCCGTACCATCGGTAACTGGCTGGTAAAACAAGGCATGAGGGTGGAAAGCGTAACGAAACTTTCCGATGCGAAGAAATCCATTAGGGAAAAGGAATACGATCTGATACTGGCAGACCTGCGTCTGCCGGATGGAAACAGTACCCTCTTTCTGGAATGGCTGAATGATGAAAATTATACGATCCCTTTCCTTATCATGACTAACTACGGACAGGTGGAAAATGCGGTGCAAGCCATGCAACTCGGCGCCGTTAATTATCTGTGCAAGCCTATTCGGCCGGATAAACTTTCGGAGGCTATCTCTAATGTGCTCAGCAAGTCTCGTGAAGAGAATGAATTTTACCGTGGTGAAAGTCCGCAAGCCTTAGAACTCTATAAAAAGTTGAAACTGGTTGCCCTTTCAGACTATTCTATCTTGATCCGTGGGGCATCCGGTGTGGGCAAAGAACATGTGGCAAGAGAAATTCATGACCAGAGCCACCGCCATAGTAAGCCGTACATTACTGTTGATTGCGGGGCAATCCCCGAAGAGCTTGCCGCTTCCGAATTCTTCGGTCATCGTAAGGGAGCCTATACCGGAGCAGAAAGCGATACACCCGGTTTGTTTCGTGCTGCCGATGGCGGCACCTTGTTTCTTGATGAAATCGGTAATTTGTCTTATAAGACACAAACTCTTCTTTTGAGAGCTTTGCAGGAAAAAACATACAAGCCATTGGGCTCTACCCATGAATATGCCTTTAATATACGGCTTATCGCAGCTACCAATGAAAATCTGGAGAAGGCCATCAAGGAAGGACGGTTCCGGGAAGACTTGTTCTATCGCCTAAATGAGTTTACCCTTACCCTTCCCCGACTGTCGGAATGCAAGGAAGATATTCTGCCGATGGCAAACTTTTTTCTGAGACGTGCCTCAGAAAAACTGAAACGTCATTTCCAAGGTTTCGACCGTCTCGCAGAAACGGCTCTTGAACAATATCCTTGGTTCGGAAATATCCGTGAGCTGAAAAACACGATAAACTGTGCTGCATTGATAGCCGAAAGTCAATGGATTACGGTAAAAGACCTGAGTTTGGATCTTTCGATAGAGACGGAAGAAGAACCGGAAGATACAACGGAACAGGAAAAGGAGAAAGTTATACTTCTTCAGACACTGGAACGAACTGGTAATAACCGTTCAAAGGCAGCCAAGATGCTAAAATTAAGCCGTACTACGTTTTATGAGAAATTAAGGAAATATCATATTATCTGATGGCGTACAAAAATCTGTGTACTCCCCGTACAAAGTGTAAGGCTAGATGAACAACTGATGCTTACAGTTGAAATCTCGTTTTGTATTCTATATTGTTGATTTACAGGAAAATTATTAATTTTCGAGAAAGATATCCGGTAAGGTATGAATCTTGGTCTTAATCTTATGACGATATTGGCTATAGATTAATAAACTAAAAATATATGCCTTATGCACTACACATTAACTAACCACCGTTTATTCGGTTGTTTTGACTTATTCCTCCAGAAAAATGAAGAAATATCTGAGGAAGAGTTGGCCTCCGCTTATGGAGAATTTGAAGTATTTCTTTCTGACTATTCTAGCCGGGAAGATTCCATCTTGAGAAGACTGCATGAACTATATCACACAGAGATTGAACTCACGGCCTTGCTGCAATTCCTGCTGAAACATCCGAATACTCTTCTAAGAATATACCTTGACAAGACCTATCACCTTGTGAAAACCGAAATTAAACTTGAGTACCTGTTACTTCAACACCCGGAATATTCTATTTCCAAACAAGAAACAGTGCTACCGTCCCTTCATTGGAACGGCTCGCTTATCAACCTGATGGAACTTATCACTTCCCTCGACTACAGCGGTGTCATAACGGATGCTTCCGGAGACCACCTGTCTTTTGCCGGTTTGGTCAGTGCTTTTGAAATGCTGTTCCATCTTCATATCTCCAAACCATATGACCTGCGTGCCGACCTTGCACGACGCAAGAAAAGCCTTTCTGTCCTGCTTCCCAAGCTGAAAGAAAACTATGAAAAGAATATTGTGAACTGTGGGATAGCGAGTAAATAGTGACTACATTAATCAGTGTTACGTAGAATAAAATCCCGGTTCGCCAAGAACTGGGATTTTATTTTACGTACAGCTTATTGAAGCATTCCTTATGCCTTCATTTCTTCGCCTTTTTCATTCATGAGAATTGTCATTTTCTGCGCATCCTTGGTAGTAATGATCACCTTGTACACTTTTCCTGTTTCTTTGGCGGCTACATAAGCCTCTTTGATAGAAGCGCCCTCATAACTTTTTGCCAGGGCGTTCATTACTTCCGCAGGCAACCCCTTGGTATCAACTTTTGTGAATTCCTACTGTGGAGCCTGTGCAGTAGTTTCTATAACTGTAGCGTTGTCAACTTCCTGTGTGAATGCTACAGAACTACCTAATCCCATAACCAATGTTACTGCTACTAATACCTTTTTCATAATCGTAATTTTTTTAATTAAGACTTGTTTCGTTGTTTACTATCTCTTACATTAAAGTAAAGGCAAAGCGGCTGCCGAAATATATCAAATAAGCATATTTCTGATAATCAACGTAATATAAGATTAACATTCTAGAAAGTATGTGGATTTGTGTGGGAAGTGTAGATTGTACATGAGGAAGAGGTATACAAAAAACAAAGTATCATCAAATTTATCAGAAAAGCATACATTCCAACAGCTATTTGTGCCTCTGTCATAAATAGTCATCTCCTGTCATTTGTAGTCACCTCCCGATTTTAGGTTCGTATTAAAATTATCACTTATTTTGTTGCCGGATAAATAAAACCTCAAAAGATATGGCGAAAATCAGTAGCACACGCAAGCCCGGGCGGGCTGACACATCGAGTAAATGAAGAGGCGGACGGACTCCTAAAGAAGAATCTCAGCTTCATTCTTTTTATTATGGATTCCGTCTGGACGAGCTCCAGAACATTGAATTTGAAAGACTCTTCGAAAACTCGGGAGCTAAAACCAAATCTCAATTCATTCTTGCCGCCCTTTTCGACAAGCCGATGAAAGTCGTGAAAATAGACAAGGCGGCGACAGACTACTACATCAAGCTGACCAATCTGCAGAGCGAATACCGCCGGATCGGTGTAAACTATAACCAGGCAGTCAAGGCTCTGCATACCGGACTCTCCGAGAAGAAAGCCCTTGCCATGCTCTATAAATTGGAGCAACTGACTATTGAATTCATCTCCCTGAACCGAGAGATCATCCGTCTCACCCAAGAATTCGAACAATGGTTGCAAAAATAACATCAGGAGCCTCCATATATGGAGCATTATATTATAATCAAGAAAAAGTGGACAAGCAGCAGGCACGGCCACTGGCATGAAACCGGATCATGGAACCGGCAGACGGCAATCCGACTGTCCGGCACTGCGTCCGTTCCTTTGAGCCGTACCTGACAGCCAACCGCCGGACTGAGAAACCTGTTATTCACGTCTCGCTTAATCCACATCCGGACGATGTGCTGAGCGATGAACAGTTGACCGTCATTGGTCAGGAATACATGGAGAAAATGGGATATGGCAACCAGCCCTATATCATCTATCGGCATGAGGATATCGGCAGGCCCCATATCCATATTGTCTCCCTACGTATTGATGAGCAAGGAAAGAAAATTAATGATTACAAAGAATGGCAACGCTCGACTGCCGTTTGTCGGGAGCTTGAGGGGAAATACCATCTGCTTCCCGCCGAGAAGATGGAGCGGCGAGCCCCCTTGCCATTAACCGCTGTTGATTACCGGAAGGGAAATATCAAGCATCAGATAGCCAATGTGGTCAAACCCGTCATGCAGGGATACAAATTCCAATCCATCAAGGAGTTCAAAGCCCTGCTTGGTCTTTTCCATGTAACAGTGGAAGAAATCCACAAGACGATAGAGGGAAAGACTTATCACGGGCTAGTTTATGCGGCTACCGATGAAAAAGGAGAACGGACCGGCGTAGCCATCAAATCCAGTAAAATCAGTAAAAGCGTAGGTTATAAGGCACTCCAAAAGAAATTTGCGAAAAGCAAACAATGGATTGCTCGACATCCCATACCTGTACAAACGAAGGAAACCATCGCCGCTACCTTGCAAGGACAGCCTACCTGTCAGGGATTTCTGCAGGAACTCTCCGGAAAAGGCATTGCCGCCATACTCTGGCAGAACGATTCCGGTGTGATTTATGGCGTGACTTACATCGACCATAACTCTAAGACCGTATTCAAGGGGTCGCTCTTAGGCAAAGAGTATTCAGCATCGGTTATCAACCGGAAGTACGGTACGCCCCCACCGGAGAAAACAGAGGAAGGTCCTGTTATCCATCCGTCCGAACCGGAAATGAAAGAGCCGGGACTACTGGACGGACTGTTGGATATATTCTCTTTGGAATCCTATCCATATCCGGCAGACGACCTGACGCAAAGCCCTTACGGGAAAAAGAAAAAGAGAAAATGCAGAGGTCCGCATCTCGGCTAATAAAATGATCACCATTAATTATCATACCGCTTATGTCACAAGACGAAACCAGAGGTCTCAATAAGAACCTCGACTTTATGAGGGCCATCAGCATCCTCTTTTTAGTGATGAATGTTTATTATTACTGTTATCCCTATTTTCTTTCCATGAACCTGAACATCGGTATCGTGGACAAGATACTACTCAATTTCCAGCGGGATACCGGCCTGTTTTCCCATTCGCTGGTGAGCAAGTCTTTCAGCCTGCTCTTCCTCTTTTTCTCCTGCATGGGAGCCAAAGGACGGAAGGACGTGGAGATGTCATGAAGGAGTATCGGTTGTTGTCTTATAGCCGGGCTGCTGCTCTTTTTGGGTAGTGAGTTCTTACTGACGGTCCACTTCTCCGTCAAGCTTCTTACTTTATTATATGTAGCTACCGTAGCTACCGGATATATCTGTCTGCTTACCGCCGGAGTCTGGATCAGCCGCCTGCTAAAGAACCGATTCATGGACGACGTCTTTAACGACGAAAACGAGAGCTTTATGCAGGAGCGCAGGCTGATTGCCAATGAATACTCGGTAAACCTGCCCACCCGTTTCCGTTACCAACGAAAGACCTATTCAGGCTGGATAAACGTGGTTAATCCCTTCCGCGCCTCGTTGATATTAGGTACGCCGGGATCGGGAAAGAGTTATGCCATTATCAATAACTATATCCGCCAGCAGATAGAGAAGGGGTTTACCGCTTATATCTATGACTTCAAGTATCCAGATTTGAGTATAATCGCTTATAACCAGTTACTTAAAAATAAAGATAAATATGTCAAACCGGTCGGCTTTTATGTGATTAATTTCGATGATCCCAGATACAGCCACCGATGCAATCCCCTCAATCCTTCATTCCTGTCCGACATTGCGGATGCGTATGAGTCTGCGTTTGTGATCATGTTAAATTTGAATAAAAGCTGGATTCAAAAGCAGGGAGATTTCTTTGTAGAAAGTCCGATTGTATTGTTTGCAGCGGTGATCTGGTACCTTAAAATCTATGAAAACGGGAGATATTGTACCTTTCCACATGCCATTGAATTGTTGAATAAACCGTACTCCGACTTGTTTACTATACTAACCTCTTACCGGGAACTGGAGAATTATCTGTCACCTTTCATGGATGCATGGAAAGGTGGTGCAATGGAGCAGCTTCAAGGGCAGATTGCATCCGCCAAGATTCCACTGTCCAGGCTGATCTCGCCGGCCTTATATTGGATCATGACCGGAGATGACTTCACGCTGGATATCAATAATCCGGAGGAACCCAAAGTTTTGTGCGTCGGCAATAATCCTGACAGGCAGAATATTTACTCATGTGCATTAGGATTGTATAATGCCCGTATCGTTAAGATGGTCAACCGGAAAGGCAGGCTCAAATGCTCTATTCTGGTGGATGAGGTTCCAACCCTTTACTTTAAAGGACTCGACACGTTAATCGCTACTGCCCGCAGCAATAAAGTGGCAGTTACCTTGGGAGCACAGGATTTCAGCCAGCTAATACGTGACTACGGTGATAAGGAGGCACGTGTAATCCAAAATACAATAGGAAACATTTTTTCCGGGCAAACGGTCGGGGAAACAGCGAAGAACCTCTCTGAAAGATTCGGGAAAGTGCTCCAGCAGCGCAAATCCATCAATATGACCCGTGAGGATACCTCCACCAATATCAGTACCCAGCTTGACTCGCTGATTCCCGCCTCCAAAATTTCCAACCTCTCACAAGGGGAGTTTGTCGGCAGTGTCTGTGACAATTTTGGTGAGAAGATAGAACAGAAGATATTCCATTGTCAGATCATGGTGGACAATGAACGGGTAGCTGCCGAAACAAAAGCCTACAAACCTATCCCCGTCATAACCGACTTTACCGGTGCGGACGGTAAGGACCATATGCAAGAGGAAATCGAGAGGAACTACTATCAAATCAAGGAAGATGTGACGCAAATCATTAAGAAAGAGTTGCTCCGCATCCAAAATGATCCCAACTTGAAACATCTGCTGGAAACGGCAGACGATGAATAATTCCCAATTTATTAATCATTTAAATGTTGTAAACATGGAAAAAAAGAAAAGTTCTCCGGCCAACCTGCCGGGAAAACCCTGCTTCCCCTGGGTGGGAGGTAAAAGAAGACTGCTTCCCGTACTTATTGAATCCCTTCCGAAAGACTTCGAACAGATGGACACGTATGTAGAACCGTTTGTCGGCGGCGGTGCCCTCTTCTTCTGAATAAGACAAGCCTATCCGGAAATCCGTTGCGTCATCAATGACTCCAACGAGGCACTGATCAATGTTTACCGCATCATCAAGGAATCCCCTGAGCAGCTTATAAAGGTACTTGCCCAAATACAGGACGAATACATCGCACTGGAGGAACATGCCCGAAGAAGGGCCTACTTTATGGAGAAACGTACCTACTACAATGAGGAAGACCCGGATAACATCACTCGTGCCGCCCTGTTTATCTTCTTCATGCGTACTTGTTATAACGGCATCTACTCCGTGAACCGTAATGGAAAACTGTCCGTCACTTTTGGTATCGGAGGACGGGTAAAACTGTTGGAAGAAGAACTGATCCGCTTTAATCACAGGCTGCTGCAGGATGTCGTTATCCTAGACGGTGATTATCATCAGACCAAGGAGTATCTCGGTGACAAGACCTTTTATTATTTTGACCCTCCATACAAGCCGGTTAATGAAAGCAATGCCTGTACCTCGTATATGCCGCTGGACTTCGGTGATCCGCAGCAAATCAACCTTGCCTGGTTCTGTAAGGAGATAGGCGAAGCCGGTTCCAAATGAATGCTTTCCAACTCCGATCCCCGACAGAAGACCCCGGAGAATACTTTCTTCGACGACCTCTATGCCGGTTTCCATATCCAGCGAATCAGTATTTTCCGTTCCATTTGCTCCATAGCGGAAAAGAGAGAGACGGTTAATGAGCTGCTTATCAGGAACTACAGATAAGTATTTTCGCTTCCCAATAAAGACAATCCTGCGGTTACAAATCCGTAGGATTGTCTTTTTGCTTACTTAGAGGGGATGCGACGCAAGAATCATAAGCCGTATTTAACAGACAGGGGAAAAATACAAGAAAAGAAGAAAGGCTGGATCTAATCAAGATTCAGCCTTTCTTCTTTTCTTCAGATATTCGATTACTTAGTTTTTTGATGCATCCAAAGATACTTTTCTAAACTCCTTCATCATCTTTTCAAGTTCCAAAGATGCTTTACGTGCGCGCATTCCGGCTGCCTTATTGTTGTTTTCAACTTGCGCATTCGCATTCTTCATGAACTCCTTTGTAACGGCGTTGATTTTTTCTATTAATTCTTCCATGATAAGTTTCTATTATTTAAGTTATTATTCGGGTGGTAAATATAGGAAATAACTTTTTATTAATGCCGTGCGGTCTCGATTTTTTTGCTGGACCGTCTTTACCGACTCATTTTCCTATAATTTTCAATGCTTTTCCGACCGATTTTTTGTATGGACTGGTTGACATGAGATACTGACGGAGAATCCGTCTTATTCTCCTGTGACATTTTCTTGCCCAGCAAATAATCATTCAAATCGTTATACTCCCGATAGCAGTCTGATTTGTCCCTGACCGGACATCCGGCTTCCGCCATCTGCTGAAATGCCTGTCTTCCGGCAGAATCGTTATCCAACAGGCAAAGGGCACTCTTATACTCTTTCAGGACAGGGATAGCCTTGCCTACATTGCTGACCGAATTTAATACGATATAATCGGCAGGCTGCCCGCTAGCGGGGCGCATTGATTTGAGTGTGAGGTATGACAGGTAGTCCATGAAACCTTCGACTACGATACAATGTTCGCCGCCGTTTTTAATATGTGTAATCTCCTTGGGAGAGATGCTCCCTTTCAGGTATTTGTTGCGGATCTCATACCCGCCGCCCCGGTTGGCAAAGGCCACGGCAAAATACCATTTGCCCTTGTTCTCGAAATGCACTTCCTTGCAAGTCTTCCGGGCAATTTCGGGCAAGATACCTCTTTCCTTGAGATAATCCAGCAAGACCGGGTTCGTCAGCGGATCAACGCGTACCTGCCGGTAACCGGCAGCCTGCGGCTCCGGCTTCCTGACAGAGGCGGCAGGCCGGAAAGTAGCCGGGAAATGTCCCTCTATCGCTTTTAACGCATAAGAGATATCCTTCGTCTTTTGCAGCTCCATCGCTAGGGTGATGATGTCCCCTCCCTGTCCGATACCGAAATCATATCATAGGTTGCAGGATGTGCTCACCTTGAAAGAAGGTGTCTTCTCCTCACGGAAAGGAGAACAATACCAGATACTGTCCCCGTGTTGTCTGACCGGGGAAAATCCCATGCGCCGGAGATAATCCTCCAACGGAATGCGTTTAGCTTCTTCAATATTCATTGTATAACGGATTGGATTAATGGCTCTTTTTATAATGTGAATCCCTTAGTATCACCCATTGCAGGGGATTCTGCGGCTTCCCGTTTTTTCTCAGTTCAAAATGCAGGTGGTTGCCGGTCGCGATACCGGTATGCCCGACATTGCCGATACGCCGGCCCATGCGGACAACGTTTCCCTTTTTCACGTACAATTTACTTAAGTGCGCATACAGCGTGGAAAAGCCACCCGCATGCCGGATTTCGACGTACCAGCCGTAACTGCTGCTGTACCGGGCTTCAACGACCTTCCCGTTTCCTGAAGCATAGACCGGCGTGCCATAAGATGCGGCTATATCCACTCCGGCATGGAGTACCCTTTTCTTTCTCACCGGATGCATCCTTATTCCGAAACCGGAAGAGACTGCAAACCTCCTCCGGCTCTCATTCAAGGGGAATATAATAGGATAATCAGCCAGTACGGTTACCGGCAACCGGCTGTTTCATACGAAAGATTTTCACTGTCGGGCGGAATGGATACGGCCGATGATTGAACTGAGTCCGCTTCTGAACTCCTTCGACGGGGATTGTGTAAAAGCCGGACATGACAATAAGTGACAGAACATGACAATCAATGACAACTTCTTCATAATCAATTTATTTAATGGCAAAGATAGTAATTTTACCCTTGCAAATGATTCATTAATCTTTAAAATTAACGTATATGGACAATGTAAACTTAGCCCCTGAAAACAACGGGGCAGCCCAAGAACACGGGTATCTGATGGCGTATGACAAGAAAGAGCAGAAAGCCAAAGGAGTAAAAGGAATCGCGGCAAACGGCGAGCTGGAAACGCTCGATGCTGGTGAAGCGGACAAAGGCCAATTTATTAAGGTGGACCAGAGAGGAAACTTCTTTACCAACTTCGGAAAGAACTTTCTCTACCAGTACAACAATCCGGGACGTTACTCCCTGTACAACATCCCGAAGGAAACACCTGTAGAGCAGGCCAAAGAAAAAATAGAGGCAGCGCAGCTACCACAGAACGAAGCGGTGAGAAAAGAGCTGGCTTCAGCCAGGGTGTATAACAACCACCGTTATAATGAACGGGAAATCAATTGGGAGCAGGCTGCCAGATATGGCATTACCCCGGATGTCCTGAAAAATTCGAAGGACAGCCTTGAAAGGATGTTGCAAGGGAAATCTTCCGCTGTCGCTTTCCATATAGCCAAACCTTCCGAGCTGGGCCGTGAAAGCGGCGATGCCAAACTCTCCCTGTTCCGTGATGAGAACGGTGCGGTCAAGTTTGACATCCACTATATCCGTCAGGCTCCCAAAGTGGGTGAAGATTACAGGGGATACACATTGACGGAGGACGATCTCAAGACATTAAACCAGACCGGCAACCTGGGTAAAACAGTCGACATGGTCATTGATTACCGTACCAAGGAAACCAAGCCCTGCTACCTTTCCAAAGACCCGGTGACGAATGAATTGTTCCACATGCCCGTGGAGCAGGCACGCGTTCCCTGCAAGGTGAAAGATTATACGCTTTCCCCATCAGAATACGAAGCCGCCTTACGTGGCGAGGAAGTGCCGATCCGTTTCAAGTCCAATAACGGGAACTATTATACCACCTCCATCCAGATGAGCGCCGCCGAGCGGGGTGTTGAATTCCTCTGGGAAAGAAGTACCAAAAAGATGGAAGAGGGTCAGAAACAGGAGCAGCAGCAAAAAAGTAACGGAGAACAGCAGGTTAACGGGCCGGTACAACCAGCCGGAAAGCCTTTGAAAAAAGAAGAGGCCTCCCGGCAAGCGGAAAAGAAAACACGCACCCGCAAGCCGTCCATAACCCCTAAAATGTAATAATATGGCAGCCTATGTTTCTGATGACCCCAAGTTATTGGACGAGCTTTTCAGGAAAGAGGGTGAAGGCTGCCTCCTTGTCGGTTATGAAACCGGCAAGGAGAAACCCCACGCGGAATCCTCCTATATGCTCTATCCCGCCGATCCTGACAGGCAAGACCCAGTCTATACGTTCATGGCTCTGTTCAACAGGGAATCAATAAAAGCCAAACATGCCGCTTTCGTACCGGATACCCGTCTGGAAATCTATTCATTCCCCAGAATGACGGATGTGCCTGTCCTCACAGGGGGCATTGATAAAAAGGAATATATCTCCCGGATACTGCTGCCCTATATCCGGGAAAAAGGGCAGGTTCCCTTGATAAGCACCAATCTGAGGAATGCGCTGTTTGCACAGTCACGCAATGACATCCTCATGGAATCCGGCGAGCTACCCAGGTTGACGGCGGATCAATTGGACGGACTGCTCCATTTTCACAGGAAACAGGACGAACTGGCTGTCCGATATGACTATAGTCCGATTTATAAATTACCCCTGTGTGCGGTGGAGACTTCCAAAGGAATCCTGTTCTTCAGTGATACCCAAACAGGACGGGACGGATTAAAATGTTTTTACCAGCAACTATCCGGCAACTATTTCCGGGTTCATAGCGAACCCGGTCCCGTCAGGCAATACCAGGTCAACAGGCTGTCCGACGATATCTGTCCCTTGGTGGATGCCTGTTACCGGAAGAACCCTCAAAACGGGAAAGGGAAATATGACTTTGATGAAACCATCTTCTCAAAAGATGCTTTCCGTGACCGGAACCTGTGGAGGCAGACGTTTGAAACGAATATGGAGCCGACCGCTTCTGAATTCCTTCGCCTGACTGAATTTGCCGGATGCCCTGCAAGCCGTAACAATGCGGATATCAGCAAACTGTTGTATTTGATAGAAAACGGATTCAAGCGTGACCTTGTGGCTGATCCGGCTTTCGGATACCGGAATGTATTTCAAGAGTATGTCACCCGGATAGACAACTGCATCAACGGACAATCCTCCGGTCTGAATTTGGCCGATGTACTGGATGAAATGCGCCAAAAAGCGGAGAATATCCTCCAAACGGAATTCGATGTAAGGGGACACCGTACATTGGAGAGGACACTGAATGACAAAAGCATCCCGTTTCTCATTGGTGGAACCGATGCCGGCCAGGCCATGAGACAAGCCCTTCTGGAAGGCAAATGGATCTACTCTTCCAAAATATCCGAATCAATGCCCGGTCTGCACTTTCTCCATGCCGACAAGAAATGTAACCGGGTAATGGCATACTCTAAACCTCCGGCAGGCAAAGCTGTGTATCAGGAGAAAAACGGCAGAATCATCCCATATACCGCCGCTTTGAAAAAAGAAACAAAAACGAAAAAGAACAATTTCCCTAAATTATAAAATTATGAAGCAACCCGAACAATCCTATACAGCCATAGAAACCGCCGACGGCTTTTTATTCTTCACCCATACGGTGGAAGGGCAGGCAAACATGCAGAAATTCCTGCAGCTTGTGGCGGACCATTACTTCGATCCCCATTTCAACCTCGGCCCCGTCCATGTTTACAGGGCGGAAGGTATCCTCCGACAAGGGCCGTCTGTCAATCCGGGCGGGAACCTGTTCACTGAATATCCTTACCTGAAGATGGACAGACTCCCAAAGATGGAGCTGGCATACCGTAATGAGATGAAGCCCACCCCGGAAGATTTCCGCAGTTTCTGCCACAATGCGCACTGTGACATCAGCCACCGCAACTGTAATATTATTGATGCGTTGGATGCGATGGCGGACAAGGAACGCACAGTTTCCGAACTCTCCCATCGACCCGCGACACCGGAAATACGTGAACAGATAGAGGAAAACAGCCGTAATAAGGACGAGCTGGATAAACTCCTCAAGCGGTTCTACGACGTACGCGGACACCGGACGGTCGAAAGGATTCTCAGTGACCCGATGGACAGTGTCATGGTAGACGGTGTCCGCCTCTTTACCCCTCACCGGCAGGTATTGCAGGCGGGACATGTGCTCTTTCTGCCCGCAGAGGCAAAGAACAACCCGTCCCATTCCTATGCATGGGTGAACGGGGATTTCTCCCGGATCGTATTCTCTAAAGAACCGCCTGCAAACAAGCAGGTATTCAAAGTAAAAGCGGTTATCGAAAAGGCTTTGGATAAAAAGCGGGACGTGAAAAAGAAAAAAAGTACCCACCCTAAACTGTAGAAACATGGACAAGAGAGACCAAATGGAAAATTCATTTTTCGACCCCGAAAGACCGGGCAGCATATTCATTGCGATAGACCGATATCACCATTATACACCGTTACCGGGCAACTCACTCAGGTTCGTCGAAGGAAACCAAAGGGAGGTAACGGATGCCGCCTTTCATAAGTTCCTGTCGGACAATGTCAACGAAGTCAAAAGCTGTACGTATGTGCCGGATGTGGAGATGGTACGGTATGACCTGAATCTGATGAGGAAGGTTCCGTCACCGGATACACACATGCCTTTGGACAAGTATATCCGGCAGGAACTGTTGCCTTACTTGCAGCGGAGCTTCCAGTACCCTTCCCGTCAGATCTCACTCTCGGACGCTGTCTACTGCTTCAGATATAAAGGAGATACCGATTGCAGCATCCTGAAAAAGTCTTTCGTGCAGGAAGCCGATTATATGAGTTTCCGCAGATCCCAGGGCGAAAGGCAGAAAATCTACCGGGGAGAGGCGAATTTCCGGACACCGCTGAAAGTGGTGGAGAATGACTTCGGGTATCTGATATTCTCCGGCAATGAAATCGGAAAAGAAGGATTCAGGGAATGTTTGCAGCATATCATCGACCATTACTTCGATCCGCATTACGACATCGGCCATCTGGGTGTCTATGAATATCCGTATGTAACGGAAGAGCTGGCAGCCCATATTGACGCATCCTACCGGATCGACCATGCCCGGCAGCTGAATAATTCTTTTGAATTCCAGCGTGAGAACCACGTGCCCCAATCCAAATTGCCGGACAAGTTTATTAATGGGCTGACTCCTCTATTTTACAGCCCGATGGAAACGACGGCTGACGGATTTATGGAACTGGCTGACAAATTCCATTTCGATCCGGACGTACGTGCGCAAATCATCCCTTCCAACCGGGATATTTACCGGTTGCTGACCGTGATGAAGAACGGTTATATGAATATTCATGAGCAGCCGTTCACCTACTTTAAGGAGCTACTGCCAGTTGTCCGGAAACTTGAAAGGATAACGCAGGTACGATCAGCGGCTGATTTCGATAGGAAGGAATTCAAACAAGCCTCCATGGAAATCCGGGAGGCCGCCGACAGTATTCTGAAAAGGGATTTCGATGTGAGGGGGCACCGTTCCCTCAAGAACATGCTGGATGATCCGATGGTAGAATTTACCGTGGGGAACCGGAGACTGAATGACGTGCAGAAATCAGTATTGTCTTCCGGTTATGCGCTTTATATTCCGGAGAACAACCGGGAGGCGGTCAGACACCTGCAATACTGCATGGCGGACTTCGAGCGGAACCGGATGAAGAACTCATCCGAGCCTTTCCCCGTCAAGACCTATACCTTGAAAGAGGAACTGCTCCATCCGCTACCCACGGATAGAAATAAGAAAACGGGAGCTGTCAAAAAGCCGGAGAACCCCAAACGACATACGAACCGTTTAAAATAGTAACAGGAAATATGATATCCAAAAGTCAGATTTGTATCGGGGCACGGATTGTAGAGAACGATCCGGAAGAACAGGTCCCCGTTCCTTATAAAGGGAAAGTCATCACCATCAAGGAAACCGGAAAAGGAGAGATGGACTACTTTGTCCGCATCCGACTGGATGACGAATCCATGAAGCAAAAAAGAATCTCCCTTTGCTGTCCGGACAAGATCATGGTCTGTTTTCCATGTGCCATAGACTTGGAGAAAAAGCAGAAGGTGGAGCATAAGATAAAAAATGGAAAAGCTACCGGCCCGTCGAAAGGGCGTAAACTCTTTTCATCATTCACTTTATAAATCAGAAGAATATGAATACAAACGATACCATTCTTTTTAATGTAAACGACGGGCTGGGCAAAGTGGTTGATTACAGCCATATATCCGAAGAGAACCAGGATATGCTGTGCGGTAATTACCTGAGAGAGCAGGCGGAACTCGCACTGGGCGGAACCTATATTCCGGAAGAAACCATCTATTGTCTCCAAATAGACAAAGACATCGATATGGATACTCCTTCCGTCATACATGAAGTCATGTATAACGGGGAATTGGAGGAACTCCCTTCCATTTCGCTCAGGAACCTTGTTTTCGCCCATGAAATCTCTGCAAGGGGATTACCCATACACATGTTTGATACGGTTGCTCTGCTGGAAAGGATAAATGACAGTGCCGACACGGCAAAAGTACTGGAGGCATACATACACTATCATTCGGAAAAGATGGACAATACCCGGGAGAGAACCGTTACCGCCATACAAAGCGGGAACGGTGTGCTTTTATTCGATGATACCGGAAGGGGAATCCAATGCATGGAACGGTATCTGCAATATCTGGCAGACAATTATTTCTCATCAGCATTGAGAGGTGTCGACTCCCTTGAGATCTATTATTTCAGCACCGCCAACAATATCATAGTGGAAGATTCCAGACAATGCGCCGCCATGTTCACACCGGAGATGCCACACTGTTTCATCCCCTCGGAAGCTGTCTATTATCCAAAGGATCTCATGAAAGACCATTCTCCATCCGTCCGGTGTTCCATGAAACCCGACGAAAGCGATTATGATAATTTCTTAAGCAGGTTCAACCTGAAAAGATGCGAACTCATGACGGATATTGCCCGTCTGGATGAAATCTACAAGAATGGCATTGACATCTCCAAACCCGGTTACGGGTTTATCCATGAAAACAGCTTTGAGAAAATACTGGAGAGACTGACGTACTCCTACCTGAAAAATCCGGAGCATTCACCTCTTTCCGAAGCCCTCCAAAAAACGGCAAAGGATGTGGCCGGAAGAATCTTGCAAATAGAATACAATGTCCGGGGATACGAGCCTTCCAACCCGGAAAAGAAGGAAGCGAAAAAAGAAGCAAGAAAGAAATCAGGATCAATCAAATTATAATCATTAATAAAGAAAAAACATGAAACAGAAAAATCCCGAACTCATCCTTCATTTTTTTGTCGCCCAGGACTCCAAAGGAAAACCCCGGAAACTGGAAATACACCTGATACCGGAGAAAGAAGTATCGATGGCAAATCAAAGATTTACTGAATATTTACGGCGGCAAAGGGAAATGTACAAACTATCCCTCGTTCAAAGTCACCTGCCTGATCTTGATTTGTGTCGTTACCAGTTTCCCTCAGGAGTAATCTGCCCGGATGTCCGTCCCTTTGACAAGGATAACAGCCTGGTACCTAAATTTATCAGTGAGAACGGAGGAAGCATGCAGAACAATGTCCCACTCAGAGGATTGGAATACCTTTATTCACGCGATGAAGAAAAAAGCCTGCCCATGCTGGTATCCAGCGGGCTTGCGGACCATTTGCTTATACAGTCGGAGGCCAAACGTTTCGCATTGGCACAGAATACCCTCCATGATGATCCGTCAGAAACCCTGACCGCTGTAGAAACCGCAAAAGGAGTGCTTTTGTTTGAATATTCCGGTTACGGAAAGATGTGCTGCCATTCCTATATGCAACACCTGGCCGACCATTTCTTTATTACGGACGAAGACAAACCGGAGTTTGTCAACCTGTACAAACTGGCTGATCCGAATGTAGAGACTATAAAGGCGTTTCAGACATCCACCAATCCCTTCTCATTATATACAAACGACTTTATTCCGGATAAAGCGCAATATCTGAGTGCGGCTATCCTGAGAAATGCACGACTGGACAGGAGCCATCGCATAGAACCGACATTTGACGCTTATGACAAATTCGCGTCCTCCTATGGAATAGTCACAAGTATCGCAAATGCCCAGATACTCCGGCTGCTGTCTTTACAAGAAACAGCCGGAATTTATGGAATAGATTATATAACCGGACAAATTCCGTTCATGCATAAGAACTCTTTTAACTCACAGTTTAATGCGTTACAGAATATTCCGGCAGAAAACAAGGGTGAACAGGAGAAAGTCAAAGCATTGATCCGTGAGCAGGCAGCCTACATCTTAAAACGTGATTATGGAATCTCACCGGATAACCGGCAGAATAAAGAGATAGAGCCCGTCATCTCCATACAGACTCCCAAAGGTGCCGTCTACCTGCCTGCCACGGATGAGGGAGCTGTCTACAAACAATGCTATTTGCAATATCTGGCTGACCGCTTCTTCACTTCGGAAGTACAGGCTCTGGGGCGGGTCAGGGAATTCTACATCTCCAATCCGAACCATAGCACGGAACATTATATGCAGAAGCATCTGGGCTTTTTTCAATCCAATCCTTTCTACGAGGAATTGGCGAAAATGCCATTGTATCCCATAGAGCGATCCGAACTGCTGAAAAAAGGCGGCTATCCCATAGAACCGACTTATCATGCCTTCAAACAGTTCACGGAAGATTACCATTTATCAATAACGCCGAAGAATGCGGAGATATTCAATCTGCTCTTTATACGGGAATACGGTCTGCCGGCAGATTTCAATTCCAATGAGAGTTATAGGGAATTCGCCTACAAAGGTGATTTCAAACCGCTGGATCAGGAAATGTCCGAACTGCAATCCAAAAAAGGATATAGTGAGAAAGCATTCTATAATATCCAAAACAGACAGCAGCAACTTGCCGACAGGATACTTGGGCTGGTATATAAACTGACCTGTCCGCCATTGCAGCTGACCGGATCGGCGGCATCGGAAAAGAAAAAGGCTGTTCCCCGCCGTAACAAGTCACATAATCCCCGTATCTAAAACTGATTATCATGCCTGCATGGATGGAAAAAATAAAAGACAGACTAACCGAAAAAGAAGATTTGAAAAGCCTGTTTATAGAGTTGCTACCGGATAACCGGGTATCGACTGTCATGGTCGTATCGTATGTTCCGACGGATAAAGACTCTTTTTCGGTATTTATGGATCTTGTCGCCCGGATAGCCATGGATCAGAAAACGGTGCCGGATAACCTTTTGCTGCATTTTGAGGGAATACCCGCCAAGGATATTCCTTTCACCAGCGAACAGCCTGTAAAAGACAGTGAGAAAGCTCTTCGTTTCATCGTTTCTCACGGAGGTATCACAGAAAACAATTCTGTTCCTCTGCGGAAAGCGGCCTACCTGAGAGCATGCCAAAAGGAACTGACGGCAGAGAATTTCCAGGCACTGGACCACTCGTCGGGTTATAAGCGTTTTGTTGCTTATGAGGATGCAATGGAAAAGGTCGCAGCAGGGAAACAGGCCAAACAATTCTACACTATCGTTGAGACGGAACAAGGTATCCGGGTATTCAATGACGGATTATCCGGAACGAGGAAGTTCCGGGATTACCTGCAATCAACGGCGGATAATTTCTACTCAGGCTCTCTGCAGGATGTGGAATCGTTGAATATCTACCGGATAGAAAACCGTATCACGCCGGATGCTGGAACTCTCCAACGGGAATCAAACCTCCATGCCGCAAGCGGCAATGGAAATTCTGGCGAATTACAAGCCGTCCGTCACTTTCGACATGCATCCTACAGGGGAAAACCTCGACCGGTTTATTACGGCTAACGCACTGGAACTCTCCGCCCGAAACTGGAATATCATGACTCTTCAGGATATAGCTGACAGAGGATATGCCCATTTACCGGCGGACGAATCGTTTGCCTATAAAAAGGATTTCTTACCCGTGGAGAAAAGTATCCGTGAGATTATCCGGCAAAAGGATCTGCGCCGGGATTATCCTTTTCAACAGAAGATGGATGAACTGCAAACCGCAGCCAAGTCATTGGCCGGGACACTGTTAAACCGGGATGGGGTACGGAAGGATTATCAACGGCCAATCCAGTCTGTTGGAGTCTCGAAGGATATTATACAGGTCCAGGCAGCCGTGAAACTGCATAACAAACCCGAATCTCCACGTGACAATGAAAAGAAAAAAGTCAAGACAAAAAACGCTTCTCCCCAAAAGCAGGCGAAGCCAAAATTATAGTGCTTATGGAATTGATAAATAACACATTCATTCCCGAAAACGAGATACCACGCAGCCGTAGGGATGCCGGAAGAAAAGCATTCCTGCAGACTTTCAGGAACCTGTTCACAAACCGGAACCCTTTCAGGAAATTCATGGACGCCTATCGTTTCAATACGATCCGCTGGAGCGCATCCAACCTTCATGAACCCTCATGGGGAAAACGGATCGGGTTGTTCCTCCAGACGAGGAATCCGGTTGCCATCCTCCGGGATGAGTACCTGAACAACCGCAGTAGCCTGTTGAATAAATGGGAAACAGCCAACCTGAACCGCATCCAGACGGAGCTGGTTCGGATTGGCAGGATGCCTCTTCAGGACAGGGACAGGAATACTTTCAAGAGCCTTGGCAGTATTGCAAAGAAGATAAGACAACTGCAGGGATACGAAGGATGCCCCGATATGAGCCACGAAAAACAGCTTCTGGCGACATACAGATATATCCTATCTTCTCCCTTTGACCGGAAGTTCGGGGGATTGCCGCCCGATGAGATTTGTGGGATGCTCCGTCAGAACGGCCTGTCCGAACCGAATCTCCCTTACCAGAATTATGAAGGAATCCTGCAAGGGCGTGAAACGGTCATGTATGAGCTGGCAGCCAGAAAGAACGGGGAGAAATACCTCCAACCGGCAGACCTGGTAAAACTGAATGCCGGGATGACCGGATTCTCAATGGATTTAATCAGCCGTTTCCCGGCAAGGGAGACCTCCGTACCGAATCTGACGGAAGGCATACAGGCATCGGAGAAAAAAGAGAAACTCTCCGTACCCAAAGAACCGAAGAAGGTGAGGAAGGGAAAGACAAAGACCAAGAGTGTAAAAATAAAATAGTCATTCAACATTAAAAGATAACCAAGATGAAAACGATTTGCATCTGTGAAAAGCCGTCCGTGGCACGTAGCATCGCCCGAGTTCTGGGCGCAACGGAAAAACAGGAAGGATATTTGAGTGGAAACGGGTATGCCGTTACATGAACTTACGGGCACCTGCTGGCATTGGCCCTGCCTTCTGATTACGGTATCATCCATGCGGAAAAGGAGATGTTACCGATTATTCCCGATCCGTTCAAACTGGTTGTTCGCCAGGTAAAAACAGAAGAGGGCTATAAGGCTGATCCGTCGGCATTGAAACAATTGGACGTGATCCGCAGACTGTTGAATCAGACTGGTAGTGTGATCATTTGTACGGATGCGGCTCGCGAAGGAGAACTTATAGCCAGGTATGTCCTTGACTATCTGGGGTACACCAAAGAAACCAAACGCCTGTGGATATCCTCGCTCACGAAAAAATCAATACGTGAAGGGTTCAATAACCTTAAATCAAGCAGGGAGTTTGACAACCTGTATCGTTCCGCTAAAGCCCGGAGAGAAGCAGATTGGGTAGTCGGTATGAATGCCAGTCTGTCTTTGAGTATAGCGGCCGGAAAGAGTAACTATTCTCTGGGAAGAGTACAGACTCCGACGCTTGCCATGATTTGCCGCCGCTATCTGGACAACAGGGATTTTGTAGTCAAACCTTATTACCAACTGCAACTACGCACTACAAAGATGGGGGAAGAACTTGTAATGACCTGCGCCGAAAAGTATGATACACTCCAGAAACTCGACATGACCCGTAAAAAGGTCTGTGAAGAGAAAACAGCCAAAGTGGTGCAGGTAGAAAAGAAGCAAGTATCGGAAGAAACTCCACTACTTTACGATTTAACCGCCCTGCAGCAGAGTGCCAACAACAAACTGGGACTGACCGCGGAACAAACGCTGAATATTGCCCAGAAGCTGTATGAATTCGGCTACATTTCGTATCCACGTACCGGATGCAGTTATATCACAGAGGACATCTTTGAGCAGATTCCTTCTCTCATCGCCTTGCTGAAGCAACATCCCCGTTTTGCACGCCATGCGGAGAATTTCTGTAACCGGACTTTGAACCGCCACTGTGTGAACGATAGTAAAATGACAGACCACCACGGATTAATCATCACGGAAAACTATCCCCGGAACCTTTCCCTCGACGAGCAGAATATCTATTCTATGATTGCAGGACGTATGCTGGAGGCTTTCTCCGGCAAATGCCTGAAAGAAACGTTATTTGTACAGGCTGATTGTAACGGAGCCTCTTTCGGAATTAAAGGGTGCCAAATCAAGGTTCCGGGATGGAGAGGCATTTATAATGAACCGGATGAAAAAGAAAAAGGAAGCCTCCTGCCCGAATTTAAGGAGGGTGAAACTTTGCCCGTTCTTGGCATTGATACGTTAGTCAGAAAAACCAAGCCACAGCCGATATTCACCGAGGCAAGCCTGCTTGCGGCAATGGAAGGATGTGGTCGGAATTTGAGCGATGAAAAAGAAAAAGAAGCGATGAAAGACTCCGGACTAGGGACACCGGCTACACGGGCTGGAATTATTGAACTGCTTATC
The DNA here is from genome assembly GCF_052357945.1 of Bacteroides sp. Lineage (GTDB taxonomy): Bacteria > Bacteroidota > Bacteroidia > Bacteroidales > Bacteroidaceae > Bacteroides. The sequence continues at coordinate 9,604 of NZ_DAWCXD010000026.1, read as the reverse complement.
ACCAGACACTATGTGGAAAGAAACGGACGGTCACTAATACCCACTCCTAAAGGACTGGAAGTATATGGTATCGTAAAAGAGAAGATGATTGCCAATGTGAGCATGACCGGAAGGTGGGAATGTGAGTTACATGAGATAGAAACCGGAGAAGTTTCCACCGAAACATTCACGGAAAATATCAACTCCTACGCTCGGCAAATCACGTCTGAACTGCTTACCCTTAAACTCGACCATCCGGACTTGCTGCATTGTAAATGCCCCAAGTGCGGGGCAGAAACAATTACCGTTTTCAATAAGGTGGCCAAATGCGGCGATCCCGATTGCGCTTTTCTTTTGTTCCGGACCTTCAACGGCAGGGAACTGACGGACAACCAGATGCTTCTGCTGTTACAGGGAAAGCGCACCGGATATCTCAAGTTCACCAGTAAGAAAGGGAAAAAGTATGAAGCTTCGCTGGAATTGGATGACAACTACAAGATTGATATTACATTCAAGGATAATAAACCTAGGAAATAGTCCATTGGATTATGAAAAAAGAAATAGATGAGATACTACTAGGAGCTAACACTCAATAAAGAGACGTGTGTTTGTTTAGATTCAGAGAGATATAACTTTCGAACAAAGGGGAGGTCGCAAAAAACGACATCCCCTTCGATATCTTATTTATATAGCAAATTTATGCTTCATCACTTCCATTTCTTTGGAAACAGTAGTGTCTAAAACTTTTGCATAAATTTTCGTGGTTCGTATGTCTGGGTGTCCTAACATTCTAGCGATTGTTTCCATTGACACTTTATTTGCTAGAGCTATGCATGCAAACGTATGCTGCGCGGTGTAAAAAAGAAAATATTTTAAATATTTAACACTTTGTTTTCTTTTGATTTTCAACTATTTGCATATATACGTGCTATAAGACTGCAGTACGTATTTTGCTGTTTTTTGATTATCTTTGAAACGGCAAAAGCCCCAGTCATGCAAGGGACGGATTCATTACCTTGCTAATCAATTAGCAGAAAAATATGTCGAAAACTAACGAAATGTATTTGGACAAAGCACGGACTTTGACCAAAGGGTTGAGAGAACATTTGGAAACGGTGAAGAACTACGGAGTAAGCGAGAATGACTTGTCAAAACTGGAATCCGCTATCCTCGAAGGTGAGAAACTGAATGCGGAAGTGGATCGCAGGCGTGCAGAACTGAACGAAATCGTTCCTACCGCCAACCACAAACTGGCAGAGATTCGCAATTTGACCGCATACTTGAAAGGTCTGGTCAAGCGTCGTGTAGATTCCAACCATTGGCTGGAGTATGGCATTGCCGACAAACGATGATGCCCTGTCCTAATGAGGAGAAGCCCCTGCAAGCCAACGAAAGTCTGCAGAGGCTTTTCCGTGAAATGGAACAAAACGCAGACAACTTTGCAGATGCCCGATACATTGTAATAGTCTAATAGTTAAAATAGTAAAAAATACAGGTTGTATAAAGTCGCATCCTATTCCTTTTTTTCTGACTTTCCACGTCAAAATACGATGTAGGAAGTATAACATGGAAATATGTATAATTTGTTATAAGAATAAAATTCATGATTTCCATTCATAGAGTTGGAACGATGATGATAAGGAGAAGAAAAAGAACCTATATAGACAGAGAAGATAACTATGACAGCCAAGAAACATATCCCTTTGTAAAGATGAGCCGGCAACTTCGCTTGACGAACTGCAAGACCGACTTGCAGAAATCATGACGGTAATAAATGTGCTGAACAAAAACCTGAAAGCTCGTTCCGGCATACAACTGGTCGGTTCGGAGACGGTCGCCACAGCAGCGAGAAACGCTGTGAAAGAACTGTTGGAGCAACGACAATGTAAGTTCGAGTAGGAGGAAGAGGAAGCCAAGGCACGGGGCGTACTCACACCGCAGTAATGCTACACGAAACTTCCGGCAGACTATGCCGACGTGTTGCAAAAATGTATAATCGTATGCGACACATACAAATATATCGGGGAAGCCACTAAACGACAAGAAGCCAGCAGCCGCAGGGTTGAAGCCAAGCTGGATATCCTTATCGCCAAACAGGACATTCAGGCGGCAAGGGTGACAAAAACAGCATTTCCATCCCGTCCCAAGCGGTTAAAGGATGTGTTTGCATACCTGTTCAAAGATATACCGTTATACTGTCTGCATCGGGCATGCCGTTCCCGTCACGTCTGGCAGTTCGTGTGTATATGTCTGCTCTGTATTTGGCTGATTACCGTTGCAATAACTTGTTGTATCATACACGAAAATATCATGATAAAGAAAGAGATACGACGGTATTTGTTACAACGAGAGTATATAGAATATAATTCCACCCATACATAGTAGTATGTTATTAACTGTTTTCTTCCCACATATGTAGAACATATTTTATTCTTCATCTATATTCAAATACAGGAATTTACTTCATTTGATGTTACCAATTTATAATTAAAACAATCGAAAACGAGGTTATTCAGCATTATATTCTCATCAATTTGGGAACAAGAATGGTAGTGCATTATATAAATACTCTGCCAAAGAACGAAACTCATGCCGGGCCCCTTCTTGTTCATGGAAAGTCAGATTGCCAACAGAAAACACGTCCGAGAGTTGTGCCATTGCTTGAACTTGTGCCCAAATTCTATCGTATGCAACATCGTCCGTTCCGCTGCATGCCCAAATGTAGAAATTGTTTTCTGGTAAAGTAGAAGAGCGGACAATGTTGACAAAATGTTCTGCTGTCTCTGTCGGATAATCCATTCCTGCAAAACGTCCTAATGACCAGCTATCAGAACTTATCGGCATAAAGTATTTGAAACAATCCAACGTGTGTTCCAATGCATACCAAGTTGTTACAGCCCCCATTGAAAAGCCCCCGATAGCCCGATGTTCTCTTGAGGCTTTTATTCCGACAATATCGTTACTTTCAGTATATGTGTGATAACGACTCTCTACCATCGGAATCAAATCGTTTACCAGTTCTTGTGGCAGAGCCTTGCAATAGGGATCTGCATCAGGATAGTAATCAACAGGATTACCATAAACATAGCTTGTCGAGACAACGATAGTCGGAGCCATATCACCATTACCTATCATGTGATCCAGCAATTTACATAACAACCCGTCTTCATTTTGAAAGAAGGAAGCTGCCGTTTCGCCATGACCGTGCACGAAATAAAATACATCATAACATTGGTCGGACACTTCCTCGTAACCATACGGTAAATAGACATAGACAGTGTTCTTGCGCATTTCCCCGTTTCCTTCCACGTAATTTTGGGTGTCATAATCAATTTGCACAACACTCCCTTTTAATGCAGATTCTTGATTATATTCAGACGGGACGGGTGTTGTTTTGTTCAAGAGTTCTGTATAATCAGATGAAACTCCAACTTCAGGTTCTTGCTCCGAAGGTATTATAGAATACCCCTTGTCATTATCATTGCAAGCAACCATACATAAGCAAAGCAACAGGACTTTAATCATTATTCTAAATTGATACATTATACTTCAGTTTCAATAAAAATTGTGTCATTAGTCCGGACTCCCTATACTAAGAAATCCAGACTTTGAAACACACAATGACTAACTTTTATTCTTTAACCTTGTTACGTCTGCCTTTCTTCATTTCAGCAATCGCCTGTTCCATCATTTGTTTGTAAATGGCTTGCTGTTCGGCGGTCAAGAGAAGAGAAATGTCTGCGGTTAATTTCTCCATGGCTTCCTTACGTTTCTCACGGGAATATTTTTGCTTGTTGAAGTCCGCATACAATTCACGGATTTTTGTTTCCTGTTCATCGGTCAGATTCAATTTTTCATCCATCTGCTTGATACGCTGTTCTGTCCGCTGCTGTGCGGTCATCTGACGGTTCTTGTCTTGTGCAGACACTTGAAGGACTGTAACAATGGCAATGGCCATAATTAAAAACATTCTTTTCATACTGAATTTCTTTTACGGGTTGATTATTAAATTGATTATAGCTTTGATTTCATGGATTTTGAGGCATCTGTCCTTACAATTCGGAAACCTACGTTGGCATAGCCTTGCGTACCGACTCTTACATCGTCCGATTTCTCGCTACGGCAATCGTCACGTTTGGAGTCCCAACTTCCTCCTTTGACGATATACTGCCCATCGGCATCGGTCGAGGTAGTCCATTCCCAGCAATTTCCCCAGAAGTCAATGCCTCCACACGCTCCGGTGGATTGTTTGTAAGCATCCACTGCCGTCAATCCTGATTCAATATGGTTGGCGTTCATAGCCACATCTTTAGGCATATGTCCGGCACCAAGAATCCATTCTTCCTCGCTTGGCAAACGATAGATGTGCTTCCGATCCTGCTTCGTAAGCCAATCGCAATAAGCCTTGGCTTCGGCAATGGTGATATTTACCACCGGATAGTTCTCTTTACCTGCATCATAGGCAAACCGAGGATTAAATGCGGCATATTCGGCATTGGTTACCGGTGTGTAGCCGATATAGGCATTGGGAGCCGACGCACCGCGCAGCACCATCCACGCATCCTTCGGGTTCTCGTCCCTGCGAGGGTCTATAAAGCGAAGGAATTGCTGTTGTATGCGGGTATCTCTATTCTGCACCATCTCTCCCACAATACCTTGCATGTGTTCCACTATGCTGTAAGTCCGGGCTTCACGTTCCAGTTCACGAAGTTTGTTTTTCTTTCTTGCCACAACTTTGTCATACCGCACACACATCTGATCCAGCAGTGCTTGCCTGTTAGCCTCCGTCGGATTCTTCCGGTATTGGACGAAGAGGTTATGTGTCTTGGAGTCCATTTTTGGGCGTCCTTCTTCCACGAGTGGAGCGTCGGGCTTGTCGAACTCCAGTTCACTTTCCACCAAATCATCGGGACTGATAAATTCTCCCAAGTCCACTTTCTGATGCACACCGAAATAATGGGCCACAAGTCCGTCCCGGTAAATGGAGAGCCTGTATCCTCCGTAAAGGTCGCAAGGCAAGGTGGAAATGCAGTAGTCTTTTCCGGGTATAAATCCGGACTTATTGCTCGCATTATATGTAATGATAGTACTTGTATGTGCCATATCACCGATTGCAGTTTTTCCCTGAACATCCTTACAAATGGTTGCCGCACCCGCCAATGGAAGTCCATCCACACTTTCCAGTTCTACCTTTGTCACGCCTATAAGCCGGAAATTGAATTTGATACCGCATCGGTTGGCGGAATCTCCCTCGTATCCATCCGCTTTATCCGTCTGATGGGTTGAAACCACGATTTTATCTTCTTTATCGCTGTCTTGTGCGGACACAGCTGTGGCCGTCACAATGGCAACAGCCATTGCTAAAAACATTTTTTTCATATTCGTATATTATTTGGAGAATTAAATAGAATCAGTTCTTACGACTCTGAAACCGACATTGGCATATCCCTGTGTACCAATTCTTACGACATCGGATTTCTCGCTACGGCAATCGTCACGTTCAGAATCCCAACTGCCGCCTTTAATGATATACTGCCCGTTTGCATCCATGGATGAAGTCCACTCCCAACAGTTGCCCCAAAAGTCGATACCTCCACAAGCACCTGTTGTCTGGCTGTAAGCATCTACCGCTGTCAGTCCTGTCTCCACACGACCGGCGTTCATTACAACGTCCTTCGGCATATGCCCTGCACCGAGAATCCATTCCTCGTCAGTAGGCAGACGGTAGCTATGCGAATTATCCTGTGCCGTAAGCCAATCGCAATAAGCCGTGGCATCCGCAATCGTGATATTCACTACCGGATAGTTGTTCTGTCCGGCTTCATAGGTAAAATCTGACTTGAAGGCTGCATATTCCGCGTTGGTTACAGGGGCATAACCGATGTAGGCATTGGGGGCAGATGCACCGCGCAGTACCATCCATGCATCGTTGGGGTCGTCGTCATTCCGGGGGTCGATAAGACGCAGGAACTGCTGTTCGAGACGGATGTCACGGTTCTCTACCATCTCATCCACAATCTCCTGCATTTCTTCCACCACATCCAAAGTCAAGGCTTCCCTCTCCAGTTCGCGGAGCTTGGCTTTCTTGCGAGCTACTACCTTGTCGTAACGAATACCCATCTGATCCAATAACGCCTGCTTGTTTTCTTCCGTAGGGTTTTGCTGGTATTGACGGAGAAGTGCCGTTGTCGTGGCATCCAATTCCGGTCGTTCTTCTTCCACGAGCGGTGCATCCGGATCGTCAAATTCCAGTTCATTCTCCTCCAAATCGACGGGACTTATGAACGAGCCTAATTCTACGGTCTGGTGTACACCAAAGTAATGTGCCACGAGTCCTTCCCGATAAATTGACAAGCGGTAACCTTCATAAAGGTCGCAGGGTAAGGTAAAAATGTAGTAGTCTTTTCCGGCAGTCAAGCCGTTTTCATCCGGGGCATTGAACACTAGAATGGAGTTGGCGTTTTCCACTTCACCGACAAGTGTTTCCGCTGTTTCTCCCCATTGGATACCGACAGTTCCGGCCAAGGCATAACCATCTACACTTTCCAACTCTATTTTTGTGATTCCGGACAACTGAAAATTCAGTTTCAAGCCACTGGATATGCTATGCAAATCCTGTGAATTTAGGAAATTCAACGCAGTAACCCCATTTTCATCATACCCGTCACTTCCTGCCACTTGTTCAGCAAGAACGGTCATGGTTGGATTTCCACTGCCGGACACTTTTTCCTGTTGGTCTATAATCTCTTCACTGTCACATGAAGACAAGGCTGACGCCATCAGAAACGACAGGCAAAATATGCCAAATACTTTCATTTTCATAATTTTGTCTTATTTATGGTTTCCTTTGTTTTTGGAACGGTTGAACAGTCTGTTCATCATTCCTCTTTCCAGTTCATATACCCTCTCTATTTGGCTGGGTGTTAAAAATTTGCAGTATTTCAAATAATACTTCTTCCTCAAGTCAAGTATCTTTTGGCTATGAGCGAACCTTTCATTCATTGCCCGTTCTGCCTCTTTATCCGAAAGATGAGAGGTATCTCTTTTAGGACGGGGGCCAAGTGCCCAGATTTCTTTTTGGAATTGGCAGAAAGTTTCCACAAACCGCGTGGCAGTCGAATCATCCATAACCATCTCTTTGGCTATAAACCGGGCTTGGGTTTCAGCCAACTGTTCTCTGGTCATGCGCTGCCGTTCATTCTTTTGGGCATAGATACTTGTGCTGATAGTTACCATTGCGATTGCAAGTGCAAGAACTTTAATGATATTCTTCATGTCTTTTTATTTTTTACTCGTTCAAAATTTCATAAATAAGTCATCCTGATAAGTTGCAAACAGGTAATCCTGATCGCTGCTGCTCAGATTAGAAAAAGCCTTTTCAACATCTTCAAAATTACTTCTTGAATGATAGGAAAATGGCTTAAAGACAAGCAATAATGCAATACTTGCTGCCACAAGTCCTCCCGCTACAGAATGCCAAAGGCGAAAGTTACGTTTAGGTTTGGATAGCTGTATCTCCTGTTTTACCGTTTCCCATACGTTGCTCTCTATATCATCCAAGAAACCGTCGGGAGTGTTATAGGGCAGACGTTTGCCTATGCGGTCGAAATCAAAATCTCTTTTCATATATCTAATTATTAGCATTCATATATTTGACAATCTTATCTTTGGCAATATGGTAGTTGGATTTTGCCCCATCTACTGTTGAACCGATAATTCCGGCAATTTCGTCATATCCCAATTCATTATAATATCGCAGGTTAAAAGCCAGCTGTTGCTTGGTCGGCAAGGACAAAATGGCTTTTTGCAGCTTGACGGTTTCCAGATCATTGTAATCGACATATTCATCAGCCATCAGGTTGCTTAGTTCGCTGAAAGAGTCATCCAATGATACCAGTTCTTCTTTTTTATATTTTCCAAGCAGACGTAAGGCTTCGTTAGTAGCAATCCGATATATCCAAGAGCGAAAAGTACATTCACCTTTGAAATCGGATAAAGACCGGAATACCCTGACGAACGTTTCCTGCGTTGCATCCTGTGCGTCTTCATGAGCTACGACCAGTCTTCGGATATGCCAGTAAACCGCCCCCTTGTATTTTGTCATCAGATAACGGAAGCCTTTCTCCGGATCTTTAGCAGTCAGCCACACAAGTTCCTTGTCATCCTTTACGTTCATAATTTATCGGGGTTTCTATTGCCATATAAGTATCAGGCACATTCAACGAATCCGTATCTGTAGGCTGTTGGTAAAGAAGCATACAATGTCTGTGATGGCGATGATGGTGAGGGCGGGCCTTGCGCACGGTTACACAAGATTGTAGCAAACACATAGCGGTTACTCCCAATATCAGTAGTTTCCAATTCTTCTTCATATCCTATTGTCTTTTGATGTACACTTTCTTTTTCCCCCTGATTACAAGCCGTATGGGCTTTTTCTTATCCATGGAAAAAGCGTCAAGTTCAGCTTCTGCCGATGCCATACTAAGATGCGTCATTTTTACATATTGCCTGATAGTAAGGTATTCATGCGTTTCCAGATAAGCTATAGCCATCGCCAATCGTTCCTTTTGGTTGAAACGGTTACTTACATGGGATATCACGTCAGGTTGAACTACAACGGTAACAACCCGGTTGGGACGATAACGCCGATGCCAATGTTGTGCATTTGCAACTCCGCAAACCAATATCATCGCGACAAGCAGTATTCCTGTTTTCCATTTTCTCGCTGTACACATAGTAATTGTATTATTTCGTTATACATTCATGTTCTACAAACCTTTTTATGAACTCATTCGAATGGGTGTTCTATATAAAAGACCTTGCAAAGGAATAAAAGTAAAATGGAATAAATGATTCTTTTCAATTCACTCTATGAAAATTATCATCACACGACGTTTTTCTTTTTGACATATTATTTTTTAGAATGCCGGGCTACTTTCATTATCTCTGAAAGAATTTCTATCCTCTATCTACAATTTTATTCCCCTCTGTTCTATATAGTTATCTGTGATTATTTTATTACTTAATTTTCTGATAAGTCAACATAATCATTTAATAATAACCGTAATAAATGTATTATCGGATATAATATCCTAATACCCCGACAGACATTTGTCTGTCGGCAGATATACAATGTTAGCTGGCGTATTTATAGTATTATTTGTACAATATTGAATGACTAAAATCAGCGATTCTCAATAAACACTAATCATGATAAGGTTTCTATTTTGTTCCTTTGATAAGATGCGAAAGATATTATTATATTGATATACAGAATATAAACTTTGTGTATTGTAACATTTACCAGATTTCCGTCTTGAGACATTCTGCGAATATTATGTCTATATCTAATTGGAAGGCTATTGTCTGCCATTTAAAATTTCGTTCCAAAATATTCATAATTCTGATTTCTCCGAAGAAATCCATATCATAATGAAATGTTGCAGGGCAAAAAAGGAAAAAGATGAAAGAGTTACCATTTGTATAAGGGATGTCTGATTTCACGACTCCCTCCCCGTTAAATAAAAAGTATAAGAAAAGCCACGCTGACAAAAAATGACTATTAATGACTATTAAAGACACTAGAAACTAAACGAAACATAAATAGAAATATTCACTTTATCTT
>NZ_DAWCXD010000025.1:0-47214 GCF_052357945.1 Bacteroides sp. | reverse complement strand
CACGTACGGTTCTTAGAGGGGAAAGCTCCCGCAAGGGAGCTGACCTACTCGACAGTTCCGGCGATCCGGATGTGAGCAAAGTGGCATCCTCCTGGTTCGGTGCGTGCATCTTTCTGATTGTCGCCGCCACTATCCTGCGTTCGTTCTTCCTCTAAGGGACATATTCGCCTATATATAATAATGTATATGGACTATGAACTGAACAAGGGGATCGGCGAGAGTGCGGAGTTCAAGGGACTCAAGGCGCAATACCTTTTTATTTTCGCCGGCGGACTGCTGGCTCTGTTCGTGCTGTTTGTCATTCTCTATATGGCCGGTGTCGGCCAATGGATCTGCATCGCTTTCGGTGTAACCTCCGCATCCGCACTGGTCTGGCTGACATTCCACCTGAACGGCAAGTTCGGAGAACACGGGCTGATGAAACTGCTGGCCAGAAAACAGCACCCCCGCTACCTGATCAACCGGATCAGTCCCCGAAAATTATTCACGATTAAAAAGAAGAATGTATGCGGAACACACTAAAGGCCGCCACATTGGAAAGCAAGTTCCCGCTTCTCGCCGTCGAAGCGGACTGTATCATTTCCAAAGATGCGGACATCACCGCCGTCTTTGAGGTGGATCTGCCCGAACTCTTCACGGTGACGGCAGCTGAATACGAGGCTATCCATGCGGCATGGGCAAAGGCAATCAAGGTGTTGCCCAATTATACGGTGGTACATAAGCAGGACTGGTTTATCCGGGAGGATTACCGCAGCCAGACGGACAAGGAGAATCTAAGTTTCCTTTCCCGAAGCTACGAGATGCACTTCAACGAGCGTCCTTTCCTGAACCATAAATGCTATCTGTACCTGACCAAGACGACGAAAGAGCGCATGAGGATGCAGAGCAACTTCTCTTCGCTGTGCAGGGGATTCATCATCCCCAAGGAGGTGGACAAGGATACCACCGCCCATTTTCTGGATACGGTGGGACAATTCGCCCGTATCGTGAACGATACGGGGCTGGTGCGCCTAAGACGGCTCGGCGGTGATGAGATTACCGGCACGGAGGATAAGGCCGGACTGGTGGAGAAATATTTCTGTCTGTCAATGGAAAATACCACTGCGCTGGAAGACATCGAACTCGGAGATGACGGCCTGCGTGTCGGCGACAAGCACGTTTCGGTGCATACGCTCTCGGAACTGGATGCGTTGCCCAACAAGGTGGGTACGGACTGCCGGTATGAAAGGCTGTCAACGGACAAAAGCGACTGCAAGCTGTCATTCGCCAGTCCGGTAGGCCTGCTGCTCTCGTGCAACCACCTGTACAACCAGTATATCTTTCTGGATGACAGCGGCGAGAACCTGCAACGTTTTGAGAAGAGCGCACGCAACATGCAGTCGCTCTCGAAGTACTCACGGAGCAATCAGATCAACAAGGAGTGGATCGACCTGTACCTGAATGACGCACACTCGTTCGGGCTTACCTCGGTACGTGCCCACTGCAACGTCATCGCATGGACGGACAACCCGATGGAGGTGAAGAACATGCGCAATGACGTGGGCAGCCAGATCGCCATGATGGAGTGCAAGCCACGCCATAATACGGTGGACGCCGCCACGCTGTACTGGGCGGCGATGCCGGGGAACGGCGCTGACTTCCCGGCAGAGGAGAGCTTCTACACGTTCATCGAACAGGCTCTCTGCTTCTGGGTGGAGGAAACGAACTACCGCAGCTCCGTTTCACCTTTCGGACTGAAGATGTCAGACCGTATCAGCGGGAAACCGCTGCACGTGGACATTTCCGACCTGCCGATGAAGCGTGGCGTGACCACCAACCGCAACAAATTCGTATTGGGCGGCTCCGGGAGCGGCAAGTCATTCTTCATGAATCATTTGGCGAGGCAGTATTATGAACAGGGCACGCACGTGGTATTGATCGACACGGGGAACAGCTATCAGGGGCTTTGCTCGCTGATACACCAGAAGACCGGCGGCAAAGACGGCATCTATTTCACTTGTGCGCCCGTCAAGGCGATATAATAAATATGTCAATAGCAAGACGTTAGGCGAGTTTTCCAACAGCCTATCATCATCCGATTTATCCACCAACGAAAGACGGTGGGGAGTGTAGCATATCGGAAAAACCATTAGCTGGACGGCTATCAAGTCTGGGACTGAATGGCGAGATGAAAAGATAGATATAAGGATAAAATCCTGATTGATTGAATGGCAATCCAAGTGGTCGCTGTAGAGACTTTGGTGTTAGTGATAGCTATACTCACCATACTATGATACTTACACTGGTGTAGGTGAACAATGTAAGCAGGAAATTATCATAGCACAACCACAGTAAGTGGTAAAGGGTGGAAACCATATCCGACAATCTATCAAGCTAAGTTATTATATCACAAACGGGGATCACCTAAATCGGAAAGCCGGTTGTAAGGCTATGAGGTTCCAGCCTCTGAATATCCGACACGGTAACGGAGCTTCCATAGTAGTTCGAGCAAGGTAATATCTTGTACATAGCGAAGGGAAGCAGTTAAAGGTTTAATACAATTAAAGAAAAATGTGAGAGACATTATGAGAAATTCAGTAAACGTATTAAACGGTCTATCAAAACATAGTCCGCAAGTCGATTACAAGTATGAAAGGTTATACCGAATACTGTTTAACGAAGAGATGTTCTACGTTGCCTATCAACGCATTTATGCGAAAGAGGGTAATATGACGAAAGGGTCTGACGGAAAAACAATAGATGGTATGAGCCTAACACGGATAACCGACCTAATTGACTCGTTGCGTACGGAAGCGTACAAACCAAAACCTGCAAAAAGGGTATGTATACCAAAGAAAAACGGGAAAATGCGCCCTTTAGGAATACCATCTTTTGATGATAAATTAGTACAAGAAGTATTACGGATGATTTTGGAAGCAATTTATGAAGGACAATTTGAAAATTGTTCACATGGGTTCAGACCAAAACGTAGCTGCCATACTGCATTAACACAGATTCAAAAGAGATTCACTGGTGCAAAATGGTTCATCGAAGGAGACATTAAAGGTTTCTTTGATAACATCAATCATGAGATACTGATTGGCATACTCAAAGAAAGAATCTCAGATGAACGTTTCATCCGATTGATAAGGAAATTTCTAAATGCAGGTTACATTGAAAATTGGACATTTCACAATACTTACAGCGGAACACCTCAAGGTGGAATTATTAGCCCCATACTGGCTAATATATATCTAGACAAGCTTGATAAGTTTATGATGGAATATGCTCAAAAATTCAATAAAGGGAGGAAGCATAAGCCGAACAAAGTGAGAGTTCAGTTAGAAAAACAGAAAATGAGGGCTATGAGAAGCTTAGAAATTGTGAAAGACAAAAATGCAAGAGCTGATATTGTAAAACAAATTAAAATTATTGACAAAGCACGTCACAGTATAGCCAGTGATGACGAAATGGACGATAGTTTTAAAAGAATCCAGTATGAGAGATACGCTGATGATTTCCTTGTAGGTGTCATTGGCAGCAAAGAAGATAGCAAACGAATCAAAGAAGATATAAAGAATTTTCTTGCATCTAAATTGAAGTTGGAGCTTTCAGATGAAAAGACTCTCATCACACATACCGAAAAGAAAGCAAAATTTCTTGGTTATGAGATTTTTATAAACAAATCCAACCTAGCCCGACGTGACACTTTGGGCAGACTAAGCAGGGTGTACAACAAGAAAGTGCGACTTCATATCTCAATGGACACCATTAAGAAAAAACTCATTGAACTAGGAGTTTTAGAGATAAAATGTCCCAATGGGAAAGAAATATGGAAACCAAGAGAAAGAGGAAGATTAATCAATAATGATGATTTGGAAATTCTTAAAATATATAATTATCAAATACAAGGATTCCACAATTATTACGCTATTGCAAACAACAGTGCTCTATTGAACTCTTTTAAGTACATAATGGAATATAGTATGTATAAGACTTTCGCCGGTAAATATAGAACCAGCGTAAAAAAGATTCTTCGTAAATATAAGAAGAACAAATTGTTTACTATTCATTATACGAATAAAAAGGGAGAAACGAAAGCTCAAACCTTTTACAACAAAAGCTTCAAAAGGTGTAAACCAATTGTAAGTGAACAACTTGATGACATTATCACAATAAATTACATTACAGGCACAAGTCTGATAGACAGGCTAAAAGCTACGATATGTGAGAATTGTGGAGCAACCGAAAATTTAGAGATGCATCATATCCGAAAATTAAAAGATTTGGATGGTAAGAAGTTCTTGGATAAAATGATGATTGCAAGGCAGAGAAAAACCATTGCCTTATGTCGAAGTTGTCACTTAAAAGTTCACGCTGGAAAGATATGACTGACTCTTTAATGGAGAGCCGTATACGCGGAGACGTGTACGTACGGTTCGGGGGCGAGTACACGAAAACCTATCATAGAAATATGACAAGGCGTTGGGTGCTTAGCCTACATACGGACGAAAGCCCGATAGCGTTCAACCCTTTTTTCACGGATGATAAGGTTTTCGACATTGAGAAACGAGAGAGTATCAAGACACTGATCCTCACACTCTGGAAAAAGGACAACGAACCGGCGACACGTTCGGAAGAAGTGGCGCTGTCCAATGCGGTGGCCCTGTATATCAGGCGCATCAAGGAGGATGAGAATGTCGTTCCCTCGTTCAACACTTTCTACGAGTTCGTGAAAACGGACTACCGGAGGATACTGGAAGAGAAGGAAGTTCGGGAAAAGGATTTCGACCTTGCGGGTTTCCTGAACGTGCTGGAGCCTTATTACCGTGGCGGAGAATATGATTTCCTGCTTAACTCGGACAAGCAGCTCGACCTGCTCGGCAAGCGGTTTATCGTATTCGAAATCGATCAGATCAAAGGTGCGCCCGTCAAGGCTGCGTAAGTAACAATCCCATTAGCAAGGGATTAGGTAAGTGTACATTGAAATGACCTATCATCCACCTGCTTATCCATTCAACGAAAGACGATGGGGAGTGTAGCATGCAGGAAAAGCCATAAGTCAGTTAGTTACCAAACTGCGACTGAATGGTAGGATGAAAAGACAGATAAAGGATAAAGTCTATACTGATTGAATGATAGTCCAAGCGGTATCTTGTTGTACCTGCAACGTAAGGTAGCTATTTGAATTATCCCGAAGAGGGAAATTCATACTCGTTGTATCGTGACACTCGTCTTCCAGTCTTTGAGGAGGATGTAGCATGTACTTGTCACGACGCATCTGCAATAAGCAGAAAAGGACGAAAGTCATATCCGACAATCTGTCAAGCGGCAGTTATTACGCAAGCAAACGGGGATTGCCTAAATCGGAATGCCAATAAAAAGGCTATAAGGTGCAGACCTTTGAATATCCGACATGGCAACGGAGCCTCCGTAGTAGTCCGAGCAGGGTAACGCCCTGTACATGGCAAAGGGAGGCAGTTAATTCTTTTAATACAATTAATGAAAAATGTGCGAGACATTATGAGAAATTCAGAAAGAGTATTAAACAGTCTGGCAAAGCACAGCAAACAACCAGACTACAAATTTGAGAGGCTTTACCGCCTGCTGTTCAATGAACAGATGTACTACGTTGCCTACCAGCGTATATACGCAAAGGAAGGCAACATGACCAAAGGTGCGGACAATAAGACCATTGACCGCATGAGTATATCACGCATTGAAAAACTGATAAGTTCGTTAAAAGACGAGTCATATCAGCCAATACCGTCAAGGAGGGTATATATTCCCAAGAAAAATGGGAAGAAACGCCCTTTGGGAATACCTGCATTCAATGATAAACTTCTGCAAGAGGTGGTCAGAATGATTTTGGAAGCAATTTACGAGGGTAGTTTCGACATGAACTCACATGGGTTCAGACCTAAACGGAGCTGCCATACGGCTTTGCGACAAATCCAACGGACATTTAACGGAGCACGCTGGTTTATTGAGGGAGACATCAAAGGTTTCTTTGACAACATTGACCATGGTGTAATGATTTCCATTTTGGAAAAACGCATCTCCGATGAACGTTTCCTGAGATTAATCCGCAAGTTTCTAAATGCAGGGTATCTCGAAGATTGGACGTACCATAAAACATACAGCGGTACTCCGCAAGGTGGAATTATCAGCCCTATGCTGGCAAACATATACCTTGACCAATTAGACCGCTATGTACATGAATATATCCAACGCTTTGATAAGGGTAAAGAACGGGCAGACAATCCCGAACGTATCAAATTTGAGTATGGGAAAAGGCTGGCAGTGCTGAAACTTGAAAAGATAAAGGACAAGGAACAACGCAAATCCATAGTCAAGGAAATAAAAGCCTATGACAAAGGAAGAGCGGCTATTCCTTGTGGCGTGGACATGGACGAGAATTTCAGACGACTGAAATATGTACGTTATGCTGATGATTTTCTCTGCGCTGTGATAGGGACGAAAGCAGAGGCGGAAGCTATCAAACAAGACATCAAAGTATTCTTGCAAGAAAAGCTCGCCCTTGAACTTTCGGAAGAGAAAACTCTTATCACACACGGAAGAAAATCGGCAAAGTTTCTCGGATATGAAATCTATGTCCGAAAATCTACACAGACCAAGAGGAACAAGGCTGGCAAACTGACGAGACCTTATAACAATAAGATTTATCTGAAGATGCCCCTTGAAACGGTACGGAAGAAACTGTTGGACTATGACGCACTGCAAATCAATGTGCATAATGGGAAAGAACAGTATAATTCCAAACACCGTACCTATCTCATCAATAACGATGATTTGGAAATCTTGGAAAGGTACAATTCGGAAATAAGAGGTTTTTACAATTATTATTCACTTGCAAATAATTGTCATACACTTCACTCTTTTAAGTACATCATGGAGTATAGCATGTATAAGACTTTCGCGGCTAAATACAAAAGCACGGTCGTGAAAATCTGTAAAAAGTACAAGAAAGATAAAGTATTTACAGTGTACTACAAGAATAACAAGGGGAAAACTTTGGCACGTCAATTTTATCATGATGGTTTCAAACGCAAGAAACAGGACTATGCGCAATGTTACGACAAAATGCCCGAACGCTATTATTTTACACCGACAAGCCTTGTAGCTCGTCTAAAGGCATGTAGATGTGAACTGTGTGGCAAAGAAAATGTCAAGCTGGACATGCACCATGTTAGAAAGCTCAAAAATCTGAAAGGGAAAGAGGATTGGGAAAAACACATGATTGCACGGAAACGCAAGACTATCGCACTTTGTCGGAGTTGCCATAAGAAAGTGGATGGCGGTTGGATGGACTGACGGAATTAATGGAGAGCCGGATACGCTGAAAGGTGTAAGTCCGGTTCGGGGGCGAGCATTTGAAAACCTACCATAGTAATATGGAAAGGCGTTGGGTGCTTAGCCTACACCACCCCATTCTTTTCCCGGTAACGACTATCATCATCATGGAGCTGTTTATCAACAAGATGCGCCGTCTGAAAGGGGTGCGCAAGATGATCATCATAGAGGAAGCGTGGAAGGCTATCGCCAAGGAAGGGATGGCGGACTACATCCGCTATCTTTTCAAGACTGTCCGCAAATTTTACGGAGAGGCGGTTGTCGTGACACAGGAAGTCGATGACATCATTTCCTCGCCTGTCGTAAAGGAGTCCATTGTGAACAACAGCGACTGCAAGATCCTGCTTGACCAGCGGAAGTACCTTAACAAGTTCTCGCAGATACAGTCCCTGCTGGGACTGACGGACAAGGAAAAGGCGCAGATCCTGTCGGTGAACATGTCCAACGATCCGAAGCGCAAATACAAGGAGGTCTGGTTCGGATTGGGGGGCGTGCAGTCAACGGTGTACGCCACGGAGGTATCGCCCGAAGAATATTTGTGCTACACGACCGAAGAGAGCGAGAAGGTGGAAGTGGAACAACTGGCGAAACAGCTGGACGGCAATATCGAGCTGGCTATCAAGAGGCTTGCGGAAAAGAAACGAAATCCAAACAATGAAATACCGTAAATGCCTATGGAGTATGAAACCCTGTTTCCGCTCTACTGGATATGCGGGGAGTGGAAAAGCAACCGCAAGTCGCCGCCCGTTACCGTATTCCGTGACGGTGGCGCATACAAGATTGCCCTGACCTATCACCTTGATGCGGTGGTGGTCGGCACGATCCACCAAAGCGGCGGCATCATCTGGGCAGACCTGCTGGGAAGGGTGCAGCTCGCTTATGACCGGGAGGAAGACCGGCTGGTGCTGGCTACCGAAGGGATCTATGTACGTGCGGAATAATTATTAACGGATAAGGTAAACAATGGAAAAAATAGAAATATTCGTGATTGATGCCCCGTGGGAACAACGCAAGGGGGGACTCCGTAAGATACGGAAGCATCAAGGGCGTGAGCTTGATTATGAAACGATTTCCGTACCCGGCATTTTCGGCCTCCTGGAGAGGGATATTTTTCCGCTTGCAGAAAGTAACCATTGTATATTCATGTGGACGACAGAGCGATATTTGTCCGAATGCGAGGCGGAAATGTCCAAACGTGGATACAGACGCCATTGCAGGGTGGTGTGGAACAAGCTGAACGGGGTGGCTCCGGCTTTTACCGTCAGGTTTGCGCATGAATACCTGCTATGGTTTTACAAGGAAAAGCTCCTGCCGATAGCCCGTAGCGAGAGGGGCAGGTTCACTACCGTGCTGACGGAAAAAGGCAGGGAACACAGCCGCAAGCCGGAAGTGAGCTATCGGATGATAGAGGCACTGTATCCTGTGCACAGAAAAATGGATGTCTTTTCAAGGGAGTACCGGAAAGGATGGCTCCAGTACGGTGATCAAGTAAATCATTTCAATATTAAAACAAATAAGAATTTATGAGAGCAAAAATGATGATTGTATGCTGCCTGTTCCTGTTGGGGACAGGTATGGCGAAAGCGCAATGGGTGACGTTCGATCCCTCGAACCTTGCACAAAGCATCGTGAATACAACCCGCAATGTGGTACAGACCACGACGACGGCAGAAAATATGGTGAAGAATTTTCAGGAAACAGTCAAGATCTACGAACAGGGGAAGCGTTATTACGACGCCTTGAAAGCGGTCAACAATCTGGTGAAGGATGCCCGCAAGGTGCAGCAGACCGTTCTTCTGGTCGGTGAAATATCGGACATCTATGTGAACTCCTTCCAGAAAATGCTGACGGACGGGAACTATACGCCGGACGAGCTTTCGGCGATCGCTTCCGGATATGCGAAGATGCTGGAAGAGAGCAGCGGTATGCTGAACGAGATGAAGACGGTCGTGACCTCCACCAGCCTTTCCATGACGGACAAGGAGCGCATGGACGTGATCGACCGTGTGTACCGTGACGTAAGAAACCAACGCAATCTGGTCAGGTATTACACGAACCGGAACATCGGCATCTCTTACCTGCGTGCGAAAAAGAAGAACGATACCCGAAGGGTGCTGGACTTGTACGGAACGGACAATCAAAAATACTGGTGACATGACGGGCGAGGAAACTTTCGGCAACCTTCACGAAGTGTTGCGCAACCTTTATGACGAGATGATGCCGCTCTGTTCGGACATCACGGGTGTGGCTACCGGAGTGGCCGCACTGGATGCGCTGTTCTATGTGGCCTCACGGGTGTGGCAGGCTCTTTCGAGAGCCGAGCCGATTGACATTTACCCGCTCTTCAGACCTTTTTGTCTGGGTGCGTGCATCATGTTCTTCCCCACATTCGTTCTAGGAACTCTCAACGGCATCATGAGTCCTGTGGTTACCGGCTGCCACGATATAATGGAAGGCCAGACGCTGAACATACGGGAGTATTCCGAGAAGCGGCAGAAGCTGGAATACGAGGCGATGACAAGGAATCCGGAAACGGCGTATCTGGTCGATAACGAGGAATATGAACGCCAGATCGAGGATCTGGGATGGTCGCCTTCGGACTTGAAAGCGATGGCGGGCATGGCGGCGGAACGCTTCAAATACCAGGCCAGGCAGGGCGTGAGCAATTTCTTCCGCAGCTTTCTGGAGCTGCTGTTCCAGTCGGTTTCGCTGGTACTGGACACGCTGAGAACCTTCTTCCTGATCGTGTTGAGCATTCTGGGGCCCCTGTCGTTCGCCATATCGGTGTACGACGGCTTCCACAATACGATGATCCAATGGATTTGCCAGTATATCAGCATCTATCTGTGGCTGCCCATATCCGACCTGTTCAGTTCCGTGCTGGCAAGGATTCAGGTGCTGATGATCGAAAAGGACATCGCCGCACTGAGCGATCCCGCCTATGTGCCCGACGTGAACAATTCCGCTTACATCATCTTCATGCTGATAGCCATTGTGGGGTATTTCACCATTCCGACAGTATCCACATGGGTGATTCAGGCATCGGGAGCCGGCAACTACGGCAAGCAGGTCAACTCGTGGTCATTGAAGGGCGGACGTGCGGCTGCCGCCGTTACCGGCGCTGCCGTCGGTCACGTGGCCGGCAAGTTAAGAGGCAGATAATCCAATATAAAATCTTAGAAACATATGGAATTTAAGAGTTTGAAGAATATAGAAACGAGCTTCCGGCAAATCCGCACGATGGGTATCGTGTTCGTTTCGCTCTGTGCTCTGGTTACCGGCTATGCTCTCTGGAGTTCCTACCGGTTCGCCGAACGGCAGAGGGAGAAAATCTATGTGCTGGACAATGGGAAGTCCCTGATACTTGCTCTTTCCCAAGACCTTTCGCAGAACAGGCCGGTGGAGGCAAAAGAACATATCCGGCGTTTCCACGAGCTGTTTTTCACCTTGTCGCCCGACAAGGCGGCTATCGAGTCGAATATCCGCAGGGCGTTGTTCCTGTGCGATGAGAGTGCGTTCCGCTACTACAAGGACTGGGAGGAAAAGGGATATTACAACCGTATAATCTCGGCCAATATCAACCAGAGCATCCGGGTGGACAGCGTGGCGTGCGACTTCAACAGCTACCCGTATGTGGTGACGACTTACGCACGGCAGTCGCTCGTCAGGGCGAGCAACATCACGGAGCGGAGTCTTGTAACCCGTTGCCGGCTGTTGAACTCGGTCAGGTCGGACAATAACCCGCACGGCTTCACGATGGAGCAGTTCAATATCGTGGAAAACAGGGATTTGAGAACCGTTGAACGATAACTTAAAAAAAAGACAGGAAATGAACCGATTGAAAAAATGGATCAGGTACGTGCCTGACAGGATAGACGACGGACTCCGCTATCTGTGCGGACGGATGTCGCCCGATGTACGGCTCGTCTGCGTGGTGGCCATGCTCACCGGCTTCGGCTGTCTGTCGATATACATGACGGTATCTTTGATATACCGCATCGGCAGGCATGAGGGGGAGCAGTTGCAAATGGAGCATATCAGGCGGATGGAACTGTACAGGGGGATAAACAAGGATAGTATAAACATTAAAAACCAGGTGGATTATGGAAAACCTAAAAAATCAGGAACGGCAACCGGCGAACGCTGCAACGCCTGAAAAGGCAGAAGAGAAAGGGCAAAAGCCGAAACAGGGGAAGAAAGAGGCCAGACCTCTGACTCCGGAAGAGATGCTCAAACGAAAGAAGATGCTCGTGTATCCGTTGTTCTTTCTCGTGTTTCTGGGAGCGATGTGGCTGATATTCGCTCCTTCGGACAGCGACGAGCCATTAAGGGAGGGATTCAACGTGGATGTCCCGATGCCGGAGGATAAGGGGCTGCTGTCGGATAAAAAGACCGCCTACGAACAAAGTGCCTTTGAAAAGAAACAAAAGGAGAAAATGAACACGCTCCAGGATCTGGCGGTATCGCTGGAACAGGAAGAGCCGGTGGCGGACGAGGTATTCCTGACAGAAGAGGACACGGACAACGGCAGTCCGTCTATCCGTTCCTCGGCCAATGCCTATCAGGACATCAACCGGCAGTTGGGCAGTTTTTATGAAACACGGCCTGCGGAAGATGACCAGAAAACGCTGGAACTGGAATGGCGTATTCAGGAGCTGGAGCGTCAGGCGGAGGAAGAGCGCAAGGCCAGGGAAAACGGTGAGGAACAACTGCGGCTGATGGAGAAGTCCTACGAGATGGCGGCAAGGTACATGCCGGGCGGCGGTGGCGAAGCCAAACAGGTCGCCGTGTCCCCCTCTACGGGTAAAACGCCGGTCTGTCCGGTTACGCAGGTAACGGAACGGGTGGTCAGCCTGCTGGCCGCACCCCTGTCCGATGAAGAGTTTGCCAGACAGTACGGCAAACCCAGAAACATGGGTTTCCACACGGTGGGGACAGTCCGGAGCCGTACGGAAAGGAACGGTATCCGTGCCTGCGTGTACAGGACGGTAACGGTTTCGGGAAGCGACGGTCAGGAGGTGGGACTCCGCCTGCTGGAGCCGGTGCAGGCCGGGGAGTTGTACATACCCGCCAACACGATACTGACCGGCACGGTGAAAATCAGCGGTGAACGTATGGAAATCACCGTTTCCTCGGTCGCCTTTCAGGGAACAATCCTGCCGGTGGAACTGGACGCTTATGACACGAGGGGCATGAAGGGCATTGAGGTCAGGGGATCGCAGGAGCTTACCGCCGTCAAGGAGATGGCGGCCAACATGGGTTCGGCAATGGGAAGCAGCATCAATATCTCCACCAATGCCGGCGCACAGCTGGCTGCGGACTTGGGCAAAGGGGTGATACAGGGCGCATCGCAATACCTTTCCACAAAGTTCAGGACTGCCAAGGCGACTTTGAAGGCGGATTACGAGCTATTGCTCGTGTCAAGACAATAAACGGTTAAAATCAATTTATCAATCAAGAAAAAACAACAAGCATGAAAAAAGTAATTTTAATGATGGCTTTTGCCATTGGTATGACCGGTGCGTATGCACAAAAGACCGTGAAAGTGGAAAAGACGGGAAATGACACGGAAGAAACGGCGGATTCCGGAGAAACGGAAACCACGCCGCTGCCGGATAAGGAGGACGCAAGACGCAGCCCGTCCACCGGTGATTTGTTTGACGGGCTGACACGTCCGGTGACATTCGACCGGATGGTTCCTCCATACGCCTTGGAGGTGACATTCAATAAAACTGTACACCTTATCTTCCCGGCTGCTATCAAGTATGTGGATCTGGGATCGGCTGACATTCTTGCCGGCAAAGCGGACGGTTCGGAGAACGTGCTTCGGGTGAAAGCGGCGTTGAGGGACTTCTCCCGTGAAACGAATCTGGCGGTGATCACGGATGACGGCAGCTATTATACATTCAACGTGAAGTATGCGGACGAGCCGGCCAAGCTGAATATCGAGATGAAAGACTTCATCCATGATGGCGAGGCGGTGAACCGGCCGAACAACTCGCAGGAAATCTACCTTACGGAACTCGGCAGCGAGTCCCCGCTGCTGGTACGGCTGATCATGAAGTCCGTCTATGACAACAACAAACGTCTGGTGAAACATATCGGCTGCAAGCGCTTCGGTATCCAGTATATCCTGAAGGGGATTTATACGCACAACGGTCTGCTTTATTTCCATACGGAACTGAAAAACGCTTCCAACGTGCCGTTCTCCGTTGACTTCGTCACTTTTAAGGTGGTGGACAAAAAGGTTGCAAAACGTACCGCCATTCAGGAACAGGTTATCGTGCCGCTTCGTGCCTTCAACTATGTGACGGCGGTTGACGGAAAGAGCAAGGAACGGACGGTATTTACCCTGCCCAAATTCACCCTTCCGGATGACAAGCAGCTGGTTGTCGAGATGAACGAGCAGAACGGGGGAAGGCATCAGCGGTTTATTCTGACCAACGCCGAGCTGATCCGTGCCAGAGTCATTAACGAACTGAAGGTGAAATAGTATGAAAAGGGTATCTGTTATTATATGTATACTTTTGTGCTTTGTCCTGACGGACAAGGCACATGCCCAACGTTGCCTGCCCGGTACAAAAGGGCTGCGTATTACCGCCGGCATGACGGACGGCTTTCACACTGCGGACAAACGTAACGAGCTGGGTTACCATTCCGGGATGGGAATGGACAGATATGTGAACGGCTGCCATAAGTGGGTATTCGGTGGCGAGTATCTTCAGAAGTATTATCCATACAAGGACATACGTGTCCCGGTTTCCCAATTCACTGCGGAAGGCGGCTATTATTATAATTTCCTTTCGGATGCCAACAAGGTGTTTCTCTGCTATGCCGGCGGTTCGGTGTTGGCGGGATATGAAACCGTGAATTGGGGTACAGGCACGCTGTTCGATGGCTCACGCTTGTGTGCCGGAGATGCGTTTGTCTATGGCGGTGCGGTATCGCTGGAGATAGAAACCTACCTTGCCAACCAGGTGGTATTGCTGTTCCATGCCCGTGAGCGTTGCCTCTGGGGAAATGACAGCGGACACTTTCATTTCCAGTTCGGGGTGGGATTGAAAATTATTTTGAATTGATAAAACAATAATAGAATGAAAAAGATGATTGAAAGCATGATTATAGCAGGTTGTATGCTGGTAGCCTTGTTATGTATGACCGCCTGTTCTGACAAATTGGAGGTTCAGCAGATGTATGAGTTTGATCTGGCGACCTTGCCGGTGCAGACGACAATCATAAAGGGTGAGGAAGCGGAAATCCGTTGTCAGCTTGTAAGAAGCGGCGAGTATCAGGACACCAAATACTTCATCAGGTACTTCCAACCGACAGGCAAAGGGGAGCTTCGCATGGAGAACGGTACGGTGTTGTTGCCGAACGACCTGTATCCGTTACCGGAAGAAACGTTCAGGCTCTATTACAAGTCACTTGGCACAGACCAGCAGAAAATAGACATTTACATCCTTGATTCCTTCGGTCAGGTTGTGCAAAAGTCTTTTGCCTTTAATAATGAAGCGGAAGATGAAAAGGAGGATACCGAATGATTTATGCCGGATATACCTCGAAAAAAAGCAGCGACGAGCAGTACACTCCGGCTTATGCGGTGGCTCCTATAATCAAATATATACCCGGAAATAAAATAGTCTGGTGTCCGTTTGATACAGAGCATAGTGAGTACGTGCTTGCGCTGAAAGCCGCCGGTATCAGAGTGGTTCACTCCCATATCCTTACCGGTGAGGACTTCTTCGTTTACGAGCCGGAAGAGTGGGATCTAATTGTTTCCAATCCTCCGTTCAGTATCAAACAGAAGGTTGTGGAACGCTGCCTTGCACTCGGCAAGCCGTTTGCGTTACTGCTTTCCAATCTTTGGCTGAACAGCAGTGCACTGGTTCACTTGTTCCGGGAAAAGGAGATGCAGATGTTGTTGTTCAACAAACGTATCCAGTTTACGGAAAAGAACGCCGCTTATTTCGGATCAAGCTATTTCTGTTGGAAAGTCCTTCCAAGACAGATCGTGTTTGAGAGTCTGAGTCGTTCCAAATATGAAGAGAGCCGGATGGCCGATGATATGAAGAAATATGTTGATATGCTACCTGCACCAACATTGGGTGGAGAATCTGAATGAAAACCTAATAAGATAGCTCCCCTTACCGGAATGGAAATCGGTAAGGGGAACTTGTTCCTGTATTATTTCTTGTCCTCTTTCTTTTTAAGCCACTTGTTGCATTGTCGCCTGCACTCTTCCAATGTGGGCTTCACACAGGAGAAAAGTTCGTTGTCTGCCGTATCCCTGTAATCATAATGGTAAAACGTGCGCCTTTTCCGTCCTACGGTCATTTGGAATTTTTCATATTTCTCACCCGCTTTGCAGGTTGAAACTCCGTTCTCGTTCATTTTTGTTGCCATAACTTATGATTTTATAGTTCGTGAATATTAAAACAGATTTAACTGTCGGGGCTGTGTGTATTTCCGCTTGAGATCCAACAGTTTTCCTTTCAGACTGCGGATAACCTTCGGGTTGTAATTGCTTCTGTCGGAAACAGACCAACGTTCCGCTTTGTCGTATTGTCGCTCCAACAGAAGGATTCCTTGCCGGACAGCTTCCTTATAATCTCTGACAGGTTCATCCCAAACGGACGGGTGGCTACCGCCTCCGGCTGTGCCGGTACACCAGTCGATGGCTACCGCATACGTCCCGTCAACGGATTGCCCGATATGGATCGTGTTGAAGGTGTCTAACTTGATTTCCTCTATTATCGGCAACATGCCATTTATCCAACCGTATTCATTGAACCGCTTGCCTACATAGCCGAAAATCAGCCCCCTTTCATATGTGCGTACATTGAGTATGATATGCCGTACACTCTTGCCGAAACTCTCGAAATAAGCGATTTGTGCCGTGTCATTGCGGCGTACCGCCAATAAGTAACGGAGGACTGCGCTGCGCTCCACCCTGCAAGGACTGTATTCTACAATCTCCTGCAATTTCTCTTCTCGTGTCATTTGGGATATTGGTTTCATGTCATTATGTATTAAGGGTTAAAATGTCGCAATGAATAACCGGCTTTGGATGAACTGCACGCTTCCTTTGGAAATGCGCTGGTTGCACCAGAAATGGTGTGAGCCATAGCCGTAGGTGAAAAACTCGTCCAGTTCGGTCGTTTCCCGAAGTTTGTCAATGGATTGGCGGAGTTCCTCTTCCGTCCGGCAAAAGAGAAGGGTGTTTACCAGTCGGATAAGGAGTGCAGGGATTTTTTCATCCCATGCACAAATTACGGTTTCAAATGTTACGTTCATATTTTTCTGATTTATTCATTAGACAGTCATCTTTAAAATCTCTCTCCAGTATATCGGCTCTACCTCACTGAGAAGAAAGTCGATAAAATCTTTTCTCGCCTCTTTACACAATTCCCGGTAAAGTTCTCCAAAAGTGGTGATGTTGCCGTTCAGGTAGGTTTCCACCATATACTCGAAAATGTTGTTTACCTCGTAATATCTGCACTGTTGTGCGACAGTTCTGCTATATCGTTTCATAAGGCTTTATTTGTAAAGGTTTATAATGTTTTTGTTCATCATCCGTGCTTTTCCTACGGTATAATAAGTACCGCCATAGGGCTGCTTGTCCCAATAGGCCAGGACAATCTCGGAGTTGTCAATCAGGTAGTCGTTCCTATGATGGAAGCACCCTTTGCAGTAATCTTCCCGGAGAATGACCGTTTCATCGGCAGTTTTCATTATCCGGTCGTATAAGGACTTGTTCTCCGGGCGGTATCTGTCTGACTGTCGGCGGAACGGCACAACGGCAATGAGCCGAATATCCGTGTATTCCGTTTTGAGGTTGGCTACCGCTTGGGCTGCAAGCAAATCAAAGCCTTCCGCCATTCCGCTTAGAAAGTAGCGATAGCCCAGACTATACAACCTTCTCACTTGCGAAACTATATCCAGATAAAGATACAGCATACGGACTTGGAGGATACGCTCTGACCGGTGTCCGGTGAACGCTACTGATTTTGTAATATCCATTGTCATAACTGTGTGCATTAAAGTATTAATAACCAAATGATAATCCCGACTACGACAGCAAAGGAAAGAATGGAAACCAGACAACCCCATGCGAAGCGGATCACGTCCGTTATCAGTTCTTTTACGAGCGACAGACCGATAAACCACGCCCAAAGACTGCCACCGTACAGACTCCAACAGAAGCCTGAAAGAATGAGCCGAACCGACCAGCCAAACAATTTATGCAGAGGCAGATTGAGCCTGTTCTTATTTCCGTTATGTATTTCTCTTGCTGTTTTCATAATCACGACATTTTTTTTATGCATTGACGAGTTGAGCTGACTTATTTCATGTGCGTCAAAAGGTAGGGTTCAGGAAAAACAAGGTTTTTGGAAAAAATACCTCGTGCCATTTATGGCGCAGGGAAGATTTTTTTCAAAACCGGAACGGCTTGACCTTGTTTTTCCGTTAAGAACCCGAAGTACCTTTGCACTTGAATAAGTTAGTTCAATTCGTTCCTTTGCTTTAAATGTGGAGTGATGGTTACTGAAAACAGTGAGAGAAATACCCCGAAGGAAGTTAGCCTTAAACTTTGCTTAGAATCGTTGTGTTATAAATCCTTTATACATAAAGCGGTGATTAATACGAAAAAATTTCTACCTTTGTGTTAGCGATGCAAATAGCATCGTGTAATGTGTTCGTTTACCAACGTTCGGAAATCGCCAATTTCAAAAGTGTGAAGGTAGATGAACCGGGTAGGTTATACTTTGACGTAACCTGTCGGTTCACTTTACACTGGGTGTTTGGCGATACCTCGAACGTAGTATCCGGCAGAGTTACGTCAATTTAATATAATAACCTTATTATTATGGATTTACAATCGACTCCCCTGAAAGGAATAGTCCGGTCTTCAGAAGATGGGCTTTTCTATCTGTTGCCCCTTCAGAGTTTATCTACACTGCAAGAGATGAGAGGCCATTTGACCTGTGCGATAGATGTCTTGAGTAATCTGGATGAAAGTGATGCGGAAAAGCGTTTGGACGCAGTTCGGACATTGAACAGCCTTGTTGCTGCGTTGAGCGTTAATGACGGTGACCACTATGATGCGATAGATATTGCCTTTGAGGAAATCAGAGAGTAAAAAACATACAGATAAAAATAAAAGCCTTCCTATTTCAAAAAGGGAAAAAAGAAAGGTGTTGTACCAGGCAATGTGGGATTCATCACGCTTGCTTGTACAACACTTCTCTGCGATTTTGTATGGATGAAAGATCGCTCCGGTTTCGGAGAAATGGAAACGTTCTTTCTACCGATAATGATGCGGCTTTTATTCCGCTATCGGGGTTGAGGATTGGAATGGAAGAACTTCATCCGTTCCGTTATTCATCTGTTCCTGTTCATGCTCTTTACGCCGTTTTTCTTTTTCCTTCTTTTTTTCTTTATCCTTTATTTCCTGTTCTTTAAGTATTTGTTTCAGGGGCTTGACTATATCAGGACGTTCCTTTTTGAAACGTTTATAGAAGATCTCTTCTATAAATTCCGGTAAGGGGGCTTTC
Organism: Bacteroides sp.; assembly: GCF_052357945.1. Taxonomy (GTDB): domain Bacteria; phylum Bacteroidota; class Bacteroidia; order Bacteroidales; family Bacteroidaceae; genus Bacteroides. The sequence goes on along the minus strand of NZ_DAWCXD010000025.1, from coordinate 28,306 downwards.
CATGACTCTTGCCGGTGGTTGTCTATCTTGCCGAGTTTGTCGGGGTTGAGTCCAAGTTCACGTGCCATTTGTACATGAGTATCCGATAGCCGGTGTTTCTTTTGGGCGACTATCCATTTTTCGATCTGGGATTTCTTGATTGCCATATTACTTTTGATTTTCAGACTTTACTGTTTTACCTAAAAACAAACCGGTAACGGATTTTGCTCCGAGTTGCATCAGTTTGCGTTTCATTTGCGTGAAGTTCTCACCGGAAGAAATAATGTCATCTATTAAAAATACGTCCCGGTCTTTAAAATAATCGGGATGAAAGATCAAGTTGGATAACTTGTCTTGTCCGTGAGTTCCTTTCATTTGCTCACGGTCTTCTTTTATCCATGTGGCACGAAAACCGTCCACGACTTTCAGCCGATGTGAGAGAAGGCTGCAAAAACGGGCGAAGCGGGCGATATTCCGTTCACGGGTTGCCGCCGGTATGGGGATCAGCACGGCGTTGGCGGCTTTTTCTTTAAAGAACGGCATCCGGGCGATGCAAAGCGAGAAAATCTTGGCGACAAGGGCTGCTTGTCGTCCTTCCTTAAATCTAAATACCAGATTACTCGTCTTTCTGTCGGATGCCGATATGTCCTTGCATCTGGTCGGGTAATAATCGTGAATATAGAAACACAATGCTTCGTCGATACGCATCTTGCCTTTGAAGTGGGTGTTGTACGGGAAGAACTGACGCACGAAATCGCTCTCGAAAGTAAAGCGGAGTATGTCACGCCAAAGGAGGAGCGTGGTTTCATCCTGTACACGATAGAGTTCTCCGTTGATGCTTTCTTTATCCGATAAACCAATGCCGATTATCAGGCGGTCATTAAAAGCGTCTTTTGATACAATATACCAATCAAAGGATTGGCAGATGCCCACGATGTCACAATCATTGGAACAAAGGAAGTAGAAGGTATTGTCGGGCTTCTGGATTATCAGAAACTCGCCGGACATTTCGGAAAGGCGGAAATAGTTGCCGACATGGGCTTCCTCCACTTCGCTGAAGGATACGGATATGGTGAGGTTTTCTATCATGACACTGTTATTTGGTGTAAAGATAGGATTTTCAGGAGAAAAAAAGCCTTGCCCGTCGGATTTTCGGGCAAGGCTCGCTATTTACAGGCTTCTATGCACATCAGTTATAAGAAATGGTTGTCCGGTTGCTGCCAGGATTGAAAACGACAAGGACTTCGGGCTTTTTCTCTTGCAGGCGTTTGTACTCGCACAGGGAGTTGAGTACCCATTCACGGAACAGTTTTGTGCAATAGGTGTTGATGCGGAAGCTGAGAAATATGATCGCTTCCAGATTATAATAGGTAACGATGCTTTTGTCCTGTTTCTCGGTTATGGTCACATCGCCGTCGTAAAGCAGACGGGATTTGAAGATGGAACGCACATTGGCGTCTATTGTCTGCACGAACACTCCGAACAGACGGGAAAGTTCGTGCTTGGTCATCCATACGTTGCCGTTCTCTATCTTTACACTGACGATGGGTTGTTCATCCTTGTTTTCCAAACCGGTGATGGTGATGTATCCTCTATTTTCCATAAGGCGTTGTTTTTTTTAATGGTGTGACAATATAATGATTTGTTTATTCATACAGCGTTTTGCGCCGTACCTTTTTGCATACTTTTTAGTTTTCGATCCAGCATATTCATGTCATGGCTCAACTTTCTGTCCACCACACGGGCATAAATCTGTGTGGTCTGAATGTTGGTGTGTCCGAGCATCTTGGACACGCTCTCAATGGGAACGCCTTTGGTAAGGCAGATTTCCGTCGCAAACGAATGTCTGGCAAGATGGTAGGTGATCCGCTTGTTGATTTGGCAAATAGCGGCTATCTCCGCCAAATATTCATTCATCTTCTGGTTACTGATTACCGGAAGCAATCTTCCGTCTTTCAACTTGCCCTCGTATTTGGCGAGAATATCCAACGGTATTTGCAGTAGTGGAATGAATGATTCCACTCCGGTTTTACCCCTGTCTTTCATAATCCACTTCTTGCCGTCCACGCCGATCTTTATGTCCTCGCTTGAAAGCGTATAGATGTCACAGTAAGGTAAACCAGTGAAACAGCTGAAGATGAAAGCGTCACGCACGTGCTCCAACCGCTTTGACTTGAATTCCTTGTAATAGATCGTGTCAATTTCCTCCTGCGTGAGATACCCTCTGTCGGTCTTGTCAAAATTGAACCTGAAATTCCCGAAGGGATCAATGAAGCTCAATCCGCTTTTCTGGGCAAACAACAGTATCGTATGGAAACGTTGTACAAATTTCATGGCGGTGTTGTTGCTTACCTCACATTCCTGACGCAAATAAAGGTAGAAGTTCTCGATGTGGGTGACGGTGATTTCCTTCACGGGAATGTCCGACAACTTGTATTCCTTCTGCAAGAACTCTATCATCCGCTGCTTGGTCAGTTCGTAGCGGGAATAGGTCTTTTGTGTGGCAGTCTTGCCGACCTTCTTTGCATATTGTTCATTGTGCTGGGTGAAGTAACTGATGAGTGTTTTCTCCTTTTCCTCCAATCCCAAGAATGCGTTCCTGATTTTTTCTGGCAGTGCGTAACCGTCCACGTTCATCATGCGTGTGTAGTGCATGGTGATGGCCGAACGTATCTCGTCCAGTGTCTTGTTAAGTGAGGATACCCTGAGGTTTTCTTTCTTGTCCGCACTCTGTTTGTTGATGACGGCTCTTCCCGCTTTCGTGTCCCAATTGTCGGGGTGTATGTCCAGCTTGCTGCTGAATTGCACCTGATCACCGTCCACCGTGATGCGCACCATAATTACTACATGACCGTTTTTCTTCGGTTCGTTCTTCTTTAAATAGAAGAGTGTTTTGAATGTCGATTTCATACCGTAACTCCTTTCTTGTTGCAAAGTTAATTTGTTCATTCCGTAACGGCTATGACTTTCGACTGCCAATATTCGACAAATGAGCGACTTACCTATAAATTCGTTACGGTTTTTATCGTAACGGAAAACCGTAACGAATTAGTAACGATTTATCTTCACAGGGTGGCTTTTTGAGGTCTTTTTTCTGTCGTAGGCGGGCAAGAAAAAAGCTCTTTAAACCACTGGTTTAAAGAGCTTTGTCTTAGTTTGTCGGAGTATTTTCATTTCTCCTAAGTGATCCGCCTGGGGCTCGAACCCAGGACCCCAACATTAAAAGTGTTGTGCTCTACCTGCTGAGCTAGCGAATCAATCCTTATTTGCGAATCAGTTATTTCCTGATTGCGGGTGCAAAGGTAGTTACTTTTATTTAATTTGCAAGCATTCCGTAGAAAAAAGTTTCAATTATTTTTCCTCGTTATGGCTTGTTTCTTGATTATCAGTAGTTTCTACTTCATCATATTTTATCTTTTCTTTGTTGATAATAAAGCGTTGGTAGTAGGAGAGCATCAAAGTTGTTAGTGGCAAGGCGATAATCATGCCGAGCATTCCCATTAATGAACCCCAGATAGAAAGAGATAAAAGGATGATGGCAGGATTCAGTCCGGTAATCTTTCCCATGATTTTGGGGACAAGGAAGGTATCCTGTATGATTTGTACGATTGCAAAGACGGCTAATGCACATGCAATGATAATCCAGAAGTTCTGTCCGGTGTCGGCAGCTTTGAGAATTGCCAATAAAATGGTGGGAAGGAAACCGATGATTTGCAAGTAGGGAACCATATTCAATGCTCCGATGAAAAGTCCCAAAGCAATAGCCATGGGAAAATCGATAATTAGGAAACCAATGCTGAAAAGGATACCTACGCAAAAAGCAACCAAAGCCTGTCCACGGAAATATCTGTTCATACCATCCTGTACGTCGTGAACCAGGTTGGAGGCAAACGTACGGTATTTATTGGGTAGCAGATGCAACCATCCTTCAGCTATCGCTTCGTAATCCAATAATATAAAGATTACATATAATAATATAATGAAGGAGGCAAGGATGCTGAATAGAATGTTGAGAGATTCTGCAAGCAAAGTCCACACTCTGGGGACGGTATCCTTGATTGCCGCCAGGATATTCTCTTCACTTAATACACGGTTCAGTGCCTGAAGGTCGATGTTCTCGTGGATAAATTCAGAAAGATTTTTAGGCACATTGTTTCCGGCTCCATTGGTGAGGTAAGTCACCAGCAAATCGTTCATTCTGCCTATTTCCGAAATCATCGGTGGCACTAATAGGTAGAATAAAGTGACTCCGATAACCGTAATGAGGAATAAGGAACAGAAGATGGAAATAATGCGGCTTTTTAATCGTAGCTTATACTGGAAGAATTTGACTAACGGATAGACCATATAAGCTATCAGCCACGCAATAAAGAAAGGTAATAACACTCCGCTAAGACGTTCCACGAGCATTAATATTCCTACAACTAACACACATCCGATGGAACCGCGTATAAAACTGTCGAATGTTATCTTTTTCCTTTCCATAATCTGTTTCTTTATAGAGTTTATACTTTCTGCTCATCTTCCCCTCGCGCACGGAGATAACATTCCCTGCACAGAGGCTCATATTCGGCTGTTTCGCCTAAAAGAACCTGTTTCTCATTCTTGACTGTACGATGTGAGAAAGAGGCCAGCTGACCACATTTCACACAGATCGCATGAACTTTGGAGACTTCATCGGCAATGGCGCACAATTGTGGCATAGGTCCGAACGGATTTCCTTTGAAGTCCATATCCAATCCTGCAATGATAACACGGATTCCATTGTTGGCAAGCTGGTTGCATACATCAATCAAACCACTGTCGAAGAACTGTGCTTCATCAATACCTACTACATCTATCTCAGAAGTAAACAGTAAAATACTGGCTGACGAATCGATGGGGGTGGAGGCGATAGAATGGCTGTCGTGAGAGACTACGTCTTCTTCTGAATAACGGGTGTCGATAGCAGGTTTGAATATCTCGACACGTTGTTTCGCGAATTTCGCTCTCTTCATTCTGCGAATCAATTCCTCTGTCTTTCCGGAGAACATAGAACCGCAGATTACTTCGATCCGCCCTCTTCTTCTAGTCTCCTGTATGTGGTCTTCTGAAAATAATACCATGAGATTTTGTGTTTTCTTGATTAAATAAATATGTGGACAAAGGTAAGCAATTCAATGTGCAAGAACTGTTAAATTATCCATTATTTTAAGTTATTGCATAAATTATTCCTACATTCGCACCGTATAAACAATGGACTGACATGAAACAGAAGCTATTAACAGATATTGAGTTGGATGTTCATGAGTTGAAGTATCTCATGGATTCATTTACCAAGGAGCCGACTCCGACTTTGTCTGAACTGTTGAAGCGGAGCATTACACGGATGCAGGGGCGTTTGGACGAACTGCAGCAGGAGGTGGATGCTGTTCAGGTAATTTCTCCGTCAGCTGTGGAAGAGACAGCGGAAGAGGAGGATGAAGTTGCCGGGTCTGAAGAGGATTCCCCCGTGATTATACAATCTCTCGAATCGGTTGTTGTGAAAGAAGATGAGGAAGGAGAAGCCATTGTTGCGGAAGAGAAACCTGTCGTAATAGCGGCAGCTGCAGAGACAGCAGCAGCAGCAGCAGAAGAAGAAGAAGAAGAAGAAGAAGAAGAAGGGAAAAAAGAGGAATCGGCAATTGTTGAGGAACCTGTCGTTGAAACTGTTGTGAAAGAGGAAGAACCTAAATCGGCTGTGTTGGGAGAAAGTCTCAAACTGTCTGCCGGCTTGCGACATGCTATCAGTTTGAATGATTCTTTCCGTTTTTCTCGTGAACTGTTCGGAGGCAACACTGATTTGATGAATCGGGTTATCGAACAGATATCAGTAATGAGTTCCTACAAGACTGCAGTCGCATTTCTGTCCTCGAAAGTCGAATTGAATGAAGAAAAGGAGGCGGTGAACGACTTTCTGGAGCTACTAAAGAAATATTTTAATCAATCAGCATAAAACAAAAACAAGATGGGAAAGCTATATGTGGTGCCTACACCGGTAGGGAATCTAGAGGACATGACTTTTAGGGCTATCAAAGTCCTGAAAGAGGTCGATCTGATTTTGGCGGAGGATACACGTACTTCCGGTATCTTGCTGAAACACTTTGAAATAAAGAATGCAATGCAATCCCACCACAAATTTAATGAACATAAAACGGTGGAAAGTGTTGTTAATAGAATAAAGGCAGGTGAAACGGTGGCACTAATTTCGGATGCCGGAACGCCTGGAATTTCCGATCCCGGATTTCTGGTTGTTCGTGAATGTGTGCGCAACGGTATTGAAGTGCAGTGCTTGCCGGGAGCAACCGCTTTTGTTCCGGCACTCGTTGCATCGGGATTGCCGAACGAGAAGTTCTGCTTCGAGGGATTTCTCCCCCAGAAGAAAGGACGGCAGACACGACTGAAGACATTGGCGGAAGAACACCGCACGATGGTGTTTTATGAATCACCCCACCGTCTGTTGAAGACGTTAACACAGTTTGCCGAATATTTCGGTGCTGAACGTCAGGCAACCGTGTCGCGTGAAATATCCAAACTCCACGAAGAAACAGTTCGGGGCAGTTTGGCTGAATTGATAGAACACTTTACCGCCACCGAACCCCGGGGCGAGATTGTGATAGTATTAGCAGGAATAGATGATTAAATAACTTCATTAAAAAACGTAAAACGTAAACGTATGAAAAAGTTAGCTGTTTTATTTGTATGCGTAGCCTTGTTGGCTTCGTGTGATGGCTTTAAAGGTGGAAGTAAAGACCTGAAAGCTGAAAATGATTCTCTTTTGATGGAACTGAACCAGCGCAACGCTGAACTGGATGATATGATGGGGACTTTCAATGAAGTTCAGGAAGGTTTCCGTAAGATCAATGCTGCCGAAAGCCGTGTTGACTTGCAGCGTGGAACCATCACTGAAAACTCTGCCAGTGCCAAGCAACAGATTGCTTCTGACATCGAATTCATCTCCAAGCAAATGGAAGAAAACAAAGCGCAGATTGCAAAGTTACAGGCACAGTTGAAGAATAGCAATTACAATTCTGCACAGATGAAAAAAGCTGTTGCCGCTTTGACTGCTGAATTGAACGCTAAACAACAACGTATCGAAGAGCTTCAAACAGAACTGGCTTCCAAGAATATCCGTATTCAGGAATTGGATGCTGCTGTTAGCGATCTGTCTGTAGCAAAAGAAACTCTGGCCGCAGAAAACGAAGCGAAAGCTAAAACCGTTGCTGAACAGGAAAAGAGCTTGAATGCTGCCTGGTTCGTATTTGGTACTAAATCTGAGTTGAAAGCTCAAAAGATTCTTCAGAGCGGAGACGTGTTGAAGAGCGCTGATTTCAACAAGGATTATTTCACGCAGATCGATATCCGTACAACCAAAGAAATCAAGTTGTACTCTAAACGTGCTGAATTACTGACTACTCATCCGACCGGTTCTTATGAATTGGTAAAAGATGATAAAGGCCAGTTGACATTGAAGATTACTAATCCTACTGAATTCTGGAGTGTATCCAGATACTTGGTTATCCAGGTAAAATAAGGTAGATATCCCTTTTGAATTGCCAATGTGCTGATTCCTGGATTAAAGAAATTAGCACATTGGCTTTTTTGTTTCTTATTATACGCATAACTACTGATGAAATATAAAAATCTTTTTTTTGATCTTGATGATACCATCTGGGCTTTTTCTCAAAATGCTCGTAACACCTTTGAGGAAGTATATCAGAAATATTCGTTCGACCGCTATTTTGATTCATTCAATCATTATTATACTCTTTATCAACAAAGAAATACCGAACTCTGGGTTGAGTACGGTGAAGGAAAGATAACGAAGGATGAATTGAACAGCCAACGTTTCTTTTATCCTTTACAGGCCGTGGGAGTGAAAGATGAAGCGCTCGCTGAACAGTTTTCGAGAGATTTTTTCGCTATTATCCCTACTAAAAGTGTTTTAATGCCTCATGCAAAGGAGGTATTGGAATATCTTGCTCCCAAATATAACCTCTATATCCTTTCCAATGGGTTTCGTGAATTGCAATCACGCAAGATGCGTTCGGCAGGAGTGGACGGGTATTTCAGAAAGGTGATTCTCTCGGAAGATCTCGGAGTGCTGAAGCCTTGGCCGGAGATATTCAATTTTGCTTTGTCTGCTACTCAATCCGAGTTGCGCGAATCCTTAATGATTGGTGATAGTTGGGAAGCGGATATAACCGGAGCGCACGGAGTAGGGATGCATCAGGTTTTCTACAATGTGACAGAACGGACAGCTTTCCCTTTCCTCCCTACTTATCACATCCATTCCTTGAAAGAATTAATGGATTTATTATAGGTTTTCTGGATTAAGTCGTATTTTTGTTGCGTTTTAGTTTTGCATAAAATACGATATAATCATGGATAGTACGCTTCTGCCTTTCGCCTTACTTTGTTTCACTTCATTCTTCACGTTGACCAACCCGTTGGGAACGATGCCTGTCTTTCTTACCATGACTCATGGTATGACGGATAAAGAACGTCAGTCTATCGTACGTCGTGCTACTATTGTGTCGTTTATTACATTGATGGTATTTGTCTTTGCCGGGCAGTTTCTTTTCAAGTTCTTCGGTATCTCTACCAATGGTTTCCGTATTGCCGGTGGGGTGATTATCTTCAAGATAGGCTTTGATATGCTTCAAGCCCGCTATACACCGATGAAGTTGAAGGACGAAGAAATCAAAACGTATGCGGATGATATCTCTATTACTCCTCTCGGTATTCCTATGTTATGCGGTCCCGGAGCGATTGCCAATGCAATCGTTTTGATGCAGGATGCGCATTCTTATGAAATGAAGGGGATATTGATCGGTACTATCGCCCTGATTTATCTGCTGACTTTCTTTATTCTTCGTGCTTCCACGAAATTGGTAAAAGTCTTGGGTGAAACGGGTAATAATGTGATGATGCGTCTTATGGGATTGATTTTGATGGTGATTGCAGTGGAATGTTTCGTTAGCGGATTGAAGCCGATTCTGGTGGATATTGTGAGAGAAGGAATGATTCCTTGATGAATAAGAATATGAGGGACGGAGAGTCCCTATAATGAAACTTGCCCCTGTTACAAAAAGATTTGTAGCAGGGGCAAGTGCTTTAAGATATGGTTTTTAGACATTTAGCATGTCTTTATGTGACCTTTCTGTGGCTATTTTCCTTTGGGATATACATAATGTGTATTTGCCCATTTGTTCCATTCGTCTACCAGTTGTTTTAGAATCTTGGGATTTTCTCTGGATAAATCAACACGTTCTGTACGGTCTTTCTCCAAGTTGAAAAGTTCCCATACTTTAGAGTTCTGGTCTTTAACGGCTTTCCAGTTTTTCCACCATACTACACAGTTGTCAAAGTGTTCACCAAAAATATATTCGTGCAATTCGGTGTCTGTATTGGTTAGTATCGGTAGCATGCTTGCGCCTTCCAAAGGAATGATCTCATTTCCTCCGTGATAAGTCTTCGGATAGGTCGTTTCCGCTGCATCGATGAAGGTTGCCATGATGTCGGGCAAGAAAGCTCTGTTGTGTCTTATCTCGCCATTGTATTTTGCATACTTGCCAGGCCAGGAAATAATCAATGGAGTGGAGGTCCCGCCTTCATACGCTCTTACTTTATACTTACGGTACGGTGTATTGCTAACCTGTGCCCATGGCAGACCATAAGACGGGTTGACCCATTCATCCGGATTATTAATCATATCGATGGTTCCGAAACCTTTCTCACGATGAGGCTCGGCACATGCACCATTATCCGACAAGAAAATAAGTAAGGTGTTATTCAGTTCCCCTTTTTCTTCCAGATACTTTATTAACCGTCCCACATTATAATCCATACAATGAACTTGTGCCGCATATACTGACATTCTTCTATCCAGTTCTATTTGTTCATCTTCGGTCAGTTCGGACCATTGGCGACCCTCCCATTGAGCAAGATCCCATTTTTTGTCCACCAATCCCATTTTAATCATACGTTTTAAACGGGCTTCACGTACTTTCTGCCAACCTTTCCGATATTTGCCTACAAATTTGTCTATATCCTCCTGTTTAGCATGTAACGGCCAATGAGGAGCGTTGTATGCCAGGTAAAGGAAGAACGGATTGTCATCCTTGGGGCGTTCATCGACAAATTTAATCGCATAATCAGTAAATGCGTCAGTAGTGTAATAAGGTTGTTCTGGTGGGGGTAACTGTTGATTGTCTAAAGTCAGATTGCGATCTCCATGAGGTTGCAGATAACTGCAAGCTCCCGACAAGATACCATAAAAATGATCGAAGCCACGTTGCAACGGCCATTTCTCCTGTCCGTGCATACCGACATGCCATTTTCCCGACATATAGGTGTGATAACCGGCTTCTTTCAGCACTTCTGCTATGGTGACTGAATTACGATTCAAATATCCCATATATCCATGCACTCCGTGATCTTCGGCAGAGTGAGGATCTTCGGACATCATTCCGATACCTGCCTGTTGGGGATAAAGTCCGGTCAGTAGACTGGCACGGGAAGGGCAGGAGCGTCCTGTGTTGCAGAAATGGGTAAAGCGTACTCCTTTTTTTGCCAGATTATCCAGATTAGGCGTAGGAATTTCTCCTCCGTAGCACCCTAGATCGGAATATCCCATATCGTCCACCATGATTAAAACAATGTTGGGCTTTGGGTCATTCTGGGCTGCTGCATGTAGGGACAGTAAGGATGCAGTTCCCATTAATAACATGTTTTTGTTTGTCATACAATTTTGTTTTATTTTTGGGTTAGTTTATTTGTTTGACAAATATACTTATAAATTATTTCTTAGATGAATTATTTCAGTCTGAAAATTTCTGAATAGACAGCTTGGTCTGCTCCGTTCGCTTTTACACCGATGCGGGCGAATAGGGCTTTGGCCGACTGTACGTTCTGGTTACTCGTAATATCTAGCGAAATATTTGTTACTCCGGGATTTATGTTGGATAGATTTTGCCGGGCTATATTCGTGTTCTCGTCAACAAAAGTAGTTTTGCTGACGAGCAGCATTGCCTGGCTTATCTTTGCATCCTGTACTATTTGCTGTATATCGCACGTGCCGGATACGATGTTGTTATCCAATGTGATATTTTCGTCTGATATTGTAAAATAAGGGGTGACTTTTACTTCACACTGTGTTTTTCCTTTTACTTCCACATATATGGTATCGCGGTTATTCACCCAGGGACCGTTTTTGTCTTTAGTTACCAGTTTGTACGAACCATCGAAAAGTACTGCAGAGAAAGTTCCGTCCTGTGTGGCATACACGGTGATAGGATCATGGTTGGCATAACCATCCTGATACAATTGTAGTTGAATACCTCCGTTTGTACCTTTCAAACCGAGTTGTTTTCCCTCATACGTGATTTTCCCTTCCAGAAATGATTCGGGTTCGTCGTAATTGTCTAAACCGCAACTTACGGCAAGCAGGGAAAGTGAAAGCAAAGAAAATATAGTTCCTATTTTTTTCATTGTTTTACAGTTTTATGTTTTACTGATACGGATTTTTCACTAATAACGGGTTCTTGTTGAGCCAGCTGTTATCGAAGAAGTTATAATAGTTCTTCATCTGGAAATAGCGGGGGTAAGGAACCATGTAGGCTTTCTTTTTGTCGAATACCCACATCTTGTCATTGGCGCTGCCCGGATCATTAACCTGATAAGGGAATAGTTCGTAGAGCTGCGCATCCGGATTTTCCGAATTACCATCCCAGATTTCGTGAGCCAGGCGCCAACGTTTCAGATCCCAGTAACGATGATCTTCCAATGCAAATTCCACCCGGTATTCGTGGACAATATCTTCAAATGTGATTGATTCCAGTTCGCTGATGCCGGCGCGTGTACGAACAGGATTGATGTAGTTCAACGGATCATCTTCTCCGGTTTTATTGAGCTCATAAGCAGCCTCACAAGCTATCATATATGCTTCTGAAATACGGAAACGAGGATACCACATGGTACTCATCTTCGAATTGGTAGAAGCACCGATGGTTTCGTCCAGGAATTTGCGGAAGAAGAAACCTGTTTTGTTTATACGGATTTCATTTGATTCCATTGGTCCGTTGATAGAAGTAATCAGGCGGTTATTGTCATCGTAAGAATCGGCTTTACCTATGATTTCTTTCCAATTTCCGTTTCCGTCGGGCACTTTCTGACCGGCTTGCAATACTACTTCACTACCTCTGAATTTGGCTCCCGGATAAAGTACGGTTCCCCACAACCGGGCATCTTTATTGGCAAAGGCATCTTCCGGCCGACTGTACATGATGTAATTTCCAGATTCATCCTTAACTTTGATTGTGCCGTCGCGGTTGTCTTTGTATTCAAATGCTTCTACCAGATTTAATACTGCGCCGGAATAACAACGTTCCTGATCTTCTGCTAGAGAAGCGGGAATATTCTTTTGTGTGAATCCATGGGTGGCTCCTGGATATGCATAATCTTTGGCCCAGATCACTTCATGATTATTCTCTTTGACACAGACTGCATTATAAAAATTCTGTCCCAGATCATTAGGAACCGTTATGTCCAGGTTATAATAGGCAGAAGCTTGAGTTATCACCTCTTTGGCTGCTTCTAATGCTGTTTCGTAATATGGGGTAGCCATTTCCGCCGGAATACCGACTTCATTTCCTTCTGTGCGTATAGGAGCAACCATCTTATTATTGTAGTTGGCCAATGATCCTGCATAAACGGCAGCACGTGCCTTTAACATCAGGGCAGCCCAACGTGTGGCACGGGCGGCATTGGTGGTGGGCTTTGTAGGCAGGTAATCTGCGATAGTGGCACATTCATTGATGATATAATCGTAGACTTCTGATTCTTTGGAACGGGGAACAGCCAAACCTGAAACATCCATCCCTGCCTCATATTCGTATACGTTATCATTCACAATAGGTACACCGCCTAAACCTCTGCACATACTAAAATATGCCCAGGCGCGTAAGAAGCGAATTTCGCCTTCATATCGCAATTTCTCTGTAGATTCAAGTACGGTTGTAGCTCTTAATCCCGCCAGGAACTGATTTAAATTACGAATATATTTATATGGATAAACTCGCCATTGATTGTCACTGTATTCCTGCATGTTATCACGGCCACCATCAGTCACGCAACCGTCATCCACTTTAGTAAAGCTGGCGGGAGTGGCAAAACTTTGTCCCCAATTCTCTGTATCTCCATAAAAACCGGCCAATACGGAGTTTATCATTTTAGCATCGCTGAAGATCTGGTCATTTGTCAATATCTGATCGGGATCACGATCTAAAAAATCAGAACAAGATCCTAATATCAAAGTTAAACCCAATAACAGGTATCCTTTTATATATTTCATTGCTTTTAGAATTTAAGTGTTAAACCCAGATTGATAATTCGCATACTCGGGTAAGCTGTTCCGTTACCGGCTGAAACTTCCGGATCGATAGGTACATTGGTGAGTGTAAACAGGTTCTGTCCGGCAAGATATAACCTTAGACTGTTAATTCTGCATTTTTGCAGCCACTCTTTGGGGAAGGTGTAACCAAATTCCAGATTACGCAGTTTTAAATAACGGACATTGTACTTCCAGAAAGAGCTATCCCAATAATTACTATGGTTATTGGCATTGTTTCCGATTAATAATGTCGGGTATTTGCCAGGAATCATTTCACTGTTTGCATCAAAGATATCAGATAGTCTCCATGTATCTTCCATGTAGTAAGCCGGGTTGTTTCCATTATTGTTAAATGGAATCTTTTGGATTAATGACGGATTCCAGGTAGACATTCCCGCACCGGAGAAATCCAATGCTAAATCGAAGCCTTTCCATGCGAATGCAAGGTTAAAACCGAAGTTCAGAACGGGTGTGGAGTCTTCTTTGTATCCGATGGGGCGTTTGTCCATATCGTTGATTATGCCATCCCCATTTTGGTCGACGTACTTGATATCACCCGGGCGTAATGTCGTATTTCCTTTCTGATCATTGTCAATCGGCCACGACGCAATCTCTTCCCAACTTTGGAACTGGCCATCTGCCTCGTATGCCCAGTTGACATTCCCGAAACGGTGCCATGTAGAATTACGATATTCATCCCATGAATTACTGAACTTAGGATTATACTGCTCCCAGTTGTAGAAACGGGAATAGGTGAAATTGGCACTGATAGAATAGTGAAAGTCATTGACCTTATCACTCCAACGTGCAAGCAAATCATATCCGGTATGAACATTAGAATTGAGATTTTCCTTGGGACGCTCAAAGCCCACTTCTTCCGGAAGTAATACGTCGTCACGGGAAGCCGGAATACCGGTTTTGATACGTCTGAAGAAATCTACGCTTCCTGATAAACGGTTATTCAGGAAAGCAACGTCGAGACCAATGTCCAGAATTTTAGCCTTTGCCCATGAGAGCGTGGTAACAGGCAGGTTTCGCGGGGTAGTACCAATGATATAGGAACCGTCGATTACTCCTCCTCCCTGTTTGTAATCGTAACCTGTCATGTAGTCGAAAGCACTGTAGCCGTCAACGTTGTCATCTCCTACCAATCCATAAGATCCCCGTATCTTTAAATCGCTGAAAATAGAAGCTATTTTTGATTCCTTCCAGAAGTTTTCTTCTGATATTCTCCAGCCTAATGAGGCGGAAGGGAAGAACCCCCAGCGATGATTGGGCGGGAATTTCCATGAACCGTCATAGCGTGCGGAGAAGTCTATCAGATATTTGTTGGCGTAGTTGTAGTTGAAACGTCCCAGCCAGCCTAAACGTGCTTCCGTATTGTTGCCAGTATCTTCGTATTTGTCAATCGTATCATAATAGATCAGATGCAATGAGTTGGAAGCCGGGATGGCATGCAGCCAAGATTTTGGAGTGTCTCTTTTTATTGCTTCGAAACCAATTACTGCATTGATGGAATGTGCTCCGAATGCTTTTTCATAAGCCAGTTGAATGTTTGAAGTCAACTCTTCCACATAAGCATTCGTCCTTTCCCTCCAGGCACTGGCACGTCCACCTACATCTACATATTCGTCCGTTGCTTCGTCATATCTATAGACACGATAGGTATATTCTTGATTGTTAAGTAATTCGCTTGCAAAATAATACCCGAACAAAGCTTTGGCTTTAAGTCCTTTGATAATTTCATACTCTGCGTTCAGGTTTAATTGGGCCATTCGCCAAGTGTCTTCAAAGGTTCCGCTTTTCTCAAAATTCAATAATCCGAAGTTTAAGCCATTGTCAGAGCCTACTGATGCCGGATAGTTAGGGTTGTCATTGGCAAACGGACGGACAGTCGGTAGATTGCGGTAGGTAGCTGCTGTCGGGTTTGAATAGTCGTCAGTTCCCGGTACACCCGGATTTCTCAGCTGTTTGATACGTCCGTTCATGTTCATACCGATTTTGAATTTATCAGTGACCTGTGCTTCGACATTCATTTGTACGTTGTATCGTTTCATACCGCCATAATTGCGAATGGCAGATTCCTGATTCATGTGTCCGACACTGAAATAATAATTGATCTTGTCCGAACCTCCGGAAACATTGGCATTGACATAATATTGCGGAGAAGTCACCCAGATGTAATCATACCAGTTAAATGGCACATAGCCTTTTTCTGTACCTTGACGCCATTTCTCCAGATCTTCTTTACTATATAAACGGGACGTTTTTCCCTGAATTGTTTCAGACTGTATGTAATTCTCTACATACGTTATGGCATCTGCCGGTTCCGGTAAGCGTGATACATGTTGCCAGCCATAATAAGTATTTAACGTCACAGTGCTCTTGGTGTTTTTCTTTCCTTTCTTGGTTGTTACAACAATGACCCCGTTTGCAGCCCGTACACCATAAATGGAAGCAGAGGCATCTTTCAAAATAGAAATGGATTCGATGTCATTAAAATCAATGTTGTTGAACTGACCTTCATCGGACTGCACACCATCAATCACAAATAAAGGTGTTCCCATATTACGGATTTGCAGGGTAGTGGCATTTCCCGGGCGACTGTCTGCAGATCTGTAGTTCAATCCGGCTACCTTTCCGACCAGTGCTCCGGAAGTGTTTACCGCTGAAGATCTGCTTATATCATCAGCTCCTACGGAGGCGATAGCTCCTGTCAGGGTTGCTTTCTTTTGAGCAAGGCCAAAGCCAGTCACTACGACTTCATTTAATAATTTGGTATTTTCTGCCATTATGATTTTGACATTTGTCTTTCCGGAAACTACGGCCAGTTCCTTAGTCTCATATCCGATATAGGATACTTGCAGTTGTGATTGTACCGGAACTTTCTCTAAGGAGAAGTTACCGTCAATATCAGTGATGACCCCATTGGTAGTTCCTTTCACTAACACGTTTGCACCGATTATAGGATTGTCCGTAGTGTCTACTACACGGCCTGTTATGCTCTGTAATTTTGTCTGTTGTGAAGGTAGGTCGTCAGATAATACAATCTGGAAATTAGGCTTAATCAAATAACTGAATGGAGCCTGCGAAGACAGGTCCTTTAAAACCTTTTCTATACTGCTATTCTGTGCTTCGAGAGAGACTGGCTTATTGAGATTAGCCAACTCTTCATTATAGAAGAAACGATATTCACTTACTTTTTCTATCTGTTTTATCACTTTCTTCAGAGGTTTGTCTTTCATGGTGAGAGTGATCTGCCCCATGGCACTTAGACTACTTGATAAAAATATAATAATATATAATATTCGAGAAAAGAGATGCTTGATGTTACTCATTTTATAGGAAATTAATCATTAAACAATAAAAAAGATGTAACTTTACAAGCTGAAAATCGGGTATATATACCCTCTGACACTGCCTTCCGCCAGTTGTCAGTATCAGAGTGAGTTTCCAAGGTCCGATTTAAGCTTAAAGGAGATAGTCCTGACCTTGTCAGGCTATCTTTTTTTATGTTCTACCGAGGCTATTTCATACGCATTGAATTTTAAAGGTTAATAATTAGGAATATATTGGGCTACCTATTGCCTAGTATTATGGTATCTCCACGAGTTTCATAAGTGATGGGAGAGGTTAGGCTAATCAGTTCGATTACATTATCAAGACTATTGTTGCAGATCACTCCCGAGAAACGATATTGCTTGATACGTTCGGATTTAAATGCTATTTGCATATTATACATCCTGTTAAGCAGTACGGCAATTTCTTCCAGTGTTTCTCCATTAAATACAAGATCGTTATTTCGCCACATTTTGGCATACGATGAATTATCCAGTTTATGTATTGCCAGCTTGCCCGATCTTCGTTCGAATGTGGCATTTTCGTCAGGAGAAAGAATAACGTTATCTCTATCGGAAGAAACACGGACCGAACCGGAAAAAAGTGTTGCGATGATTTGAGAGTCTTCCCGGTAGGCTTTTACATTAAAAGTAGTTCCCAAAGCTTCTACATTCATTCCTGCCGTTTCTACAATAAATGGTTTCTCTTTATCCTTAGCTACTTCGAAATATGCTTCGCCTGTCAATGACACCACTCGTTGAGTGGCTCCGTAATTCGCATTGTAATGCAGTTGAGTATATGAATTTAGCCAAACGACTGTACCGTCCGGTAAGGTAATATTTGCCCGTTGTCCTTTTCCTGTTTGGACAAGATAGCTCTTATCCGTTACTGTGGGTTCTGTTTGAGAAACTGTATATAAATGACCTCCTATTCCTGCTGTTATGATTAAAAGAATGACTGCTGCATACTGGAATAAACGCCTGATTCGCATTGTCCGTTTCTGCTTTCGTCCATTCAACTCTTGTACGGCATTATGCATTTGACTTTTGACCCGTTCAAACATACGTCCTTGTACTTCGGCAATGAGCTTGTTATTAGAGCCTTTCCAGGTTTCCTGATAATAGTTGGATAACTGTTCTTTTGCTTCCTGACTGTGGAGCCAGTCAGATAGTATTCGTTCTTCATCCGGAGAGGTTTCTCCCCGCATAAAACATTCTAATAATAATATATTCGTATTCTTCTCCATGGGCTTTTATTATGTATATCTCCATGGAGCCAAGAACCCTTACAGGGTGCAAAGATTTTACTCTGTATTTAACATTATTTAAAATTAGAAGAAAGAAAAAATAGAGCCAAAGCTACAATTTCATTGGCTAATTTAGAACGTAAGAAATGAAGGGCACGATATAATTGCGTTTCAACTGTTTTTTCTGACAAAGATAGTTGGGCGGCTATTTCTTTATTTGTCAGATGTTGTTTCCTGCTCATGAGGTAGATTTTCTTCCGGGAAGAGGGTAACTGTTCTACCAGTTCGTCTATATATTCTTGTAGGGAGTCGGTGTCAACATCTATTTCAAAGTGCTTGTCGGCATCAGTTTGTTTGATTGAATCCAGAAAACGTTCCGAGAGCAGCCGTTTCTCTGTTTCTTTGTATACCATGTTGCGTGCTATCGTGAAGAGATAGGCTTCAAAACCTTCTTCCGGTTTGATATCTTGATGTCTTTCCCAAATCTTTAGAAATACATTTTGAGTGAGGTCCTCTGCTAGTATTTTATCATATAGAAGGGAATGAATAAAATGAAATACACGGGGATTATATTTCCAGAAAATAGTGTCGAAAGCCTTTTCGTCACCTTGTTGTAAGAGTGATAAAGTGTGTGTGTCTATTTTCTCTAAAAAATGATCCATATATTCAGTGTCTTCAATCCTTTTCAGAGGAAGTTTAAAGAGTTATCATTCAAAAGCTACTCTGTTTATAGACGGAAATAAATACTCTTTTATATAAAAAGTATATGTAAATAAACCCGTAAACCATTGGCAAATATAAGGAACATTTTTTATTTTGAATTACTTTTATAGAGAAAATGTGTTGGTCGGCAGGATGAATGAAAAGAGTATGCTCTATGAAATTACATGAAATAAGAAAGGGGGAGATCGGGATTTTTGTATAAATAATAAAGGCTTTTATAATTATGATATAAAGAAATGAGACTGAATTCCCGCCTTTCCCCTGGAGAATTCAGTCTCATTTATATGATTCAAGTCAATGGATTATCTGCTTCCGCCTGCCCACCAAACGTTTTCACTATATACATATTGTCCGTTTCCGTATGCTGCTTTCACTTCGGCATTCGTTGTTGTGTCGCTATTGCCATAAGGACAACGTAATGGGAAAGAGTTCGGATTTTTTAGCTCAATAAAGTTTTCGCCAAGTCCTTTCATTCTGCGAACATCATTGTAAGATTCTGTCGCTTCTCCTGAAGCTCCCCATAATGCGAAGTATTTTTGAATCATTGTTGTTTTCAACGGTTCGGCTGTATATTTGGCTTCTACTGTATTGTCAAAGTAACTTTCGGCTTCAGTATCTGTAATACTACTTGCCGGGTTGATGAGCGTTTTGCCCAATTCCTTTCTTGAAACGCTAAAGCTATTTTCTGCATTTAACAATCCGGCTACTACAGCGTCTTTTAATGCACTTTTTGCATCACGTCCCAATCTGCATAGAGCTTCTGCTTCCAGGAACTTTAATTCATGATAGCTCAATAACAGTGTGGGTGCTGATATAGAATACATAAATAAAGAAGTTCCATACTTGGAAGTACCTTGTTCCGGAGAACCGTTAGGCGCATATACGGCATTGTCAGCAGTTCCCGGGGCTTGTTCTTTTCCAGATGCACCTTGTTTAGTGATGAAAGCTCTGGACAGGCGTGGGTCGTTGTATTCTGCCAGTTTGCTTCTCATGCTTTCGCTCGCACCTAATCCGGCACGTGCCACAAAGAAACCGTAAAGCGGATTTATATTGTTGGCGTCATATACATCGAATGCTGCTTGTTCTTCTGCACTTTCGAAAGAGTTATCCACATATTCCAAAACCTTCTCCATGTCAGCGTCTTTGTTGGCAGATCTTTTAAGAAGGTGCATTGTGTAACGCGCTTTCAGACCATACGCCAACTTTAGCCATTTTTCAGCATCGCCCTGATATAACAAATCTTGAGCTCCCGGGTCTATCAGATCTTCTTTCTGTAAGTCTGCAATAGCATCGTCCAGGTATTGCATTGCTTGTGTATAGATCTCTTCTTGTTTATCCATTTTAGGAGTCAGGTAAACAGGAGAACCATTTTCGTCAACTAAGGCTGCCTGGCTGCATGGAGCATCTCCGAACATATCGGCTATCAATGCACAATTATAAGCAGCCAACACCTCTGCCATACCTTTGGTTGCAAAATTTCCATAATCTATTCCTCCCTCACTGCATTGATTGATAATGATACGGGCGGATTTCAATGTGGAATACAAACCATTCCATGTATTATTGAAAGTGGAAGATGAAGTCGGTTCGCTTTCTCTGGTTTCTGCATAATACAACTGGTTGTCAACACCTACTTCATATTCAATGTAAGCAGATAGATAAGTATTGAAATCACCTCCTGCGTTAGAGAATGCGGTAGAGGTTATTACATCTGTCAGAATGAATCTTCCGGCCACGCTTTGCGTATGTCCGTGATCCTTATTGATTCTATCCATTGCATCTTCCGAACATCCGGAAAAGACAACTGATAAAACAGTAGCGGCAAAAATGCCTTTGATTATATTATATGTTTTCATCTTTCTTTTTAGCTAATTAGAATTTTACATTAAATCCAAAACCATAGCTGGCTGTTCCCGGAAGAGAGAAACGTTCGAATGCACCTCCCATATTGTCATTACCCTGTGAAGCTTCCGGATCGAAGCCTTTCATTTCAGACCAAACCAAAATGTTGCGGGCAAAAACATTCACGTTCACATTCAACCATTTCTTTGAGAATACCGGATAGCTTACTGATAATTCACGCAGTTTTATATAAGAATTGTCATAAATGTAGGATTCGTCAATGGATCTTCTTCTTGTGAAATATGCTTGA
Source organism: Bacteroides sp. (assembly GCF_052357945.1). GTDB lineage: Bacteria > Bacteroidota > Bacteroidia > Bacteroidales > Bacteroidaceae > Bacteroides. The sequence continues at coordinate 7,456 of NZ_DAWCXD010000025.1, read as the reverse complement.
GCGTCTGTTACCTTTATATCATTGGGCGCATAGATTGAGTTACCGTCTGCATCTTTTCCTGTTTCTTTAACGGAGTTTTCCACAATGAATTCGGTATTACGCATATCACCAGATAATTTGCTCACACCGTAATAGTTCATTTCACCTGCGGTACCACTATACATCTGTCCTCCTTGTTTCCAGTCGAATACTGCAGAAATACGGAACTTGTACAATTCGATATTTGTATTGAAACCTAAACGGAAGTCAGGAGATACAGTTCCGATAACCGCATCTTCTCCCTGCATGGGAAGTCCGTTTTTGTCTACCACAATCTTGCCTTCGTCATTACGCATATAGCTTTTTCCGTAGATCACAGGGAACTTGTCACCAATTCCGGCACGTACCTGCGGAGTAACAAATCCTCCTAACATAATACTTTCTACTCCTGGAGCCAATTCGTCTACGTAATTGTCGATTTTGGAGAAGTTGAAAGCGAAGTCGAGTTTGAAGTTCTTGGTATCTACCGGAGATACGCCCAATGTCAACTCGTGAGTATTTGTGTGGATTTTACCTCCATTCATTATCATACTTGAGGCTCCGGTTGAACCTGCCAAAGGAACTTCAAATATCTGATCTTTTACATTCTGACGTGAATAGGTATAATTCAAGGTTACCAGTCCGTTTAAGAAAGTAAGATCTGCTCCCAGTTCGTATGATTTTGTATTTTGTGGTTTTAAGTTAGGGTCATATACCTTATAATATGGAATGTAAGCCATTGCTCCATTAATTGGATAAACAATAGGATTTCCCATATAGAAGCCGCCACCATAAGACGGAGTATAATAATAACTTTGAGTATAATCACCGGCCATACCAACTTCTGCATAAGAAGCACGTATCTTACCGAAAGTCAATATGTTATTCTTCAGGGGAGCCAGTTCGGTGAAGATGAATCCTAATGACACTGAAGGATAAGTGAAAGAACGGTTGTCACGTGGCATGCTTGAAACAATATCGTTACGTATACTTCCGCTTAGATAGAGCATATTTTTCCATGCTACTGACAAGTTGGCGAAATTACCTACCGTCCGCTTCTTGTTGTATTGGCTTTCGTTAGAGAATACAGAAGCATTATTCAGATGATTCCATCCCGGGAAATTGAAGTTCATGCTATATGCGTATTCATATTTTGTCTTTTTATCTACAAACTCATTACCAATCAACGCATCCAGGGTCCATTCTTCGTTGATATTCCATGTGTAAGCGGCAGTTAACAGTGAGTTTAACTCATTAACAGTGTAATGGTATTCTGAATCTTCACCTGTAGGTGCCCAGGTACTTCCATATCCGTAGATTTCTGAATAATTGGTAGTGTAAGCGTCATCACCGATCTGGTATTTAATATCCAGTTTGTGATTGTCCGTTCCAAATTTAGTGGTGTATTTCACGAAAGCATTTCCGAAGAAACGTTGTGAACGTTCAGAGAACTGGTTATTGTCAACTGCCCAATATGCATCGTCGATCCAGCTGTCACGATATGTATTTTGTGTGTAAGGGTCGCCTTCTATGTGAGAAGGAATGCCGGCCATATTATAGCTGACGGGTGCATTATAGATCGTAGCAACCACACTGGTGTTGGCTGTAGACTGTTTGGAGATTTTTGAAGTCACAAAGTTTCCATTAAATCCGGTAGTCCAGTTAGGATGGAGTTGTGCTTCGGCGGACATTTTCACGTTATATCTATCCATACCAGTTGATGGAACGATACCATTACTCGTGGTGTTACCCAAAGAAAAGGAGTAGTTACCTTTGTCGAATCTCTGGGCTACATTGACGTTATTGCTCCAAGATACACCTGTTTCAAAAAAGTCCTTCATGTTGTTATATGCCTGTGGAGTAGCCCACGGATTCATGCCGGCAGCTGCAAGTTGAGGAACATAGTATTTTCCGGACTGTTTACCATATTGGCTGGTGTAACTGTTGTCTGTATTTCCTCCGTAGGTAGGGTCGTTAGCTAATTCGGAAATCTTAGGACCCCATGCGAAAGGAGATGACGGATCGAAAGTACCGCCTGAACCTTGTGCATATTCTTGTTGCAATTCCGGAAGAGTTGAAATCTTATCAAAGGAAAGGTTAGTACTGAAAGTTATAGTAGGTTTCCCTTTATCTGCTCCTTTACCACTTTTGGTAGTGATAACGATAACACCATTGGAAGCTCTCATACCATACAAAGCAGAAGCGGCTTGTCCCTTTAATATATTGATACTTTCTATATCATTAGGGTCAATGTCGACAGCACGGTTAGCATAGTCCGTTCCATACGCTCCATCGGTAAGAGAAGTGCTCACATCTGCGGTAGAAGCGATAGGCATGCCATCAATTACATACAATGGAGTATTGTCTCCAGTGAAAGAACGAGAACCGCGAATCGTAATCTTTGAAGAAGCACCCGGCATACCTGATGATGGGGTGATGTCAATACCTGATACTTTTCCTTGTAAGGCTCCCGCTAAATCTGTATTAGCAGCACGTGTCAACGCATCCGATTTGACATCTTGTACGGCATATCCCAATGCTTTCTTTTCGCGTGAAATACCCATAGCGGTAACTACTACTTCGTCTAGCTTTTGGGCGTCAGCCTTTAATACAACTCTCAAATTTGGCTTAATAACGACTTCTTGTGTTTGCATTCCGATATACGAAATCTGCAAAGTCTTTGCAGAACTAAATATTTTATATCTTATTGATTATCAATAATGTAATGTCTCGCATTTAGCTGTGGGGAGCTTTTTCTTTTCTTAATTAATGATACATATATACTTAATTATTAGATAATTAAATAAATTCGTTATTATTACCAGTCTATATATGTAATACTTAATCTCTACCCAAAAAAGATGTAATCATCTGATAATAAACGTGATATTTATTTAGTAAGGGAATACTATATGAAGAAAATTGTAACAAACTAATTCAGACTAATATTCAAATGTTGATTATTAGTCAAAGTAAATATGGCGTTCATTGAAATTTCGCAAGCGAGTTATTGTTTCTTACGTAAAACTACTTATGTATATATTTATAAATAATAAGACCTGCAATTTCGATTAATTCTAAAATTGCAGGTCTCATCTATTTATTTAAAACTTATCCTTATATGGAGGCAATATTAAAAAATGTTTTATCGAGGTAGATTATTACTCCATCCCTCTGTTTGTATAACTCCAAAACCTGAATTGACTTCAAAAGAAGGTATTGGGTACACAAATTTTGCGATGTTGAAATTAGTGTACGATCCATCTGCTACACTAATAATTTTGCCTAATCTTCTTGCATCAAAGAAGCGATGTCCTTCTTGAACCAGTTCTAATTTTCTTTCTTTATCAATGGCATCAATAACCGTTTGATCCTCTGCTATTTCATTGTCATCCAAATTCGGATTTCTTTTGGCAGCTACTTCCAATAGTTTTTCTTTAGCTTTTCCATAATCAGGAGTTGACTGTTTTGCATATGCTTCTGCCTGTATTAAATACATTTCAGGCAGTCTGAAAACCGGCAAGTTAGAAATCTGATTATTGGTTGTGATACCACGCATTTTTCCACCAGTCCACGTACCGCCAAGAAGTGCCAGACGAATATCATTAGATGAATATTCTGCTATTGTTGCGCTGTTAATAGACAAACCGTATTTATTCCATAAAGTATTCAGAGCATTAGCGGACAAATAATCATCTTCGGCTTTTGCTATAAAGAAAATGTCTTCTGTCGAAACAGCCAATGTCGTGTACATATTCTTATAGTCTTCTTTGGTTGATACAATTGTACCACCACTTAGGGTTATTGCCTCTTGAGCCGCTGTAATAGCCCCTTCGTAATTTTTCATATAGAGTTTTACGCGAGCTTCAAGTGCAGCAACTGCAGCCGTATTCATATACTGTTTACCTACATTTTCAACACCTTCTTTAGCATAATATTCTTTAGCCTTCGTTATATCATCAAGAATCAGGCTATAATTTTGTTCTACACTGACTCTTGACACCTGTGAATAGGCAGGGATGGGTTCAGTAACGTTTACGATACCTAATGTCGTTTTGTTGGCTTCCGAATATGGCAAACCAAACATGTTAGTCAAATAGAAAGAGCAGAGGGCTTTAATTGCATAGGCTTGAGCGATGCATCCTTCCACTTCTGACAGATCCCCCTTTGTTACTTCTTTAAATGAAGCACCTTCTTTAATGATACGTGCACAACGGTCGATAGCCCAATATCCGTATGCCCATATTTCTTCTATGTATGAATTAGTATCCAGTATCTGATAGCGGAAGATGTCATAGAAATGAGACGTTGCAACGGAATGTGAAGTGATATCCGTTGGCGCATCTCCAATTGCTAATACATCACGTCCCAGAAAACGATATGAACCTAATGTGTAATATACACCATTTAGAGCATTCTGAAAATCTTGGGTAGTAACCAAGGCTTCTTCTGTCGGAACAGAAGTTGATGGCGTTTCTGTCAAGAAGTCATCGCATGCGGTGAATGAAATTGCCATCCAACCGGTTAATAAAGCAAATAATATTTTCTTCATTGTCATAAATTTCTAAAGTTATTTTTTAGAAGCTAAGATTAAGACCGAACATGATATTTCTAGGTACAGGATATGCCCAAGACTGCATACCGGTAGATCTGGTTTGTGGATCAAATCCTATAAAATCTTTAGCAGTGATAGTGAACAAATTGTCAGCAGAGATATAAACTCTTAAATTGTCAATAGCCACCTTATTCATAAGGTTCTTCGGAAGAGTATATCCTAAAACCATGGATTTCATTCTTAAATAAGAACCATTCATTAAGAAACGGCTGGAATTAGTTTCTGCTCCCGAGTTGTCTCCAGCTACAAATTTGGGTACGTCGGTTATATCTCCCGGCTTTTGCCAGCGGTTGTCATAAACATAGTTAGATACCGGACCTAAGAAATAATGTCCAACCTGCATATCAAATGCAAATCCGGAGTTATATACTTTATTTCCCAAGGTGAAACTGGTATCAAAAGAGAAGTCAAAACCTTTGTATTTGAAATTCATTCCAAAGCCACCATAAAATTTAGGATCGGCAGAACCTACAATTCGCTGACCGGCTTCATTTACATTTTTTGTTTTCTCATCCCCTTCTTGTCCTTTATACCACATTGCTTCTCCTGTTTCAGGATCCACTCCTGCATATTCCGGCATATAGAACGTATTATACGCTTCACCAACTTTTCTGATAGTTAGAGTATTCTCAATTGGTTTTTCTGTAGCAAGTTTTATGATTTTATTTTTATTTGCCGTACCAGTGAAACGAACATCCCAACTGAAATCTTTATTTCTAAGTACGTTAGCGTTAATTAAGAATTCTATACCTTTGTTTTCCATCTCACCTACATTTTTCAGGATAGATCCGAATCCAGTTGTGTAAGAAAGTGGTACATCAAATATCATATCTTTTGTCCGTTGGTTATAATAGTCTACTTCGAGTGTCAGTCTTTCGAAGAAAACAGCATGGATACCGATATCGGCTTTCGCAACAGTCTCCCATTTAAGATCCGGATTGGCTATTTGGTAAGGAATAGCTCCAGGTTTGCCATTATAAGAATATCCATAATTATACAATCCCATTGCTGCATAATAACCAATATCCTGATTACCTACAGTTCCATAACTACCTCTGATAGTCAAATCTGTCAACCAATTTTTGGTATTTTCCATAAAGCTTTCGTTAGAGATTCGGTATTTTGCTCCTATAGACCAAAAAGGAGCCCATTTGTTGTTTACACCAAATCTTGACGAGCCGTCATAACGGAAACTGCCTGACAGATAATATTTATCATTCAAGTTATATTCTGCATTCATAAAGAATGAAGAAAGAGTGCTTGCTTTGGTTGAAGATCCCGCCCCTGTTGGCTTGGAAGCATTGTCCAATTCAAAAACAGCATCACTAGGATATCCACTGGCAGCTGCATAAATTGTTCTATAAGATATTTTCTGTGCTTCTTGTCCCAACAACACATTCAAATGATGCATGTCTTTGAAAGTGCGGTTGAAGTTTACGGTATTGGTAATGGTCAAGGTTGTTGCTCTTTCCTGGTTTCTTTGACCAAGCATACCACTACCGGAATATTGAGGATTATAAATTGAACTGTAAAAGAACTCGTCCAAGTCAATCAAGCTCAATCCTGCATTTGTCTTCCATGTTAAGCCATCAATAATATTATAAGTAAAATATGGATTCACAACCAATGTAATCTGCTTTTGATTGCGTTTATCACCTTTTTCTTTATCGTTAATAGCTACAGGATTATAATTAACATTTGTATTATATGTTCCGTCTTCATTGCGCACCTGTTCAAACGGACGGATGTCATATACTGCTACAATAGGATTAGTATATTGGCTTTCAGTCATAGTGTTGTTTATATCGGAGAGTGCTCCATTCACAGAAAGTCCATATCCTATCCGCCCGCTTTTTCCATCTAAACTAATACGTCCGCTATAGCGTTTCATTCCAGTTCCGATGACGATACCTGTATTCTGAAAATATCCTCCACTAATATAATAGCGCAAATTTTCATTCCCACCTTGAGCACTGATATCATATTCTTGTGAAAAACCATTTTGCAGAATCTCCTTCAGCCAATCCACACTCTTGATATTTTGCGTCAAGTCCACATTATACCAATCCATAACATAGGCATTCAGCCATTCAGCAGAAGTCATGCCATCCTTACCGTCATATCCTGCATTTGTTAGTCCTTCGGTCCAGATCTCTTTGTATTTATCCAGATTTGTCGTACGATAATTATGATCTATCTTACCTACAAAACTAGTTCCGACTTTTGCATTCACATTAAAACGCGCTTTTCCCAGACTACCTTTTTTAGTAGTAACTACAATTACTCCATTCGCTGCACGAGCTCCATAAATAGCTGTAGCTGTAGCATCTTTCAAAACTGTGATGGACTCAATGTCGTTAGGATTGATGTTAGCCATCGGACTTGCCGCCATATCCCCTGTTCCAGCTTTGTTATAAGCCCCCATTTTGTCTGTGTAAATGGCAATACCATCAATTACGTATAAAGGTTCAGTTCCAGAGTTCATTGAACCAACCCCACGAATAGTAGTAGAAGCGTATGCACCAGGTTGTCCAGTCAAGCTATTTACTTGTAAACCAGCTACTGATCCTTCCAAAGACTTCATAAAGTTTGCATCTGTTTTCTTCATCAAGTCCTTGTTATCCACCGTTTGGGCAGATCCCGTAAATGCCGCTTTTTTAGTTACCCCATATCCGGTTACCACAACCTCATCTATTAGCTGTGCATCAGATTTGAGAACCACTCGCAAATTAGGCTTTATCGCCACTTCCTGCGTCTGCATACCGATGTACGAAATCTGCAAAGTCTTTGCAGAACTAAATACAACTATAATATATTGATTAC
>NZ_DAWCXD010000024.1:37656-47637 GCF_052357945.1 Bacteroides sp. | reverse complement strand
CGCGACCCTAACCTTGGCAAGGTTATGCTCTACCAACTGAGCTATTTCCGCATTTTTTCGTTTGCGGTTGCAAAGGTAGGGATTTTCCGTAAACCTGCAAACATTCTGCATACTTTTTTCACAGAAATCTGTTCACTTTGCATCGACCGCAAAACAATCATTTTGATTATCAACTCATTCGGTCACGATAATCTTCATAAGAAAATTGCTTGTATATTTCGGCTTTCCCCTCTTTGGTCCATAAAGCAATGGCAGGATGATGAATTCCGTTAAACATATTTGTCTTGACCATCGTATAATGAATCATATCTTCGAACACAATACGTTCTCCGATCTGCAAAGGATGATCGAAACTCCACAATCCCATATAGTCACCGCTCAAACAGGAATTGCCTCCGAGACGATAAATATATTTTCCTTCGTTTCCCATTTCCGCACCACGCACGGCAGGCTGATAGGGCATCTCCAGACAATCGGGCATGTGACAAGTGAAACTGACATTCAAAATAGCCGTCTTGATACCACGACTTTCCACAATATCCACCACTTCGGAAGTCAGCACTCCCGTCTGCCAGGTAAAGGCCGAACCGGGCTCCAGGATAATGCGCAAATGAGGATAGCGTGCTTTTAATCCTTGCAATAGTCTTATCAAATGTTCGGTATCATAATCCTTACGAGTCATCAGGTGTCCACCACCCAGATTCAACCACTTAATCTGTGGAAACCAATGGGCAAATTTAGCTTCAAGATGTTCCAATGTACGTTCCAGCTCATAAGAAGAAGATTCACAGTGACAATGACAATGAAAGCCTTCAATACCTTGCGGTAATGCTTCGGGCAACAAATCGGCTGTTATCCCAAAACGTGTGCCGGGTGCACATGGATTATAAAGTTCGGTTTCCACTTCCGAATATTCAGGATTTATGCGGATACCACAAGAGATGCCACTTCCTTCTGCAACCACCATCGGATAGAAGCGTTCAAACTGCTGCATTGAGTTGAATGTGATATGACTGCTGCAACGCATGATTTCCGGGAAATCCTGTTCCGTATAAGCAGGAGAATATGTATGCGCCTTGCTGCCGAACTCTTCCAATGCCAAACGGGCTTCATACACCGAACTTGCCGTAGAATGATCTATATATTCACGGAATATGGGGAAAGAGCGCCACATGGCAAATGACTTGAAAGCTAGAATGATCTCCACTCCCGCCCTGTCGGCTACGCTTTTTATCAAACACAGGTTCTTTCTTAAAAGCTCTTCTTCCATGATGTAACAAGGAGAAGGGAACTGATTAAAATCTATCATATATAAATTATTATCTAAAATAACGCCTTACGAACGTGGATGCAAAAATACAAATTCAAAAGCAAAGAGGGATTGTTTTATTTTTAATTAAGATATTGGTTTTCGCGAACTTTTTCTTATTTTTACACCTTTATAATCTATAAGTAGTTATATCATCCTAAAATACCTGATTGAATATGAATAAAGATTTAAGAAAAGTAGTGATCCTGCTGGCACATCCAAACATGAAAGGATCTCAAGCAAACAAAGCATTAATTGATGCCGTTGGTGACATTGAAGGAGTAGCCGTATTCAACCTTTACGAATTATCGCCTGACATCGCTTTCAATGTAGACGAATGGAGTAAAATCATCTCTGATGCCTCTGCTGTGGTCTATCAGTTTCCTTTCTATTGGATGTCTGCACCGTCATTACTAAAGAAATGGCAGGATGAAGTCTTTACTTTCCTATCCAAGACTCCGGCTGTCGCCGGCAAACCGCTGACAGTAGTAACGACCACAGGATCTGAATACGAAGCTTATCGCAGTGGCGGCAGAAACCGTTTCACTACGGACGAATTATTGCGTCCTTATCAGGTAAGTGCCATTCATTCGGGAATGTCATGGCAAACCCCTATTGTTGTTTACGGAATGGGAACAGCAGACGCCGGCAAGAATATCGCTGAAGGAGCAAATTTGTATAAACAACGTGTGGAAATGCTTATCAGTAGCAGTAATGCAGGGAACAATTGGTAAGACTGTAAAAAGCGTAGCTTTATCCTATCTAAAGCTACGCTTTACAGATGCTAAAGCATAGCTTTAGGTTTCACCAAACACTTCTTCTTCAAAACCAATATCGGCAGGAAAACAAACACCCCGATTACAGATATTATTAATCCTCCGATGGTACCTGCCGCCAATGGAAACCAAAAGCCTTCTTTCTCCATACCTACCATAAAAGGAACGAATCCCAGAATAGTAGAAATCACTGTTAGGAAAATAGGAATCACTTTAGTGTTCCAAGCTTTCACATAAGCCCGAAGCGGTGAAAGACGCGGAAAACGTTTACGAACGAAGTTATATTCATTCAAGATATAAATGCTTGCATTGACTGTAATACCACAAAGCAAAACAAAAGAAGCAAATCCTCCCTGGTCAAAATTCAGTTTGAACCAATAGAATGTCAGAAACACACCGATATAAGATATCGGAATCACAAAGAGAATGGCCAATGGCTGTTTCAAAGAATTGAACAGGATACTCGTAATAAAGAAAATAATAGCAATCACAATCAAAAGCAGACGATATTGCTTATTGTCCTTTCCTCCCCAAGACCAGTTATTATCCTCCGATTTAGCTGTATATCCCATTGGTAGAATCTCGTTAAACTCTTCCAAATCTTTTTTCAATAGTTTATTTCCCTGTTCCGAAGAACCGATGTACTCATATTGCAAACACAATCGGTACTGTTGATTCTCCTTGGCCACTTCCTGTGGCATTTGTCCTTTTTCCACAGTAGCCAATTCTGAAAGTTTATATTCCCTCTCTCCTATTTGAAAAGGATAAAATTGCATCGCCCACACATCCCTATCTTCCGACTGACGTGAAGAAAGTTTAATCTTTTCCGTACCCTCTTCCGCCATCACCGAACCTATTTCCATATTCCGCCCATATATCGGGTGAATAGCTGAAAATAACCTTCCGGCTCCAATCCCCTCCTCTGCCATCCGCTGTTTATTCAAATTAAAGTAGAATTCCATATAATCATCTTTCCACCAAGAGAAATCAGAGCTGATCGTCACTTCCCGAATCCGGCGGTGAGACAATAATTTTGCTTTTAATTTCTCTATCCAATCATACAGTTCATCATAATTATATCCATACATTTTTACCCGGAAAGACCCCGCATTCTCACGTACATCATTACTGAACCCCTGATCCTGCAGGCCATATATACTCCAATTTCCACCTCCCAGTTGAAGTGCCTTACTAATCATATTCGCTTTCAACGTATAAGGAAAACCGCTTTTTTGGTGTTCTTTCGTAAAATAGATATGGATAGATGCTCTTCGGGCACTTTCTACAGATGTCTGGAACTGTTTAATCTCTTTAAATTCGCTCAAATAAGTTTCCATCCTCTTAATCAGTGTATTCATCTGCTCAAGTGTACTTCCATTCGGCAAATTAGCATTGGCGTGAAGCACTACCTCTTCATTACGTGAAAAGTAACTCCCTTCATATACCTTTTGCACAAATAACCTTAGAGTACCTCCCAACGCTTTATCCACTATTGGTTTCACCTTTTCCTTATAAGTGGTGGTACCCAACGTTTGATTATAAGTTTTCGCCCATCTATCATCACCTTTCATCTTTTCCGGCAATAGAAATACCGGTAGTCCGAATGCCAACAATAACAAAATACATACCGCCACCCTCCAACGACAAAGTATTTGTATCAGCCACCTGTAACAACGACTGAAATAAACCGGAAGCCGACGCATTCTTGAACGTATCCACACAAAGAAACGGACCTCCCCAATCTTCCATTTAACTATTGAAAGAGAAGATTTCTTTCTTCGTTTCAATCCTATTTTATCAATTAGAGAAGGAACAAAAAATAAAGCAACCAGCAGTGATACTCCTAGATTTATAATCACTACCGCAGCAAAATCCTGCAAATTAAGACGTATCTTCTCATCCAGAAAAAAGATGATAACCAAAGCTCCCATCGTGGTTAACGTGGCTGCAAGAATAGACATAAATGCTTTCCGGTCTCTACGCCGCAAATAATGATCACTCATGACAATTGTATTATCTATCACCAAGTTTAATGAAACCGTAATACCCGCCAAAGAATACAATTGCATTTCCAATCCGAACGCATAATAAAGAATGACAGCTATTGCCATATTAACAGCCAGACTGATTACAATCAAAAAAAGATATTTGGGGCTAAAGGTTATCAACAATACAAACAGGAGCAAAATCGCTACAGTCATTCCCGTACGCAAATAAATTTTCCCCAGTTCTTCCTGAATAAATTCCGTTGCGTCGTAACTGGTGTGAATCTCATATCCTGCCGGAAGTAATAGCCGATTATCATTCATAAATGCTTTTACCTTTTCACTCAATGCCAATTGATTTGCTGTTTCCTCTGCAACAATCGACAGATAAATTGAATTCAGCCCATTAATCCGATAATAGTTTTGTGGCTGCTCCTCCATACGGGAAACCTTCACCAGTTCATTCAGACCTATGATTTTACCATCTTTCATTTTTACCTTTATCCGCTCCGCATTAAACTCTCTGACCTCACATTCAGGAACCAATGCCAAACGTATCCACTGTCTGCCCGAAGCACCCTGTTCCACATCATAAGTACCCAAAAATTCTTTTTGATAATGCAACCGGACAGCTTGGCGAATATCATCCGTACTTATTCCAAGCGCACGCAATTGTTCTGAATCATACTCCAATCGCCATTCCATCGGAGTAGCTCCGCTAAGATTGATTTTATAGATTCCCGGAATCTGTGCAAGACGTGTTTTTATATGTTCCTCCGCATACTGCTGAATTAAGAAAGGAGTAGCGGGTGCATTGATCGTAAATGCCATAAAAGGCCCCTGATTACTTTGCTCCGGACTGTGCATCTGAATATACGGATAGCTCACCCCATCCGGTAATTCCGGCCACGTCTGACGAATAATGGTAGAAGCTTCAAAGCGGGCAACCGCTGCATCCACATGTTTATCCAAATTTACACTGACACTTCCCCATCCGTTTCCTGAAGTGGAAGAAATCCCTCGAATTCCCTTCACACGGGCAAGCATTGCCTCCAATTTACTGGTAGCCGTCATTTCCACTACACGTGCTGAAGTACCGGGCATACTGAATCTCACCGTGAAACCAGGTAAGGTCCGCGACGGATTCAGTTTGACAGGCAGCAATGGAATGAGTGCCAGCCCAACTAATGCCACACAGACAAAAGCCACAATCAATGTGAAAGCAGAAGCCTTAGGAGATTTTACTATTTCAGAATCCATATTTAGCATTATCCTTTTTCATTCTTCATTTAATTAGTTTGCCTCCATTAAAATCAAACCTGTCCGAAAGTGAAAGTTTCGCAGCAAAATCAAATAAAGTAAGCCGGCGTATCTTATAATAATTCAGCCAGTAGTTCTGCAAGGCAGAGATAAAATTACGTTGTGCCTGTTGTTGCCTGTTGAGAGAAAGAGTCAGGCTATTAATATCCGCCTTGCCGATAATGAAGCGCTGTTTAGTCTCATTATAAGCAAGTATAGACAGATCCAACGCTTCTTCCGCACTGGCTATCAATTGCTGCTGGATATTAAAATCACTTACCGTCATAATCACTTCCTCCTCGATGCTAATCTCATCCTGACGTGCCGAGATCTTCACTACATTCAGATTATTTCTTGCCATATTATACTTACCCTTACGAACACCCCAGTCCAATAACGGAATAGAAACACTGACTGCCACCAAATCCTGCTGCATCGGTTTATGATACACATCTCCAAAGTTATCCGCTACCTGATTAAAACCGATACTGGCATTCACACTTGCGTTAAAGCGAGATTCTTTCTTCGTCTTATCCACATTCCGTTCCGCTTCAAGTACATTCTGTTTCAGTTCCAACAATTGCGGGTTATTATTCCTGCCCCACCTCAAAGCCTCATCTACCGGAATATCCACCATCTCCGGGCGGGAAGGAAGTTCCAGTTTGATTTGCGTATTCTTATCCAGGTTGAGAAAAGAAGCCAGTGAAAACATAGCCCGTTTCAGGTCACTTGCTTTATTCTGCAATGTATTCTGTGCATTCACGCGATCCAGTTTCAATGTCAACAAATCAGCCTGTGAGATAGCTGCAATTCGGTGGCGCTGTTGCCCGATACGATACAATGTGTCCGTAGAAGCCAAGTTTTCTTTAGCCAAATTATATTCTGCCTGCGCCATAGCCAAAGAGAAAAAATAATCCGTAGCCGTTTCCGACACCTTTTCCACATTATAGAGAAATTCCTTTTTCACACGCTCATACTTCAACGGCTCTATCTTCCGTTCCCATTTGAAGGAGTTATATCCTACCAGACTTTGCGAATATCCGATTCGTATGGGAACACTCGTAAGCTGCGTAGCACTGTTACTTCCGAAGTTACGCATATAGGCAAGATTCGATTCCAGATAAAAAGTACCTCCGGTTAAATCAAAGTTCTGTTTTACACTCAATCCTCCATAAGCATAGTAAGACTGTTGCGTACGGTATACATCCAAATCCTGTCCCGAATCGTATCGTTTCGTTATATCCCGGTTATATTGTGCCGGAGTAACATCCAGTGTCAGACTAGGTAACCGATTTGCCCGAAAAGTCCTATACTCCCAATAACCGGATAAATACATATTCTGTGTACGGAATGATTCCAGCGAACTGTCGTTAGCAAGAGAAATTGTCCTATTCAAATCCAATACCAGGTGTTTCTGTGCCCAAAGTGAAGATTCACCACCAAACATACAGAAAACACAGAGGAAGACAGGAATTCTTTTCTTTAATCTATTCATAACTTTCATTTTAGAACTATTAGTTATTACTTTCTAGCTGTTACTTATTTTCTTGTTATGATAAATAAACCAGTAAAGTAACGGTATGATAAATAAGCTCACCGCCGTACCAATCGACATTGTCCCTATCATAGCAATAGACAACGGTTTTTGTAACTCCGAACCCATATCCGAAGAAAAAAGCAGTGGCACCATTGCGAAGATGGTAGTCAGCGAAGTCATGATAATCGGTCGCAAACGCCTGCGGCCAGCTTCATGTATCGCTTCTAATAACGGAACACCCGCTTTACGCAATTCATTGATAGCATCCAGCTTCAGAATAGAGTCATTGATTACAATACCGCAGGTAACAATCAACCCGATAGCAGACATCAAATTCAGCGTATGTCCGCAAATCCAGAGTAAAAGCAGTGCAAATGCGAGGTCAATCGGTATCTCTGCCAAAACAAGCAAAGGCTGCAAAAAGCTTTCAAACTGTGCGGCAAGAATAAAATACATCAGTAACAGTGAAATAAATAAGATGATCACCAATTCATCCAACATCTCACTGTTAGAAAAGAAACTGCCGGAGAATCCTGTATCCCAGTCTTTCATATCTTCCGCTATTTGTTTCACCTCCTTTATCAGTTTGTTTCCGTCCTGTACGCCATAAAAATCAAAAGGAACATATTCCCCGTTACGTCCGGCAGTAATACTCTTCAAGTCCTCGGCAGGAGTAACCGTCACCAGTTTCCGGAGTGGAATGTACTCTCTGTTTCCCCTATTGTCCGGTTCAGTCTGTATCAGTGTTTCCTGCAATATTTCATTCACCGTCTTTTCACTACCCGCAACGTTGATCGGAAGATATTGCTGGTAAGAATGCAACATAGTCACACTATTTTCCCGGAAAGCAGTTTTCAAAACTCTATAAAGTTCATTGTAAGCAACGCGGTAAAGCAATAGTTTCTCCTTATTGATACTTAGGTTCAGTTGGTTCTCAAAGGCAATGCCTGTAGGAGCAATTCCCGTCCTACGGGCTAACTCCAGCTCCACATTCCGGATCGTTTCCGCTTCCGGTGCTTTTGCCTTATTACGGGTGTAAAATTCGGCTATGATATCCGGTTCTCCCGTGACAAAGAGTTTCTCAAATACAGTTTCCGGTGGAGAGAAAGAAATAACGGAAAGTGGATAACGTTCTTTCAGTTTATGGTATATCTCCTGCTGCAAAGGAATGATTGTTTCTGATGTTTCCGTTCGGAAATAGAGTTCTGCTTCGGAAGCAGAAAGTTCCCTTTCACGATTCAGAAGAAAATCCTGTCTGCCAACAGATGCCGTGTGCTCCAATACCTGTTCTTTTAAATCCTTAAAAAGCTCATCCACACGCCTCCTGTTTTCATCCACATGAATATTCTCATTCCACTCGATCCGGGCAATCAATTCATTCTCTTCTATATCAGGCATCCGTTGCTTGTCGATAAAGAAAAAGAAGAATACACAAAGCGGGATGGAGACAACACAAAACAATACACTAAACGTTTTGTGACGAAACACCCAATCTACCCCGGCATCATAAAAACGATCCAATGTGTGATCCTTTATCGGGTTATTGAATTTAAAAGAAAGCCATTTCCATTTCCGGGTATGAATACCTGTCCGATAGACCAGCAGATAAAGCACCGGAAGAAGCATAATACCGGTAAAATACGAAACCATCAAGCCCACTGTAACCGAAAAAGCCTGATCATAGAAGATAGCTCCGGCAATGCCACTCATAAAAATTAAAGGAGCAAACACGGCAATGGTAGTCAGGGAAGAACTTAACATAGGAGTCACCACTTCACTAGTTCCTGTTATACAGGCACGACGCAATGAATAGCCCCGTTCCCGGTATTGGGATATATTTTCTGTCACAATAATCGAACTGTCAATCATCATACCCAATGCCAGAATTAATCCGGCAAGCGAAATGATATTCAAGGACATATTACACAGATAGAAGAAAACAAAACTAATCACGATAGAGACTACCATACTAAGTCCGATCACCAACGGAGATTTCACATCTCCCAAAAACAGGACAGCTACCAGACAGATAAAAAGAAAACCTAAAGTTAGATTCTGTTGCAGATTTGAGATAGTGTAATCCAACAATTCTGTCTGGTTGCGGCTGATACTAAAATCGATTTCAGGATATACCCGCCTAAAATGCTCCATCGTCCTCACCAAAGACTGTTTCATCTTATCCATATTCTCGTCCGCCTGCTTGATAACAGCCAGTGTCACCGCCCTTTTCCCGTTCGATACAGATACACCTTTTTCTTTTACGGGCACGATAGTAACTTTGCAGAAGTCCTTTAGTTGGACAATGCGGTCCCTCTTACGCAGGTATATATTTTCCACATCTTCCGCGGTACGCAACAGAGTGGAGAATTTTATATTATATTCATAGTATCCGTCACGTACTGTCATACTGCCCGGCTCCACGTTATTGGCAGTCAAAGCCGATTCAATATCCTCAATGGAAAGTCCCATCATAGCCAGTTTATCCTCATCAGGTACAATCTGTACCTGACGCTCCACTAATCCGGTCACGTCTACCATAGCCACTTCTTCAAGCTGTTCTATCCTGCGCTTAATCACCGATTCGGCAAATTCACACAAATCAAGAAAAGATTGCTGTCCTACCGTACCATAAGCACTATCATTCTTTAAGGTCAGATTCAGGTAAAACACGGGTATATCCGTTGCGCTTGCCTTAATAACTTTCGGGCGTTCAGTATCCTTGGGAAGATAGTTCATTGCAGCGTCTATTTTTTCATTGACCTCAATAAAGGCAAGATCCGTATTAGTACCGAAATCAAAAGACAGGCGGATCATACCTGCTCCGTCTCTTGATTCACTATGAATATCTTTCAATGTAGACACCTGAATCAGTTGTCCCCGTAAAGGTTTCACAATCGTGTTTTCCAGTTCACGGGCAGAGGTATTGCCGGCAGACACCTGTATTGTTATCTCCGGAATGGCAATATCCGGAAGCAATGATATAGGCAAAGTATTATATGTCACCAACCCGATTATGAAACAGGCAGTAAAAGCCATCAATACGGCAATAGGACGCTGGATTAAAAATTTTATCAT
>NZ_DAWCXD010000024.1:0-37556 GCF_052357945.1 Bacteroides sp. | reverse complement strand
AGGCAGTAAAAGCCATCAATACGGCAATAGGACGCTGGATTAAAAATTTTATCATGTTTTTCTATCTATCAATTAACTCCACTAATCACTCATCACTGACCCGTTAATCACTGACCTTTACTGCCGCTTCATGTGCCAGATTCAGATTTCCGGTCACAATAATCGTATCTCCTTCCAGTAACCCCTTTTCAATCCCTTTCCGTGATTTATCCGAAACAACATATTCCGTTGCATTTTCCAATCCCGTATGCACATAATTCCACATAGCCTTACCTTCTTGTAAAGTAAATACCACTTGCTTACCGGAGCGTAATACAACAGCCGTTTTAGGAATGACCAATTGTTGCCCTAAACTTCTTCTGACACTTACTCTTACATTCATACCACTGAACAGTTTTCCTTGTCCGTTGACTACAGCCTTCACCTTTACCATTCCGTTCAAATCTACCAATGGATTGATTTCAGATACGCTACCTTCAAACGAATCTCCTCCGGCATAAGGAGTAATCATCACCTTATCACCTGTTTTAATAAAAGCCAACTCATTCTCCAACACTGTAAAATCAGCTTCCATCCCACGAGTATCAATAACCGTACAAAACACCTCGGAAGTATTAGCTAAATTATATGGTTTAGAAAACAGATTAGCCACTATTCCATCGAAAGGAGCAACCAGTGTAGCATGTTCTGTTTCTCTTTTCACCAATTCATATTGAGATCTCGACTGCTCATATCCGCTCTTCACTTTTGCCAGTTTCATTGTTTCCACAGGAACTTTGCTGAAATCTTCGGAGGTATACCCCTGTCCGATCAATACATCTTTCAGTTCCAACTCGGCTTTCAACAAAGCATCTTCCGCTTGAGACAGCTTCTGCTCCAAGCGAAATTTATCCAGTTCAGCTAAGTTCTGTCCTTTATGTACGCGGTCACCATTCTTCACATAAATACGAGCAATAACTTCACTTGTCTCAAAACGAAGATCAGCCTGTCCGAGAGCACTTACTTTGCCGTTACTGACTAATTCGTGATGAAAATCACGTCTCTTTAGTATTTGAGTAGTGACTTCATTCTTAGCATCAGGAAGAACAGTGGAAACACCTTGTTCCTGTTTATCTACATCGTTTTTCTTGCCAGAGCAAGATGTTATCAGAATCCCTAATGCCAGACATGACAATAACCATGTACTATTGTGTTTCATCATATTTATCAGTTTATTTGTTTCAATAATTTCTTTACTTCCACTCTCATCTCTTTTACCGCTGTCGATTGCACCTTCGGTTCTTTTGTCAGTACAACCTCAACCATACGCTTTAATTTTTCAGGTTGTTGGTATTCCGGCTCCGCATACAGCTTTGCCAGAAGATAATACGGATAAATTCGTCCCGGAAGTCGATGCGTAGACCGAATCAGACTCTCTTCCGCTTTCTCATACTTTCCTGATGCCTGATAATTTTTACCAATAATATTCAGAATCATTGGGTCATTACTATGCTCCATGGCTTCTTTCAACACTTTTGTAGAGCTATCATACTCCTTCAATTTATGCAAGCAATACCCGTATTCAAAAAGAAAGGCTCCCCGATTCTTCAATTCGGAATACAACTTTTCATATTCTTCTTTAGCTGATTGGTATGCTCCGATATTATAGAGCATTTTACTACGATACCAATCCTTACATACAACATATTGATTGTTTTTCCAATAATATGTCCCTAATAGAATTATTATCGAAATAAAAAATAATAGCATTATCTTCGAGCGTCCAATAACACAAGCAGCCAGCAGGAAATAGAAGGTCACTGCAAATCCTGGAATCTGCATCGGATAAGAAGAAAAAGCAAATACTAAAACAGAAATTACACCACCGCAAATACCTATTCGTCCTTCCCTACTCCCCTTCCAAAGACAAAACGCAATTATTAATAAAACGACAAATAAAAAAGGAATCCCATATTCTGTTGCTACTTGAAGATATTCATTAAAAGCATATTCCGGACTTCCTGCCACCAATTCTTCCGTCTCCGAATATTCTCCGTTGGCAAAATAATCTTCCTGCGCTCTGCCATAGGCCGAGACAAAATTCCCAGTTCCATGTCCTACAAGAGGACTTTCAGCGATCGCAAGAGTACTAATTTTCCACATGAACAAGCGCCCATTGGCGGAAGTTGCTTTTAACTGAAAAAGTGAGTAACCAATCACTATGAATATAATGCTTCCTGCAATACAGGCCAACACTACTTTTCTCTTATATATCTTTCTAATCTCCTTTAGTTTACTTCCCCATGAAACGTGCGTTCCATACACCCATGCGCCCGATACTGCGGCGGCAATCCAAGCCGAACGACTCATTCCGGCAGGTAATACACAAAGAATCAACAGCATCACTCCTAATGCCAGATAATACTTTCCCAGTTCTATCCATGTACGCTCCGTTTTTTCTTTTAAATTTAGCCATTCATGCAGACAAAGCGGAAATATCATTGCCAAATATCCCGAGTAAGGTCCCGGATTATAGAAAGATCCCGTGAGTGCATATAAGGAGTGATTGGAAACAGCGAAACCATATATTTGCCTCAATCCCCAAATAGCTTCAAACCCTCCCAACACAATCAATACCCACGTCACTATGGATGGAAAAGACAGATATTGTTTTCTATTCAAGCAAAAAGAAAGCAGATTACAAATGACAAAAACAACGGCCATACGTCCCAAGCATAGTTTTTGATATGCCATTTCGCCGACAGGGATGTCATTTGGAGTAGAAAAAGCTACTACACACAAAATTGCCGCAACTCCTGTAATAGTTATTACAGTCGCCATATTCCCTTTTGTTATTTGCTTCAATTCCAACTTGACTTTCATTCCTTATTTGATTTTCTTCATAATCCTATCCCAACGAGGTTTCTCCGTAAATTTATCTTCCGAATACCAGACACGGGCAGCCTTACCTACAATATATTCTTCAGGCAACATTCCCCAATATCTTGAATCCTGTGAATTTGCCATATTATCACCGGAAACAAAATAATAGTTCTTTTTAAAGCGATATTGGGTAATCACACTGTCTCCCAATACTATTTGTCCGTCTTTTATACGTAGTTTCTTCTTCTGTTCCCAACCTATCAACTGCCTGTATAAAAGACAGTTCGTACGGTTCATCATTACAGTCTGACCTTTCTTGGGAATCGGCAAAGGTCCGAACTCACGGATATTCCATCCAATTTGTTTGTCATACGGAAATGTACCTACCACAATGCCATGCTGTTCCGGATGCTTCAGATTCGCCAGATATTGCTGGGCATCGCAGTTTCCCAACTGTTCGTCACAACCACGTACTTTATAAAATCCCCCACGAATCTCCAAGGTATCCCCCGGCAGGGCGACACACCGCTTTACATAATACTGCATCACGTCCATCCGGACACTATCCCAACGGTTCATCTGATAAGGGAAATTGAAAACCAGTATATCATTTCTCTTGAAACTCCCCCATCCGGGCATCCTGTGGATAGTGACATCCTCATTATCCAAAGCTGCAAACACATCGAACAGGCGAGCCCCCCTTATCATCTTATTGACCAATATCCGGTCGCCATCCTTCAATGCCGGTTCCATAGAATCCGAAGGTATCCTGAATGAAGTAAAACAGAACAGTTGCATCAAGAACAGAACTACCACCATGCAGAATATGAAGAAAGCCAAATTCTCCAATATCGCCCGAATTCTCTTTATCTTGCCCATAAGCTCCCCTTTAGTTGAATCAATTTACGATAAGCCGCCAACCCTAACACACATTTCACACGTTCGTCATTTTCATCCAATAATCCGGTGAAAGGATATGTTTCTTTTTTCATCTTCTTTTGCAAATAATCCGCCCACATCCCCAATTGCTCCCAATGCATATCAGCGTAACTGAAGTCCTGTTCCGCCTCAACAACAGCAGTTGTCATCATCAGCATATTGGCAGCCGCCTCTACGGCACAGTCTTCCAATTTCACCTGTTTACCGGCAACAGGATACAAGCCTATATCATACGGCGGGTATTTCTTGCTCCAATGAATATCTTCACAGTACTCGAATATGGGATCCAACAAGCCTCTCATCCAGTCGGTACGATTAAAGAATAACAATACCGGAAAACTCTTATAAGCTTCCCTGACATTACCCAAAGTATCGCCCAAACAAAAAAGCTTATTATCAGAAAATGACATAAACCTATGAGAGGATACAAAATTACGGTAAGCAGGAAGCATTTGCTCCGCAAATCCCTTATCCCCTGCCCGAAATGCTTTGGAGTTCCACCGGTTATCCAGAAGATCACATTCTGCTTTAAGTTCCTTATATCTATTTCCTACGGATTTCATTGATTCTTTTACCTCCCTTGTCCCATCACTATTCCAAAGAGGAGACAGAACCTCGCCATCATATTGCAGCACCTGTCCTTCTTCATATCCGACAAGTAATACCCCACTATTCTTATCCTCTTCATTTCCCACGTACAGCTTTTGAGACAAGATGGCATGACCATCCATACATGAAAAGGTTGTTTCATCTGCTGCCATAGCCAGATACAAACTATCGGACTTCACAAAATGCCAACCCTGTTCAACCCAACTATTGACCTTACTCTTGCCGAACATCCATTCCATATCTACATCGAACAGGATTTTTATATTGTGTTGCTGTTTTCCTTCTGTGTGAGTCTGATAGGAAACAAAACCGACAGGCCATCCGGCCAAATCCCATTTTTCTGACAAGGAAGGGGAAACAAAATCAATCGAGAGTTCCACATCTCCGCATTGAAAAACGGTTCGGGTATGCATGGCTTGTACATCCATCAGTTTCAATGTGGCAGGTTCCGCATCACCATAATTCTTATTTTCTATATATAAGCCAAAATCCAGTAAAGCAGGACCTCCCGTATTACGACAGTATGCAGCCAGAACGTTATTGCCATTAACTATTTGATTCATACCTTCACCAGTTAAACGTTGACATTTCGGCCGGTTAGTAAATCCTTTCTCAAACAAATAGTTCCCATTGCAATAAAGCTTCACCTGATCATCACAGATATAGCGAATATAGACTTTTCGCCCCTCCAAAACCTCTTTTTGATCCACCTTCACATGCCTGCGGACATATATATTTTCAGCTCCCCATGCAGTGTAAACCGGGTATGCTCCTCTTAACGGTCCGAAGGCCCCTTTACCCTCATTCCACAAAGAATCATCGTATCCACATTGTTCCCATCCTTTGCCCGGAAAAAGATAAGAATATTTTGCCGACCACCCGAAACTGTCATTCGAAAGAGGAGCCAGAGGCAATATACGCAAGGAATCTCCCCCCAGAAAACGGTAAGCCTTGCCGTCCACTCGCAAAATGCCTGTTAACGGAAACTCTTTTCCTGACCTCAAACATGAATAACTCCTGTTGATTGTATCCCCTGTGACACTAATAGAAAAATCTGGAGAAAGCGCCAATAAGATATGTTTGGAAGGAGCTATGCCGGAAAAAGGCAAAAGTTCCTTATCGGGATGACAGGAACATATTAGAAGAATAATACCCGAAAGCATCATCATTCTCCATGTCATGACAAGATTATGATATGTTCTTATTTCCATCGTTGATTCCCTTTTTCGTAAACAAAAATTCTCTCGTCCACTCCGCGTGTATAGTTGCGCAGAAACAAAAGCGCATTTTCCGGAATATTCCGGAATACCAATGAGTCGGAGGCTGACTTGATTTTCCCGCCAGACTTCCAATCCCGGTCACAATAAAATAGTTCATAGTCATCGCCCGGGCGGACAAAGTTATCCCTGTTGCGCGGGGTATAGACAATGCGGTCTATCCGGATTTTCCGACCCAAATCAAGCCCGGTCCAACCTCCAGTAGGTTCGGAATAATCAAAAGAAGTCCACGTTCTTCCATCAAAAGCATTGGTGTATTCATGTGTTCCGTCATGTTCCCAACATCCGGGAGTACCTATGATCTTTCCCGACAAAGCGGCAGTATCATTCTTCTCATAAAAAGCGATTTCCGACACATTACAATGAGCATTGGGAGGTCCCACATATCTAATATAACGATACTCTTTATCAGACCAGCTTTTTACTGTCGTATTCAGCCGATCAGGTCTGCTTTGTATAATAAACAATGTATCTTTTTCTCCAAAATCAGTTCGGTTACTTCCTTCAAAAACGCCTCCTATCATTCGATCTCTAAACCAATTCTCTCCATCTATATTAGTTTTAGCATACAGTACCACCTCCTTCTTCTCTTTTCCAACGGAATAAAAATAAGTTTCATTTGCTTCTCTATCCGTATAAAAAGGATCAGTTAAGAAATGCAACGCTCCGTCCTCATAAGTAGCAACCCTCAAAACGGCACCGTTACGAACATATCGGAAGGCCAGATGACCAGCGTCGTAGACGGTCCAGTCAACCGGAATCCAATGATCCCTATTGCTAGCACATAGATAAGCAATCTTACCATTCCTAACATTCCTGTATTGTTTCTCTAAAGGAATGACCAGTTCTTTTTGGTATGAATACGCATAATCATAAGTTGTGTCCTTAAACTTGGGAATACGCCAGAACGGATATACTTTCTCTCCATATTGTGCCATCTGCTCATGTAACTCTCTATTCACACTAAAAGTATATCTATATATCTTGGCAGATCCTCCCCACCGGTACAGATCACATTTGCGAACACGTATCAATTTTGTCATAAAGTCGGACATATATCCTTCTCCATCTTTATCCCAGACTATCACCCAGAAATGACTGGCATTTACATCACCACGTGCAGACAGATAATCTATTGCACAGGGAATGCCTAAAGCCCGAAAGAGGTAGATTTCAAAATCCGTCAATTCTCTGCAACTTCCTACTTGGTACTGCACAAATTCAGGTCCGACATGTCCGAAAGAAAAAGGGGCTATAGAAGTATAAAGAGTCTGTTTATCCGGTAATCTAGCCATCAAATATTTAGCTACCACTACTGGATCTTCTTTGTCTAAGGTGTCGGATATACGCAGTGAATCCAGCAACGAATTATATTTCTCATAATATGTCTCGCGCCAATAGGTTAACGGTTCATCATCAATCCGGTAGGGCAACAGGTACTCACAAAATGTATCAAATGAAATATTCTTGCCCCAAGATTGCTCCTGCCAAACTTTAAATGCCCAATCAATGTTATGACACAAATAAGCGGAATCTATTTCTAGGATATCGCGTTTCTTCACAGGTTCTTTCATAGGTCCAAATACTTTCTCGACCGAATCAGAGATTTGTTGCGGCGTTTTATTCTTACATACTTTTAACCACGCGTAGTAGGACTTATAATTCTCTAATTGTTCTCCATCGGAATAGGTATAAAAAGGCATATTTTCTATCAAAAAGCAGGCCGCTTTGTATTTTAAACTGTCAGCAGGATTCTTTTGGTAATGACAAAGTACCTTTTCCAACTCTTTCCGGTTGTTTTTAGCAGATAGCAGGGCAGCTTCGAGAGGAGTTATCATTTCCTCTCTGAATGCCATCTTGTCTATAATTTGCCAGCCCAGCCAGATAAACAGCACCAAAACTATAAGTTGGATATATCCGAAATACTTCATCAAGCCTTTTTTAAATATTCATTTTGCATTTCCACTAATTTTCAGATAGAATGGAGAGCCTTCTGCATTACAATGCACGGTTATTGTTTTATTAAAATGTTCAGGATGTTCTGCTTGATATTTCACTTTCAAAGTCAAACTCTTGCCGGGTTGAACAGGTTCTTTAGGATATTCAACTGTAGTACAGCCACAAGAAGTAATCACATTATCTACTGCTAATAATTCTTTTCCAATGTTGGTCAGAATAAACTCGCAAGACTTTTGTTTCTTCCAATCAAATGTTTCCCAATCCATATACTTTTTATCTATCATAATTTTTGTTTGCTTCCTTTCCTCCGACACCAAAGCCTGCTTCTTATCCAGAATTATCTTCATATATAATTCTTTTATTTTGGGATTATGCATTGGATTACCTATAGCCAAAACCTTATTATGTTCATCTAACAGAAATGTTTGTAGCATTGCATTAGAAGGAAAGCGATTCAATTTATAAAGAGAATTATTCCTATCTATGCAAACCGGAACATCAAAATTCTGACTACATAATAGCAGCAATAAATCTCTCATATCTTTAGGATGTATAAAAAATAGAAAAGAAACTTTGTTTTCAGATATCGAATCTATCTGCGTTATCCATTCCATCCACTGTGATACCCTCAAAGTACACCCGAAGCATCCCACAGAATCTGTATAAACCAAGATTTTATATTTGTTCGTAGGTATTGAATTATATACAGAATCCTTACCCAACCGAGTAAAAATATAGCCATCATCAAATTTAATTTCTCTATTAATCCATTCCTCAACCACATTAGTGATTTCAATATTTGCCTTCTTTTGACATGAATGAAAACTCATTAATATAGCAAACAGAATCATATATAATATAACTTTAAGCATACTCCTCATTAATCATGATTATTGATAGAAAAACAATAAAAGAGAACAAAGTCTCAATACCATTCAAAGCCAAACTAAATCAATTCAATTCATTTCAGAAAAATCATATCTATGGTTAAATCATCAGTATCATTTTTCTCGTCTAGAATATTATCAACAAAAAAAGCGATACCACCATAGGTTGCATTCCAACTTGTAAAAGGACTATATCTACAATTCGATAATTTCATTTCACCGATTTTCTCCATATGCTCATCAAATAGCATCAAATATAAATCACGTTCATTTATAAGTTTTTCTACACCTTTCTTCTCATCGAAATCAACTTTGTCAGCATGTAAACGGGCATATATCTTATATTTGGGCAAATACATGACATCATAAAAATGGGGGTTTTCAAGCCAGTGTTTTTCCAAAGTGGCATAATCTCCCGTAGTCGTACATTTCTCTATTATATTAGAAGTATAGCGACTATCTGCCAATATGTATTTTCGTTCGTTTGTCCTCATGTTCAATGTATAAATAGAAGATTCGACGGGATAATTGTATACTATATTTTCACCTACAAAATTAACATTGGGAAAATTTATATATGCATATCCTTTACTCATATCCGGAATGATCTTGGATGGAGATAACCGATAAGTTGCCATCTTATCATCTTTATCCATGAAAATTTCTTTTACTATAAATGTATCAGAAGCTGTGTTTTTTACTAAAAACATTAGTGAATGGCGAGGGGAACTATAAAACAAATGGGAAGTGAACATTGCATAATTAGTATTTATTAATAATTGTTCTTGTTCCTCCAAATATTTCTTTAAATCAATGGTTCTTTTTATCGTTCCCGCACTATCAATCAAGAAAGCACGTTCTGACTCATCAGATATCCATACAGAATCTAACGATTGTACATATATTCCTGACAGACGAACAATAGCATCAGGACCATCCCCTGGTAATATAATCTGAGTTACTGATTTAGATTTCAGATTCATACAGTCTAAAGAATGTGATCGATAATTATAACCAATCAAGTAGTCCGTTGAATCAACGTGAACAGATGAAGACATATAATATGATTTTAGTTGCAAAATATCTTGTGGAGGAAATTTAATTTCCTCCACTTCTATTGTAACTCCATCATTATTATCATCCTCTTTCCCTGTTCTTTGTCCTGTGCATGATACCAAAGTCATACACAACATCAAAAAAAGGATTTTTAAAGATGACATAATAATCAACAATTAGTTAAATTTGCACATCGATTATCCCTATCATATACTGTAGAACCACACTCTGCACCTGCATGAGTAGGACATGGACGTAAATAGTAAGGACCACCAGTTTCTCCTCCCCATGCAAAAGCTTCTACATTAGCCAAAGCCAAATCTGACAATTTTGTTTCATTCTGTGATATATAAACATTGTATCCTGCTACTATTGCAACTATAGCTACAACTACCATACTTAATAATTTCCTTTTCATATTTAATTCTTTATATTAGTAAATAAACTTTCATTTTTTCTGTATCTATCCTTTCAACAGAATAGCAATAGTTTGCTACACTAAATTTTAGTCTTATGTTTGCATCGGAATAACCTCCTTTCTATTAGGGGTTAAGGAGCAGATGATGTTTAAGCAAATCCGACAAGATTGAACCAGTTCATCAGTCTGCTCCTTGTTTATTATGTTATTAACTAGCCATTCAACCAAAATCAAATTTTAGTATCGGTTGATCGCTATTTACATCCGTCGCCATGATCGTTTTAGTAGCTTCATCCACCCAAATTCCATATATATAATGGTCGAGTACATATTTGCATAACGGTTCTCCTTTCAAACTAAATACATAAATATATTTTCCTCCATCAGGAAGCTTTCCGCTTTGTCTCGCAATCTCCTTAAAAGGCGTTCCATGAAATACTACATAAATGGCACTATCTGTTACTTGTACATCACTAAATCCCATAATTCCCGTAGGTATACCATATCCATCTGATATTGTAAATTCAGGTTCACCATGCCCACCTATACGAACAACATAGGTACTATCTTTCAAATTATAAACCTCAAGGACCTCCCCCAACTGGGTAACTACCGCCAATATTCCATTGTTAGGATTGTAGTCTAGGAAACTCCTCCATGCTTGGGCTAACGCTGGACGAGCATTTTTCAATGCTTTTTCATCAATAGTCGGAATAACCCCTATCTTATCTATAAGCCTCCCATTACGGTTAACTCGACATAAACGATTTTCACCGGAATAGTCAGGAATAATAAACATTGTATCATTATATATAGCAAAATCAAGTGGTCGAAGTATATCTTCATCCAATGTTACCGTTTCGTCACGAAGCAGTGAATCACCGGATGAAGAAAAGTCTAACCTAGTTAATTCACTTTTATTGGCATCCAATGTCCAGACTCCACGATCCTGCAAACGAAAATTCTCCATTGATAACATTTCTGTAGGTGAATCACCACGCTTGCCAAAAGAAGATAAATACTGAAAACTAGGATATTGGAATAAGTGTCCATAATGATCAAGACCATGTAAATCCATTACAATAGCTTTATCTTCTTCAATTCGTATCCTAAATGGATAGCGTAACAGGGCTGTATCAAGCTCTATGACTTCTCCTTTTAGCTCTTTTTCTCGTGGAAATTCAGAATAAGCAAATACATTGTCCGCATATTCTTTATGTTTCTTACTACAAGAAATCAGAAATAAAAAGAAAAAAAACAGATACTTAATATCATTCCTCAAGGCTGTATCCTCCAAAGACATATTTAACTTTAGCATGAGCTATCGGACAATCTACAGATCCTGATCCCAAACATTTATACATATTTGTACCTTCACCCGCAGCTAAAGCCTCTATATTATAATTGAGTAATGTATTGAATGAAACGTGGTGATTAGCTGGACGTTTTACCGTTAAATACACCATTAGACATAAAAATAAGAAGAATACCAGTTTTCTCATATTGCTTTTTGTTATAAGATTAATATGTGAACAAAGGTAGTAAACTGGCAAAAAGAAGCTATAAAATGTGGCTGACCATTTCTGACCTACTATAAATTATAATCTAAAGAGATATTACAATTATCTAAAAATTGCCATTTCATCGAGGTTTATAGCTATTAAAAGAATTTTAGATTATAGAACCAATTGATACCCATCTACACATTTTTCTATATCAATAGAAGAATCTAACTCTTTTATGTTAGAACGCAAACGTGCTACCGCTTTATGAATTCGATCATTTGTAGCACTTCCATCAGACCACAAATTCTCACTAATATCACTATTTTTTAAAACATATCCTGTTTCTTCCATTCTAAGAAAAAGCTCCAATAGCTTACTAGGCTGTGGCTGCAAATACTTTTGTCGCCCATTAAACTCTATTACTTTTTGATCTGCATGAAATATAAAACCTTCATGTAATTTATAAGAACATATAGAAGAACTATCATTCATTCCTTTCACTATTTTTATAACAGGCTTTTCTATAACTTCCTTCTTTCTTATAGAAAATATTTTATTTTGAACAAATAAAATAAATTTGTAAATCATATATATACAAACGATGTATATCAATAAACCCAAAATGATTTCCATATATAGCATATTCCAAACGGAATAATGAAGATAAGCCATTACCTCTATTTCACAAGCATAGCCTATAGAAACAATAAACACCAAATTTGAGAACTTACGCCATTCACTATAAGAGGTAGATGCTGATGTCACATCACCAAGCCTATCTACAACGGAAACATATAATGCTGCTTCCATTGAGATACCCGACTCGTTTAAATACTTTTTCCAAATAAGATTCAATGAATCTGGCTGAATGGGATGTTCTTTAAAAGCAACGCTATGCAGCAAACGAACACTAGTATCTGTCGTTATATTGTTGTAATGTTTTGCCTTATCTAACTTTAACTTATATACACCTGTAGAATCTGCATAGATTACCGAATCCGGTAATTCTGTAAATCCCACATTTGATACATCCGGAAGAGTAAGCATCAAAGGACCTTCCCCTTCCACATTCCGACTTTTCAGTTCCTGATTAAATGCCTTAATAAAAGCTTCTTTCGCCTCCTCTTTAAGCGCAGATAGCTTAGATTCATAAGAGTACTTGCAAGCAAAAAAGAATGCAACTACACCAATACAAGCAATAACAGCTAACAGAATAATATTTTTAGTTCTCATCGTGTTTCATTTTATATCCTTTTCGAGCACAAAGATAACATTTTTTACATCAATCGACGAGTTAGACAGATAATACCATACTACAAAAAACATATTCCTGCGATTTTCTAGCAGGGACGTTAGAGAATAAGTTATCAACCTTTTCACCCATATAGTAAAAGCACCTGTCCTATTTTTAAGATTTACCTGTTTAATTTTAAAGTAAAAATGAAGCAAAGAGAGAAATAAATGCATAAATCAATGCAAGAATATACCGTTTTCAGACTAAATATTACATAAATAAGGGATAAAAAACGAATTATTTACCGCTAACTAAGCTTTGTTCCTCACCGAGGAACGACTCGTTGCCCGGTGTGCGTCGCTTCCTTCCTCACCGAGGTACAATACATTCATCGGTGAGACCCGAGTTTATCGGTATATTTTCAGCTATTTCATACTATATTCCATCCAAATCAAATATAGCAAAAAGAAAGTACTTATCAAATAATCAAACGAATATCCGCAAATAGCCTCTTTACAGCAAACAATAAGCATCCAAATAGCCTAAAAACAAAGCACCACGGATTTCCATAATTCCTAATTACTCACATATTTATTTGCATACAAGACTCTGTCTTAAATTCAAGCAGGAGAAACGCATAAAATATCCTATTTTCATGTATGTTCTCATTTCAAGACTTCCATATATAAAAAAATCCTATATCATGTCTAAGATGATATAGGATACTAACAATTATATAGAGGCGTTTATTACAACGCCTTTATTTCTTCTATGGACAAGCCTGTGACTTGCGAAATAATATCAAGAGGAATATTCAGAGACTTCATATTGCTTGCAGCTTCCCTTTTCTCTTCCAGACGGCCTTCATTAATTCCTTCCACACGACCTTCAGCATGACCCTCTGCGCGTCCTTCTGCACGTTCAGTGAATATATTATCCTTTAATATTACAATATTATCCAAATGGCGATAGTAAGCATCAAGCTCTGCTTTAGTCATCTTGTCAAGTTTTAATCGTTCACGGGCCTCCGTTAAACCGGGAGCAGTAGCACTATCAGGAATATCACCTGTATTCAGATAATAAATCCATTCTTCCAACGGACTTTTAGCTACCTGATTAAAATCATTGACCTTCAAAATATAATATTCAGGATAAAGTTGACTTACTGTATCCACTTTAAAAGTTTGTTTCTGAAAAGGAGTCAGTTCAAGCATATCTCCCTGATGAATTCCCCGGAATTCCGTTTTACCGTGATATACGGTATCTTTACCACTACCCAAAGAAAAATAGACAATATTGACACTATATACTTTACGTACTTTATCATAACCTTCTCCACGATTAATATACTCGGTTACTAATTTTGAAGTACCAAACAGCATACGTTGAAAATAAGCATACTCATTATTATTCTGAACTTCAATCAGAATAAGTTCACCTTTCGAGTTTTCAGCAAGCATATCTACACGATTATACTTATCAAACTCATCTTCTTGATTGCTTTCACTCTCCAACAGTTTCTGAATGACTATCTTTTCATTCAAAAGAGTAGTTAGAAAGCCCTCAAGAACTGCAAAATTGGCTTTATTACGCAATAAACGCTTCATAGCCCAATCGAAACGAATATAATTACTCGGCATAAGTTCGTCTCCTTTCTTGTTATCTTGTTTCATGCTAACAAAGGTAAGCAGAAAATGTTTGATTCCAAGTATATATGCTTCAATTTCTTTCTACTAAGAATATTCTATCTTCCACTGTCCCAAAGTCCGCGTTACACTATCGAAATTCACTCCAACTTTAACAACCTTACGATGGTCTATCTCATAAGGTATGGCATATTGTTTACTATTAATTTGTGCCAACGCTTCTTCAGGAGTTCCGTCTACCTTAAACTCAAGCACATAAATCGCATCAGGCATCTTTATCACTACGTCAGCCCTGCCAATAGCATTCTTAACCTCTACATCCACATATTGCCCCATCAAACGGAATAACAAATAGAATATGGTCTGATAGTGTTTTTCCTGATTGTTTTCCAAATCATAAGGTATGGAAGAAAAGAAAGAACGAGTACGAAGAAGACATTGCTCAATATCACCTTTCATCAAGTCTCTTACGAAAGAGACTACATAGAAATTACTTTCACGGGTTGGCTGATTAAGATAAGAAGGAATCAGTGTCTCAATAAAGCCTATTTTAACTTCTTCGTTCGGATAACCTAATGTGTATGTACGAAAAAGAGGTTCATATCCTTTGATAGTCAAATAACCACTCTGATAAAGTACAGGAATCGGATCAGTGATCACTTCCGTTGCTTTATCAAAGTCTTCATCTTTCACTTCCATCTTCTCCAATAAATTGAGACTGAAGTCCATTCGCTGTAACATTTCAATCAAGAAAGTGGGCGTACCGGTAGAGAACCAGAAACTTTTATAATCCCTTTGAGAAAAAGCATTGAAAAGACTGAACGGGTTATAAATATCTTCACAGTTTTTGCTAAAATGATAACCGTCATATTGCCGTTTCAAATGCTGGCAGGCTTCTTCATAAGTCTCATTGTTCGCTTGGGCTATCCTCTCAATATCCGGCAGCATCTGACTCCGCAATTCCTGTTCTGTAATACCGCAAATAGAACTGTAATCATCACTCATACTGATATTCTGCAAGTTGTTTAACTCACTGAATATGCTCATCTGACTGAATTTACTGATACCTGTCAGAAATAAAAAACGAAGGTATTGTCCTTGGGCTTTGAGAGGACTGAAAAATTTCCGCATCTCAGTTCGCAATTGTCCTTGTAGAACAGAGTCACTATTACTATCTAGTAAAGGTGCATCATATTCATCAATCAATACAACAACCTGTTCTCCTGTCTGTTGGTAAATTCGCTGAAGCAAACCCGTCAAACGGGCAGCATAGCTCGTTTCTTCTTCATTTTTTCCATAAGTTCTCTCCCATTCACTTAAATAAAGATTCAACTGTTCTTGCAAATCTTCTATAGTGGTATATTTTGTTCTGCTAAAATCAATATGTAACACAGGATAAACAGTCCATTCCTGCTCCAACTGCTCCATCGCCAATCCTCCAAACAATTCCTTTTTTCCGGAAAAATACGCTTCCAACGTAGAGACCAGAAGACTTTTTCCAAAACGACGCGGACGACTAAGAAAATAAACCTTATCTGTATGGGTTAATTGATAAATTAACGCTGTTTTATCAATATATACACAATTATTATTGCGCAAATCCTCAAAATTCTGTATCCCGATAGGATATCTTCTGAATATCTCCTTCATATCAATCTAATGTTTTTATTGAAACCACAAACAAAGATAACGTTTTTACATGTATCCTACACAAATACGGGAAGAAATAACTATCAACAATAAAAAACAAATGATTCCTACATCGGGAAATAGCTACTAAGATAGTGACGCTATCCCATCAACATAGTGACGGTATATGCTTAGGATAGCGTCACTATCCAAGGCATATACCGTCACTATATATAAACCGAATATTTCGGGCTTTTCACTCTAATTTCCGCGCTGTGTAGGCAAGGTAAATTCCTGTGAATCACAAATCACTCCATTCTCGTCCGCCACTGCGACACGGAATGTTACTTCACCGTCTTTCAATTTTTCACCGGCATGGATCGAAGCCGTATAACGGATACCCTCACCCGGAAGAATTTCCTCCACCATCACCGAAGGAGAGATGCCGAGATGCTTCACCTTTTCTACCGTTTCCACCACAGGAACCACATTATAGACAGGCTTTCTCCCTTCATTCATAATCTCAAAGATAATTTTGCTATTTTCTCCCGCATCAATCACATGACTACGATTATCATCAATGAAACGGATTTTGCGCAACTTCAGTTGAGAAATAGGTTGCTGAACTTGCAGCTGCTTCTTATACTTTTGCACACGTACTTCCCGTACTTCAGGAATATACGCATCTTCTTCTATTTGTTCTTGTCTCGGTGCCGTCAATGCGTTTCCAATAGCCGCACCGGCAATGGTTCCTACAATATTTCCAATAGCAGAGCCACGGTAACCGCCCCTCCAGCCATGATTATTATCTCCGACAAGTCCGCCTATCGAACTTCCCAGACTACCTCCGATAGAAGCACCTGCCATGATAGCTCCCGGATTTCCCATACGCCCCGACGCACATCCACTCAAAAGCAAAGCGGAAAGCAAAATTACTGTTAGTTGTTTCTTCATGAGTCTCTCTATTTAGTGTTATTATTTATTCTACCACTTTAAAACGAGCGAAACGTAATAATAGTTGCTTGTCTCCCGCATTTTTAAAATGAATAGTTGCTTTCGCATTGTCTCCCGTTCCTTCTACTTTAATCACTTCACCCAATCCGAAACGTTCGTGCTCTATCATCTGTCCGGCTTGTACTCCTGCTACCGATGCCGAACCGGAAGACGCCATCTGCGCACTGCTACTTCCACCAACAGCACTTACCTTCTTCAAATTTCTCGGTACACTGGGAGCAATAATCTGCGCTTTCGGACGTTCACGCTGTTCGGAAGATGTACTTCCGAAAGGGGCACGCGACGGAGAAGCTGAACGGGTGAATCCTCCTTCAATCTCCCTGCGAAAACGTCCCGCACCTTCATCAACAGCACGGCTCACTCCTGCCTCATGCGGCAGTTGCAAGTAATGAACATCGATATCACGCAGGAAACGGCTGGGACTTCCAAACTCCATCTTTCCGTAACGGAAACGGGTTTTGGCAAAAGACAGATAACAATGTTCCTCCGCACGAGTAATAGCTACATAGAACAAACGACGTTCTTCTTCCAATGCCCGGGGAGAATCTCCTACCATCCCACTGGGAAACAGGTTTTCTTCCAGACCGACCACAAATACATTCTTAAACTCCAATCCTTTAGCCGAATGAACTGTCATCAACGTTATCTTTTCCCCATCATCCGCCTTGTCGGAATCCTGATCGGTAAGCAATGCAATCTCCGAAAGGAAATCGGTAAGAGACACATTCGGGTTACCCTCCTCCTGCCGCAAAGCGCAGAAGTCATTCATTCCATTCACCAACTCTTCTATATTTTCCTTACGGCTTAGATTCTCGGGGGATGTATCCTGACAGACATCGTTGATAATGCCGGACTGACGGATGATATTCGTTCCTATTTCATAAGCGTTCTTATCTGCCTGATCGACAATGAAACTTTCTATCAATTCACGAAAGCCTTGCAGTTTTGCATGCGTTCCTTTATTTATATCCAGTCCGTAACTCAATGGTTCGCAGAGTGCCGCCCAAAGACTTACGCCATGATCGGTAGCCGCCGATATAATCTTCCCGACTGTCGTATCTCCAATACCACGAGCCGGATAATTGATGATTCGTTTGAATGCTTCTTCATCATTCGGGTTCACCACCAAACGGAAATAAGCAATTACATCTTTTATCTCTTTCCGCTGATAAAACGAGAGCCCCCCGTAAATCTTATAAGGCATACTCCGTTTCCGAAGAGCCTCTTCGAAAATACGGCTTTGCGCATTCGTACGATACAGGATGGCAAAATCAGCATATCCGTAACAATACTCCCGTCGCAGTTCCACAATCTTATTAGCTACAATATCTCCCTCTTCCACATCGCTATACGCCTGAAATACGCCGATAGGTTCCCCCTTTTCTTTCTCCGAAAACACGGCTTTCCGTATCTGGCGTTCATTCTTCTCAATCAGGCTGTTGGCGGCACAAACAATGGTTTGTGTGGAACGGTAATTCTGCTCCAGTTTAAAGACTTTCGTATTGGGATAGATTTTTGTAAAATAGAGAATATTGTCAATATCCGCCCCACGGAAAGAATAGATACTTTGCGCATCATCTCCCACGACACAGACCCGTTGATTTTCTTTAGTCAGTTGCAGGACAATGCTATGCTGCGCATAATTCGTATCCTGATACTCATCTACCAACACATAACGGAACTGATCGCGATAACGTGCCAACACTTCCGGAAAGTCACGGAATAAAATATAGGTGTACACCAGTAAATCATCGAAATCCATTGCACCTGCCTGACGACATCTGTCCCAATAACGAGTATAGATATCACGGATAGCAGGCATCTTGGCAGCCATATCTCCTTCGTAAGCCTCTTTATTGGCAGCGTACCCTGTGGGAGTAACCAGATGATTCTTAGCATTGGAGATGCGTGCTTGTACCGCTCCCGGCTTATAAGTTTTCTCGTCCAATCCCATCTCTTTAATAATGGAACGGAGCAGACTCTTACTATCAGCCGTATCATAGATGGTGAACTGGGAAGTGAACCCTATAAATGTTGCTTCGGCACGAAGAATCCGTGAGAAGATGGAATGGAAAGTCCCCATCCACAAATAACGTGCCCGTTCCATACCTACCTGACGGGCAATACGCTCTTTCATCTCGCGCGCCGCCTTATTCGTAAAGGTCAGTGCAAGGATATTCCACGGATTGTAGCCGTTCTCCTGTTCCAGCAAGTAAGCGATTTTATAAGTCAATACACGCGTCTTCCCCGAACCTGCACCGGCTATCACCAGCGAAGGACCGTCATTATAAGTCACTGCAGCACACTGACTCTCGTTCAATTCATCTATATAATTGGTATTCATAACAGCATTATAAAAACAATGTGGATTTTTAACAAACCCTTGGCATTCAAATTTGTTCTCAATACAAAAGTATAATATTCATTCGAGAATGAAGGTATTTTTATGAATTTTCATCACTAACTATTTTAACCTAACACCAAAAAGCAATGAAAAGAAGTATATTTTTATCGATTATTTTGAGTTTGTTTCTGGTCGCCTGCATTCCACAGGCAATGGCACAAAAGCAGAGCCGCCTGGAAAAGCTGCTAAGGTATCTGAACGATAATGACGCCGACAAATGGCAGAAAAACCGTGATAAGATAGATGACGAGACACAAACCTATTATGCCGAGGAACTGGCATTATTGGATGTGCTCAATGGATTGTGGAACGAGCAAAGCGAACAGGCTGCCACCAACTATTTCGGATGCTACGAAAGGGCAACGAAAGCTTATTTTCCCAATATCTGTGAAGAAGAGAAAATACAACTTTCCAACGTACAAAACAAAGCGGAACTGGCTGTTATCTCCATTCTGGAAGCTTCGAAAGATCAAATTCCTTTTAGCAAGACGTTGATGGACAGTATCCAGTCAAGCGGTTATCCGGGAGATTCTACCATCTTGCAAAAGGTGCGGACCATCCGTGAAATGGCTTTACTGGAAGATATGCTGAAAACACCTACGCTGAATATTTATCAAACGTACATCACGGAATATCCGAACGGCAAATTTATCTCTCAAATCAATACTGCGGAAAACAAACGGCTTTACCAGATCGTAAAGAGTAATCCGACATCAGCGAATTTCAAGGCATTTTTTGATAACGCCAACATGCAGAAATTCTTCACGGATAAAGACACGCGTCCATTCCTTCCGGAAGTTCGCGCGTTATACGATGATTTTCTGTTTCAAGGAATCGACAGTCTCCGGGAGAAAGGAAACGCAACAGCTATCCGGCAGATTATTGACGAGTATAAGCAATCACCTTACCTGACTTCCACAGCACGTACTCATCTGGACGACCTTGAATATCTTAGTGAAAAAGCTGATTTTGAGCTTTTAAAAGCTGCCATTGTCAATTCCGAATCTTTGAGTATGCTGCAGGATTTTCTTTGCACACACAGGTACAAGGAATTTCGTGACCAGGCCAATGCACTACGGACACCGTTTATTCTGCAAACAATCATATCCACTCCTACTTCTGTGAAATACTATAATGGAGGACGATTGATTAAGTCTGCGGAAAATGACAGTACGGGAAATACCTCGACCACTTATTCGTATGACGATAAGGGACAGCTCATTTCTACATTGTCGCTTACCGTAAAGAACGGTCAGCCAAGCAATGAAATACAAACGAACAGATTATACGATCCGCAAGGTCACTGCATTTTTGAAGTGCAAACGAATCCGAAAACCAAAACGGATCTCTACCGGCGGACACGCCGTATCGGTACTGACGGAAGTATCGAGAGCGATTCGCTCAAGTATACAGATGGAAGAGTTATCATAAGTTCCTACAATAAACAGGGGTTATTGACCGAAACCAAAGAATATAATAAGAATGGAGAACTTCAGGCATACACCGCAAACAAATATGATGATAAAGGCAGATTGATTTCATCCCAACATCAAAACCTGCTTTTTGCCAATTCTCCGGATCAGGTTATTTCACAAAAAGATGCTTATGAATACGATAAATACGGTTATCTGACACAGATCGTTTACCAACGGATTTTAGGCAATAACCAGAAAACATCCGGATGCCTGATCTGCCTGTACGATAAATACGGAAACCGGATCGATAGCAATTCTTATTATGAATATGATAATACGGGCCAATGGATCTGCCGGACCGACCGTGAGCATCCGAAAGAAGTGGAACGCATACAGTACATTTACAAATAAAGTAAGATGCTGTGAACATTTTGCAAAGGGCTTCTGTTATTATAGTATAACAAGCCAATTAAAACTTGTAACATTATGAATACTATATTAATGTCTTTAATTATGATGACCATGACTTACGAAATGCCTAAACTTCCTTACGCAAACAATGCGTTGGAACCTGTAATCAGTCAGCAAACAATAGATTTCCATTACGGAAAACATCTACAAACGTATGTAAATAATCTGAATAGCCTCGTGCCCGGAACAGAATATGAAGGTAAAACGGTAGAAGAAATCGTTGCAGCCGCACCGGATGGAGCTATATTCAATAACGCCGGACAAGTATTGAACCACAATCTGTACTTCCTGCAATTTGCCCCGAAACCCTCAAAGAAAGAGCCGTCAGGCAAACTGGGAGAAGCCATCAAACGTGACTTCGGTAGCTTTGAAAACTTCAAGAAAGAATTCAACGCAGCAGCAGTCGGATTGTTCGGTTCAGGATGGGCCTGGCTATCCGTTGGGAAAGACGGTAAACTGAAAATCACTAAAGAAGCCAACGGCAGTAATCCGGTACGTGCCGGTTTGAAACCGCTTCTCGGATTTGACGTTTGGGAACACTCCTATTATCTGGATTATCAGAACCGCCGCGCCGACCATGTAAATGCCCTGTGGGATATCATCGACTGGGATGTGGTTGAAAAAAGAATGTAACCGGATTTACTAGCAAAACTATACTTATGAAAAAGGTCGTTGTGGTTTTCACAGCGACCTTTTTTACAGACTAAAAAAAACAAGCTTTTATTGTATATCAAACGCATTAGTTGTATTTTTGCAACCCATAAACTAGCATAACAAACAATTATGGTACTATATAAAAGAAAAGAGATACGATTTATTGTCTCCATTGCCGTTCTCCTTTTCTTCCCCCTTTTCTGCAACGCTGCCGCCACAGCAGAACCAGAGGAAGAAATTCTGTTCGTTACCTCATACAATTCTGACACTAAATATACCTACGATAACATCAGCACATTTATAGAAACCTACTCCCAGTTGGGAGGAAGATACTCGACTATTGTAGAAAACATGAATGCGACAGATTTAACGCAGGCGCACCAATGGAAAAAAACATTAACCGATATTTTAGACAAACATCCGAAAGCTAAATTAGTGATTCTTTTGGGTGGTGAAACATGGAGCAGTTTCCTTCATCTTGAAGATGAGAAATATAAGCAGCTTCCTGTTTTCTGCGCAATGGCATCACGCAACGGCATCCGTATTCCGGAGGATTCAATCGATATCCGAAACTATAATCCTGTAAGTATCGACTTAACGGAACGAATGAAGGAGTACAACGTAAAATACTGTGATACATACGAATATGACATCAGCAAAGATATCGAAATGATACAGGATTTCTACCCGGACACAGAGCACCTGGTATTTGTATCGGATAATACCTATAACGGACTTGCCGAACTGGCATGGTTCAAGAAAAACCTGCAACATTTTCCGCAGTTATCCATCACTTACATTGACGGCCGCATCCATACACTCGATATGGCTGCCAATCAATTGCGCAATCTTCCCAGAAACACAGCAATGCTTCTTGGTATCTGGAGAATTGACAGCAGGGGGATCACTTACATGAACAACTCCGTTTATGCTTTTTCCAAAGCCAATCCTCTCCTGCCTGTGTTCAGTATGACTTCCACCGCAATAGGTTATTGGGCTATCGGAGGATATGTCCCGCAATATGAAGGAGTGGGAAAAAATATGGGAGAATATGCTTACCGCTTTTTAGACCAGAAGGAAACGGATATCAGCAGCATCAATGTCTTACCCAACCGATATAAATTTGACGCGAAGAAACTAAAGGAATGGGGATTTGAGAACAAGAAGTTGCCTGTCAACTCAATGGTTATCAATCAGCCTGTCCCCTTCTTTGTAGCCTACAAGACGGAAGTACAATTTATCCTGATTATCTTCCTCGTATTAGTAGGAAGTCTGATGATTTCCCTGTATTACTATTACCGGACTAAAATCCTGAAAAATCACCTTGAAAGAACCACGCAACAATTAAGGGAAGATAAAGAGAAACTGGAAAAGTCTGAAATCGAATTACGTGACGCCAAAGAGCGCGCTGAAGAAGCTAATCAGCTGAAAAGTGCTTTTGTCTCGAATATGAGCCATGAGATACGGACACCTTTAAACGCAATTGTCGGTTTCTCCAGCCTGATTATCGGTTCGGTAGAGCAGAATGATGAACTGAAAGAATACGCCGATATCGTCCAGACTAATTCCAATTTATTACTCCAACTGATTAGCGATGTACTGGATATATCACGCTTGGAATCAGGAAAGCTGCAATTCA
Organism: Bacteroides sp.; assembly: GCF_052357945.1. Lineage (GTDB taxonomy): Bacteria > Bacteroidota > Bacteroidia > Bacteroidales > Bacteroidaceae > Bacteroides. The sequence goes on along the minus strand of NZ_DAWCXD010000024.1, from coordinate 13,938 downwards.
ACTATGAATGGTGCGAGCTGGTGAACCATTGCCAGAATATGATTACTCTCACCAACCGGAATAAGACAGTGGATGTAGACATCAAACTCCAAATGCCTAAAGAGCCTTACATGCTCTACACGGACCCGTTACGTCTGCAACAGATTATTATCAACCTACTGAATAATGCCTTGAAATTCACTCCTGCCGGAGGAAGCATCACGCTGGATTATGAAGTAGACGAAGAAAAGCAATGTATGCTGTTCTCGGTAACAGATACCGGCACGGGAATCCCCGAAGATAAACAGGAACTCGTATTCCAACGTTTCGAAAAGCTGAATGAGTTCGTACAGGGTACAGGATTGGGACTGGCTATCTGCAAACTGACCATCCAATATATGGGAGGTGATATCTGGATTGACAAGAGTTACAAAAATGGCGCCCGATTTATCTTTTCTCATCCTATCAAAAAACAGGAATCAACAGAAAAATGAAAAAAAATCGACTGATTTAGTGTTTTTCTGTTTCTTTTTCACTTACTTTGCTCCCGTAAAGACAAAGGGGTGCCCCATGAGGGGCTGAGATTATACCCTAGGAACCTGAGGCAGTTAGCACTGACGTAGGGATTGTGTTTCTTCTTATCGCCTTTCCATTCGAGCACGCTCTTTGTATTTACTTTCAACTTATTTATTCTGATAGGACAATGAAAGTACAAGTGAACAACAAAGAGGTGGAAATTACTCCTGACTCTACCCTTACACAACTGACAGCACAACTCGAACTTCCGGTTCAAGGCATTGCTATCGCCGTAAACAACAAAATGATTCCCCGTACCGAATGGGAGGGTTTCATATTGCATGAGAACGATAACCTGGTGATTATCAAAGCTGCTTGCGGAGGATAAGGGAATGGTCAGTCTACAATTTATCACGCATCAGACCGAACGGTACTCGTACCTCGAATCGGCACGTATGGCACTCGAAGGCGGGTGCAAATGGATCCAACTACGCATGAAAGAGGCTCCTCTCGAAGAAGTGGAGGCAGTAGCCCTGCAACTGAAACCACTTTGTAAAGAGCACGAAGCAATCCTGATTCTGGACGATCATGTTGAACTGGCGCAAAAGCTGGAAGTGGACGGTGTGCATCTGGGCAAAAAGGATATGCCTATCGACCAGGCCCGCCAAATTCTTGGAGAGGCTTTCATTATCGGCGGTACTGCAAATACATTCGAAGATGTTGTACAGCACTATCGTGCCGGTGCCGATTATCTTGGCATCGGTCCTTTCCGGTTTACTACCACCAAAAAGAATTTAAGCCCTGTACTGGGATTGGAAGGCTATTCCTCCATCCTTTCACAAATGAAAGAGGCAAATATCGAAATCCCCGTAGTAGCGATCGGAGGAATTACTTATGAGGATATTCCTGCCATACTTCACACAGGAGTCAATGGGATAGCCCTATCGGGAACCATTCTCGGAGCGGATAATCCGGTAGAAGAAACACGTAGAATCCTGAATCATGCGTAAAGCAATGATATACCAATCAGTAATTTAATTTATAATATATATAGAATGGAAAAGTTAGTAATTGCGGGACGCGAATTTAACTCCCGTCTTTTCCTGGGAACAGGAAAATTCAATTCCAATGAAGTAATGGAACAAGCTATTCTGGCTTCAGGCACGGAAATGGTTACTGTTGCCATGAAACGAATCGACATGGACAACAAAGAGGATGACATGCTGAAACATATTATTCATCCGAATATTCAGCTATTGCCCAATACTTCCGGTGTACGCAATGCAGAGGAGGCTGTTTTTGCAGCACAACTGGCTCGTGAAGCCTTTGGAACAAATTGGCTGAAACTGGAAATTCACCCGGACCCACGCTATCTGCTCCCTGACTCTATCGAGACACTGAAAGCTACGGAAGAACTGGTAAAACTGGGGTTTATCGTGTTGCCTTATTGTCAGGCTGACCCTGTACTCTGCAAACGTCTGGAAGAAGCGGGCGCAGCTACTGTTATGCCGCTCGGTGCACCAATCGGTACCAATAAAGGACTGCAGACCAAAGAATTCCTGCAAATCATTATCGAACAGGCAGGTATCCCGGTAGTCGTAGATGCAGGCATCGGTGCACCCAGTCATGCTGCCGAAGCAATGGAACTGGGAGCTTCCGCTGTATTAGTTAATACCGCAATAGCCGTTGCCGGAAATCCGGTAGAAATGGCAAAAGCATTCAAAGCGGCTACAGAAGCCGGAAGACAGGCTTACGAAGCAGGATTAGGGTTACAAGCCGTCGACTTCGTGGCAGAAGCAAGTTCACCTCTAACGGCTTTTCTTGATTAAAAACGAATAAACTATGGAACAAAAAATAAAATTCCCCCGCTCGCAGAAAGTCTATTTACCCGGTAAACTTTATCCGAATATCCGTGTAGCGATGCGGAAAGTGGAACAAGTACCCAGTGTCAGCTTTGAAGGCGAAGAAAAGATAGCAACACCGAACCCGGAGATATATGTATATGATACCAGCGGACCGTTCAGCGATGCGAATATGAACATTGATCTTAAAAAAGGACTGCCGCGTATACGTGAAGAATGGATTGTAGGCCGTGGTGATGTGGAACAACTTCCTGAAATTACTTCAGAATACGGACAAATGAGAAGGGATGATAAAAGTCTCGATCACTTACGTTTCGAGCACATCGCTCTGCCCTATCGCGCTAAAAAAGGAGAAGCAATCACTCAAATGGCATACGCCAAAAGAGGGATTATCACCCCTGAAATGGAATATGTAGCAATCCGCGAGAACATGAATTGCGAGGAATTGGGAATCAAGACCCACATTACTCCAGAATTTGTCCGTCAGGAGATTGCAGAGGGACGTGCCGTATTACCGGCCAATATCAACCACCCGGAAGCTGAACCGATGATTATCGGACGCAACTTCCTTGTGAAAATCAATACGAATATCGGAAACTCGGCTACTACCTCAAGCATAGATGAAGAAGTGGAGAAAGCATTGTGGAGCTGCAAATGGGGTGGCGACACCTTGATGGATCTTTCCACAGGAGAAAATATCCATGAAACACGCGAATGGATTATCCGTAATTGTCCCGTACCCGTCGGCACGGTTCCTATTTATCAGGCACTTGAAAAGGTGAACGGCATAGTGGAAGACCTCACCTGGGAAATCTACCGGGATACATTGATTGAACAATGCGAACAAGGTGTAGATTACTTCACCATTCATGCAGGGATCCGCCGCCATAATGTTCATCTTGCCGATAAACGGTTGTGCGGTATTGTCAGCCGTGGAGGAAGCATAATGAGTAAATGGTGTCTCGTACACGATCAGGAAAGTTTCTTATACGATCACTTTGATGATATTTGTGATATCCTGGCACAATATGATGTAGCTGTTTCTTTAGGCGACGGACTTCGTCCGGGTTCTATCTACGATGCGAACGATGAAGCGCAGTTTGCCGAACTGGATACCATGGGAGAATTAGTGCTTCGTGCCTGGGATAAGAATGTCCAGGCATTTATTGAAGGCCCCGGACACGTTCCGATGCATAAAATAAAAGAGAACATGGAACGTCAGATCGAAAAATGCCATGACGCCCCATTCTATACACTCGGCCCGTTAGTGACGGATATTGCTCCCGGATACGACCATATCACTTCCGCTATCGGTGCCGCACAAATCGGATGGCTAGGTACGGCTATGCTTTGTTATGTCACTCCGAAAGAACACCTTGCCTTACCCGACAAAGAGGATGTACGCGTAGGAGTCATTACCTACAAGATAGCCGCTCATGCCGCTGACCTGGCAAAAGGACACCCGGGTGCACAGGTACGGGACAACGCATTGAGTAAAGCTCGTTATGAGTTCCGCTGGAAAGATCAGTTCGACCTGTCTCTCGATCCGGAGCGGGCGCAGACTTATTTCCGTGCAGGACATCATATCGATGGAGAATATTGTACGATGTGCGGACCTAATTTCTGTGCAATGAGACTATCACGCGATTTAAAGAAAAGCACTAAAAACAACAAATAATGAGTGGGGAGAAACAAAAAGTCAGCCCACTGACCTACCCTCTCTCCTCATTTCAATTTTTAATTTTTAATTGATTAAAATGTTCTCCGACGAATTAGAAAAAATATCCTGGGAAGAGACGACAAAAGCCATCTATTCCAAAACAGATGCCGACGTACGCCGTGCATTGGGTAAAAAAGAGCATCTGGATGTCAACGACTTTATGGCGCTGATTTCACCTGCCGCCACTCCTTATCTGGAAGTGATGGCACGCCTTAGTCAGAAATATACGATGGAACGGTTCGGTAAGACTATCTCCATGTTCGTACCGCTCTACCTGACTAATTCATGTACCAACTCCTGTGTCTATTGTGGTTTCCACATCAGCAATCCGATGAAAAGAACGATACTGACAGAGGAAGAGATTGTCAACGAATACAAAGCCATCAAACGGCTGGCTCCTTTTGAGAACCTACTGCTCGTTACCGGTGAAAACCCTGCTGCAGCAGGTGTTCCCTACATTGCCCGGGCGTTGGATTTGGCAAAACCTTATTTCAGCAACCTGCAAATTGAAGTGATGCCCCTTAAAGCAGAAGAATATCAGGAACTGACTAATCATGGTCTGAATGGAGTGATCTGTTTTCAAGAGACTTACCATAAAGCAAATTACAAGACATATCATCCGAGAGGCATGAAGTCTAAATTCGAATGGCGTGTAGACGGATTTGACCGCATGGGACAGGCAGGTGTACATAAGATTGGTATGGGTGTCCTGATCGGTCTGGAAGAATGGCGGACAGACGTAACGATGATGGCTTATCATCTGCGTTATCTGCAGAAGCATTACTGGAAAACAAAATACAGCGTAAATTTCCCGCGTATGCGTCCGTCTGAAAATGGCGGATTCCAACCGAATGTAGTCATGAACGACCGGGAACTGGCTCAACTTACATTCGCGATGCGAATCTTCGACCACGACGTAGATATCTCCTATTCCACCCGTGAAAGTGCAGAAATCCGAAATCACATGGCAACGCTCGGTGTTACAACCATGAGTGCGGAGAGTAAAACTGAACCGGGAGGATATTACAGTTATCCTCAAACCCTGGAACAATTTCACGTAAGTGATGAGCGAAAGGCGGTTGAAGTGGAACGTGACTTGAAGAAACTAGGTCGCGAACCAGTTTGGAAAGATTGGGATCAGTCTTTTGATTTTAAAAGATAGGCAGATGCGATACGATAGACAAATCATACTTCCCGAAATCGGAGAAGAAGGTCAGAAGAAACTGCAGGAAGCCAAAGTGCTTATTGTAGGTGTGGGAGGGCTAGGCTCTCCCATCGCTCTCTACCTGGCAGGCGCCGGTGTGGGATGTCTCGGACTGGTAGATGACGATTTGGTAAGCATCACTAACCTGCAACGACAAGTTCTCTATTCCGAAAAGGAATTGGGTAAACCGAAAGCTATCTGTGCAGCGGAACGGCTCTCCGCTCTCAACAGCGAGATCAGAATACATACCTACTCTACCCGGTTGACGAAAGAAAATGCTTATCATATCATTCAGGAATATGATATAGTAGTCGACGGCTGTGATAACTTTGCCACCCGCTACCTGATTAACGATACCTGCATTGAACAGAAAAAGCCATACGTATATGGTGCTATCTGCGGCTTTGAAGGACAGGTTTCTGTATTCAACTATGGAAACCAGAAAAAGAACTACCGGGATCTTTATCCTAACGAAGAAGAAATGCAACGAATGCCTCCTCCACCTAAAGGTGTGATGGGAGTTACTCCTGCCATTGTAGGAAGCGTTGAAGCTACGGAAGTGCTGAAAATAATCTGTGATTTTGGTAATGTTTTAGCCGGCGAACTATGGACAATCGACCTGCGGACATGGCAATCTAACAAATTTTCACTATAAAGGTTGGTTTCTGACATAGTTAATTAGTAACTTTGCTAAGCAATCCAATTTTAACAAAAGAAATGAAACTAATTGTAGTTACCACCCCTACCTTCTTCGTCGAAGAAGATAAGATTATTACCGCTCTTTTCGAAGAGGGGCTGGATGTCCTACATCTTAGGAAGCCGGAAACTCCGGCTATGTATTCGGAACGGCTATTGACACTTATTCCGGATAAATATCACCGCCGTATCGTCACGCATGAACATTTCTATCTGAAAGAAGAATTTAATCTGATGGGTATCCACCTGAATGCCCGTAATCCCAAAGAGCCGCATGATTATTATGGTCACATCAGCTGTTCGTGCCATTCAGTGGAGGAGGTAAAAAACAGAAAGCATTTTTACGACTATGTTTTTATGAGCCCTATTTATGATAGTATCTCTAAAGTGAATTACTATTCAACATATACTGCCGAAGAATTGCGTGAAGCACAAAGAGGCAAAATTATCGATTCGAAAGTGATGGCATTAGGGGGTATCAATGAAGACAATTTACTGGAGATTAAGGATTTCGGTTTTGGAGGGGCCGTCGTATTAGGAGATCTCTGGAATAGATTCGACGCTTGTCAGGATCAAAATTTTTTGGCCGTAATCGAGCATTTCAAAAAACTGAAGAAGCTATCTGATTAATAAAAAGCCGATCATAGAATTGGCTATGCTTTCTCATTTTATTCAATAAGAAAAGTACTTTTCCCAATCATGAAATATATAGAAAGCCGTTACGAATCATCTTCTGCAACGGCTTTCTATATTTTCAGTGTTTTTTATCAGAACTTATATCCTACAACGATAGAAAAGTTCATGTTTTTAGGATTACCAACTTTTTGTACGTCAACTAAACCGAACTGACCTTCCAAACCTGCAATGATTTTACCAAATTCCAATGCAACTCCTACACCAAGACCTGCATCAAAACGTTTCAAAGCATCGTCACCAAACGTATCTTCCTTATACTCCACATTACCCATATCCATTTTCGATTTTCCTGCAATTCCACATGCCAAATAAGGTCCTGCATTAACCACAAGATTAGTATTGTCTGCAACATTAAAGCGAGCAGCAGCCATTACCGGTAATTCCAAATAATAGGCGTTGATAGTCAATTCATCTTTTTTGGCGCCCTTGCTAGTCAGGTATAATGAAGGTTGCAGTGACCATGTATCATTAAAAGCATATTCAAAACCTCCACCAAGTTTGAAACCAATCTTAGCATTCATATCAGCATCTCCAGTGTAATTACTGATGTTCATACCTACTTTGGCATTCCAACCTGTAATTTGAGAAAAACCTGCCACTGAAATTAGTGCAAATAAAACAAACAAAATACTCTTCTTCATAATTTTAAAGTTTTAAATTAATACTAAAGGTTTTTAGTAACCTTCTTGTTTAACAACACAAATGTATAATTGTAATTTGTATTAAACAACTTTTTCGTTAATAAATGCGTAAAGTATAGAGATTATACATAAAAAAAGGGAATTCCCTATTTTTGAGAACTCCCTTTCCTATTTGTTGAATTGTTTTCTTCTTATTAGAATGCGTAATGGAAACCAATTGAAAGATCTTCACTGGTAAGTTCAAGACCAAAAGAATCTCCTAGCGTATTTATATTTCTACGATATCCCAGGAAACCATACTTGGCAATGAAAGAGAAGTGATCGTTCAATTTAACAGCAATACCCGGTCTAAGTCCCACTTGTCCGGCTTTAGTAGTGTCTCCGTCTTTAACCTTCACGAAGCCGAGAGCAGCAGTTCCGTCCAGGAACAGGCGAACCGCACCAGTTTCACAGTAAGACCAACGAATGTATGGAGCAACAATTACTGAATTTTTTGTTAGTCCACCATTATAATTATGTGAATAATCCAATTCAGCACCCAATGCCCATGTTTCATTAAAGTTGTATCCAACTTCCGGAGCAACTTTAAAAGAAGTAGTGTTGCCTGTACTGTTACGCCAAACGTTCAAAGATCCGCCTACGTAAATGTCTTGTGCTTTTACAGCGATAGTTGCTAACATTACAACTACCAATAATAAACCCTTTTTCATTTTCTTTGTTTTTTAAAATTAAACGTTAGACCCCAATTCGGTCGATTTCTGGGGTGCAAATGTAAAGCTGTTTTTATGATTAAACAAACATTTAGTTAGTTTTTTATAATAAATACCAAATAAATATTGGATAGTAAGCGGACATACATAGCTAACAGACATAAAATAAAATAGACTGCAAATACTTTCACAAGTATTTACAGCCTATTTATCAGATAGTTAAGTACCTAACCAGTGTATTTGACTATCCTTCTATTGCAGCCTGCGCCGCCGCCAATCTGGCAATTGGCACTCTGAATGGAGAACAACTAACGTAGTTCAAACCTACCCGGTGACAGAATTTCACTGAAGAAGGCTCACCACCATGTTCACCACAGATACCACATTTCAGATCCGAACGGATAGCACGGCCCTTTTCTGTAGCCATACGTACCAATTGTCCCACACCATTCTGGTCGAGAACCTGGAACGGGTCTACTTTCAAAATCTTCTTTTCCAGATAAACAGGAAGGAAAGAAGCTATATCATCACGAGAATAACCGAAGGTCATCTGCGTTAAGTCATTTGTACCGAATGAGAAGAACTCGGCAGAAGAAGCAATGCGGTCGGCAGTCAAAGCGGCACGCGGGATTTCAATCATTGTACCCACTTTGAAGTCAATGCTATCTCCTACTTCCTCAAACAATTTCTTAGCTTCCGCACGGATTACATTTTCCTGCTCCTTGAATTCATACAAGATACCAGTTAATGGAACCATGATTTCCGGATGAGTTTCCACTCCTTCTTTCTTCAGTTCCAATGCAGCACCCAAAATAGCACGCGTCTGCATTTGAGTAATTTCAGGATAAGTATTTCCTAAACGACAACCACGGTGACCCAACATCGGATTATGTTCACACAGCGATTCTACACGTTGCTGGATATATTGCAGGCTTACACCCATCGTATCCGCCATTTCCTGCTGTCCCTTCGTATCATGAGGAACAAACTCATGCAAAGGAGGATCAAGCAAACGAACAGTTACCGGGCAACCAGCCATTGCTTTAAAAATACCCTTGAAGTCTTCCTGTTGATATGGAAGAATCTTAGCCAATGCTTTCCGACGTCCTTCTGCATTTTCCGCCAGAATCATTTCACGCATTGCCTTGATCTTTTCACCTTCGAAGAACATGTGTTCCGTACGGCAAAGACCAATACCTACCGCACCGAAGTTACGTGCAACTTCCGCATCATGAGGAGTATCCGCATTGGTACGTACCTGCAAACGAGTATATTTATCAGCCAGTGTCATCAATTCGGCAAAGTCGCCGGAAAGCTCTGCAGCTTTCGTTTCTACCTTACCATTATATACTACACCTGTACTTCCGTTCAGAGAGATATAATCGCCTTCTTTCAACACAACACCGTCAATTTCTACGGTACGGTTTTTATAATCGATATTCAATGCACCTGCACCCGATACGCAGCATTTACCCATACCACGAGCCACAACAGCCGCGTGAGAAGTCATACCGCCACGAGCCGTAAGAATACCTTCGGCAACTGCCATACCGGCCAAGTCTTCCGGAGAAGTTTCGATACGAACCATTACCACACGTTTACCGGCAGCATGCCATTCAGCAGCGTCGTCAGCAAAGAACACCACCTGACCGGTTGCAGCACCCGGAGAAGCCGGAAGACCACGAGTCAACACTTTGGCTTTCTTCAAAGCATCCTTATCGAATACAGGGTGAAGCAATTCATCGAGTTTATTCGGTTCCACGCGCATCAAAGCAGTCTTTTCGTCAATCATGCCCTGACGGAGCAAATCCATAGCGATCTTCACCATAGCAGCACCTGTACGCTTACCGTTACGTGTCTGAAGGAACCAGAGTTTACCTTCTTGTACGGTGAACTCCATGTCCTGCATATCTTTATAATGATTTTCCAGTTTAGTCTGGAGAGCATCTAATTCTTTATAGATTTCCGGCATTGCCTCTTCCATGGAAGGGAACTTCGCTGCGCGAACATCTTCGGTCACACCAGCCAATACAGCCCAACGTTGAGAACCAATCTTGGTGATCTGTTGCGGAGTGCGGATACCGGCCACTACGTCTTCACCTTGTGCGTTAATCAGGTATTCACCATTGAAAAGATCTTCACCCGTACCGGCATCACGTGAGAAACAAACACCAGTAGCCGAAGTTTCACCCATATTACCGAACACCATAGCCTGTACATTGACAGCTGTACCCCATTCATCAGGTATACTTTCCATCTTACGGTAAAGGATAGCACGTTCATTCATCCATGAATCAAATACGGCACATATAGCTCCCCAAAGTTGTTCGTATGCACCAGTCGGGAAATCTTTTCCGGTCTGTTCCTTTACAGCAGCTTTAAATTTCTTTACGAGTTCCTGCAAGTCTTCCACTTTCAACTCGTTATCCAATTCTACCCCTTTCGCTTTCTTCACCTCTTCGATGATTGCTTCGAACGGGTCGATATCATCTTTATTGGTAGGCTTCATGCCCAATACTACGTCACCGTACATCTGTACAAAACGACGGTAAGAGTCCCATGCAAAACGTGCATTACCCGTCTTACGGATAATACCTTCTACCACTTCGTCATTCAATCCCAAGTTCAGAATCGTATCCATCATACCCGGCATAGATGCGCGCGCACCGGAACGCACAGACACCAACAAAGGATTTTCAACGTCACCGAATTTAGATTTCATCAACGCTTCCACGTGAGTGATCGCTTTTACCACTTCATCTTTCAGCAGTTCAACCACTTTATCACGTCCTAACGTATTGTATTCCGTACAAACATCTGTAGTTATTGTGAATCCGGGAGGGACAGGAATTCCGATTAAATTCATTTCTGCAAGGTTGGCTCCCTTACCACCGAGCAAATTCTTCATGTCAGCCTTTCCTTCTGCCTGACCATTACCAAAGGTATAAACTCTTTTTTTATCCATAATATTGTGTTTAAAGTTACATTATGATTTTTTCTGTTCGCAAATCTAAGGATATTTCGCAAACTTGAAAACTTTTTGCGAAAAAACTTTCTATCAAAATGCAATTTCGACATTACAATCCGGAATATTTCTGTATACCCGAATTTTTTCCAAAAAAAATACCTACTTTTGCAAAGTAATTATTAGACTGGTGTAAAAGTGGCAAGAAAGAAAAAAGAGCTTCCCTTATTGGAGAAGGTAACAATCATGGATGTGGCTGCCGAAGGAAAAGCCATCGCAAAAGTAAACGACCTGGTGATTTTTGTTCCCTATGTAGTGCCGGGTGATGTCGTAGACCTGCAAATCAAGCGTAAAAAGAATAAATATGCCGAAGCTGAAGCGGTGAAGTTTCACGAGCTGTCGCCCAATCGCGCTGTTCCTTTCTGCCAACACTATGGCGTATGCGGTGGCTGCAAGTGGCAAGTGCTCCCCTATTCGGAGCAGATCAGATATAAGCAAAAGCAAGTGGAAGATAATTTGAGACGTATCGGAAAGATCGAACTTCCCGAAATTTCTCCGATTCTCGGTTCTGACAAGACGGAATTCTACAGGAACAAACTGGAATTCACCTTCTCAAATAAACGCTGGTTGACAAACGAAGAAGTTCGTCAGGATGTGAAGTATGACCAGATGAATGCGGTGGGTTTCCACATTCCGGGAGCCTTCGACAAGGTGCTGGCTATTGAGAAATGCTGGTTACAGGATGATATATCCAACCGTATCCGCAACGCTGTACGTGACTACGCTTACGAGCACGATTACTCTTTCATCAATCTGCGCACACAGGAAGGTATGCTGCGGAATATGATTGTACGCACCTCTTCAACAGGCGAGCTGATGGTGATTATTATTTGTAAGATTACGGAAGATCACGAAATGGAACTGTTCAAGCAGTTACTCCAATTCGTAGCGGACTCTTTCCCTGAAATCACTTCTCTTCTATACATTATTAATAATAAGTGCAACGACACAATCAATGATTTGGATGTGCATGTATTTAAAGGGAAAGATCACATCTTTGAAGAAATGGAGGGACTGCGTTTCAAAGTAGGACCGAAATCATTCTATCAGACCAACTCGGAACAGGCTTATAATTTATATAAAGTAGCCCGTGAATTTGCCGGATTAACAGGCAACGAACTGGTATATGACCTCTATACAGGAACAGGAACAATCGCCAACTTCGTATCACGCCAGGCTCGTCAGGTAATCGGTATCGAATATGTGCCGGAAGCTATCGAAGACGCAAAGGTAAATGCAGAAATCAATGATATCAAGAATGCATTGTTTTATGCCGGTGATATGAAGGATATACTGACGCAGGATTTCATCAATCAGCATGGACGTCCGGATGTAATCATCACTGACCCTCCCCGTGCCGGTATGCACCAGGATGTAGTTGATGTCATCTTGTTTGCCGAACCGAAACGGATTGTGTATGTAAGTTGTAATCCTGCCACTCAAGCACGGGATCTGCAATTACTCGATGAGAAGTACAAGGTAAAAGCTGTTCAACCGGTAGATATGTTCCCTCACACCCACCACGTAGAAAATGTGGTGTTGCTGGAACTTCGATAATCCGTGGTGATAATAGAATTTCAAAAGAAAAAAGAAATGGGAAAAAGACCTAGAAGAACTCCTGCTGAAAAAGCACGTGCTCAATATACCAATTATGCAGTGAAAGAACCCATGGAACTAATGGAGTTTCTGGCTGCCAAAATGCCGGATGCGAGTCGCACAAAATTAAAATCATTATTAAGTAAGCGGGTTGTATTTGTTGATAATGTGATAACCACACAATTCAACTTTCCCCTTGAAGCTGGCATGAAAGTGCAAATCAGCAAACAAAAGGGAAAAAAAGAATTTAATAACAGACTGCTGAAAATCGTGTATGAAGACGCATATATCATTGTTGTCGAAAAGATGCAAGGACTTTTATCAGTCAATACAGAAAGACAGAAAGAGCGCACAGCCTATACAATACTTAACGAATACGTGCAACGTTCCGGACGTCAATTCCGTGTGTTTATCGTTCATCGCCTGGACAGGGACACTTCCGGCCTGATGATGTTTGCTAAAGACGAAAAAACACAGCGGACACTACGTGATAACTGGCACGATATCGTGACTGACCGTCGATATGTAGCTGTGGTGGAGGGAAGTATGGAAAAAGATTATGATACAGTCGTTTCCTGGCTGACTGATAAAACGCTTTATGTAAGTTCCAGTGAATATGATGACGGTGGATCAAAATCTATTACCCACTATAAGACCATCAAACGTGCCAACGGATATTCTCTGTTGGAACTCGATTTGGAAACCGGCCGAAAGAATCAGATTCGTGTACACATGCAAGATTTAGGACATCCTATTATCGGTGATGGAAGATATGGAAGAGAAGATGCTCCCAACCCTATCGGACGACTGGCACTCCATGCTTTCAAACTCTGCTTTTATCATCCGGTAACGGGAGATTTGATGGAGTTCGAGACGCCATATCCGGCGGAGTTTAAGAAGTTGTTTCTGAAAAAATAAATTCCTATATTCAAAAATAAAGCCAGAATCATAATCGACTCTGGCTTTATTTTTAATCTTCATTATTATTTTATTGACGCCTCATATAAAATGGCTGTCCATCTATTCTATCTCTAAAATCCCGCCAATTATTATACCATGTTCCACTAAAAGTCCTGTCAGTAGCTTCCGCCCCCCAAATATAGGCATAAGTGTCATCACCATAAAAATACAATTCCATTGAATTATATCCTTCATCAATCCATCTCCACTCAAAAACCAAGTAATTCGGATCACCGGCAGAACCAATCGTTCCTTGATTTCTCGCATTAAAAGTCATGAGCGTACCTCTTCCCCAGGTATATGCCCCGAAATCAATTTCTTCATTCGTATACC
>NZ_DAWCXD010000023.1:0-47778 GCF_052357945.1 Bacteroides sp. | reverse complement strand
TCCGCGACACAGATACATAAACTTATAACAAGACAACAACAAAAAACGCTTTCTTTTTTTACACACAAATAGAAATATACAGTTAAGACTATCTTGGACGTGAAAAATCCGCTATCACATTGGTTCTATTTTACCACCCATATTTTATACAACATCCCTAAACAAATCAGGCGCAGAATTTCCGCGCCTGATCTCTATTTCTTACTTACCACTTATAATTGATACCGAAGCTAAGCAATTCTTTCAACTGGAAAAAGCTATCTCCTTCAGTCGGTTTCGAGCTATCGTCAAAACGGGTATGTATATAGAGCTTGGTAGAAAGATAACGGTTCAAAACGAAGTTGAATGTATTTTCCCATTCTACACGTGCCCAATGATAGTTGGTCAGATAATTGAGACGAGACTCTAAAGTTACTGCAGAGATGATGGTCCAGTTCAATGTGGATTGCAACTGGGAGCCAAAGTCGTTTTTAGAGCATTTTCCTTTGTCTAAGCCAAACTTTGTTTCGTCTACTTCAGAATTACCGATATAACGCAAGTTATAAGTCAACGGCGCCATAAACACAGAAAGATTAAATTTCTTCTTACTCAATTTATAATCCATACCGACACTGACCGCCAAATCTGCCGGAGACATGAAAGATGAAACCAATTCTTCGCTGTTAGCTTTATATCCATTGAAAAACTGTGTCTTAAACTCGGACGAAATGGTATAATACCAATTCTTGAAAGCTCTCAAACCTAATTTATTATACAAACGAAATTGGTCTGTATTGAACAGATATTTATGGTATTCATCTGACGGAGTGGAAGTCATACCTACTTTAGCTTCCAGCTGGTTCTCAAACAGCACCTTTTCATTGTCATTATAGTTGGCAAAAATCTGAAAAGTGGCTAATCCGGAGAAGTTACTTTCACCTCCCTTATACCAGTTATCCGAAAGGTGGTTCTGGCTAATCTGCAACGATCCGTTACCTCCGGTCACCCACCAGTTCGGCCGACTAATCTTCATATTGGCTTTCCCTACATTATCATCCATATTTTCCGGTTGAAACAGATGAATAACGTTTGCTTTGGGAGATATTTTCGGCTTCACATCGTGACGGAATACATCACGACTCATGATGCGGTCTTCTGTAGTGACAACCAAGTTCGGACGTTCCAAATAAAGATCCATCAATGCACTGTTCACTATTTTCTCGGCACGCTGGGTTTTGGTAAATGCCAGAGTATCATAAGGCAGAAGTTCCGCTGTCAGTTGAGGAGTGGTGTCCCATTGCATAGGCTTCCATTCCAATTTCGAATATTGTGCCATCGGAGCATAATAATATGCCAATGGTGTGAACAGACGAAAATAATCGGGATCAGACGGAATATAACGTGGCGGCACAGACAGGTCGTTCAAATAATCTAATTGCGCGACATACTTATTATATAAATAAGAAACGGTATCCAGTTTCGGAGTCGGCCCCGACATATTCAGTTTGAGCATCAAATATTTCTGAAGCTCCGCCGAAAGCGTATCTGCTTTCACAACTCTGGCTTTTGCCACAACTGTTGAAGATTTAACCGTTTTGGCTGGTTTAATCGCTTCAGGAGCAGGCTGCAGAGAGTCAGTCGGAAGTGGAGAGGGATCGACAGATTCCTGTGCAAAAAGCGATAACGATAAGATTGACAGAATAAACGCTGAACATAAAGTAGTAATTCTCATCATATTTGTCTATGGTTTAGGGTGCAAAGCTACATTATTTTGTTCAGAAATCATAGGATTCTTTTAAAATTGCATTTTTTAATAAAATTGTGGAGACGAAAGACTGTAATCTTCCTCTTTTTTTTATAATTTTGCGGTTTTTAAGTTCGTAAGAATACTACTAAGTAAACAATTATTAAAACAGTTATAGCTGTGGGAGAAACAAAGTATATTTTCGTCACCGGTGGTGTTGCCTCTTCTTTAGGAAAAGGGATCATCTCATCATCCATCGGTAAGTTGCTGCAAGCAAGAGGTTATAATGTAACCATCCAGAAGTTTGACCCGTATATCAACATCGACCCGGGAACATTGAATCCTTATGAGCACGGAGAGTGCTATGTAACCGTAGACGGACACGAAGCCGACCTCGACTTGGGACACTATGAGCGATTCCTGGGTATACAAACGACAAAGGCGAACAACATTACTACGGGACGTATCTACAAGAGCGTCATTGACAAGGAACGTCGTGGAGACTATCTGGGTAAAACGATCCAGGTGATTCCTCACATCACAGACGAGATCAAACGGAATGTAAAACTGCTTGGTAATAAATACAAGTTTGATTTTGTGATTACTGAAATCGGTGGTACGGTAGGTGACATCGAATCACTCCCCTACCTCGAAAGTATCCGTCAGTTGAAATGGGAACTCGGTAAGAACGCTCTTTGCGTACACTTGACCTATGTTCCTTATCTTGCTGCTGCCGGAGAATTGAAAACAAAACCGACGCAACATTCTGTAAAGGAACTCCAAAGTGTGGGTATTCAGCCGGATGTACTGGTACTGCGTGCCGAGCATCCGCTAAGTGACGGACTACGTAAGAAAGTGGCACAATTCTGTAATGTAGACGATAAAGCCGTTGTGCAATCTATTGATGCGGAAACAATTTACGAAGTACCTATCCTGATGCAAGCGCAAGGGCTGGACAGCACTATCCTCGAAAAGATGGGACTGCCGGTAGGAGAAACTCCGGGACTCGGTCCATGGCGTAAATTCCTGGAACGTCGTCACGCTGCAGAGACAAAAGAACCGATCAATATTGCACTGGTTGGAAAATACGATTTGCAGGACGCTTACAAATCTATCCGTGAAGCTTTATCGCAAGCGGGTACTTACAATGACCGCAAAGTGGAAGTTCATTTCGTAAACAGCGAGAAGCTGACAGACGAAAATGTATGTGAAGCTCTGAAAGGTATGGCGGGCGTAATGATTGGTCCGGGATTCGGCCAACGGGGTATCGACGGCAAGTTTGTCGCTATCAAATATACACGTACACATGACATCCCGACTTTCGGTATTTGTCTGGGTATGCAATGTATTGCTATTGAGTTTGCACGCAACGTACTGGGATACGCAGATGCCAACTCACGTGAAATGGATGAAAAGACTCCGCACAACGTGATTGATATCATGGAAGAACAGAAAGCAATCACCAATATGGGTGGTACGATGCGTCTGGGCGCTTACGAATGTGTATTGCAGAAAGGTTCGAAAGCATATCAGGCTTACGGACAGGAACATATTCAGGAACGTCACCGCCATCGCTATGAGTTCAACAATGATTATAAAGACCGATATGAAGCTGCCGGCATGAAATGTGTAGGTATCAACCCGGAATCGGATCTGGTAGAAATCGTTGAAATCCCGACTTTGAAATGGTTTGTCGGCACACAGTTCCATCCGGAATATGGCAGTACGGTACTGAACCCTCATCCGTTGTTCGTTGCATTTGTGAAAGCTGCCATCGAAAACGAAAAAGCAACGGTGAACGGCTAACGATACGTGGTAAACAACCGGTAGTTTGTAATTTATATAATTTGTAATTAAAATAAGAATGGATAAAAACACCATCACAGGTCTCGTTCTGATAGGTATATTATTGGTAGGATTCAGTTTTTTGAGCCGTCCAAGCGAGGAACAGATAGCTGCGCAAAAGAAATACTACGATTCTATTGCCGTGGTACAGCAGCAGGAGGAAGCGTTGAAGGCTAAAACGGAAGCTGCACTGGCTAACAGCCAAAAAGAGGTGGCATCGGCTGCCGATTCTTCTGCTTTGTTTTTCAATGCCTTGCATGGAACCGACTCTAAAATCAGCATCCAGAATAATGTAGCGGAAATCACTTTCACAACCAAAGGCGGACGTGTCTATTCAGCCATGCTGAAAGATTATATGGCACAAGACAAAAAGACGCCGGTCATGTTGTTCGACGGTGACGATGCTTCGATGAACTTCAACTTTTACAACAAGGCAGGAGCCATCCAGACCAAAGATTATTTCTTTGAAGCTGTGAACAAGACGGACAGTAGTGTTACAATGCGTCTGGCTGCGGATAGCGCAAGCTATATCGATTTCATCTATACGCTGAAACCGGATAGCTACCTGATGAACTTTGAAATCAAAGCGACAGGCATGGAAGACAAGTTGGCTAGTACTAAGTATGTGGACATCGACTGGTCACAACGTGCCCGCCAACTGGAAAAAGGATTCACTTATGAGAATCGTCTGTCGGAACTGACTTATAAAGTAACAGGTGACAATGTAGACAACTTGTCTGCTGCCAAAGATGACAGTCAGAATTTGCCGGGACGCATTGATTGGGTAGCTTTCAAGAATCAGTTCTTCTCTTCTGTATTTATTGCTGAACAGGATTTTGACAAGGTTTCCGTAAAGTCAAAAATGGAGCAGCAAGGAAGCGGATATATCAAAGATTATTCTGCTGAAATGAATACTTTCTTTGATCCGACTGGCAAAGAACCGACAGAGATGTATTTCTATTTCGGCCCGAACCACTTTAAGACGCTGAAAGCATTGGATAAAGGCCGCGACGAGAAATGGGAACTTCACAGACTGGTTTATCTGGGCTGGCCGTTGATTCGCTGGATTAACCAGTTTATCACAATCAACGTATTCGACTGGTTATCCGGTTGGGGATTGAGCATGGGTATCGTACTGTTGATTCTAACCATCATGGTGAAAGTTGTGGTTTATCCGGCTACCTGGAAAACGTACATGTCTTCTGCCAAGATGCGTGTATTGAAACCGAAAATTGACGAAATCAGCAAGAAATATCCGAAGCAGGAAGATGCAATGAAGAAACAGCAGGAGGTGATGAGCCTTTACAGCCAGTACGGGGTAAGCCCGATGGGCGGCTGTCTGCCGATGTTATTGCAGTTCCCTATCCTGATGGCTTTGTTTATGTTCGTGCCGAGTGCTATCGAGCTGCGTCAACAGAGTTTCTTGTGGGCGGACGACCTTTCTACTTATGACGCTATCATCACATTCCCGTTCCATATCCCGTTCCTAGGTAACCACCTTAGCTTGTTCTGCTTGCTGATGACGTTGACAAACATCTTGAACACGAAGTACACGATGTCTATGCAGGATACCGGAGCGCAGCCACAAATGGCAGCAATGAAATGGATGATGTATCTGATGCCGATTATGTTCTTGTTCGTCTTGAACGATTATCCGTCAGGTTTGAACTATTACTACTTCGTGTCAACGCTGATTAGTGTGGGTACTATGATTCTGCTTCGTAGAACGACTGACGAAACCAAATTGCTGGCTATTCTTGAAGCGAAAAAGAAAGACCCGAAACAAATGAAAAAGACCGGATTTGCTGCTCGCCTGGAGGCGATGCAAAAGCAACAAGAGCAATTGCAGCAGCAAAGACAGAATAAAAAATAAGGAGTAATTCCCGAAATCTATTCTAAGAAAGCCGGACACCTATTTTGGTCGCCCGGCTTTCTTTCTCTAAAAAATAAAATAGGATGAAAACTAAATATTCTTATAAACAAATCTGGACAATCTCCTACCCTATCCTAATCAGTCTGATTATGGAACAGATGATTGGTATGACGGACACTGCTTTTCTGGGACGTGTCGGAGAAATCGAATTAGGTGCTTCCGCCATTGCAGGTGTATATTACCTTGCCATTTTCATGATGGCATTCGGTTTCAGCATCGGTGCCCAGATATTAATTGCGCGTCGCAATGGAGAAGGAAACTACAAGGAAATCGGACCCATTTTTTATCAGGGCATATATTTCCTGCTTGCCATGGCAGTGATTTTATTCACGTTCTCCATCGTATTCTCACCATATATCCTCAAGAATATCATTTCGTCTCCTCACATTTACGATGCAGCCGAGAGTTATATTCATTGGCGTGTGTACGGGTTCTTCTTCTCTTTTATCATGGTGATGTTCCGCGCCTTCTTTGTAGGTACGACGCAGACCAAGACGCTGACTTTGAACTCTATTGTGATGGTACTTTCGAATGTGGTATTCAATTATATCCTGATTTTCGGTAAATTCGGTCTCCCGCAATTGGGAATTGCCGGTGCTGCTATCGGCTCTTCGCTGGCTGAAATGGTATCGGTGATTTTCTTTATCATCTATACCTGGAAACGGATTGACTGCAGGAAGTATGCATTGAATATACTGCCTAAGTTCCAAGGGAAAACACTGAAACGAATACTGAATGTTTCTGTGTGGACAATGATTCAGAACTTCGTTTCTTTGTCTACCTGGTTTATGTTCTTTCTATTTGTGGAACATTTGGGAGAGCGCTCTTTGGCAATCGCGAACATTATCCGAAACGTGTCGGGAATCCCGTTTATGATTGCAATGGCATTTGCATCCACCTGTGGTTCATTGGTCAGCAATCTGATCGGTGCAGGTGAACAGGATTGTGTACGGGGTACTATCAGGCAGCACATTCGCATTGGATATATATTTGTATTGCCAATTCTGATATTCTTCTGTCTATTTCCGGATCTGATCCTACGTATTTATACAGATATGCCGGATTTGAGAGCAGCATCCGTGCCTTCACTGTGGGTATTGTGTTCTGCCTATCTGGTACTGGTGCCTGCCAATGTTTATTTCCAATCGGTATCAGGTACAGGGAATACGCGGACTGCACTGGCTATGGAACTTTGTGTATTGGCTATCTACGTCACATACTCTGCATATTTCATCATGTACCTGCGGATGGACGTCGCATTTGCCTGGACAACGGAATGCGTATATGGTATTTTCACGCTGATGTTCTGCTACTGGTATATGAAGAAAGGAAACTGGCAGAAAAAGAAGATTTAAATCCTTTTTTCACTATCTTCGCAAGAAAATAAACATTTTATAAAATATATGAGACAAGCTAATTTAATTATGATGTCGGCAGCAATGTTGTTAGCTGCCTGCGGAGGAACCAAAGACGCAGGCAAGACAGATCAGGTGCTTATCGAGAAATCGGATATTAAGATCGAAGGGAAGCGCATGACTCCCGAAGCACTTTGGGCTATGGGACGTATCGGCGGATTCGCCGTATCGCCCGACGGAAAGAAAATTGCGTATACGGTAGCGTATTACAGCGTACCGGAAAACAAAAGTAACCGCGAAGTTTTCGTAATGAACGCAGATGGAAGCGAAAATCAACAAATCACTCATACCCCGTATCAGGAAAATGAGGTGACTTGGATTAAGGGAGGCACCAAACTGGCATTCTTAAGTAATGACAACGGAAGCAGCCAGCTTTATGAAATGAATCCGGATGGTAGCGGGCGCAAGCAGCTGACCAACTACGACGGAGATATTGAAGGATATTCCATCTCACCGGATGGCAAAAAACTGCTGTTTATTTCACAAGTAAAGACGAAAGAAAGCACTGCTGATAAGTATCCGGACCTGCCGAAAGCTACCGGTATCATCGTTACCGACCTGATGTACAAACATTGGGATGAATGGGTGACGACCGCTCCGCATCCTTTTGTTGCCGACTTTGATGGTAACGGCATTTCCAATATCGTGGATATTCTGAACGACGAACCGTATGAAAGTCCGATGAAGCCTTGGGGTGGCATTGAGCAACTTGCCTGGAATACAACCTCGGACAAAGTGGCTTATACTTGCCGCAAAAAGACGGGACTGGAATATGCGATTTCTACCAACTCGGATATTTATGTATATGACCTGAACACCAAGAAAACGGAAAATATTACTGAAGAGAACAAAGGATATGATACCAATCCGCAATACTCACCGGACGGCAAGTATATTGCCTGGCAGAGCATGGAACGTGACGGATACGAAGCTGATCTGAACCGTTTGTTCATCATGAACCTGGAAACCGGCGAGAAGCGTTTTGTGAGCAAGGCATTCGAATCGAATGTAGATGCTTTTGTCTGGGGAGCAGATGCAAAAGTGATCTATTTCACAGGTGTATGGCATGGAGAGTCACAGATTTATGCGCTTGACCTGACAAATGATTCGGTAAAGGCTATTACTTCAGGAATGTACGATTACGAAGGGGTAGCTCTTTTCGGAGATAAGCTGATCGCGAAACGCCATTCAATGAGTATGGGTGATGAGATTTACACTGTGGCACTGGATGGTTCTACCACTCAACTGACACAGGAGAACAAACAAATCTATGACCAGCTGGAAATGGGTAAAGTGGAAGGTCGCTGGATGAAAACAACAGATGGCAAACAGATGTTGACATGGGTGATTTATCCTCCACAGTTTGATCCGAACAAGAAATATCCGACTTTGCTGTTCTGTGAAGGAGGTCCGCAGAGTCCGGTAAGCCAGTTCTGGTCTTATCGCTGGAACTTCCAGATTATGGCAGCTAATGATTATATCATCGTTGCTCCGAACCGTCGCGGTTTGCCGGGATTCGGTGTGGAATGGAACGAACAGATTAGCGGCGATTACGGTGGCCAGTGTATGAAGGATTACTTCACTGCTATCGATGAAATGGCAAAAGAGCCGTATGTGGACAAAGATCGTCTGGGATGCGTAGGTGCCAGCTTCGGAGGATTCTCCGTATATTGGTTGGCCGGACATCACGACAAACGGTTCAAAGCGTTCATTGCTCATGATGGTATCTTCAACATGGAAATGCAGTATCTGGAAACTGAAGAAAAATGGTTTGCCAACTGGGATATGGGAGGCGCATACTGGGAAAAACAGAATCCGGTGGCACAGCGTACGTTTGCCAACTCTCCTCACCTATTCGTAGAGAAATGGGATACTCCTATTCTCTGTATTCATGGAGAAAAAGACTACCGTATCCTGGCTAATCAGGCAATGGCTGCTTTTGATGCTGCCGTGATGCGTGGTGTTCCTGCAGAGTTGCTGATTTATCCGGATGAAAATCACTGGGTATTGAAGCCACAGAATGGGGTTCTATGGCAACGCACATTCTTTGAATGGTTGGACAAATGGGTGAAGAAAGCTCCGTCTAAATAAAATTTTACGTTAATTACATAGTAGAATAAACATAGTAAACTAAAAGAAGCCCCTGTTCTCAATCTTTTGAGTTCAGGAGCTTCTCCATTGCATTCATCAAAATCGGCTAAAATTATAAAAAAGTTCGCTAAATTTACTCCGAATAAATATTTTCAATTTCTACAATATACATCTTATGGAAACCTCCATGAGCACCACCGTACCACTTTTCTATTGATTCTTTATCCAGAAAACATTCCGGTTTGATAGTGTCAGCATAAAGTTTCTTACATTCCAGACTCAAACGTGCCTGCCCGAACAGGACATTTCCTTTTTCTGTAAATACAGGTTTCAATCCGGTTTCTTTTACTTTATCTATATTACGTCCCGACTTGGAACCACAAACAGCGTGAATTTTCTTATTTTCTTCTCCTAAGAAAGAAAGTGTCAGGTAATCGTTCTTCTCTACAAACTCGTATGTATACCGTTCGGGACGGATAAAAACGAAAGCAACCGGTTTATTCCACAACCAGCCGATGCCACCCCAACTTGCTGTCATCGTGTTAAACTTCTCTTTTGTTCCGGCTGTAACCAGCATCCACTCTTTTCCAATCGCTTCGAAAAAGTTTTCTTTCAAATCTTTTACTTCTAATTTCTTCATCTCTTTATTCGTAAATATGTATTCATAATTAGTTTATATAATAATTTAGGCACGGATTACACAGATTAACACGGTTACTTTGCAACAATAACAACACTAAAAACCGTGAAATTCCGTACCTAGAAAAATAACGATTAATTCATGGCAGGTACTTATCTAATTATTTCTGTTTATTCAATTTCACAATCTCTCCCAAATAGGGAATCTTCACCGGAATCTTCCGTTTCTTAGCCTCTGTTGCGAAGACTTTCGGGGGATCATGCAAAGGCTCGTCAGACAAATCGAATGTGCCATAATGCATGGGAATGGTAAGACCAGCATGCATTTCCTCGGTGGCAGTCAATGATTCGTAAGGCGATATATGATTGGGACGCATAAACCAGCGAGGTTTGTATGCCCCGATGCCTAACAAAGCATAATCCGGTGCTCCGAACAGATCGGGAATCTCACGGAAGTGACTGGAATAACCTGTATCACCGCTATAATAAAGAGAAATTCCATTTCCTTGCAGCATGAAAGCTCCCCACAGTCGCTGGCCACCATCACGTACGGAACGTTTGCTCCAGTGTTGTGCCGGTAGAAAAGTAATCTTCAATCCCTCATCTTCCATTTGTTGATACCATCCGGCTTCAATCACTTTCATTTCGGGAAACCATCCCTGAATCAGCCCACCGGTTCCCAAGCCGCAAAAGAGTTTCATTTGCGGGTTATTCTTCAGTAAACGGGCTATACTCTGTTTATCCAAATGATCGAAATGGTCATGGCTGACAAGTAGATAATCAATCCCTGTAAATATGTCAGGATTAGCGGGAAACTCGCTCTGTCTCTTCACAAAAGGAATACTGCCGAACACAGGATCGAACATGATTCGTTTACCTGCTAACTGGAGAAAGAAAGAATTATGTCCGAGCCATATCAGGGAATCTCCCACCACCGCATCCAATGAACGGAGATAACAAACTTTTGGATCCCATTTCACCGTTTTCTTCTCTTTGCGTTGGGGATTGGGCGAAAGACGCCATTTCAGTACACTCCCCATCCCCGGACGGAAGCGATGCTGCCGATTAAAAAAACGCCCACGCACCATCGGATTTCCTCTCCAATAAGGGTTGACTGTCGCTAAACGTTCGTTTCTCCTAAAACATATATGTTCACCCATTTTTATTTCCTGAATACGTATTTACAAACTTACTAAAAATTTCTCGATTTACGATGAATTAGAGTAAACAAAAAATGTACCCCGGACACACTATCGGGGTACATTTACTTATAAAGGAATAAATATTATCCTTTTTTAATAGAATGAGACTTCGTTAAGAGCAGTGCAAGCCATACAAAGGCAGTTGCCAACCAAGAGCTGAAAGATTAATAATCATTATAACTGCACCCAATATCCATAGAATCAATAGCGACCATTTCAAGCCTGTTCCCATCGGTGGCCAATGGAATAATTGCCGCAAGATAGTATACAAGAAAGCTCCTAATGGAATACCGATGAGGGCAACTCCGGCAATCGTACCTAGCAGTGTCATCATTGGAGATACGGAAGCAACCGGCATCCAGTCGATGGCAGGTAGCATCTCGTAAAGCAATGCTCCTCCGCTAACTGCCACGGCAATTGCTGCAAACACCAGTGCTACCAGTACAACGGCCAGTACGAACAAAACAGGGCAGCAGAGAATGACAAGAGCTACCAGAAATATTTTAAAGAGAACAGCAGCAATGGAAACAAATACATCGCCTATCTTTTGAAGAAAGGTACGAGGTTTGCCGGAGTTCATATAGTTGTTAACTCCGTCCGCTACACGTTCGAAACCGTCTGTCACTGTTTTGCCAATATTCTCAATGGTCACTGCTTCTCCACGCATACTCAATTTTTCCGCGGCAGTACGGGCTTCTGGAATAACGATCCATCCGATAATATAAAGTATAATCATCGGGCAATAAGGTACAAATACCAGGATAATCATCAATATACGCACTAATGTGATGTCCCAACCGAAGTAAGCTGCCAACCCTGCCGCTACGCCTCCCAACAATTTATTATCCGGATCACGGAACCAGCGGCGTTGAGCAGCGGTTTGCGTACTGCCTTGATTAGCGGACGATGTTTGTTCCGTTCTTTTCTGTGAGTCCATATCCTCATCAGCAATTCCAAAGTCTTCCGGTTTGCCGACGCGGGCGATGATTTCTTCTACATTCGAAACTGTGATGACCTGTTTCCCTTCATTTACTTTCTCGGCAAACAGTTCGGCAATACGCATTTCAATATCGTTTACGATCTCTTCCGCACCCTCCTGTTTACGAAAGTAATGTTTGAGGTTAGACAGATAATTGTCTAACAATCGGTAGGCATCATCATCTATATGATAGACAATTCCTCCTAAATTTATGGTCAATGTCTTTTTCATTTTTATTTCTTCTTTTTCGGATTATCTATTGGCTATATGATTCACTGTGTCATTAAGTTCTTTCCAGGAAATTTCCAGCTCTCCCAAAAAGACTTCTCCCTGTTCGGTCAATTTATAGTATTTGCGGGGAGGTCCTTGGGTAGATTCTACCCATTCATAACTTAGCAGGTCGTCATTTTTCAGACGGGTAAGCAATGGATACAAGGTGCCTTCCACTACGATCAGTTGGGCTTCTTTCAATTTTTGAATGATATCAGAAGCATAAGAGGGTTCCTTGTGTAGCAAAAGCATGATGCAATATTCAAGCATGCCTTTCCTCATCTGTGATTTTACATTGTCTACTTTCATTATTCACTTCTTTTAGATGCACAAATATATGCATTACTTTAGTACCTTGCATTACAAAGTACTATAAATTAATAATAATTAAAACATTAGAGACTCTCCACCTTATTATAAAAAGAAATAATGGCTATATTTGTGCCCATTAAACCAAGAATAGATAATAGATATGTTTACAATTCGAAAAGCAACAGTAGCCGATTGCGAGCTTATTCATAAGATGGCAAAGGAGGTATTCCCCGCCACCTACAAGGAAATTTTATCTCCCGAACAGCTGGATTATATGATGGACTGGATGTATGCTCCTTCCAATGTGCGCAAACAAATGGAGGAAGAAGGACATGTGTACTCCATTGCTTATAAGGAGAATGAACCATACGGATACGTTTCCATTCAACAACAGGAAAAGGATGTATTCCATCTTCAGAAGATATATGTCCTCCCACGTTTTCAGGGCACGCATTGCGGCAGTTTTTTATTCAAGGAAGCAATCAAGTGTATCAAAGAAATACACCCGGAACCTTGTTTGATGGAACTCAACGTAAATCGTAATAATAAGGCTTTGCAGTTTTACGAGCACATGGGAATGAGAAAGTTGCGGGAAGGTGATTTCCCGATTGGTAACGGGTATTATATGAATGATTATATTATGGGACTGGATATTTGATATACAAACAAAATGCCCCGGAACATTTATGATACTTGTTCCGGGGCATTTTGTTTATTTAGTTAATGGCAAGATTTTATTTCGCTACACGTTCCAACCATTTTAACATGAAAATCATTGTAAACATTGAAATCGTACAAGCTACAACAAACACAGTCCATGTCATCCAAATAGGAATTGATTCATACAGGATAGCACCAATCACTAGCAACTGATTACCCAGTGCTGTCGCTCCCAACCATCCTCCTTGCATAATACCTTGATATTTAGGAGGAGCAACCTTAGACACAAATGAAATTCCCAAAGGAGAGATATACAGTTCAGCTACTGTTAAGATCAGATAGGTCAGCATCAATAAAAATGGAGTAACTTTCACTGGTGAAGTTCCAACAGCTACAATATCCTCATGCAACGGCAAATTAGCAAAATAAGATCCAACTGCCATTACAATAAATGCCAATGCAGCAATTCCCATACCGATGGCAATCTTTTTAGGAGTCGAAGGCTCTTTACCACGTCTACGCTGACTTGCAAAAATAGCCATAATCACCGGAGTCAGGAACACTACAAAAAATGGATTTAACGATTGGAAGAGCTCTGCTGAAATAGGCATACCAAACAGATTCAAGTCAGTATATTCTTTCGCAAAATAAGTCAAAGTCAGACCATTTTGATGGAATGAAAACCAAAAGAAAATAACAACACCAAATACAGCAAACAGAGCATACATACGTTGTTTTACTTCCTGTGCACTCATTTCTACAACTGTAGAAGATGCTGAAGAAGCAACGGTCTTTTTGCTGGGATCTGGGAAGTTTTTCTTATTCAACCAATAAATGGTTAAAGAAATAGCCATAGCAATAATAGCTACCCCGAATGCGTAATGGAATCCAGTAGTAAAGACATTCAAATAATCTGAAGCGAAAGCCGTATAGTCTTGTACAGGAGCAGTAGAAGCTTTGGTAACTAAGGTATGATAAGTTTCAGTAGCTTCAGGCGACAAAGTACCTGCTAATTGACCATGACACAAAGCAGGAAGGTCAGCATCATAATTATAACCGAAAGTAGATAACCACCAATTACGCACGCCTACAGCTGCAAACGGAGCAAAAATAGCACCGATATTAATAAACATATAAAATAAAGAGAAACCGGAGTCACGCATGTTGGCATATTGAGGATTATCGTACATCTGTCCTACCAATGCCTGCAAATTTCCTTTAAATAATCCGTTTCCAAATGCAATAACAAACAAACTAGCACAAGTAATAACCAGATAGAGCATCTTGTTATCTACCGGAGTCTTAGATGGAATAGCCAATAATAAATAACCAACTGCCATTAACACAATTCCTGTGAAAATAGTTCCTTTGTAGTTCCTCGTTTTATCGGCAATAATACCTCCGACCAACGCCAAAATGTAAATAGAAAAATAAAAAGTTGAGTAAATAAATCCTGCTTCTTTTCCATTCATTCCAAACTTGGCTTGCAAGAAAAGCACAAGGATAGCCATCATAGTATAAAAGCCAAAACGCTCACCTAGATTGGCTAAAGCGGCTGCTATCAGTCCTTTAGGGTGTTTGTTAAACATAGAATATAAATTATTAAATTAATGATTTAATGGTCGATACCACATATATTTTGCAAATATATACTTTTTCTCGAGTTTTTGCACAATGATTTGTTAAACTACTCCTCAAATAAACGACAAATTTCCGCCCTGGATTCACGAATCAAATCTTCCGGAGCTATTTTTATCTGAAGTCCCCGTACACCGGCACTTACATAAATATACGGAAATTGTTGGCTGGTTTCATGAATATAAGTAGGAAAATGCTTTTTCATACCGATCGGCGAACAACCTCCCCGGATATATCCGGTAAGTGGCAGAAGTTCTTTTACGGGAATCAACTCGCACTTCTTGTTACCCGAAGCTTTAGCTGCCAGTTTCAAATCAACTTCATGTTCTCCCGGAATGACACAGACAAAATATCCGCTTTTATCGCCGTGCAGAACAAGCGTTTTAAAGACCTGCTTGATGTTCTCTCCTAAACTTGCTGCCACATGAACAGCACTCAAGTCGTTTTCATCTACTTCGTAGGGAATTAATTCATAGGCTATCTTAGCCTTATCTAACAGCCGTGCGGCATTTGTTTTATTGATTTTCATTTTCGTTGTATTTATAAGTTCTATATCTGATAAATAAAGAATATGATATGATAAGTGCCAACTCATCGAAGATTGTCCGATAAGTTGGCACTCTATGATTTAAATTAGAGACCCAGCTCTTCGCGAAGAAACTTAGGTGTATATCCTTTAGGGCTCTTCGCAACTTCTTCCGGTGTTCCGTAACTAAGGAGTTCTCCCCCGCCCTTACCACCTTCAGGGCCCATATCGATAATATAATCCGCCATTTTAATCACATCCAGATTGTGCTCGATGACGATAACAGTATTACCTTTATCTACAAGCTTATTCAATACTCCCATCAATACACGGATATCTTCAAAATGAAGTCCGGTAGTCGGTTCGTCAAGGATATAAAGAGTTTTGCCCGTATCTCTTTTCGATAGCTCCGTTGCCAGTTTCACACGCTGGCTTTCTCCGCCGGAAAGAGTGGTAGAAGATTGCCCCAGTTTTATATATCCGAGTCCGACATCCTGCAAGACTTTAATCTTATTCAAGATTTGCGGCACATTTTCAAAGAATTCCACAGCACGGTTGATCGTCATGTCAAGTACATCGGCAATTGATTTTCCCTTGAAACGTACTTCCAGTGTTTCCCGGTTATAACGTTTACCGTGACAAACCTCACAAGGCACATATACATCAGGAAGGAAATTCATTTCAATCGTCTTATAACCATTTCCCGTACATGCTTCACAACGCCCACCTGCAACATTAAAGGAGAAACGTCCCGGTTTATAACCGCGAATCTTAGCTTCCGGCAGACCTACAAACAGGTTACGGATATCAGAAAACACACCGGTATAAGTCGCAGGATTGGAGCGTGGCGTACGTCCCAAAGGTGATTGATCCACATCTACTACCTTATCTATATTTTCCAACCCTTCAATCGAATCATATTCCAAAGGATCTTGCAAAGAATGATAGAACTTCTGTGAAAGAATCGGTTGCAAAGTTTCATTAATCAAGGTGGATTTTCCACTTCCTGACACACCAGTTACGCAAATCAGTTTACCTAACGGAAATTCAACATCTACATTCTTCAGGTTATTCCCCTTCGCTCCTTTCAGCCAGATAGATTTCCCATTTCCTTTTCTACGCTTGGCAGGGATTTCTATCTTCATCTTGCCATTCAGATATTGCGAAGTCATTGTATCTGTATTCAGCATCTCCTGCGGGGTTCCGGCGAAAACGACTTCGCCTCCGAGACGTCCGGCTTTCGGACCCATATCGATGACATAATCGGCAGCCAGCATCATATCCTTATCATGTTCCACTACAATCACGGAGTTCCCCATGTCGCGGAGTTCTTTCAACGAGTTGATAAGACGCAGATTATCACGCTGATGCAGACCGATACTCGGCTCGTCGAGAATATAAAGTACATTCACTAATTGCGAACCAATCTGTGTAGCCAAGCGGATACGCTGACTCTCACCACCGGAAAGACTAACAGAGCTACGATTCAATGCCAGATAATCCAGACCCACGTCCAGCAAGAACTTCAAACGTGTGCGAATCTCTTTCAGAATCTCCACCGATATTTTCTTCTGCTTATCGGACAGGAACTCATCCACCTTCATCAACCAGTCGTACAACTCGTTGATGTCCATATTCGCCAACTCATTGATATTCTTATCATGGATACGAAAATGCAAAGCTTCTTTATTCAAACGAGCCCCTTTACATTCGGGACAAACCGTTGTTTTGGCAAATTGTTCCGCCCATTTCTGTGCTGTTGCAGAAGCATCCTTTTCCTGCAACATCTGAATATACTTCACCACTCCTTCGTAAGTAACAAAGTAATCGGAGGAAGTACCGATCAGCGAACTCTTGATTTTAATCCGTTCGTCAGAACCGTACAATACTTCATCAATCGCATCGTCCGGCAACTCCTTTATCGGAGTTTTCAGTGTTGCGTCGTACTTCTCGAGCAAAGCACCGATTTGCCAGAAAATCATCGCATTCTTATATTTTCCCAAAGGTGCTATCGCTCCTTCATAAATAGAAAGTTCACGATCGGGAATCACTTTGTCCACATCAATCTGATTGACTACTCCCAATCCCTTACACTTCGGACATGCCCCTTGCGGTGAATTGAATGAGAAGTTATGCGGAGCCGGTTCACGATAAGACAATCCGGTGACAGGACACATGAGCCGTTTACTATAATGACGAATACTTTCAGACTGGGCATCCAGAATCATCATCAACCCATCTCCCTGGCGCATAGCGGTTGCCACACTCTGTTTCAAGCGCCGGTCATCTTTCTCCGCTACCACTAATTTATCAATAACCACTTCTACATCGTGATTTTTATAGCGGTCGAGTTTCATGCCATGCGTTATTTCACGCACTTCACCGTCCACCCGTACATACAGGTATCCTTTTTTACGTATTTGTTCGAAAAGTTCCCTGTAATGTCCCTTACGTGAACGAACTAGCGGAGCCAGCAGATATATTTTCTTTCCTTTATAATCTTTCAGAATCAAGTCCAGAATCTGCTCTTCGGTATATTTCACCATCTCCTCACCCGACAGATACGAATAAGCCACTCCCGCACGGGCATATAGCAAACGGAGATAATCATATATCTCCGTAGTCGTTCCTACGGTAGAACGGGGATTTTTATTCGTTGTTTTCTGTTCAATGGAGATAACCGGACTCAAACCTGTTATCTTATCGACATCCGGACGTTCCAGATTGCCCAAGAAGTTACGGGCATACGCTGAAAAAGTTTCGATATAACGACGCTGTCCTTCGGCAAAAATCGTATCGAAGGCTAAAGAAGATTTTCCACTACCGCTCAATCCGGTGATAACAGTCAAACTGTTACGGGGAATTTCGGCATCAATATCCTTTAAATTGTGCACGCGCGCACCGTACACATTAATATATTCTGTTTCCTGCATATTCATATCCTTCCATAAATGTTGCAAAATTAATGTTTCCGCCCGAAATATGCTCCTAAAAAAGCACAATATTATTTTCTTAACTCAAATCTTATGAAGATATAGGGCATTATTTGTACCTTTGTTCCTTGATTTCAAGAACCAATAGTTATAATTTGATGAAACCGATAAACCGTATATTCTTATTTTTGCTTTTTATAAGCGTTTCATATGCTATCAGTTATGCACAAGAAAACCAATCATATTTCTTGCATACCATCGAAAAAGGACAAAGTTTATACTCCATCTCCAAGATGTATAATGTCACTACATCAGACATCATACGTCTGAATCCGGGCTGTGACGAAAAGATCTATGCCGGACAGACAATCAAAATTCCTACGGGAAAAGAGAGTCAGAAGGGAGAAACATTCCATACGATTCAAGCCGGAGAAACACTATACAAACTGACAACCATGTATAATGTATCCGCCAAAGATATTTGTGAAGCAAACCCCGGTTTGAGTGCCGAAAATTTCCGCATCGGACAGGTCATCCTGATTCCGCAGAAAAAAGAAGAGCAAACTGCTACTGCAACTCAAACGCCTACCGAACAGACCACCATTCAAGGTCCTGTTGTTCCGAAATGCAAGGATATGCATAAGGTAAAACGCAAAGAGACTATTTTTAGCGTGAGCCGTGAATATGGAATCAGCGAGCAGGAGTTAATTGCAGCTAACCCGGAACTGAAAAAAGGCATGAAAAAGGGACAATTCCTTTGCATCCCTTACCCGGCAGCAACGACCGTGCAACCTACACAGAAGGAAGATCCTTACGCTATTCCTCCCAGCAATAGCGAGCTTTTCCGCAAAAGTAAAGAGACTCCCCAAAAGCTGTCTACCATTAAAGCAGCTTTATTGTTGCCTTTCCAGGAAGACAAACGCATGGTGGAATATTACGAAGGTTTCCTGATGGCAGTAGACAGTCTGAAGCGTACAGGTATTTCTCTTGATCTATATGTATATGATTGTGGAAAAGACGTTTCTACATTAAATACGATTCTTGCCAAGAACGAGATGAAAAGTATGAATATCATCTTCGGTCCGATGCATCAGAATCAAATAAAGCCATTGTCCGACTTCGCAGAGAAGAACGACATACGCCTGGTGATTCCTTTCTCTCAAAAAGGAGAAGAGGTATTCAACAATCCGGCAGTTTATCAGATTAATACGCCTCAATCTTATTTATATTCAGAGGTTTATGAGCATTTCACCCGCCAATTCCCTAATGCGAACGTTATTTTCATCGAACCGTCGAGTGCTGACAAGGAGAAAGCGGAATTTATCAGCGGCTTGAAACAAGAGTTGAAGAGCAAAGGAATTCCTATGAGAACCGTCAGCGAAAGCGCAACTAAAGAAACATTGAAAGCAACACTTCGCAGTGATAAAGAAAACATTTTTATCCCGACATCGGGCAGTAATGTTTTACTGATTAAGGTACTTCCTCAACTGACGTTGTTAGTCAGAGAGAATCCTGCAGAAAAAATTCACCTGTTCGGCTACCCGGAATGGCAGACTTACACCAGAGATCATCTGGAAAATTTCTTTGAGTTGGATGTATATTTCTACTCTTCATTCTATACGAATACATTGTTTCCGGCAGCCGTGCAATTCACCAACGCTTATCATAAATGGTATAGTAAAGATTTGGCAAGCAAATACCCCAACTACGCAATGCTTGGCTTCGACACCGGTTTCTTCTTCTTGAAGGGATTATCGCTCTATGGCTCGGAATTGGAAAACAATCTGCCTAAGATGAACCTGACTCCAATCCAGACAGGATTCAAATTCCAGCGCGTGAACAACTGGGGAGGATTTATTAACAAGAAAGTGTTCTTCATACGTTTCACTAAGAATTTTGAATTAGTAAAACTTGACTTCGAATAATACGAAAATGATAAAGATAAAACCATTTTTGATTGCAACACTCCTACTTACGGGATTTGCTCTTCCTGCCACTGCCCAGATTGGAGAAGCACGCAGCAATTTATCAGTAGGTGTCAATGGAGGTGTCAACTTAAACAGTGCTTCTTTTACTCCCACCATCAAGCAAAATAGCTTGATGGGAATTACCGGAGGGTTGACGGCACGTTATATATCCGAGAAGTATTTTGCCATGATTTGCGGTGCACAAGTCGAATTGAATGTATCACAAAGGGGCTGGGACCAATTGTTTGAAACGGTATCATTGGACGATAACGGATATGAAGTCACCTCGAAGGATCCGAGCAAAACTTATACCCGCAAAATGACCTATATTGATATTCCTTTTCTAGCCCATCTTGCTTTCGGACGAGACAGAGGATTGCAATTCTTTGTCCATGCAGGTCCTCAAATCAGCTTTCTAATCAGTGAATCGGAAACAATAAAAGGTATTGATATGAATAGCTTATCTGATACACAGAAAGCCCTGTACGGAGTTAAGATTCAAAATAAATTTGACTATGGTATTGCCGGTGGCGGTGGTGTAGAACTTAGAACAAAGAAAGCCGGTAGCTTCATCGTTGAAGGTCGTTATTACTTTGCCCTGTCTGATTTCTACAGCACTACTAAGAAAGATTATTTCGCCCGTGCAGCGCATGGAACCATTACCATAAAGCTCACGTACTTATTTGACTTGAAGAAATAAAATCCTCTCCCTCCTCCACTTTCGAGAGAAGGAGCTTGAATATCTACAAAGCATCGCTTTAGGGATACTCTTTAAATAAATAAGGCAACTAACTCGCAATGAATTAGTTGCCTTATTTGTATCTTTAAAACAGGGATATTCAGTAAATGCCCCGTTTTAGAGATGCTAAAGCATAGCTTTAGAGAACAAAAAGCATCGCTTTAACTCTTATAAAGCGATGCTTTTCAAATCATATTAACGAATCACCCAAATATAGGGAAAAGTCTTATCTCAATCTATCCGCAGCCTTCACCATCACCTCATCGCGTCCGATAGCACGAACAGCCAATATATTCAGAATGATGGAAATAAGTGGCAAACACAATGCCCAGCCTATACGGAACATATTTTCATCATTCTTCAATGCAAAATAAAAAGCAAGGGCAGCAATGTAATAACCTACCAATAATAAGCTATTGAAAATTGTCATGCGAATCTGCAACATACGGTTCTTATACAAAAAGATAGTAGCCACAGCCACGATGGTGCTAACCATCAGAATTCCGAATAAGCCCCATGTAGACTGAATAGCATCGTTTACTTCCAATCCTAATGCCTTAAAAGGATGTTCTCCCATTGCGTCAATAAAGTAGCCCATCGGCAAACACATGGCTGTAATCAGCAATCCTACAACAATCAATAAATAAACAGTTTGAATTCGTTGAATCATAAGTATTCTAAATAGTAGTTGAGTTAAACAATAATAGCCAAGCAATAAGGAGCAGGGATAATCATCCCACTTACTACTTGACTATCAAATTCTTCGTCAGAAAATAAATTACTGAAGTTTTTCTTTCTCCTTAGCCGGATTTCTATAATATATTTTCCCTTCGATGTATTCTTGCGTAGCAATCAAGTCCGGTTTCGGCAATTTCTCATAATAACGAGAAATTTCGATTTGCTCTCTATTTTCAAACACTTCTTCCAAATTGTCATTGTAAGAAGCAAACTCTGCCAGTTTCTTAGAAAGATCGTTTTTGATTTCTACACTGATCTGATTAGCACGCTTACCAATAATGGCAACTGTTTCATAAACATTACCTGTATCAGCACAGAGTTCCATCATGTCACGGGTTACTGTTGTAGCAGGAGCATTCGTTTTTTTGTAGTCCATAAATCTATTTAAATTTAGTCTTTAATTACTTTTTGTGATTCATTGAATATCTTCTCGGCTTCTTTCAAATATTTACTTTCAGGAAATTCATTCTTAAAAGCGTAATATTCATCAATCGTCTCGCGGTAACGATCCATCTTCTTATCCTCAACGCTATAGATAGCCATTTCGTGTCTTGCACGCAGAACCAAAATGGAAAGTTCTTCACGATAATCAGTATAAGGATAATCCTTCAATGCATTTTGAGCTGTGATTACACAAGACTCATAGTTATTGCCCAAATAATTACCCAGATTATAATATAACCTTGCTGAATAAAGCTCTTTCAAAACCAGTTTATCCTGTAAAGCAAAAATCATATCTTGTGCTTCCTGCTTCTTTGTGCTGTTCGGGAAATACTCCATGAACATCTGCAACTGCTGGATAGCCTGATAAGTACTTGATTGATCCAAACGTGGTTCCGGAGTATCCAGGAATAAAGCTTTACCTGCATGGAAACGTGCCAGTTCGGTGAAAGTGCCACGTGGATACGTATTAAAATAGGTGATAAATGTCTGGGCAGCTGTCTGATAATCTTTCTGATTATAGTAGCTCATTCCCAACATATACAAAGATTCTTCCGCTTTATCGGTTCCTTTCAGAATGGTTATCAACTCATTCAGCAAGGTAGCTGAACGATTATACTGTCCCTTCGCAAAATAGTTTTTGGCGGCTTCGTACTTGTATTCGTAATCGGTGCTTTTCAGCAATTTATTATACTCCCCACATGATGTAAGAGTAGCTGCTGCAAGCAAAGTTATAATGATATTTTTCTTCATCCTATTTAAAAATAATGCGCAAAGTTACTTATTCGCTGGGAATTTAGCAATTAATCTGTGTTTTTTAATACATAAAAGGCGTTAAACATCGACAAAAGGAGAGAAAATGACGTCGAATTACAAACGACAAACTATAAACAGCAGATTATAAACGAATCACAATAGTGACGGTATGTGTTCGGGATAGTGACGGTATCGTTGGCATATACCGTCGCTATCTTCACCGGACAGCGTCACTATATTTATAGTAAAAACGGTAAGCAATTGCGTTGTCCTTGAATTAGATAACACAACTGTTTACCGTTCATTATTTATTGCTCACTGTTATATTTACAGTTTATACAAGTCACTTGCAGCCAGTAAATCGACTTTCTTTTCTTTCAATACCCCGATACACTTATCCAGGTTGCTGGGGCGAATCACTACATTTGCAATATGGTTATTGGCAAACGAATACATATATTCAATAAATACACCCTCTTCTGATAAATATCCCAGCACTTTTGCCAAAGCACCCGGCACATTGGGACAGCTTATACCTACTACATCAGTCACATTCACTGCAAAATGATTATCTTTTAAAGCTTTGTATGCTCTATCCGGATCGGATACAATTCCACGCAAAATACCAAAATCAGCATTTTCGGCAATGCACAAGGCGGAAAGATTGATATTTTCTTTCGCCAGCACTTCAGTCACTTCCGTCAAACGGCCTGACTTATTTTCCAAAAAAATAGAAAGTTGTTTTGCTACCATTATCGTAAAGTTTTAAGTATTAAATCTTTCTGTTATCAATTACACGTTTCGCTTTACCTACGCTGCGTTCAATGCTGCGAGGCTCTACCAGTTTCACGTTGACTCCCAGTCCGAGTACGCTTTGCAAACGTCCTCCCAGTTTCTTCTTCAAAGCCAGCATTTTGTTGATCTCATCCGAATAGAATTCCGGACGTACTTCAACCTGGAGTTCCATTGTATCGGTATTGTTTTCACGACCTACTATCAACAAATAATGCGGTTCAAACTCTTCCATTTCAAGAATGACTGATTCAATCTGCGTCGGGAATACATTCACACCGCGGATAATCAACATATCATCACTACGTCCCAAAATACGATCCATACGTACCAATGTACGCCCACAGGAACATTTATCATGATGCAAAGCCGTCAAATCACGCGTACGGTAACGAAGCAACGGCATACCCTCTTTAGTTAAATGAGTAAATACCAGTTCGCCCGTTTGACCGGATTCCACCGGTTGCAATGTATTCGGGTCGATGATTTCCGGGAAGTAATGGTCTTCATTCAAGTGAGTCCCGTGCTGACATTCGCACTCGTACCCGACACCCGGTCCGGCAATCTCACTCAATCCATAAATATCATATGCTTTGATTCCCAGCTTTTCTTCTATCTCATGACGCATATTTTCCGTCCAGGGTTCTGCACCGAAAGCACCGACTTTCAGTTGGAATTCTTCACGTGGCAAACCGGAATCTTTGATTGCATCTGCCAGATAAAGCGCATAGGAAGGAGTACAACAAAGCACTGTCGATCCGAAATCGTGCATCAAGGTTATCTGTTTTTCCGTGTTACCACTGGACATCGGAATAACAGAAGCACCGATATTTTCGGCTCCTGCATGTGCTCCCAATCCGCCCGTGAACAGTCCGTATCCATAAGATACCTGAAAAACATCAGAACGCCCCGCTCCATAAGCGGTAAAAGCACGTGATATACATTCCGCCCATGTAGACAAGTCCTTACGGGTATATCCTACAACCGTCGGTTTTCCGGTTGTTCCGGAAGAAGCATGAATACGTACAATCTGGCTCATCGGCACGGCACAAAGTCCGAACGGATAATTATCTCTTAAATCATGTTTCGTGGTAAATGGCAGTTTTACAATATCATCAATACTATTGATGTCATCGGGAGTAATCCCCATTTCCTGCATCTTCTTTCGATAGAAAGGCGTGTTGTGATAAACGTAATCTACAATTTTCTTGAGTCGTATGCTTTGAATCTTGCGAAGACTTTCGCGGTCCATACACTCAATGCTCTCATTCCAAATCATGTGTTTCTGGTATTACTAGTTGTATGAATCTGTTTTTTGATATTAATATGTTGCAAAGTAAAGGATTTATTTGGAAAAATGATTTGTTATCTCGATTATTTTACCGAATATTGCTCCACTTTTTAGGATTTAACTATGAATTATGAACTAACATCAGCTTATAAACCTACCGGAGATCAGCCGGAAGCTATAGCACAACTTACTGAAGGGGTACTTCAGGGAGTTCCCGCACAGACTTTATTAGGAGTGACCGGGTCGGGAAAAACATTTACCATTGCCAATGTGATCGCCAATATCAATAAACCCACCTTGATTTTGAGCCATAACAAAACACTGGCTGCCCAGCTCTACAGTGAGTTTAAAGGATTTTTCCCCAATAATGCGGTAGAATATTACGTTTCTTACTATGATTATTACCAGCCGGAAGCCTATCTGCCGAACAGTGATACATATATAGAGAAGGATCTCGCCATCAATGATGAAATCGACAAGCTCCGGCTCTCTGCCACTTCCGCCCTACTCTCCGGGCGAAAAGACGTGGTAGTGGTTTCTTCCGTATCTTGTATCTACGGTATGGGAAATCCTTCGGACTTCTACAAAAATGTCATCGAAATAGAACGGGGACGGATGATGGACCGCAATGTGTTTCTACGTCGTTTGGTAGACAGTTTGTATGTTCGCAATGATATCGACTTGAACCGTGGCAATTTCCGGGTCAAGGGCGACACGGTGGATATTTATCTGGCTTATACCGACAACCTGCTCCGCGTCACCTTCTGGGGGGATGAGATTGACGGCATCGAAGAGGTAGACCCTATCACAGGAGTTACTATCGCACCATTTGACGCCTATAAGATTTATCCGGCCAACCTGTTCATGACTACCAAAGAGGCTACTCTCCACGCTATTCATGAAATAGAGGATGATTTGACCAAGCAAGTAGCTTTCTTCGAATCTATCGGCAAAGAATACGAGGCCAAACGATTGTATGAACGAGTAACTTACGATATGGAAATGATTCGGGAATTGGGACATTGTTCCGGAATTGAGAATTATTCCCGTTATTTCGACGGCCGTGCTGCCGGTACCCGCCCCTATTGTTTGCTCGATTTCTTTCCGGATGATTTCCTGATCGTTATCGACGAAAGCCACGTAAGCGTACCCCAAATCCGTGCAATGTATGGAGGAGACCGTGCACGAAAAATCAATCTTGTGGAATATGGTTTCCGATTGCCTGCCGCTATGGACAACCGCCCGTTGAAATTTGAAGAGTTTCAGGAGATGGCAAAACAAGTAATCTACGTTAGTGCTACACCGGCGGATTATGAATTGATTCAGTCGGAAGGAATCGTCGTGGAACAGGTGATTCGTCCTACCGGTCTGCTTGATCCTATCATCGAAGTGCGTCCGAGTCTCAATCAGATTGACGATTTAATGGAAGAAATCCAGCTCCGTATTGAAAAGGAAGAACGCGTACTCGTCACTACACTAACCAAACGAATGGCAGAAGAACTGGCAGAATATCTTCTTAATAATAATGTGAGATGTACCTATATCCATAGTGATGTCGACACACTGGAACGTGTGAAGATTATGGATGATCTCCGGCAAGGAGTTTACGACGTACTTATCGGGGTGAACCTGCTTCGTGAGGGTCTCGACCTTCCGGAAGTGTCTCTCGTCGCTATTCTCGATGCAGACAAAGAAGGGTTTCTCCGCTCCCACCGTTCGTTGACACAAACTGCGGGACGTGCCGCGCGTAATGTGAACGGTAAGGTAATCATGTATGCTGATAAGATGACGGATAGTATGAAACGGACGATTGATGAAACGAACCGTCGTCGCGAAAAGCAGTT
Organism: Bacteroides sp.; assembly: GCF_052357945.1. Taxonomy (GTDB): domain Bacteria; phylum Bacteroidota; class Bacteroidia; order Bacteroidales; family Bacteroidaceae; genus Bacteroides. The sequence continues at coordinate 21,044 of NZ_DAWCXD010000023.1, read as the reverse complement.
GGCATATAATGAGGCAAACGGAATTACTCCGCAACAGATTAAAAAGGCCAGAAACTTGTCTGTATTCGGCAATGCAAAAGAAGCCGATGAACTGTTGAAAGAAAGACATGCTTATGTAGAACCTTCTACTCCGAATATCGCAGCAGATCCGATAGTGCAGTATATGAGTAAAGCGCAAATGGAAAAGAGTATCGAGCGTACCCGCAAACTGATGCAGGAAGCAGCCAAGAAACTCGAATTTATCGAAGCCGCACAATATCGTGACGAATTATTGAAACTGGAGGACTTGATGAAAGAGAAATGGGGATAAAATTTCCCCATTGTTCACCTATCATAACCTGATTGCTAAGGGTTGAAACTCTTAACAAACCTGTAACTTCGCATTTAGTCTATTAATTAGTGTTATAAAAACACCAATTAAGGGCTGATAATTTGCAAAGTTACCGGAATCCCGTATCTTTGCACTGTGTTTTTCATAGTATTAGATTTAAGGTTAACAAAGGTTGGAGCAAGGCGTTGCTCCTTTTTTTATGTCTATACGTCATCTTCACATTCAAATTCTATAAAATAACATAGGAGTGTTTTGGCCAATGTTCCATTATAGCTTCCACTTTTGAGTCTTCTGTAACCAGATAGTCTATATCTCCCAAAGAAGCAATAATGTAATCTTCCGCTTTATTTAGTTTATGGCTGTCCGCCAAGACGATCTTCTTTTTGGCACGTTCCACCATCAAGCGCTTCACCATTGCTTCTTCACGATCCGGAGCTGTCAAACCTTGTTGAGGATGGACGCTGCAAACTCCCAACACCAGCCAGTCCGGCCGCACAGTCTGCAAAGCCTGATAAACAGAAATACCAACAGTTACTTGAGAAGAAGGAAATACCTTTCCTCCCAGAAAGATCAGTTCCAGCTTAGGATGATTCATCAATACATTTACAATTGGAAAACTATTCGTATAAATCGTCAATTCCATATTCGCCGGAATTTGACGAGCTACTTCAAGATTTGAAGTACCGCCATCTATCAGCACAATGTCACCCGGCTGAAACAAAGGAACCACCTTGGATGCTATTTCCTGCTTCTCTACAATTCCCAGATTTAGCCGGTCGACAAAAAGATGTGATATCCCCGACTTGGCAATAGCGCCACCATGAACCTTAGTCAGCAGCCCCTGTTCATCCAAATCGATGAGATCACGACGTAATGTATCATCAGACACTCCCAATTCTTGACTTAATGCCGTAATATAAACACGATAATTCTCATTTAAACGGTTTAATATATACTGATGTCTTTCTTCTTTTAGCATATTACGATTCCTCCAACTATTGCATATTACCGCAAATATACATATATTTCGGAAGATAAAAGAAATAATTTGAAGGTTTATTCAAACTTTTGCGGTTTTATTTAAATCAAATTACCTCAAAAACAAGAAAATCGCAACGTCTGATGAAAGCCAGCAAAGAGAAAATGGAACGTAGTTTATTATATTTGACAATAAATAGAAATTCAAATCTTAATAATTCAAAAATATGAAGCAACAAGTATTAGTAGACATGGACGGAGTTCTGGCAGATGTATATACCCAATTCATTGATTGGGAATATAGAGAATCCGGCATCCAATTAGCAATCGAGAGTTTATATGGAAAGACAGAGAATGAGGCTTTTCCATCTTGCGACAGGCATGTACGGAGTAAAGGGTTCTTTAGAACAGCACCTGTCATTCCGAGAAGTGTCGAAGGATTGAAGTATCTCAATGAAAAATATAAAGTCCTGATCGTATCTTCAGCTACCGAATATCCTCAAAGTTTGATAGAGAAACAGGAATGGCTGAACGAACATTTCCCTTTTATCACTTGGGAACAAATGATATTTTGCGGACGCAAAGACAGTATCAAAGGAGATATAATGATTGACGACCATCCTAAAAATTTGAATGTCTTTGATGGAGAAAGATATATTTTCACTCAACCGCATAATATGTTTATCACGGACTATATGCGAGTGAATAGCTGGAAAGACATAATGGACACTCTCTAAAGCATAAATAAGGAGGATTGCAGATATAGACTGATCGTTCATTACGACTGAATCTATTCATGCAATCCTCCCATTTCTTATAGTTGGATTATTCCTACTTCAAGCGATAATAAATCAAAGCGCCTTCTCTATGGCATTTTTAATCAACGGTTCCATAATATCATACCCCTCGCTCGTCGGATGAACTCCATCTTTAGTATATTGAGGATTCAAGGCCTGATTTTCGTCAACCACCATTGCCTTGTAATAATTAACAAATGGAATTTTATTTGCTTTTGCATAAGCCTCTATCCGGTCATTTAAAGATTTAATTTTCTGCGGAACATCTTTTATTCCCATTCTCCACTTAAATGCAGCAGCAGGCAATACGGAAGTCAAAATTACTTTTATTTTATTTGCTTTTGCCAGTTCCGCCATAGAAACGATGTTTCCGAATGTATAATCTTCATTATAAGCTTGTGTATTTTCAGCGACATCATTTGTTCCGGCATTAATCACCACTAAAGCAGGAGAAAGATTAATCACATCTTCCCGAAAACGTAACAAGAATTGATAGGAAGTCTGCCCACTGATTCCACGGCCAATGTAACCATTTGATTTGAAAAAATCCGGATGAGTCCTTACCCATCCTTCCGTAATGGAATTTCCCATAAAAATAACCCGTTTGTCTTTCTTTGTCGCTTGTGGAAGTGCTGCATTTTCTTTTGAATAACGACGTAGATTAGCAAAATCATTTTTCTGTGCATAGCTTTCTCCTATCGAGAAACTCAAGCAAACAACAGCCAATAATATCCATTGGCCCCATCTTCTTTTATCCATGTTTATATTAAGTATTAGTAATATTATATTTCATGCAAAGATAAAAAGAAAAGCGATGCACTATACTTTGTGTGGCCATTTTTTGTGCATTTCCATGCCATAATGTGCTGATAAATGTCAGACGGGAGAGATTTTTTCTGCATATTTGTTATTATTTTCAGGTTTCCAGCAAAAATACGCCATACGCGGGGAGCTTCTAAATTTATTGGTTCTTTTCGTTTGGTTTCGGTTCTAAATAGTCGTATACGTTCGCACATTAATAGCCTTTCTTTGGAGAGGCAAAAATTAGAGGCTTCATCTGCCTGAAACGAAGCCTCTGAATGTATCAAACAGAGGCTCTGTCGCACGTTTTTAGAGCCTCCATTTGGGGAATAAAAAAGCGCCTTTTTGCCGAACGCATAGTGAAGCACTCTCCAAAGGCGGATAACTAACTATATGTCAGCTAGTTACACCTATCTAAAAAAGCCCCCCCCCTTTGAAACACTAAGCGTATTATTTATATTTTTTGAATCTTTATAACGCAAATCGCATGTGCTAAAATTTATTTGTAGCTTTGTTTTTTTCGAATAAATTCGGCTGTTAAATCAGTTCATAGTAATTATTAAAAAAGTTGATGAAGAAAGAAAAATGGAAGCATACGCATTTATCTGTCGTCCAAAATATCGAATAACCGTTAAAACGAAGGCGCTTTTTCTTAATCTATGTTATATAACATGCGTTTTTTCTTGGATTATTTGCTAATTTCACAACAGTCCGTATCTTTGCATTGTGTTTTTCATAGTATTAGATTTAAGGTTAACAAAGGTTGGAGCAAGGCGTTGCTCCTTTTTTTATATCTATATGCTTGATTTCCTAAAAATGCTTATACCGGACTGAAAACTAACATCCGGGAATTACTCGCAAGAGTCAAAATGTTTATAGATTTAGGTATAGATAAACAACCTCATTTCTTGGGGGAGAAAATAACAATTGAATAAGCGAGATACCTCCGATGCATGGAAGTGAGTTTAACATATCCTGAATAAAAAGTGATATACATTTCTTTATTCCCCAATATAGCTCTACCTTTACTGAAAAATCAGAATATGGCAAAGATTACAGTTCAGAAAACAGATGTTACTATCCTAAAAATCAACAAAAGTTATTGAAATAATTTATGGAACAACAAATTCAACTCAACGATCACAACAAGCAGGAATACCCTCCTATGCATACAGCAGAGCATTTACTCAATGCCACCATGGTGAAAACCTTTGGTTGCCCACGTTCTCGCAATGCCCACATCGAAAGGAAAAAGAGCAAATGTGACTATATACTTTCGTCATGTCCGACAGCGGAACAAATCCAGTCTATTGAAGATAAAGTGAACGAGGCAATCAGTCAGAACCTACCTGTGACTGTTGAGTTTATGACTCATGAACAGGCCAAAGATATTGTAGATTTAAGTAAGCTACCTGCCGATGCAAGCGAAACTCTTCGCATTGTCCGCATTGGAGATTATGATGCCTGCGCCTGCATCGGATTGCATGTATCCAATACTTCTGAAGTGGGTACCTTCAAAATCATTAGTTATGATTATGACGAAGAAAGGCAAACACTAAGAATAAGGTTCAAACTGATCGAGAAGAAGTAAACAGGTTATCAAATTAACATCTATCTTATATAAAATAAATAAAAACAGGATACATTTTGTCATTCATATTGCAAAATTGACATTATAAAAATGACAAATAGACAATTTTAGTCTCTAAAACCTCTTGGCATAAGGTTTGCATTTATAGAAGCGAACAACGGTTCGAGAGCGGACGATGGAAGGCGGGATAACCGATACCATCGGAAGTGAAAACACCGAAGTTCTAAATTTATTAATTGAATGTTTAACTTAAAGATAGGAGACTAAAATTATGATGCCTGTTAGAAGAACTCAAAGTTGGTTACCAAGTATCTTTAATGATTTCTTTGATAACGATTGGATGGTAAAAGCAAATGCTACTGCACCTGCAATTAATGTTTTGGAAACAGAAAAAGAGTACAAAGTGGAATTGGCTGCTCCTGGTATGACGAAGGATGATTTCAATGTTCGCATTGATGAAGACAACAACCTCGTTATCAGTATGGAGAAGAAGACTGAAAACAAGGAGGAAAAGAAAGACGGTCGCTATCTGCGTCGCGAATTCTCATACTCTAAGTTCCAGCAAACAATGATTCTACCGGACAATGTGGACAAAGAAAAAATTGCCGCATCCGTAGAACATGGTGTTTTAAACATCGAACTTCCGAAACTCTCTGAAGAAGAAGTGAAGAAGCCCAATCGGCAAATCGAAATAAAGTAATACGGTAACCACTTGCTGTTCACCGGAAACGGTGATAAGAAATAATAAAACAGCTCTTTCCCTGAAAGGGAAACGAGCTGTTTTTATATTATTATCCTTAGTTATTCTTCCGATAACTAATCACTGCCCAACTATTAAACACTACTGCAAAAAACAACAATACTCCAAACTGCGGCAGTAAATCAAAGAAACCACTCCCCTTTAAATACACCATTCGCATCACTTCCATAAAATACCTCAAAGGATTGAGCCTGGTAATTATTTGAGCCCATTCCGGCATACTGCTAATGGGAGTAAACAAACCACTCATCAAAATCACCACCAACAAACAGAACCACATAACAAACATAGACTGTTGCATCGTTGCCGAGTAGTTGGAAATAACAAGTCCGAAACCGGACATTACCAGAACGAAAAGAACTGCGAAAAAGTAAATCAATAGAAAATGACCGACCGGCACTATGCCATAAATTAACCAAGCTAATATGAAACATACAGTCAGCACCACAAAACCAATCAACCAGTAAGGCAGGAGCTTTGCCAAAATAAAGATAAACTTCGGAACCGGCGTCACATTGATTTGCTCAATCGTTCCTACTTCCTTCTCGCTAACTATATTCAATGCAGGTAAGAAACCACAAATCAGAGTCAATAACATGACCATCAATGCCGGAATCATATAGAGTTTATAGTTCAGATTCGGATTAAACAATCCCTGTGTATCAATGCCTATCGAAGGGAAAGCACCGGAGACTGTAGCTGTTGCAGGATATTCCGAACGTAGCCCGGCTGCATAATCATTAATAATAGAAGATAGGTAAGAACTCCCCAGCCCTCCTTTTGTCCCATTCACAGCATTGGCTGCTATCAGTATGTGGGTATCTTCGCCATTCATCCAATCCCGTTCCAGATGCCGCGGAATTTCCATCACAATATCCGCCGTTCCAATTTCAATATTCCGTAGGCCTTCTTCATACGAAGCCGGCACTTCCACCAGACGGAAATAGGTAGAGGCGGCAATCTTATTGACTAAACGTTGTGAAATAGCCGAATGGTCATTATCCACAATATTCAGCTGTATATTCTTGATTTCCAGGTTTACCGCCCAAGGCATCAACAGCATAATCATGCATGGAAATACAAGAATCAATTTCGGAAGAAACGAATTGCGAAGCAATTGTTTAAACTCTTTTTCTATCAGGAACTTTATCATAAATAATTCTTCCATTTATCAATCTGCCCATTAGCACACTGTATAGTATTCATGCAGCCAATTGGCATATCGACATATTATTCCAATCTATACTTAAATTTCTTGATACTGATCGTAATAAGTACCGTCGCCATCAATAACAAGATACCAATCTCTTTATACACCAATGCAACTGGTACTCCTTCAATCATCAGTTTACGCACAGCCTGTATATACCAACGTGCCGGAAGTATATCCGAGATCCATTGAAGTATCACCGGCATACTCTCTATAGGGAAAATCATGCCCGATAAAAGCATCGTGGGCATCATCAGCATCAATCCGGAAACCAGCATGGCCGCAACCTGTGTACGTGTGACTGATGAAATCAATAAGCCCAATGCCAAGGATACGAAGATAAACAGCAAAGATACCGTGATTAACCAGAACAAACTTCCTACCACCGGAACATCTAACACAAAGACCGAAAGCAAAAGAATCGTTATCAGATTGACGAACGACAGCACAAAATAAGGTACAGCCTTTGCCAAAATAATAAATAGCGGCTTCACAGGTGAAACCAATAATACTTCCATCGTGCCTGTTTCTTTCTCACGAACAATGGAAATCGAGGTCATCATGGCGCAAATCAGCATCAGGATCAAGCCCATCACTCCCGGAACAAAGTTATAAGCACTCTTCATCTGCGGGTTGTAGAGCAATTTGATATCAGGAGTCAGGCGGGCAGCCGACATATTCGGGGGAATCATCTCCTGGCCTACCATAGAAACGATTCCTGTCGCATAATTAACTTGCGAAGTCGACATATTGGGATCTGTTGCATCTACTATCAGCTGTACACGAGCATCACCCGTATAGAGATCATCCGCAAACCGTTCGCTAAAGACAATCGCCATATCAACTTCATTCTTTAGGAAAGCAGCTTCCATTTCCTGGGGCGAATGAAAACGTGCAGTAACGGTGAAATACTCACTGGCATCCAAACGATCAATTATTTTTCGCGTTACCACATCATTAGAAGGGTCGAGCACCGCCAACCGAACATTCTTCACTTCCGTGCTGATAGCAAAACCGAATAGAATAATTTGCACGACAGGCATCCCCAACAAAATCAACATGGTTCGCCGGTCACGGAAAATATGATAAAACTCTTTCTTTATAAAAGCTATAAACTGTCTCATAATCAATCTGCTTTGCGCACCGCACCGCGGGCTAATTTCTGAAAAACGTCATCCATCGTTTCCGCACCGAATTGTTGTTTCAGACGGGCAGGTGTATCAAGTGCTTTAATCTGACCGTCCACCATGATAGATATCCGGTTGCAATATTCCGCTTCATCCATATAATGGGTAGTGACAAACACGGTAATACCCTGATCGGCTGCCTGATAGATCAATTCCCAGAACTGTCTTCTCGTAGCAGGATCTACTCCGCCGGTCGGCTCATCCAGAAAAACGATTCTCGGTTCATGGAATATTGATACTGAAAAAGCCAATTTCTGTTTCCATCCCACCGGAAGGCTCTTCACCAGAGTATCCCGTTCGGCAGTAAGCTCCAAACGATCCAACAATTCTTCTGTCTTCCGTTCTATCTCTTGTTCCTTCATGCCATAAATTCCGGCAAACAGACGGATATTCTCCCACACTTTCAGGTCTTCATATAGCGAAAACTTTTGGCTCATATATCCGATATGTTTCTTAACTTGTTCGGCCTCCCGGTAAATATCATATCCTGCCACCTTTCCGATGCCTGATGTCGGTTTACTTAATCCGCAAAGCATACGCATAGCTGTCGTTTTTCCTGCTCCATTAGCACCCAGAAAGCCAAATATCTCGCCCCGGTTCACCTGAAAGGAGATATGATCTACTGCGGTAAAATCTCCAAAACACTTTGTCAACTGTTCCACCTCAATGACCGGAGCTACTTCATGCTTCACTTCCTCCCGCTCCAAAGAAGGAGGGCAAAGAATAGACGCAAATTGATGAAGAATACGTTCGGAGGTATCAATGCCATGAATCTGTCCATGATTGATGAAAGCAATCCGGTCACATTGCCTGGCCTCATCCATGATAGGAGTAGAAACGACAATGGTAATACCCTGTTCCCGTAAGTTTCGAAGCATTTGCCAGAATTCCTTACGCGACACGGGATCTACTCCGGTAGTAGGTTCATCCAGGAATAAAATATCCGGTTTATGAATCAAAGCACAGCTCAATGCCAGTTTCTGCTTCATACCACCAGACAAAGCCCCTGCCCTTCTTTTCCTGAACGGTTCTATCTGTTGATAGATATCTTTAATTAAATCATAATTCTCCTGAACTGTCGTATGGAACACGGTAGCAAAAAACTCCAGATTCTCTTCTACCGAAAGATCCTGGTAAAGTGAAAAACGACCGGGCATATATCCCACCTTCGTACGAATCTGTTTATAATCCGTTACCACATCCAGCCCGGCAACCATGGCCGTTCCTTTATCCGCCAGCAACAAAGTAGTCAGAATACGGAATAAGGAACTCTTACCGGCACCATCAGGCCCTATCAACCCAAAGATTTCTCCTCGTTCCACAACGAAAGAAACGTCTTTCAGCGCCTCCACTGTTCCATAGTTCTTGCCGACTTCTTTCACAACCACTATGGGTTCTCCCTTTTCCATCTCCTCTCCTTTAATTTTTAATCATTAATTTTTTCAATGTCACTCCTCCGTACATACCAATCTTCAATGCTCCGTCATTCTTCACGACAATTTTCACTGCATATACCAAATTAGCACGTTCGTTTTTCGTCAAAATCGTTTTGGGAGTGAACTCCGAACGGTCGGAAATCCAGGTCACTACCCCCGGATAAGCTTTCTGCTCCGAGTTTCCATAATCGGCATACACAGTTACCTCATCTCCCAGTTTCACTTGCGACAACTGTTCGGAGGTAATGTAAGCCCTCAAATACATGCGATCCACTTCAGCCACTTTAAACAGCGGTTTACCTATCGCCGCCAATTCACCGGCTTCTGCATATTTTGCCAATACTGTACCTCCGATAGGCGACTGGACATGACATTTAGCTAACTGATCCTCCATCTGTGCAACCTGTATGGCAACCGAATTTCCTTGTTCTATCAGGCTATTTGTACTATTCTGCAATGATGATTCCTGTGCGACAAGCTGCCTTTCAAGCAATTTGACTTGTGCATCCCAGTCGTCCAACTGTTTCTGATTCGCCGCTCCAGCGGCAAGCAGGTTTTCCACGCGTTTCTTTTCACGTTCAGCTGTTACTATTTGCTGTTTGGTAGCAGCTATCTGTTTAGCAAGATCCGGACGTTGGCTTTCCACAGATTTCATACTGGCCTCCAGTTGTAATTTCTTCAAATACAATTGCACCGTATCCACCAGTCCAATCTCCTCACCTGCTTTCAGTCTTGTCCCCTCTTCTACCTCCAGTCGCAACAACTTTCCGGCAGCTTCGGCAGAGACTATCACTTCCGTGGCTTCAAACGTGCCGGTTGCATCATAGCTGGGTATTCCCTTACCACAAGCAGCCAACATTATCAATGCCACTCCAACCATTCCTATCTTTGTCATTCGTTCCATATCTAAAGAAGTTATATTAATCATTCGTAGTATATTTCAATTGATAAATTCCCATTAACCGTTGAATTTCATGCAACGCTTTCGACTGACGTGCCAAACTCTCATTGGTCAATTCCCGAAGCATCTCGGTCACCGTCAATGTTCCATTCGCCACTTTGGCTTCTGCCGATTTGCGAATATTGGTACGCAAACGGATAATCTCATCATCATCCTGCATTTGCTTTTCCAATGATTGGATGGCCTGATCCTGTTGTGTCATCTCCAATCTTGTATTAAAAAGAAATACATCCCGGTTATTATCCAATTGCCGGCGTTTATTTTCAATTACCTTCCGGTCATTCTTCAAGGTGTACAAACTACCGAAATTCCATGAAAGGCGAACACCCGCAATATAGTAAGGAGAAAATTCATTTTTCAGCATATTCAGTCCGGGGTTTCCATAGGCTCCCTGCACAAACAATCCGAACTGTGGAAGATGACGCACATTCAAAGCTTTCTCCTGTACTTGTAATCCGACTCCTTGCGCATTAAACAAAGACAATTCCGGACGACGAATCTCACTGACAGCCGAAATCTCATCTTGAGGAACAGGTTTCTCCAAAACCGTTTCCTGCGACAACTTCTCTCCTACCAGAAGTGAAAGCATATTCAAATATGCCATACGCGACGAAACCAGTTCAACTCTTTTCTGCTTTGTGTTCAACTGCTCCACTTTTACAGCATCCAAATCGGCCTGATTGGCAATGCCATTTTCTACGTAGGCAGTAATCTGGCGATAATTTCTCTCCAGTTCATCTTGCAACAATGCATTCTGTTTCAGCTGCTCGTCCAACAAAAGAATTCCAAAATAAAGGTCATTTACACGACTATTCAGCGCATACATATCCACATTCAGCTTTTCTTTCTCTATCTCCGCTTCCGCAGTCGTTTGTTTCTTCTGCATCCGGATTCCTCCGCCATCCCAGATTTTCTGTTGTAACTCCAACATCACCTGATATTGATCTTTCGGCAGTCCTTTCAAATCCACTCCGGGAAGCTTCACCGGAATTTCTGTTACCTCACTCTGATAAGAAGCTTTAGCCGAAAGGGCAAACTGTGGCAAATATCCTTTTGCCGCATTCTCAAGATTATATTCCTTTGTTTTCTCCACCAGGCCATACTGATGTACCAACGGATAATTTTCCTGCGTCTTCCGTTGACATTCTTCCAACGTTATCTGCGCATTTATTCCCGATACAAACAATAAAAAGGAGAAACTGAAAAACATTCTTTTCATACACATCATTTCTTTAATTTCTTCAAAGGACAAAGATAGAGGTTTCAAAAATACATTCACATTCCGATAGTTAGTAAAAATGTTCCAATAGTTCGATAAAGAGAAAGAATAAAAGGCTATTTGCTGATTTTTATTATCTTTGGCGGAAAAACAGATAGAAATGGAAAAGAAAATACCATTGAACATAGGTCTCGAAATCTTAGTAAATCCAGATGTCGTCCGATTTAACGAATTTCGTTTTATATCTCCGCATTTCGGATTCGTAAACAGCTTCGCCAAAATAGAATCCAATCTTATCACAATAGATCAACCTTATCGTATCAAAGAGGGACGTATCGCAGTTATCAAACAGGGATATGCGCGCGTATTAATCAACCTGATAGAAGAAACTTTTCAGCCGGACAAGCTACTATTAATTGTTCCAAATTCCATTCTTCAGATTATAGAAGTCTCTCCGGATTTTGATATGCAGATGGTAGCCATGGACGCGGAATTTCTTTCTATAGCCGGAAAAGACAATTTCTTCACTCATCTCTCACAGTTACAGAAAAATCTCATATTATCTCTGACCTCACATGAATACGACTTGTTTAAGAGTTATTTTGCTTTAATATGGAATATATTACAAGAACCGACGTTCCGACGGGAAGCTATTCAATATCTACTAATCAGTCTTTTGTGCAATATAGAATATCTTGTCAAAAACAACAATCAAAAAGAACAGAGCTGTCAGACACATCAGGAAGAGATTTTCCAGCGTTTCATTTCTTTAGTCAATGCTTATAGCAAGAAAGAACGTAATGTTAGTTTTTATGCGGATAAACTATGTCTCACTCCTCGTTATCTTAATACTATCATCCGCCAAACCAGTCAACAAACAGTAATGGACTGGATAAACCAGTCCATTATATTAGAAGCTAAAGTATTGCTAAAACATAGCAATCTGCTTGTTTATCAAATTTCTGATGAATTGAACTTCCCTAATCCTTCTTTTTTCTCGAAGTTCTTTAAGCGAATGACAGGAATGACACCACATGAATATCAATTCTCGAAATAAATTTTATTTCGAGAATTCCTTAATTCTTTGCTCTTCTTCCAGCTTGCAGATCAATAATGTGTTATCTTTCTCTGCAATGATATATCCATCCAAGCCTTGAATAACTACTCGTTTTTCTTCGCTGGCATGCACAATACAATTTTTACTTTCATACAAACGGATATCGGTTCCTACGGTTGCATTTCCAGACTTATCCTGTGGAAGCAAACCGCGAAGTGCTCCCCATGTGCCCAGATCTGACCAGCCAAAAGAAGCGGGAAGTACATAAATCTCCTGTGCTTTCTCCATCACTGCATAGTCGATAGAAATGCTTTCGCAAGTAGGGAATAACTTCTTGATTGTTTCATTCTCTTTCTCTGTATAGAAATCGGGGAAAATGCGATCGAAAATTTGTGCGATGCCCGGAGCATATACACGCATCACGGAAGTAATAGTACGCACATTCCATACAAAGATTCCCGCATTCCAGAAGAAATTGCCTTCTGCCAGATACTTTTCGGCAGTTTCTTTATCCGGTTTTTCCTTAAAAGCATCTACTGTATAAATTTCTTTATCTGTCTGGAGCTGATCGGCAGCAGCAATATATCCGTATCCGGTTTCCGGACGAGTTGGCCGGATACCTATCGTTACAATAGCGCTGCCATCATCTGTGAAACGAAGAGCTTTCTCCATCACTCTACGGAATTCTCCCGTATCAATGACTAATGCATCCGAAGGAGTTACTACAATGTTAGCATTCGGATGTTTTTTCTTGATCTTCCAGCAAGCAAAAGCAATGCAGGGCGCAGTATTGCGCGCACAAGGCTCCGCCAAAATATTACTTTCCGGAATTTCCGGCAACTGCTCCCGAACAATATCAATGTATTTTTCAGAAGTTACGACCCACATATTTTCCCTGGGGCAAACACCGTCGAAACGATCTGCCGTCAACTGAATCAGCGACCGGCCACATCCCATTACATCAATAAATTGTTTAGGACATTCCGGAGTGCTCATCGGCCAAAAGCGGCTCCCTATGCCACCAGCCATTATTACAACATGATTATCCATACCTGTTATTCTCCTGTTTTTTTTAATAATTGCGCAATTTACTCCAAAATGTCTAATTCTACAAGGAAAATGAAAGAAAGTAGTCAAATTCTATTTACGTTTAAATGATACAACTAAAAAAGCCGCCTCCTAAAAATATGGAAACGGCTTCTTCCAGTTATTACATAACAACTGATTCCCTTATTTATACTCTGCCCAGCTCTTGATAGCTATATCATCCACACTCATCGTACAGAAGGCATTGATAAATGCACTAGCCAGACGGGCATTTGTAATCAACGGTATATTCAAGTCAATGGCAGCACGACGGATTTTATACCCATTACTTAATTCTCCGGCTGTCAGATTCTTCGGGATATTGACTACCATGTCGATCTCCTTGCGATGAAGCATCTCCAATGCTTGCGGATGTCCCTCCTCACTCGGCCAATAGACATGAGTACTTTCAATTCCATTCTCTGCAAGCGTTTTGTGTGTACCACCCGTTGCAAAGAGTTTGTATCCCTTATTCACCAACATACGGGCCGCATCCATCATATCGGCTTTCTGTTTCATTGTTCCCGTAGACAGCAGGATATTCTTCTTCGGAATACGATAGCCTACGGAAAGCATTGCTTTGAGTACGGCACAGGAAGTATCCATTCCGATACAACCCACTTCACCGGTAGAAGCCATATCTACTCCCAACACCGGATCGGCCTTCTGCAAGCGGTTGAAAGAGAATTGGGAAGCCTTGATTCCCACATAATCCAGTTCGAAGAGATTTTTTTCCGGTTTCTCCACAGGCAGACCGAGCATAACTTTCGTTGCCAATTCGATAAAATTGATCTTCAACACTTTGCTGACAAACGGGAAAGAACGACTGGCACGCAAGTTACATTCAATCACCTTGATATCATTGTCTTTCGCCAGATACTGAATATTAAACGGACCGGAGATATTTAAAGCCTTGGCAATCTCACGGCTGATACGCTTAATACGACGAACAGTTTCTACATACAGCTTTTGCGGCGGGAACTGAATAGTCGCGTCACCGGAGTGTACTCCCGCAAATTCGATATGCTCACTAATAGCGTATGCCACGATTTCTCCATTCTGCGCCACGGCATCCATTTCCACTTCCTTGGCGTGTTCGATAAACTGGCTTACTACCACCGGATGTTTCTTCGATACATTAGCTGCCAGTTTCAAGAAACGTTCCAATTCTTCCTGGTTGGAACAAACATTCATCGCAGCTCCCGAAAGCACATAAGACGGACGAACAAGTACGGGGAAACCTACCTCCTCAACAAACTCCTGAATGTCATCCATAGAAGTCAACTCACGCCAACGAGGCTGATCCACACCGATACGGTCAAGCATGGCAGAGAATTTCTCACGATCTTCGGCATTATCAATACTCTTGGCACTCGTACCTAGAATATTAATCTTCTGTGCATCCAGACGCAAAGCAAGGTTATTTGGAATCTGACCACCGGTAGATACAATTACCCCATGCGGATTTTCCAGTTCCAGAATATCCATCACACGTTCAAAAGTCAATTCATCAAAGTACAAACGGTCACACATATCGTAGTCCGTAGATACGGTTTCAGGATTATAGTTAATCATGACACTGCGCCATCCCTCTTTGCGAATGGTATTCAAAGCCTGTACGCCACACCAGTCGAATTCTACGGAAGAACCGATACGATAAGCACCGGAACCCAATACGACGATGGATTTATGGTCGCCCAGATAACGCACATCATTTGCTACACCGCTATAAGTAAGATACAGATAATTGGTTTGTGCCGGGTATTCGGCTGCCAACGTATCGATCTGTTTCACTACCGGAAGAATGCCTGCCTCTTTACGGTATTTGCGGATATAAAGAATCCCATCTTCCATATCCCCTTCGTAACCGATGGCACGGGCAATCTGAAAATCAGAGAAACCTTGAACCTTAGCTTTACGAAGCAATTCGTTCGGCAGATCGGCAATCTGTTTGTGATTGTTTCCCCAACTATGCAGTTCTTCAGAAGTCTTCATGATATTCATCAACTTCTGCAAGAACCATTTATCAATCTTAGTCAATTCATGCACCTGATCGATGGTGTAGCCGGCACGAAACGCTTTCGAGATCACGAAAATACGTTTATCGGTCGGTTCGCGCAAGGCTTTGTCGATGTCGGAAATAACCAATTCTTTGTTCTCCACAAAACCATGCATTCCCTGTCCGATCATACGAAGACCTTTCTGGATAGCTTCTTCAAAAGTGCGTCCGATAGCCATCACTTCACCCACAGATTTCATAGAAGAACCCAACTCTTTATCTACACCGTGGAATTTTCCTAAATCCCAACGCGGAATCTTACATACGACATAATCCAGTGCCGGTTCGAAGAAAGCGGAAGTAGTCTTGGTTACAGAGTTCTTCAGGTCGAAGAGTCCATAACCCAATCCCAATTTGGCAGCAACGAAAGCCAGCGGATAACCGGTTGCCTTAGATGCTAAAGCCGATGAACGGGAAAGACGGGCATTTACTTCGATCACCCGGTAATCTTCGGATTCGGGATCGAAGGCATATTGTACGTTACATTCACCCACGATACCGATATGGCGGATGATACGTATTGCCAATTCCCGAAGTTTATGATACTCTTTATTGGTAAGCGTCTGTGAAGGAGCAATAACGATAGACTCACCGGTATGGATACCCAGCGGATCGAAGTTTTCCATATTACAAACGGTGATACAGTTATCGAAACGGTCACGTACCACTTCATATTCCACTTCTTTCCAGCCGCGAAGAGATTTTTCCACCAATACCTGCGGAGAGAAAGAGAATGCCTTTTCTACCAAAACATCCAATTGCTGTTCATTATCACAGAAACCGGAGCCCAAACCTCCCAATGCATAAGCAGCACGAACAATCACCGGATATCCCAGTTCTTTTGCTGCGCGACGCGCATCTTCCGCATTTTCTACGGCTTCACTCTTAATGGTCTTTACATTGATTTCATTCAGTTTCTGAACGAAAAGTTCACGATCCTCGGTATCCATAATGGCCTGTACCGGAGTACCCAGCACTTTTACATTATATTTTTCAAGAATACCTTCTTTATACAATGCTACTCCACAGTTCAGAGCCGTCTGACCACCGAACGCCAGCATAATTCCTTCCGGTTTTTCTTTCTGGATTACTTTCTCTACGAAGTACGGAGTCACCGGAAGAAAGTAAATTTGATCTGCCACTCCTTCGGAAGTCTGCACCGTAGCAATATTCGGATTGATAAGAATGGTTTCAATACCCTCTTCTTTCAAGGCTTTAAGTGCCTGTGAACCGGAATAGTCAAATTCACCAGCCTCACCGATTTTCAGAGCACCTGAACCTAATAGCAATACTTTCTTTATATTTTCTTTCATTGTTACAATAGTTTTACAAATTCGTCGAACAGGAATTCCGTATCCGTAGGTCCACTCGCAGCTTCCGGGTGGAATTGCGCAGAGAACCAGGGATTCTTTTTATGTTTGATTCCCTCGTTGGACCCATCGTTCATATTGATAAACAACGGTTCCCACTCTGCAGTCAACGTATTATTGTCTACGGCATAACCATGATTTTGTGAAGTAATGAAACAACGTTCCGTACCTACCATACGCACCGGCTGATTGTGGCTACGATGTCCGTATTTCAATTTATAAATCTTGGCTCCGCCCGCTTTTGAAAGCAACTGGTTACCCATACAGATGCCGAAGATAGGCAGTTTCTCGTTTACCATCGCCTTCCGTATATTCTGTACCGCAGCATCACAAGTATCCGGGTCACCCGGTCCGTTGGAGATAAACAACCCGTCAAATTCAAGTCCGTTATAATCATAATCCCAAGGTACACGGATCACTTCTACATTACGTTTCAGCAGACAACGAATAATATTTGTCTTTACACCGCAATCTACCAGGACAACCTTCTTAAATTGAGAATTGAAAGTTGAGAATTGAGAATTAAGCTGCGCATAAGAGCTATTTACAGAGAAAGTTTGTGAAGCTCCGGCAGGAAGATAGCAAATAATCTCTTTGCAAGATACACGATCTACATAATTGACGCCTGCGTATACTGCTTCAGGCACATTATCCGGTTCATCATCGAAAACGATTTTTCCCATCATTACTCCATGTTCACGAAGAACCTTAGTCAGCTCGCGCGTATCAATGCCTGTGATACCGGGAATCTGCTCGCGTTTCAACCAGTCACCGAGACTTTCCACCGCATTCCAGTGACTGTATTCATAAGAATAGTCACTTACGATAATCGCTTCCGCGTGGATTTTCTCACTTTCCATGAAAGTGGCAAGTCCATTCGGTTCGATGGTAAAAGGAGGAACACCGTAGTTGCCTACCAGAGGATAGGTAAGCGTCATCAACTGTCCGGCGTATGAAGGGTCAGTGAGGCTCTCCGGATATCCGGTCATGGCAGTATTAAAAACTACTTCGCCTGCCACCGGCTTCTCGTAGCCAAACGACTTACCGGAAAACCGGCTCCCGTCGTCAAGGATTAATGTCACATTTCTCATTCTTATTATTGAATCGTTGTATGGTTGTTAGAATTGATACATTTGTTCTATATAGTCGATGAACGCCCGGTTCACCATTCTCACACCTCCCGGTGTAGGGTAGTTACCGCTAAAATACCAGTCGCCTTTATGATGCGGACAAGCCTCGTGCAATCCCTCCAACGGTTGATAGACGATTTCCACTTTCGCCTTGGTTCCCTTGGGTGTCAGCAGTTCTACCATTTTGGCAGAGATTTCCTCATCAGTGAACGGAGCATAAATGTCTTTCACATAGTTTACCATCTGCTCTTTCGGCAGTCCTACCTGCTCTTTCGATTTACGGTAGGCAGCCGCAATCACATCTTTCATATCCCGCTCCTTTAAAAGTTCGACAGCAGCCCTGAAAGCGATAAACTCGCTCATCTTTGCCATATCGATACCGTAATAGTCAGGATAACGTACTTGCGGAGAAGAAGATACTATCACAATCTTCTTCGGACCGAGACGGTCGAGAATACCGATAATACTTTGTTTCAACGTAGTACCACGCACAATGCTGTCGTCAATAATCACCAGATTATCAACACCGGGTACCAGACTTCCGTATGTAATGTCATACACATGGGCTGCCAGATCATTACGACTGTTTCCTTCGGCAATAAACGTACGGAGTTTGATATCCTTGATCGCCACCTTTTCGCTACGGATGCGGCGGGAAAGAATGACTTCCAGTTCCTCCATATCCGGATGATGCCCTAATGCAGCAATTTGCTGCACTTTCTCCTCATTCAAGTAATCGTCCAGTCCCTGTAACATTCCGTAGAAAGCCACCTCCGCAGTATTGGGAATAAAAGAAAAAACCGTATGATCGATGTCATTATTGATAGCTTTCAATATTCTCGGAACCAACTTTTCACCCAACCGTTTCCTTTCCTTATAAATATCGACATCACTCCCACGGGAGAAATAGATACGTTCGAAAGAACAGGCATGATTTTCGCGCGGCTTGTTAATTTGCGAAGTACGGATTTTACCTTCTTTGCTGATTAACAATGCTTGCCCCGGTTGCAATTCTTTGATTTCCTCAAACGGAACATTCAAAGCAGTCTGGATCACCGGACGTTCGGAAGCAAGAACAGCTATCTCATCATCCTGATACCAGAATGCAGGCCGGATTCCCCACGGGTCGCGGATGGCGAAGGACTCGCCGCTCCCGGTCAATCCGCAGATCACGTATCCCCCATCCCATTCGCGGCTGGAAGTGCGCAACACGTTTGCCAAATCAATATATTCTTCTATATAATGAGTGATTCCCATGCCCGTAAGCCCCTCGGCTTCGGCAAGATTGAATACACGCTCCACTTCACGGTCAAGACGGTGTCCCACCTGCTCCAACATGATATATGTATCGGCATATTTACGCGGATGCTGACCAATGGCAGTGATACGGGCAAATATCTCGTCCACATTTGTCATATTGAAATTTCCGCAGAGGGCCAGATTCTTGGCACGCCAGTTATTTCTTCTTAAAAATGGATGCACATAAGAGATTCCGGATTTTCCCGTAGTGGAATAACGAAGATGTCCCATATATACTTCACCGGCAAAAGGCAAAGTTCGTTTGGCATACGCTGCATCGTGCAACTGTTCGGGAGTGAGATCCTTAAAATTGTTTTGAACGTTTTCAAAGATTTCCGTAATGGCTCCGGAACCTAAAGCGCGTTCACGAAACATATATTCTTCACCCGGATTTGCTTCCAGTTTCACACATGCCAGTCCCGCACCTTCCTGTCCACGATTATGCTGCTTCTCCATCAACAGGTAGAGTTTATTAAGACCATACATCCATGTCCCGTACTTTTTCTCGTAATACTCTAACGGTTTGAGCAAGCGTATCATGGCAACGCCACATTCATGTTTCAATTGTTCCATCTATACTATTTACGATTTGACGATTTACTATTTACAATTTAAATTACCACCCGCCAATCAAACAACTTACTATCCATCATTGATTCTTCAATCGTAAATTGTCTAATTGTAAATTACATTACTCTACTGTTACCGACTTCGCCAGATTTCTCGGCTGATCCACATCCATCCCTTTGCATACCGCAATGTGGTAAGCAAGAAGTTGCAGAGGTACCGTAGTAATTAACGGATCGAGACATTCGATTGTTTCAGGAAGTTCGATACTACAGTCAGCGATTTTGCTGATAACGGTATCTCCTTTCGTCACAAATGCAATCACTTTTCCTTTCCGTGCCTTAATCTCCTGAATATTACTTAATACTTTCTCATACAATCCATTCTGGGTAGCAATCACCACTACCGGCATTTCCGCATCGATCAGGGCAATCGGTCCATGCTTCATCTCCGCAGCCGGATAACCTTCGGCGTGAATATACGATATTTCTTTCAATTTCAATGCACCTTCCAGAGCAACGGGATAACTATATCCGCGTCCCAGGTAAATAAAATTATGCGCATAAGTGAAAGTTTTCGATAACTCCGCCAAAGTATCATTCAAATCCAACACCTCTTTCATTTTTTCCGGAATATGATTTAACTCCTGTACGATTGAAAGATAATGCTGTTCGTCAATGGTTCCTTTCGCTTTGGCAAGTGTCAATGCCAACATCGCCAATACAGTGACCTGTCCGGTAAATGCTTTGGTAGAAGCCACTCCGATCTCCGGACCCACATGAATATATGAACCGGTATGAGTGGCACGGGGAATAGAAGAGCCAATCGCATTGCAAATACCATATATAAATGCCCCGCGGCTTTTCGCCAATTCCACAGCAGCCAATGTATCTGCCGTCTCGCCACTCTGGGAAATTGCTATCACCACATCCTGCCCGTCAATCACCGGATCACGGTAGCGGAATTCGGAAGCATACTCCACTTCCACCGGTATGCGGCAGAAACTCTCAATCAAATGCTTACCGATCAGTCCGGCATGCCAGGAAGTTCCGCAAGCAACAATAATAAACCGTTTGGCATTCAGCAGCTTTTCCCGATGATCTATCACAGCAGAAAGTACCACATTATCAGCTTCCACATTAATACGTCCGCGCATACAATCATGAATACAATCGGGCTGTTCGAAAATCTCTTTCAACATAAAG
>NZ_DAWCXD010000022.1:0-49273 GCF_052357945.1 Bacteroides sp. | reverse complement strand
CGGAGGATGATTGTTATTCTTTACCTAAAATAAAAATAACAGGTTTTCCTGATATTAAGCTGACACCCGGAACTGAACTGATAGAAGAGCTGACTAATTGTTACGATCATGATGGTATGGATGAAACGATTGTTGTCTGTCGATCTAATAAACGTGCGAACTTATATAATAATGGAATACGTGCACAAATTCTTTGGCGTGAAGATGAATTGAACACAGGAGATATGTTGATGATAGCCAAAAATAATTACTATTGGACAGAGAAATATAAGGAGATGGATTTTATCGCTAATGGAGAAATTGCAGTTGTCCGACGTGTTCGTCGAACTCGTGAAATATACGGTTTTCGTTTTGCCGAAGTTACTCTCCGCTTTCCTGACCAGAATGATTTTGAATTGGATGCGAATCTATTATTAGACACTTTACATTCGGACTCACCTGCATTGCCGAAAGAAGACAATGACCGATTGTTCTATACGGTACTTGAGGATTATATAGATATTCCAAACAAAAGAGACCGGATGAAAAAGATGAAAGCCGATCCGTATTACAATGCTTTACAGGTGAAATATGCCTATGCAATAACCTGTCATAAAGCACAAGGCGGACAATGGCAGAATGTATTTTTAGATCAGGGGTATATGACGGATGAGTATTTGACTCCGGATTATTTCCGGTGGCTGTATACAGCTTTTACTCGAGCAACGAAGACTTTGTATTTAGTGAATTATCCGAAAGAGCAGGTGGAATAGGTGGTTTGAATATAAGAATGAAATCAGTTGATTTCAAATTTGTTGATTTCATGTTTTCTATATTTGTCCCCAAACAGATGGATATGGAAACTCTTTTTTATATGGACGGGTAGCTGAAAACGAGAATTTTACGAATCGTAGAAATGAAACAGAGTTCTTTAAAAAGAGCTTTGAAGGGCTTATAAATACGGTTATTATATCTCCCCGTCGTTGGGGAAAAACCTCTTTGGTACATAAAGTAGCTAAATCAATATCTGATGAAGAAAAGAATGCCATTATTTGTCAGGTTGATATTTTTAATTGTCGTACAGAAGAAGAGTTTTATATTGTATTTGCAAATTTTTTATTAAAATCTACCAGTACTGTTTGGGAAGAATTTGTCGGTTGTGTAAAGAAATATTTATGTGGGCTAGCACTGGTAGTCTCTATAATCCGATACTACTCAAACTTATGAACTTTCGTTTGGTATCATTGACTCCCAAACAATTTTATTTCCTGCTTGCGATAGCTGATGGAATGTAAGCATCCGATAAAGTACACTATAAAAAATGGCTGTATCTCCTTTCCAGGTAAGCAGCCATCTATTGTTGTATCTCCATCATTCTTTATTCTTTTCCTTCCATTTGTGTGGCAACATTTGTAGCAGTTCCTCATAATTAGCCTTCTGCATATATGGCATTCTTGCTATAACGTCATTCAGATAAGTGCGCGGATTTACTTTATGCGCTTTGCACGTAGCCAGTAACGAACAGACTACACTCATGCTGACGGCCGCCTGATGGTCTCCACAGAACAGGTAGTTCTTTCTACCCAATGTGATTGGTCGGATGGCATTTTCCGCCAGATTGTTATCAATATGGATACGTCCATCCTGCAGATACCTCATCATATTCTCCCAGCGGGTATAGGCATAGGTTATCGCCTTTCCGGTCAAGCTGTTTGGGCTGTATTTTATCCCTTCTGTTTCCATCCATAGCTTCAAGGCATCCATAATAGGTCCGGCAAGTTCCTGACGTTTTCCCATCCGTTCATTTTCTGTAAGCTGCTTCTGGTCACAGTCATGTTCTATGCGATATAGAAGCTGTATTTCTTTTAAGGCATGTTCCGCCATCTGCCTGTTTTCAGCAAGTGCCTGCTCAAAATACCTGCGTATATGAGCCATGCAGTTAACAAGGCGCACATTCGGGTTGACCTTGAAAGCCGATTCGTAACCCTCAAAGCCGTCACATTGGAAATAACCCTTGAAGTCTTTAGCCAGTTGCCCTATCACCGTACCTGACCGTGAGCCTTTGTCATAATGGAAAAGCACCAGTCGTTCGACTACAGCCCTGACCATCCACAAGTATTCCTTGTTGGTCTGATGTCCTGCCTTGTCCAGTACAGGTACGGTCGTTTCATCCCCCTGTATGTAGTCTGATTTCATGATTTCCCGCCTGAGTACCTCGTAAAGTGGCTTGAGAAGTTCAACCGCAGGCTTGAACCATCCGTCTATGGTACTTTCACTAGCCTTGAAGCCCAGGTGATGCAACTGTTTCACCTGGCGGTAGAAGGGAAGATGATACTCATATTTCTGCAGGAGTATCTCCGCCAAAAGTGTAGGTCCCGCTATTCCTTTGTATATAGGCAACAGCGGCATGGCGGCTATCTCCACTCCTTTTCTGCCGACCGGTGGAAGTGAAGTGTTGTCTTTAAGGGCATACTTGGGCCGTACAATCTCCTTTATATACAGTTTTCCGGGCTTATGTTCCACCACACGGGTCACTTCCTCGCCAATCTTCCTGTACAGTTCCAGGTCAATGTCTTCCGGCTCGATGATTACCCTTTCAAGTACGGGAAGACCTTCCATTATCCTGCGGTTATTCCGTTCCCGTTTCTTGCTCTCCACCGTTTCTTTTGTGATTGTCTGCACCGCTACTTCACGCGCTTTTTCCAGTTCAGCCGCATTATCAGGAAGAAAGTCACCGAACAGGTCAGGCTGGTTGGAATCAAGAGACGGGAGTTTCTCTGACTTGTGACCGAAAAGCTGGCGGTTCAGCCATGCGACTTGAGCCGTCAGCTCATTGAGACGATTCTGTAAGGATTCATTCTGCCGGGTAAGCCTGATAATGGTCTCAGCCTGGGATGCGTTCACCTGCTGCAGGGACTGCAGCATTGAGTTCATCTGTGAAAGCATCTCTTCCTGGGTCATAATCCGTTTCTTTTAATTACACTATAAATGTACAAAATATATCCCGGACAGACAAGGAATACGACATCTATTTTTATACAGTATATACATTTCGTTCCGCCCTCAGACGTCTCAAACGCTGCCCGGGAGATTCCCGGATTCCTTCCACCATAATGACAAGATCGCGCCATTCCATCGGATAGCTACGCGATTTCTCATCATATTCGGGAACTTTGAAATGACCGGCTTCAAGGCGCTTGACATACATCACCAGACCGTCATCCTCGGCATGGAGAAGCTTCATCAATTTACGGCTGCTGCCAATGAAGATGAATACATCACCGTTCCTGACACTGCAGCCCATACGTTCGTGTACCACACCGCAGAGAGAACTGATACCCTTGCGCATATCAGTCCTGCCGGGGCAGAGAAAATACCGCATCGTATCATTCAGGCAGAACATGGCAACAGGCGTATTGGTTAATCAAACGGGAAGCGGCCTCTTCCATACCGGCACCCAAATGGGCACGGACGCCATTAGGAAACAACAGGGTCATTTCGGAAACAGAAGAGGAGGAAGCAATACAGGGGGACTTCAGGCTGATGGGAGCTAAGACTGATTGGGGAGCAGATGTTTCGTGAACGGGAACACTGGAAGATTTACGTTTCCAATAATTGTACGTGGAGTAACTGACATGTTCACGTTGCAGAAATTTCAGAAGACTCAAACCGCTTAAACGATGCAGTTCCTGTAAAGAGGTAAATTGTTCTTGTGTCATAATGAAAATATGTTAGAAGTTCATGCAATATTGCAAAGGCAAAGGTGCAATGAAAATATAACAAAGAAAACGGGTACTTTATCGGATGCTTACGAAGTATGTATATAAATAGTTGGAATGTTTTTTACTTTTCAATGTGATATGAGGTGAGAAAAGAGTACTATAAAGGCTATGCTGAAAAATGACTTTCCAGCATAGCCTTTATGTAGGTTGATTTAATTAGTGTCGGATAGTTTTATTGTTTTGTCAAGTCGTAATTAAGTCCGGTCGGATGTGATTCTTGGAAAATAGTATGAGTGTATAACCATGTATTTCCACCATCATTAGAACAATATGGGACAGCTGTACATTTCATATTGTCTTGGAATGGGAACGGTTTTAAGGTAATTGAACCGTTGTTGTTTATCATTGCTCTAAATTCTCCTTCTTTTCCTCCTACTGTCCATGAATTGGCTGTCCGTCCGGGAGTGGCCCAACACATTTTCCACATTAATGGATCTGTAGCGTCTGGCTCATGGAGAACTTGTGGCATTGGAATGCTGAGTGGATTAGCGTCAGAGTTAGTATATAGCATGGTTAATGGATATTGTTCTAGCAATTCACCATATGGTGCCCATCCATATACATAATAGGATTCATTTTTTATATTTTCTTCTATTCTGATATTGAACTTCATTGGGCTAAAATTATTCTTCCAACTACTTCCTGTCCAATTATATTGTTGAGCTGTTGAGACTTTCCAATTTCCTAGATAATAGTTATAATCTTTAATAGCTGATGAACGTGAAGGGGTAAAATCAGTTCTTCCATATACTTGTTCAGTCCATATAACGTTGTCATTATATAGAGTTTGACCTATTTCATTAAACTTTGAACTATAAACTTTTGATGCTTTTAAATTATAAATAGCAAAGTATCCCCACTCGTTTTTGACTTTAGAAAGATAGACAGGATTAATTGAAAAATAATCTTCTGTAACATTGATTGCGTATGGACATTGCTTAATTTTGTCGATATGGGATAATTCATTCCATATATTGTAATTTCCGAAGACGGTGAAATTGATTAAGCTGTTAACCGTTTCTCCTTCAATATCTCCAAGGGGATAGTTGATCGAAGGTTGCCCATTTTCTTGGTTGCACCAATACACACTTAATGATTTGTCAGGCATCATTTGACGGCATTCATAGATTAAACGGCTATACTGTTCTTGTGAAGGCTGTACTAATCCGGGATAGTTTGAAACTTCGTCATAATTTGCCCATTCGTCATCAAAGTCTATTCCGTCAAGCCCATAGATATCTACATAAGACTTTAGTTCCTTTGCAAAATCTTTAGCAGCTTCATTGCCTAAACTTCGCATTCCGGCAGCTGTATGGTCACCTAAAATGGTCAAGTTTACTTTTATTCCTTTTTGTTGTAATGGACGAATAAGTTTGTCTACATTCTCTAAAACAAAAGTTACTTGCGGATTACAGTGTACATATGGTTTTCCTTCTTCATTTATACGAATATTGGCTGCAAATATGTTGACAATGTCGAAGAATGGTTTTCCACTATTTTCCATAGTATATTCACCCGCATTCAAAATGTTCTCATTATTGACTTCGATATAACAGATTGTTTTGACAGAGCCTTTTTCTGTATTGGGTAGAGCCTTTTGTGGGGTAATTAAATAAATGTATGATTGATTGTTTGCGGTATTTTCGATACCATCTGAAGCTGTAGCGGATATAGCTACTGCATAAGTTGTACCTATTATTCCTCCAGGTTGGATCTCTAGCTCGATAGAAGACGATTTCCTTTTTCCTGACGGTATGATTACTATTCCATTGTTTTCTAGAGAAAGTTTATCAGTCGGATACATTGCATAAGATGTTCCGTTGGCTTGATTATATGCAGTTAGTGCAGATTCATCAATCTTGAATGTGACGGTAATATCTTTGTTGGCTGCTTTACTTAGTTCAAAGTATACGTGTCCTGTTCCGTGCTTATCTCCAGTTATTGTTATAGGAGTTAGTTCTTTTGCACCGGCTGCTGATCTGACACTTCCAAAAATACCTTCTATGTTTTCGAAAGAATTTCTATTTCCAGGCAATATTGTGATATCGTCTTCGCAACCTGCAAATATATTGCATAGGCAAACAAACACTGCAATTGCCAGGGTTGGTCTAAAAAAGTTTATATATTTCATAGTTCATTTAATTAATTTGTAGTATGCTGTTATTTCTCTTTGGCAGGAAGTGCCACATCTACCCATGTCAAACTGGAAGTAGGAGTTGCGTTGTTGCCATTTATGGTATGATCTTTCAGCTCATTGATACCATCATTCAGTTTCCAGTAGGCTACGAGACCGTCTGATGCAGGGTCTACTTCGTATGCATGATCTTTTTCATTGATTTCTTCTTCGCTTAATACACGATTCCAAATACGTACTTCAGCAATATCAGCATCTAACCAACGTTCATTATTGTAAGAACGACCTATCCAGAAACAACGTGGTTTTCCGTCTTCTTCATCGGAGTGTGGAACTCCCCAGTTTATAGGACCAATATCCATACTGTGGTCTGTGACAAGTTCTCCATTATAATAAGCTTTTAGATTTTTTTCAGCAGCATTGTAGGTGATAGCGATATGAATCCACTTTTCTAATGGAACATCCCGATTAATATGTATATTTGTTGCGCTTGAAGTACCTGCTATTTGTAAGTGATTCGCAGGTACGCCATCATCACCAAACCGGAATAGGAATTTACCTTCAATTCCCATCAGTGTACTGATATTATGGTCAAAACTGTGTGGCCGGACTAAAGCTTCTGCTGTTAAAGTTGTTAAGTTGTTAACTACTTCAGGCTTTTTCCACTCTACATAAATATTATTTTCTTTGATATTCGCCACTTTATTGATAAGTGATGCTCCTTTAAATACATAATAGAAAGTTTGTGCTGAAGCTAAAATAGCAATGTTGGCATTATCTATACTAACAGGAAGTACATATACCTTGTCAATATCCAATTGGTTAATTGCTTTAAAGTAGACAGTGATTGGAGTGGAAATAATACTTCCTGAAGCTATTTTCCCTTCCGTAGTTGAGAAAGCGTAATACTTTTCGGGTAGCATTTCCACATCATTTGTATAGTAGATATCCTTATAAGTGGATATCAATGCAGGATCTACTTTGATTGTAAAATTAATATCACTTTCTTCCGGCTTTGCAATTTCTAGTTGGAAGGTACGTTCATCAGACTCTATGTTAGATTTGACTAGGATATTTTCGGGGCTGACAGAACTCATGAAGATTTTATTGGAGAAGTTTTCCATATCATCATTGCATCCTGTAGAGATGAAAGTTAGTAATCCTAACGTAATACCATATAATTTTTGTAGTTTCATAATCATTCAATTATTTGGAAGGGGCTGGATTCATAATGTTAATAGTCTCTTTTACATTGTGGTAATTTCCATTTGTTTGATAGTAATCATTTTGAATATTATCAATAGCTATACCACATTTGTCATATTCTTGGGCATCTGTTGTTATCCAATAGGCAGTTTCAATAATAGCCCTTTCTTTCCCTATAAAACCTGTACTTGTGTCAGACGCATTCAAGGACGGAGTTGAGACAGCCATGATAAAACGATCTGTTGGCACTCCTGTTTCTAAACAGTCTTGAATAGCGAGAGGAAATTTATTCTTATCCGTTACTTGATACATCTCTATGATGAGATGAAGGAATTTAGATAGGATAATTTTATCTACTACATTTTGGGGCTTTCCTTGGAAAGAAAGGAATTTTCCTTCATTTTTATTAATCCAATCTAATGCGGCATTAAAAAAGATATTTTGACTAGCTGTGTAAGTAGCTTTATCTTCAGCTGTCATATACTTAGGATTCTGCCCGATAAGTTTTAATATAATTCCATCAAAAGGTTCAGAATATGCCAATTGCTTTTCTATTTCTTTTTTTAGAAAGGTATCGAATGTGCTTTCATTCTCTAATTCTAGTTGGGTAGAAATAAGGTTTTCATATTGAGCTTTTATCTCATCATAACTGATGGCATAAACTACTTTTGTTCCTTTCTGTTGTAAAGTTACTATTTCTTCTTTTTCAAAAGTTGCTAACTCTGAAGGACACATTAACCCAACAATATCAATGCTGTCAGGCAGGCTTGTAATATGCTGTGCACGACTAGCCGGATTCTTTTCGCTATTATCAAACCATGCATACACTTTTTTGTGTTCCGTATCGGCTTTATATTGACGTAAGTTTTCTAAGTACTTGGTATATAGTTCGGGGTTTTGTTCCTCAATACCGGGCTGTTTGATGCTGATACTTTCTACATCTGTCCAGTCATCACATGAAACAAAAGCACAACTCGCTGCAAAAAGCAATGTTACTATTATATTTGTTTTATTATTCATAATTCACTAGATTTTTATTCTTCAGTTAATCTTGGATTACAATCCCACCATACATGAGTAGACATTTTGTCTGCTCCATTTAGATATTCCAATGCTTTCGGCATGTTATCTCCATTGTTTCTATACTCATCCTGTGGATAAGACAGACGACGTGCAAACTTCCCTTGGGTTATATCAGTTCCTAGATTCTTGTCTACTTCCATTAACTTTGGATAGCCTGTACGACGAAACTCCGCCCACGATTCCATGCCTAACGGGAAATTAGCAATCCATTTTTGAGTAATAATACGTTCTAGATTTTCTTCATCAAATCCACTTATTTCTTTCCATTTTACTGTAATATCTGAAACAGAACCAGTATAACTGAACGTTCCGGCAGGATCTTTGTATATCTGTGGTTTATTTTGCGAAGTGAGATAGCTATCCGTAATACTAGCTCCCCATTGTTCAAAAGACAATGTAATGCCCTTTTGATAGTATGATTTAGCATCTCCGCCTTTCATGTCCCAACCTCTCAAAGCTCCTTCTGCTTCTAGAAATGCAACTTCAGCAGCATTCATCCACATTAGTTTAGAGTTCAGGGTTGTTTGCATATTAGAATACGAGTGGCTCATTTCTGAATCAGTCAAGACACCTGTACCAATACGAATACCATGATAATCTTTATCAGCAAAAGTGGATTTAGTGAAATATTTCTCCATACGAGGATCTTGATAGCCTTTCATATAAGACATTATATCGGCAGCAACCCGATAATCACTGTATTCATAATTTGTTTTATAAAAAGGATTCTCGTTAGGTGTAAACATTGCATTGTCATCGTTTGAAGTCATAACCCCTATTTCATGTTTTACGGCTTCTTCAGCTATTGTTTGCGGTGTTTTTCCATCCACGTTATAATTAGTATATACCATACGCATTGCCAAACGTAATTTCAGAGAATTAGCAAACTTTATCCATTTTACCACATTACCGCCATATACTTTATCCGCATCAGGATTAAAAGTATTTGTTTGTTTGGCTGTAAGAATATTAATAGCATTATCCAAATCTTTAATCATATTGGTGTAAACATCTTGCTGCGAATCAAACGGAGCAGCTAATTTTCCATCAGCACCTAATTGAGAATAAGGAATAGGACCATATGTATCAGTGATCCTATGCAAAGCTGCGACTTTTACAATTTGTGCTACCGCCAAAGGAACTTCATCTGTTGTATTGACTTCTATTTGGCTTAAGCTAGGTAATACTTTGGGAATTATATCATTGTAAAGCACTCCAATCCATGCTTGTGAAGGATTGTATGTAGAAAAACGATTATTCCAGTCGTTTGCTTTCGATTCTCCCAAATAGCCACCGTATGTACCGCCTAATAAACAGTCAGTATATTGAAGAGTGTTAGGTTCGGCCGGAACAACATAACCTTGCATATTTACTAAAGCCGATCGCCAAATATAGCCATCTGCATTCATTTGGTCTTTGGTTGCTTCGTATGGGTTAGTATTATAATCTATATAATTATTTGTACATGCGGAAACACCTATTGCACCGCCGACAAGAATTAATTTTATGGTTGATTTTTTTATCATAGCTACTACTATTAAAATTTAAGTCTAACATTGAATCCTAAGTTACGTGAACTTGGCATCATGAAATTATCAATACCTTGATAATAGTTACCGGTTGTAGCCACCGCTTCCGGGTCGAATGGAGCCTTGCAGTAGATCATCCATAAGTTACGTCCTACCAATGAAATTGTAATATCCGCTACACCCCATAACTTATTTTTAGGTATTGTATAACCGATGCTAGCTTCCTGCAAACGCAAGTTGGTTGCACTATAAGTATAATATTGGGGGATACCACTTTCCGAACCTATCACAGAATACCATTTTTGTGCATCAACTATATCACCGCCATTAACAAGTACGCCACCACGGTCACGTGCTGCTGCACTGGCTTCTGATACTCCATAAAGATCAAGAGCAGCTTGTGTAGCAGAATAGACAATACCACCAATACGTGCGGATAGCATGAATCCGAAATTTAGATTCTTCCAACGGAAATCATTTCTCCACGCCATATTGCATTTTGGGAAAACACTGCCTAATTTAATATCTTCAGATTTAAAATTGGCTTTTACATTTCCTTCTGCGTCAACATAAATATTACCTTGGTTGTCGCGTAGTAAATCAGCGGTAGAATACATATCTCCTAATGTTCCACCTTTCTTCAGTACGAATCTAGCTTGTGCAAGTCCACCGACATCTAAACGTTCTTTGGTGATTAACTCACCTGTTTCCGGATGAATATAGTTTTCTAATAAATTAAGTATTTCATTTTTGTTGGCACTAAAAGTAAAGTTAGACGACCAACTGAATTTCTTGTTCCATTCATTTTGATATCCGAGTGATAGTTCTATACCTTTATTTCGCACACTACCCGTTTGTACATACATCGTTGAGTATTTTGAAGATACAGAAACCTGAGGATTGAATGTTTGATTATAAGTCTTTGTTGTATATAATCCTAAGTCAAAATTAAAATGATCCAAGAATCTTGCTGTAATACCAATTTCCCAAGAGTTCGTTTTTTCCGGTTTCAATTCATACAATGGATAATGAGTCTTAGTGATCCATTGTTTGGTTGCATTATCCCATTCGTAAGTGGGACTTGCCAGGAAACGTGGGAAAGGTAAACCTACTGATGCAAATGAACCTCTTAATTTTAAATACTGGATCTGCTTCGGCATCGGTAATAATTCAGATAGAATGACAGAACCACCTATTGAGGGATAAAAGAATGCACTTTTTGCAGAATTAGGTCCAGCTAATTGAGAAGGCCAATCACTACGTCCGGTTAAAGTTAAATAATATGTGCTTTTATAACCCAGTTCAACACTTGCAAAAAGAGATTTGGTTTGTTCTCTGTAGCCACTTTGGTTACGCTTTGTCTTGACATCATCCAGTTGAATGATATTGAACATATTGGCAATTCCATCACTGCGGATCGGGCCTTCATTAGACATAACATCTTGTTTTATATCAGAGTAAGACGCACCAATGTTGGCTTGCAAAGAAATAATTTCTTTAAATGTCTTGTTGATGTTTACCATTACGTCTGCGTATGTCTGTTTATCAAGAGTTCTGGCTAAACCAAAGAATCCATTTTTCGAACCTTCTGTCAGTACATTATGGCTGGTTGCATATAACTTTTTTGTATAATCTGTATTTGCATTATCTACACGTACACGACCGGAGACACTAAGCCAGTCAAGAATCTGATAACTCAGATTAGCACTTAACATATAACGTTCTTTATCGTTCTCACGCAGATTTCGATATGCAATCCAATACGGGTTTTGCCCAGTATAGCTGGAAAGCATTTCATTGGGCCAATATTGAGTATAGATTTTGCGATTTGTGTCATAACGTTCGTACATCTTATATTCTTCCCAGTCATTTCCACGTGGGAACAGATAGGCAGTAACCAATGGGTTTGAATAAGTACCTTGGTTAACCATATTCTTATCATTTTGCTTGATATAACTAGCACTCACATCCAATATCATTTTATCTTTCAAGAAAGAAGTAGTATTGCGGAATGTGAAATTATAGCGGTTATAGTCATTATTGGGCACCATACCCTTTGAATTCACAACACTGGAAGAAAAATAAGTCTGATTTTTATCTGTACCAGCTGATAATGCAACGCTTTCAGTGGTAACAACACCTGTTCTAAGGAAGTCACTTGCCGGATCATATCCCATGTAATTGCTGTTGTTTAATAGATGTCCCCAGCTAAGGTCACCAGTTGTTGCACCTGTTGACAGATTACCTGTGCCATAGCGGTTTTGAAATTCCGGCATTCTGAACGGACGGATAAATTCCGTATTTTGTGTAACAGTCAAACTGACACGTCCTTCTTTGCCTTTCTTTGTGGTAATAACAATAGCACCATTAGCTGCCTGACTACCATATAAAGCTGCCGCTGCTGCACCCGTCAATACGGACATGAACTCAATATCTTCTGGATTTATATCAGCAATAGCTTCTGTGGAACCTTTTGAGTCGAATACTTGTCCGCCTTCTCCGCTCAAATTGTACATTGGAATACCATCTATTACATAAAGTGCGTTACTGGATTGCTCTATACTTTTTGCACCACGCATCACCACTTTGCTGGCACCACCTACACCAGATGAACTGGAATTGATCGTAACTCCGGCAACTTTACCGGAAAGTGCGTTGATGAAGTTAGCGTCCTTGTTCGTTAAAAGGTCATCACTTTTTACTTCCTGAACGTTATAACTTAGAGCTTTTGTCGCTCTTTTGATACCCAAGGCAGTGACAACTACTTCATCAATAACTTGTG
The DNA here is from genome assembly GCF_052357945.1 of Bacteroides sp. Taxonomy (GTDB): domain Bacteria; phylum Bacteroidota; class Bacteroidia; order Bacteroidales; family Bacteroidaceae; genus Bacteroides. The sequence goes on along the minus strand of NZ_DAWCXD010000022.1, from coordinate 36,778 downwards.
TATCGTCCATTAATGTTATATTTACAGAAGACTGACCTTTCAGGGGAACTTCCTGTGTTTTATACCCAATATATGAATATACAATAACAGGATTAGCACTTTTGGTTACTATTTTATAGTTACCATCTAAATCAGTTATAGCTCCGTCAGTTGTTCCTTTTACTAGGATACTGACTCCGATTAAAGGTTCACCTTTGGAATCTATAACCTGTCCTGTTATAGTCTGTTCTTTACCAACCTGCTGTTGGTTACCACTTGATACTTCTTTTTCTGATAGATAAATGATATTATCTTCTATCTTATAAGAAATATCTTTGTTCTTTAAAAGCGTATTCAGTACTTGCTCCAATGGAGCATCTTTTACATTTAAAGGATCAACTGTGATCGTCGATAGTTTGTCGTTATAAAAGAATTGATACTTTGATTGGGACTGAATTTGTTTAATTACATTCCCTAAAGTTGTACGGTGAGTTGATAGGGTCAACTGGGCTGTAGCCCACTGCAAGGGAACTACCATGAACAAAAGAATCAGTAAAGCTCGAAATAGATTCGACTTTCGAAGCGAATGTTTGCTTTCCATACTTTTAATTTAACGGTTATACTTTTATTAAATTCTAAAAAGGGGAGTGTCGACTTTCTTTTCCCTTTTGCTAATAAAACAACACTAATATAATAAACACTTAGTCTAAATTCTCTTTTTTTCTGAGAAAAATGAAAATAATATAATACCCTCCTGAATACCTTGCAATTAGGAACTACCAAGTACTTAGAAAACTTACGTCAATATAAAGCCGATACGGAACACAATCTCTCTTATATGGTAGATGCATTGCAATATGCTCTTTCAATAGCAGACAAATATGACTATGACGGAATTTCTGTCGGATACGAAGGAAAAGCATATTGCATATGACAGAAACAGAAAAGAATGAATATAAACAGAATGAAAAAGCATTTGTTGGAATAATGAACGACTGGTTTCAAAGACATCAAGAACATGTGATTGTCTTTGAAGGCAATCCACAGAATCTGATAAATAAGGAACTGATAACAAATTGTTCTGTGATATTTGTATCGTGTTTTGATGTAAATAGTGTAGAAAAACTAACATTTAATTTACAACAGGTGGCTGTAGAAAATGTTCCGGTAGATAAGTTGGCTGTTATTGTCTCGAGAGCATCTCTTGATGAAAGTAACAAAGAAGTGGGGGGATTTTGCTGATGGAACGAAAATATTTGCAGGAGTGGCAGAATGGGCTCTTGGCGTTGACAATATAGATATTGCCGGACTTGGCATTTATGATATATCTAATGATTATTATAACCCTTCAATGACATTTAGAGATACTAGAAATACAATAAACACACTAAATCCGTCAATTAAAAACAGGTAGTCATAAAGAAGTATAAGCTATTTTCTATTATGATATTATTGGCTACCATTTGTTCTATATCAGGTTGCCAGGATGATGTGGAAACTTTTGATAACAAAGTATACATTGACAATGATTCTAAAGTTGGGACTATATTACTGAAAAAGGAGGTAGAAAGTTTGGAAAGAATAATTCAAACGTCAGTGTCAAAACCGGCTGAAACGGATTTCGTGATTACATGTAAAGCGGAACCGGCATTAGTGAGTACTTATAATCTGGCTTGTTATGATAATGCAATCATATTGCCTGAAGAGAATTAGCTGTATATACCGTGCAAAATAATGGAATGTTTTATGGATATTTCTGTGCTGAAATACAAGAAAGCAGTTTTTTAGATTGCAGGATATTGATGTCTTGTATATATGAGCTCGATATACTCTCAAACAATTTAATTGGGGGATATTGAGCTCGTATCTTTTAGAGCAAAATATTTTCCGAGTATCTTTGCTTAAAAGACAAATCTCATTCTCCTTCTCTTCTCCGCTTGCCTGTATTTCTTAATCTCCATTGAAAGATACTTTCTCCAGCTTGAAACTTTAGTTTCAAACGTGTGAAACTAGGGTTTCTAGTAAGTGAAACTAGAGTTTCAAGGTTTGAAACTGGAGTTTCTAAGGCGGGAAAGCAAATACTTCCTTACGGCTAAGAAATATGAACGATGTAGGTTGTGATTCTTAAGAAAGAGAGAAGGATGAAAGAAATGGTGACAGCAAAAGTGCTATCACTGTGTTGTCACATACTGCTGTCACATTATAATATGTTTATAATTAGGTATTTAAATACAAATAGATGACAGATGACAGCAGATTCTTACTTTTTAATTCTCTAGAGTGGTGTGAGATTATATTTCAGCTCATTCTCGCACGATTTTGTTCATTTCCATACCGTATTGAAACTAACCATAGTAGGTTCTTCTAGCTTTTAAAGTAAAAGCAGTGAAAGATAATCAAAGCAATAGCCAGAAAGCCAAAAAACAGCTTTCAGGCTATTGCTTTCAGCCGGAAACTGGAGGCTGAAACCGGGATGGCGGCAACTTTGTTTAGTAAGGATTATTGCTCTTTGGAGAAAGAATAAGGCATATCCTCTTCTTTCGTTCCTCTGTTCTTATTCGGTTGATTACCCATATCTACTTTGATAGTGCCACCTTTGAATAAGTCTTCGTGACGGAGATAATTCTTGGTGTAGTCGGTGCCATTGACATTCAGTGAGTTGACATAGAAATTCTTTTTGCTGTTGTTCGGAGCGTCAATCACTAAACTGTTGCCGTTTTCAAAATGAAGCGTGGCTTTCTTGAATAACGGAGCGCCTATGATATACTCGTCCGTTCCCGGGCAAACGGGATAGAAACCTAATGCCGAGAATACATACCAAGCGGAAGTCTGCCCGTTGTCTTCGTCACCGCAATAACCGTCCGGCCCCGGAGTGTACATTCTGTCCATAACCTGACGCAGCCAGTATTGAGCTTTCCAGGGCTGACCGGCATAGTCATACAAGTAAATCATGTGCTGGATAGGCTGGTTACCATGTGCATAGTTTCCCATGTTCATGACAGTCATTTCACGTATTTCGTGAATCACTTGTCCGTAGTAGCTGTCGTCAAAGACAGGCGGTACGGCAAAAACGGAGTCCATCATTGTGATAAATATGTCTTTTCCGCCCATCAGGTCGATAAGTCCTTGAGGGTCGTGGAATACAGACCAAGTGTAGTGCCAGCTATTGCCTTCAGTGAAAGCGTCTCCCCATTTCAACGGAGAGAATGGAGACTGGAATGTACCGTCTTCGTTACGTCCGCGCATCAGTTTGGATTCTTTGTCGAAAAGATTCTTATAGTTCATGGCACGTTTGGCGAAGAGGTTAATCTCTTTCTTCGGACGTTTTAGTTCTTTGGCGAGTTTGTAGATACACCAGTCATTGTATGCATATTCCAACGTGCGGGCAGCGTTCTCATTGATTTTTACATCATAAGGCACGTAACCCAGTTTATTGTAATATTCATATCCCAGACGTCCTGTTGATGATACTTGTGGATGTACATTCTCCGTTCCGTGAATCAGCCCTTCATACAATGTTTTTATATCGTCCACTTTCACTCCTTTCATGTAAGCATCCACTAAGACAGAAGCAGAGTTGTTACCAACCATACAGCCTCTGTGCCCCGGACTTGCCCATTCCGGGAAGAAACCGCTCTCTTTATATGTATTGATCAGACCTTCCTGCATTTCCTTGTTGACTGACGGGTACATTAGGTTCAATAATGGGAATAGGCAACGGAAAGTATCCCAAAAGCCTGTGTCGGTATACATATATCCCGGTAATACTTGCCCATTATAAGGACTGTAATGAACAGGTTGGCCGGTAGCATCCAGTTCGTAGAATTTGCGTGGAAAGAGTAATGAACGATATAAACAAGAATAGAATGTGCGATATTGATCGAGATTGCCTCCTTCTACTTCTATTTTGCTTAACACTTGGTTCCACGCTTCTTTTCCTTTTTTGGCTAGCTGTTCGATGTTATCTTTGCCCAACTCTTTCATATTCAAAGCTGCCTGTTCAAAACTGATGAAAGAAGAAGCAATCCTTGCATGTACTTGTTCACCTTTATGTGTTTGGAAACCGATAATGGCTCCGGCATGATCCGTGGTCTGTTCGGTAACATTTTCCTGCAGATTACCATTGGCTACCGTAGCTTTATAAGTGAAAGGCTTGTCGAATTCAATAATAAAGTAATTTTTAAAGTTTTCGGGAACTCCACCGCTGTTGCGAGTCGTGTAACCGATAATCTTGTTTTCTTCCGGAATAACCTTAATATACGATCCCTTATCAAAGGCATCCACTACAACATATGAATGATCGTTTTCCGGAAAAGTGAAACGGAAAAGAACGGCACGCTCGGTTGGAGCCATTTCTGTCACTACATCATGCTCTGCAAGATATACTTTATAATAATAAGGAGTGGCAGTTTCTCCTTTGTGGGCAAACCAACTGGCACGCTTCTCTTCATTGAATTCCGGTTTGCCTACTACAGGCATAATAGAGAATTGTCCGTAATCATTAATCCACGGACTGGGTTGATGTGTTTGTTTAAATCCACGAATCTTATTAGCCGTATAAGTGTATTGCCATCCATCTCCCATCTTTCCTGTCTGTGGAGTCCAGAAATTCATCCCCCACGGACGGGCAATGGCCGGATAAGTATTACCTGTTGATAACTCGAAACTAGATTGAGAACCCATAAGCGGATTGACATACTGCGTCCAGTCTTTGGCTTTTGCAAAGACGATACAACTTAATGCACATACTAATAGGAGATATTTTTTCATGGTCTTATTTATTATTTGATATGAGAGTCGGAGAGATGATCCCCCATTTTGTAGGTTGACTACTCATTTTGATTTCCATCATTCCTCCATTCGCAATATCCTGATGGTTAAAGAATGGAATGTTTAGAGCCTTACCGTTCAGCGATACACTTTCAATGTATTTATTCTTTTTCCCATTATTCTTTACCACAATACAGAAAGTCTTTCCTTCAGGCAGATTGATAACTGCTTTGTCGAAGGCAGGACGTCCGATGGAATATACCGGCTTGCCGGGACATACCTGATAGAATCCCATAGAGTTGAGTATATACCAGGCAGACATCTGACCGCAGTCCTCATTGCCCGAAAGACCATCTATACTGTTGGCATACTGGCTCCGGTAAACACTATCTACCAACTCTTGAGTTCTCCAAGGATGGTTAACGTAGTTATATAGATGGATCACATGATGACTTGGTTCGTTTCCATGTGCATATTGCCCGATCAGTCCGCTGATATCTGATGAGGTTGTCTCACCTTCAAGTGATGAATCGGCCGAGAATAAAGAATCGAGTTTCTGGACAAAAGCATCTTCTCCACCCATCAGATTGACTAATCCTTCTACATCATGCGGCACAAACCAAGTCCATTGCCAAGCTGTTCCTTCACAATAATCATCGCTGCGGTGAGTAGATGCACGCGGATTGAATGGAGTACGCCATTCACCTTTTGAGTCCAGTCCACGCATGAAGCGGATTGATTTGTCGAAATAAAATTCGTACGCCTTGGCGAAGCGTTCATACTTTGCTTTGGATTCAAAATCACTCATTGCTTCTGCAAAGATAGAGATACACCAGTCATCATACGCATATTCCAGAGCTTTGGCCACTGATTCATTTTCGCGGTCACAAGGGATATATCCGATGGCATTCTTATAATATTTTGCTTTAGGCATGAGATGAGGCAAAACCAGATCCGGACATTTGATGCCGGTGGTATCATATTCGGCAGCACGCAGGCAGGCTTTATAAGCCTCTTTGGCATCAAAATTGCGATATCCTTTCATGTAGGCATCCACGATGACCGGAACAGCATGATAACCAATCATAGTGCCGGTGTAATTGGAAGCCAAGTCCCACATGGGGTATATCCCACCTTCCTGATGTTTCTTAATTAACGAATTGATAAAGTGATTATTCAGATCAGGATCAATGATAGTCATTAGCGGATGTAGCGCACGGAAAGTATCCCATAAAGAAAAGACAGTGTATGTCGGATTAAGGGTGTCTCCTTGATGCACTTCAAGATCCATTCCTAAATAACGTCCGTCTGCATCAGTGAACAGATTTGGACTGATTCCCGTATGATAGAGGGCCGTGTAGAAGATGGCTTTATCTTCTTTATCGGAAGTTGTAATATCAATTTTGGAAAGATATTCATTCCATGCCGTACGTGCGTCTTTACGTACTTTCTCGAAATCCCATCCGGGAATTTCTGATTCAACGTTCTTCCGTGCACCGGCAATATCAACAGCGGACACACCTACTTTAACAAGAACCTGTTCGTCTTTACTGGTGTTGAAATGCAATAATGCTTTGCAGACAGGAAGCCGTTTGCCATTGTCCATGGTGATAGAATCCGTAACGAGCGTATAAGAGAATGGTTTGGAAAATTTAGCGTAGAAGTTGATGTATTGGTCGAAAGCCCAATAAGTTGTTTTCTTATGTCCACAGATTTCCGTATCGCTTATTACTTCTATTTCCATCTCGGAGTTAGTCTGTCGTTGCAGGCTGTAATCCAGGTCGATGATAAATCCGGATTCGGTGTTTTCGGGAAAAGTATAGCGATGGATTGCTCCTCGTTTGGTGGATGAAATTTCAGCTTTCACCTGATAAGTATCAAGAAAGACAGAATAATATCCTGGTTCTGCGATTTCATTCTTATGTGAGAAAGAGGAAGCGTATGCTAGTCGCTGGCTTTGGGGATCGGTTGTACGATATTGTTGCTTACCCACAGTTGGCATGAGCAAGACATCTCCATAGTCGCAACAACCTGTACCGCTGACGTGTGTGTGTGAGAAGCCATTGATGGTAGAGTCGGCATAATAATAACCGGAACAAGCATCCCAACCATCGATCCGGGTGTCCGGACTGGGCTGAATCATCCCGTGGGGAACTACCGCTCCAGGGAAGGTATGACCATGTCCACCGGTACCGATGAAAGGGTTGACGTAAGCACTATAGTCTTTTACATTAGTGGGGGCTGTGCAGGAGCTAAGTGTGAATAAACCTCCTAAACATCCTACTATTAGGAATGTTTTTAATTTCATGGTATTAATAGCTTTTAAGTTTTATCCGGTTCATCTTTTACTTCTTATTTGGGAGAAATGAAGATATTGTTTCCGACAATTTTATAATCAATAGGTATAGAGTTTTGCAATGATTTCAACACTGACTCGATATTCGATTTCCTTTTCAGTACACCGGAGTAAGTTTTACCCGTCTGAATGTCAGGAGATAGAATGATTTTCACATCATAGAAACGCTCCAGCGCTTTGGTGATGGTGAAGATATCTGCTTTTTGGAATGGAATCAGATTGTCGTGCCAAACAGCATCCAGCTTGGCATCCACTTGTTTTACGGTCAGTCGTCCATTATTTTTGTTCAGTTCCGCACGCTGTCCCGGAGTGAGGATAATCTGCCCCTCTTCCTTATTGCCTTTTACTTCAATCTCACCTTCAATAAGTGTCGCCTCCGCTATCCGGCAACGCTTATCGGATTTTAAATTGAACGTAGTTCCCAATACGCGTACGCGTATTGCGTCACTTTGAACGGTGAATGGCTTATGGCGGTTTTTGGTGATCTCAAAATAAGCTTCTCCTTCCAGGTAGACATTGCGTTCCTTTTCGGAGAACTCACGTGGATATTTCAAGGTTGCTGCATTGTTCAGCCAAACCTTGCTGTCATCCGGCAAGACTACCTCCTTAACAATGCCTTCGCTGGCTACTGCAACCATCATTTGTTGATTGTTTCCGTTTTGATAGAACCAATATCCGACTCCACCACCCATGACCAACATCACAGCAATCACTGCGGCATATTTCATCCAGCGATGCATGCTTAGTATTTTGCTCTGTTTACCTTTCTCTTCGTCCAGCTTTTTATAGAGTTGTTTTTCCGCACGAAGTATCCGTTGTTCATCAGTGTACTGGTCGAATTTACCCAAATGATAAATTTCTTCCATACGAAAGAGCTGGCGGGCATTTTCTTCCGATTCCTTCATCCAGGCATTGACCTCGATAAGCTCTTCTTCAGAACACTGTCCTGTCAGATATCTGTTTATTATTTCTTCACTCAGATTACTCATTTTCTTTTCCTTCATATTAGTAATACAATTCAAAACGCAAAAACACTTATTATAATCGCCATAAAAATAAGAAAAGAATCGCCCAAAGAGGATCGAGTCGGCCACGCAAGTATTTTAAAGCCTTATACATATGGGCTTCCACCGTGCGGAGTGAAACTCCGAGAATATCGGCTATTTCCTTGTTTTTCATATCATGCAGATAGCTAAGTTTGAAAACCTCTTTGCATTTGTCAGGGAGCTCATTAATTGCATCATGAATTTCTTTGCGGAGTTCCTTGTCTTCGATCCTCCGAATCACTTCGTTGTTGTCCGGTTGGTAAAACTCTGCACGTCTTTGGTTGATTTCTTCCATGGCAACACAATAACCGTCTTCCACACTGCGGTGTTTCAAGACGTTAAGGGCACGGGTGTAAACGGCACGATAGAGAAAGGCCTGGATTTGGTCGCCTATTTCTATGTGGTCTTTCCGCTTCCATAATTCTACAAATACGTCCTGCACTACATCTTCTGCATCTTCTTCTCCCACCAGACGGGTAGCATAGAAAATCAGGCTGGGATAGTACCGGCGAAATAGTGCTTTATAGGTTATATCGAAGTTTTCGTTCATTCTCACAGTTGGTTGTTCTGGTTTGGCTTATGGGTTATTTTCTTCGGATATGACTCCAGTTGCTTTAGGTGTATTACTCATTTCGAATTCGACAGTCGCTCCACTCATGATTTGCTCGTGAGTAAGATATGTTTTGTCATACGGTTTTCCATCTATTTTGATGGATTGGATATAGATATTTTCTTTGTTCACTTTGGGGGCCAGTACGGTGAAAGTCTTTCCATTCGCCAGATGTAATTGCATTTCCGGGAATAGGGGAGTACCTATCTCGTATTTTCCACTGACGGGATTGACGGGGTAGAATCCCATCGCACTGAATATATACCATGCTGACATCTGCCCGCAATCTTCGTTGCCACAAAGACCGGCTGGTTCGTTCTTGTAGAGCTCGTTCATCACTTTGGCTACATATTCTTGTGTGCGATTTTCGTGTCCTATAGCATTGAACAGATAAATAACGTGATGGCTCGGTTCATTGCCATGCGCATATTGTCCTATCATGCCCGTGCTGAAGATAGGTAGTTCGTCATCTGCTGCCGGATGATAGGTGAACATACTGTCCAGTTTTTCGGCAAATCGGTTTTTACCTCCTACAAGGTCGATCAGTCCGTTAATGTCATGCTGTACAGACCAAAAGTATTGCCATCCGTTACTTTCGCAAATGTGTGGCGTATAGTCATCGGCTTTGAAATCCTTGATAAAGGTGCCTTTGTCGTCACGTGGCTGCATGAAAGAAGTGGCGGGGTTATATACATTCTTGTAGTTTTGAGAACGTTTGTAAAATTCGTCCGCAATGTCTTGTTTGCCCATCTTCTTCGCCATTTCGGCAATGCAATAGTCATCGAAAGCGTATTCCAGTGTTTTGGATAACGACCAGTTTTCTGCGTTGTAGTGGTCTGTTACGTTGTAAGGTATGTATCCTAATTCTTTATAGAGTCCAATGCCGCGGTAATTATCCAGATTAGCCGTTGCTATGCAAGCATCCAAGGCTTTCTTTGCGTCGAAGTCGCCGATTCCTTTCAGATAGGCGTCTACAATAACAGGAACAGCATGATAACCGATCATCATGTCTGTTTCACTTCCGTAGAAGTTCCACACTGGCAGACGGCCATTCTGTTCGTAGAAGGCGATGAAGGATTTCACCATGTCGTTTACACGCTCGGGTTCGGTATAAGTAAAGAGCGGGTGGGCGGCACGGTATGTATCCCATAGAGAGAAAGTGCTATAATTAACCCAGCCGTTGGCTTGGTGTACTTTCTTATCGGGACCGTAGTAAGCTCCGTCTACATCACTGTAAATAGTTGGAGCAATCATTGAGTGATAGAGAGCGGTGTAGAAGTTTACTTTATCGTTCTCATTATCACCTTTTATTTCAATCTTTCCGAGCTGGCGGTTCCAGTTTGCTTTTGTTTCCGCCAAGTATTTGTCGAAGTTATTTTCGGGGACTTCAGCTTGCAGGTTTTTGGCTGCTCCTTCCATACTGACGCCGGAAATGGCAGTGTTTACTAATATCTGTTCATCCTTTTGGGTCTTGAAATCAAAGCGGGCGATAACAGCGGTACCGATACGTTTGTTATCTTTGATGATGGCAGTTGTGTCCAGTTCCATTTTCTCAAAAGGCTTGGAGAATCGGGTGCGGAAATAGATGTGTTGATCGCGTGCCCAGCCGTCGGAGAAACGGTAACCTTGAATGGTGACGGAGTCTACGACTTCGATATGAGAATCGTTGGTAAAATCCCAGTTCATGGCTTTCTTCAGATTTAAGAAGATAGCAGATTGGGCTTCCGGAAACGTATAACGTTGGATACCGCAACGCTCGGTGGCAGTCAGTTCGACGTTGATGTTATAATCAGTCAGGCGTACTTGATAATAACCGGCATGAGCACTTTCATCCTTGTGGGAGAATTTAGAGTGGATGCCAAGTGGAGCTTCCGCTTCTTTGTAGGGAAGGGTGACAGGCATGAAAGAAATATCATACAAATCTCCCGCTCCAGTGCCGGAAAGATGTGTGTGGCTGAAACCGGCAATCGTACTGTCCGGATAGAAATAACCGGAGATACGGTCCCATCCGGGGAGTCCGTTGTCCGGGCTAAGTTGCACCATGCCGAAAGGAGCTTGGGCACCAGGATAAGTGTTTCCAGTGAAGTCTGTTCCGATAAATGGATTTACATAAGATGTGTAATCTATTTCGTGTTTTTCTTGCGTAGGGGTACAAGAAATGAGCATGCAGGTTAACAGCAGGCATAGATAAGCAGGTGTTCTCATCATTCTTTAGGTATTAGTGATTACTTATTTTATTTATTTGAAGGATAAGAAAAATAATTAATCTGGTCACAAAGGTAGAAAAAAACTGTGACAAGCCTAAATTATAAGCTAATATTTTTAGAAAGAGACAAATAGACTTCTATTTCTTACCGGGTTTGTTTGGTTTTGGGGGAGGGTAGGAAGTATCCTTTCCCGATGCTTTTATAGAGGATTCAAAGGGGATTCAAGCCGAAATTGTTGTTGGTGAATTCACTTCTGTAAAATAGTGACGCTATCCGATGCAAATAGTGACGCTATATGCCAGCGATACCGTCACTATCCTGTGCATATACCGTCACTATTTTTTTTCTACATTAATAGGGAGTTTCTTATGTATTTATTCAGACGCGTCTAATTTTAAGTCTTTACGTAAAAGAGGTTGTCTATAAGTTTCTTTTTAACGATTTCACCCCTATCAGAACAAACTCTGATAGGGGTGATTTCTTTTTTTGGCTTGTTAGGCAGCCTCTTTTATTTATTCTTAGATTCCTGCCAGCTCCAGTACTTTTTCAACTGCTGCCGGTAGTCCATCAGCATTTTTACCTCCTGCAGTAGCGAAGTGAGGTTGGCCACCGCCGCCACCTTGAATCAGTTTGGCAGCCTCTTTTACCAGATTACCAGCTTTCAGACCACCAGCAACCAAATTATCGCTAAGCATTACTGTCAGCATCGGTTTGCCATTGTCTGTACTTCCGGCTACGAAGAACAAGTTTTCTGTGATTTCACCCCGAAGTTGGAAAGCGATATTCTTCACTACTTCTGCCGGTAGTGGGGCACAGAACTTGATTACTTTGATACCGTGGATCTCTTGTACATTTTTCAGTAGTCTTTCCTTCAAAGCTGCTTCTTTCTCTTTCATGAAGTCTTCTACCTGCTTCTTCAATCCTGCATTTTCATCCAGATATTTGCGGATTGCAATGCTCAAGTCAGGAGCATTGTTGAAGAGAGCCTTCAAGTCGCTAAGTGTATCTTGTATCGTATCCAGCATTTCTTCCACGCGTGCTCCGGTATAAGCTTCAATACGGCGAACGCCGGCAGCAACAGAACTTTCGGAGATGATTTTTACCATACCGATATTTCCGGTTGCAGCTACGTGTGTACCACCGCAGAACTCGATAGAAGTACCGAATTGGATCACACGAACTCTGTCGCCATACTTTTCACCAAAGAGAGCGATAGCTCCCAACTCCTTAGCTTCCTCGATAGGAATATTGCGATATTCTTTCAATGGGATATTAGCGCGGATTCTTGCATTGACGATATGTTCAACTTTACGGATTTCTTCATCGGTCACTTTCTGGAAGTGAGAGAAGTCGAAACGTAATGAATCCGGTGTAACCAATGAACCTTTCTGTTCGATGTGTTCACCCAATACTTCACGTAAAGCAGCATCCAGCAAGTGGGTCGCCGAGTGATTGGCTGCACAGGCAGCACGTTTGTCGGTATCTACACAAGCCATCATCGGAGCTTCCGGATGTTCGGGTAGCTTTTTGGTAATATGTATCGGAAGATTATTCTCTTTCTTTGTGTCGACCACTTCAATCGTCTCGAACTCGCTCACCAATACACCTGTATCACCTACCTGACCACCACTTTCTGCATAGAACGGAGTATAGTCGAGTACAATCTGATACAATGTCTGGTTCTTTTGTTTGATCTGACGGTAACGAAGGATAGAAGCCTCGTATTCAGTGTAATCGTAACCAACGAATTCAGTTGTTCCTTCTTTCAGTACAATCCAGTCACCAGTTTCGATGGCGGCAGCATTACGTGCACGCTGTTTCTGTTGCTGCATTTCTTCATTGAACTCTTCAATGTTGACAGTCATTCCGTTTTCACGGAGAATCAGCTCTGTCAAGTCGAGCGGGAAACCAAATGTATCATATAAAGTAAAGGCATCTTTACCGCTGATTTCAGTTTTTCCATTGGCTTTGGTATCTTCCATTGTCTTATCCAATAAACGGATACCAGTTTCTAAAGTGCGGAGGAATGATTCTTCTTCTTCCTTGATTACTTTTTCAATCAGTGTCTTTTGTGCAACCAGTTCAGGATAAGCCTCTCCCATGTTATCAATCAATACAGGAAGCAACTTATACATAAATGCCTGTTTCTGTCCGAGGAAAGTATATCCGTAACGAACGGCACGGCGAAGGATACGGCGGATCACGTAACCTGCCTTTGCATTAGACGGCAACTGGCCATCTGTGATTGAGAATGCAATGGTACGGATATGGTCGGCAATCACACGCATAGCAATATCTTGCTGCTTGTCTTTTCCATATTCTGTACCCGACATTGTTGCAATAGCTTTCAGCATTGGCTGGAATACGTCTGTGTCGTAGTTGGATGTTTTGCCTTGCAGAGCCATACAAAGACGTTCGAATCCCATACCGGTATCAATAACCTTGGCAGGAAGCGGCTCAAGATTGCCGTCTGCTTTGCGGTTGTATTGCATGAACACGAGGTTCCAGATTTCAATTACCTGCGGGTGATCGTGGTTCACGAGGTCGCGACCGGAGATCTTGGCACGTTCTTCAGCAGGACGGAGGTCGATATGGATTTCGGAACAAGGTCCGCAAGGTCCTGTATCACCCATTTCCCAGAAGTTGTCGTGTTTGTTACCGTTGATGATGTGATCTTTCGGCAAGAACTGTTCCCAATAGGAAGCAGCTTCGTCGTCACGGCTCAATCCTTCTTCAGGACTTCCTTCAAATACGGTTGCATAGAGATGTTCCGGATTCAGTTTCAAAACTTCTACCAGATATTCCCACGCCCAGTTGATCGCTTCTTTCTTGAAGTAATCGCCGAACGACCAGTTACCAAGCATTTCAAACATGGTGTGGTGGTACGTATCGTGTCCTACTTCTTCCAGGTCATTATGCTTTCCGCTTACACGCAAACATTTTTGCGAGTCCGCGACTCTTTGGTATTTCGCCGGATGGTTACCCAAAATAATATCTTTAAACTGGTTCATACCCGCGTTCGTAAACATCAGGGTAGGGTCATCTTTAATCACCATCGGAGCCGAGGGAACGATGTGGTGTCCTTTCGACTCAAAGAAATTCTTGAATGAATCTCTGATCTCTTTTGCAGTCAACATATAATGAAGAATTATGATTTATGAATTATGAATTATGGGCTGTGGGATATGAGAGAGGGGAGGAATCCCCAATAAATCATAAATCACAACTCATAAATTCGTAAAAACTGTGCAAAGATAGCTTGTTTTTATTACTTTTGCCGTATTAACAAGCGAAATATTTCCAAAAAGATGCGCAAAGTATACTACATCTATAATCCACAGACCCAGACTTATGATCGAATTTACCCTACCGTACGGCAGCGTGCGCTTAGTATCCTGCGTCGGCTTTTCTATGGAATGGGGTTGGGAGCAGGTTGCTTTATTGTATTGCTTTTGATTTTTGGTTCTCCGTCGGAGAAGGAATTAAGAATTGAAAACAGCCGTCTTTTGGCGCAGTACAATGTGCTTTCCCGGCGTTTGGATGACGCTATGGGGGTGCTTCAGGATATTCAGCAACGTGACGATAATCTGTATCGGGTGATTTTACAGGCAGATCCTGTTTCTCCGGCTATTCGTCAGGCAGGTTATGGCGGGACGAACCGTTACGAAGAACTGATGGATTTGGCGAATGCCAAGCTGGTGGTGAACACGACTCAAAAGTTGGATGTGCTTTCCAAAAGGCTTTATATCCAGTCGAAATCTTTCGATGATGTGATTGATATGTGTAAGAACCATGATGAGATGCTGAAATGTATTCCGGCCATACAGCCTATTTCGAATAAAGATCTTCGTCAGACAGCATCCGGTTATGGTACACGTATTGACCCTATTTATGGTACGACAAAGTTCCATGCAGGCATGGACTTCTCTGCTCATCCGGGAACGGATGTATATGCTACCGGAAACGGAACAGTGGTGAAAGTGGGATGGGAAACCGGATACGGTAATACCATTGAGATAGATCATGGTTTCGGGTATCTCACTCGGTATGCTCACTTGCAGGGATTTAATACGAAAGTCGGAAAGAAAGTGGTACGTGGTGAGATTATCGGAAAAGTGGGTAGTACAGGAAAAAGTACCGGTCCGCATCTGCATTATGAAGTGCACGTGAAAGGGCAGGTAGTGAATCCGGTCAATTATTATTTCATGGATTTGAGTGCCGAAGATTATGAAAAAATGATTCAGTTGGCAGCCAATCATGGTAAAGTATTCGATTAAAATCTTAAAACAGGAGTGTTATGCTTAATACAGATAAAGAATTGAAGCTATATTATTCAATAGGAGAGGTTGCCGACATGTTCGGAGTCAATCCGTCATTGCTCCGTTTTTGGGAAAAGGAATTTCCGCAAATCTCTCCTAAGACAGCAGGAAGAGGAATACGTCAGTACCGCAAAGAAGACGTAGAAACGATCGGTCTTATCTATCATTTGGTAAAAGAAAAAGGCATGACACTTCCCGGTGCCCGGCAACGTTTGAAGGATAATAAAGAAGCTACGGTTCGTAATTATGAGATTGTAAATAAGCTGAAAGCGATAAAAGAAGAGCTTTTGGCTATTAAACGCGAATTGGATGGACGGGAGTAGAATAACGTTGATCGATAACGAATGTGTCGATCAACGTTATTCTTCTACGCGGCTCACCTGTTTGATATTCTGTATTTTCTTCAGATTGTTACAGATGGTTTTCACATCATCCACGTCATGTACCCATAACTGAATTTTTCCTTCAAAGATACCATCTTCGGTTTCGATGGTCAGCTTACGGATATTTACATTGAGCTGCCTGGAGATAACCTGGGTGACTTCATTCAAAAGTCCCATGCTGTCTATACCTTTTATATATATATATACCAGGAAAGATAGTTCTTTGTGTGTATCCCATTCTGTTGCTAATATACGGTTGCCATAACTGCTCTTCAGTTTGGCGGCAACAGGACATTGGCGTTTGTGGATAATGATCCGGTCGTTTTCATCCACATATCCCAATACGTCATCACCGGGAATAGGATGGCAACATTCGGCCATGATGTATTTCTTCTGCAAACTTTCTTCCGTCAGTTTGAGCACTTGCTTCGGATTGATTTTTTCTTTTTCTTGCGGCTCTTTTTCTTCTTGCTTCTCTTTATTGTTGCCGAAAGAGAAAGTCAGATATTTCTTCCAGTTACTGGTTTGCTTTTCTTTCAGTTCATTCTTGTCCGCTTCTCCCAGAATGATTGCTTTACTGCCAATGGCAGCCAACAATTCTTCTTCATTCTTTGCATTATGCAGTCTACGCAGCTTCTCAATAACGGCTTCTTCAGGGCGGATTTCCTCTTTTTTCAAAAACTCGTTAAGAATTTCTTCACCTATCTTCTGGTTTGCTTTACGCTCCTTGCGGAGGATGGCTGCTATCTTGGCACGGGCACGGGCAGTGGTTGCAAAAACTTCCCATTGCGGTTGTACACGTTGCGATTTTGAAGTCAGGATCTCAACCTGGTCACCACTTTGCAATTTATGGCTTAACGGAACTAATTTGTGGTTGACTTTGGCACCAATACAATGGCTACCAATATCCGTATGCAGGGAAAACGCGAAGTCGAGAGCCGTAGAATTCTGCGGCATAGTCTTCAGTTCACCTTTGGGAGTGAACACAAATATTTCAGAAGCAAATAAATTAAGTTTGATGGTATCCAGAAAATCAATGGCATCCGGTTGCGGATCATCCAATATCTCCTTAATGGTTTTCAACCATTTTTCCAACTCTCCTTCATCTTCGCTGCCTCCTCCTTCTTTGTATTTCCAGTGAGCGGCGAAACCTTGTTCGGCAACGTCATTCATTCGTTCACTGCGAATCTGGACTTCAATCCATTGTCCGTTATTACCCATCAGGGTGACATGCAATGCCTGATAACCATTTGCTTTAGGATGGCTCACCCAGTCGCGCAGACGGTCCGGATGAGGCTTGTATATCTTGGAGATGGAAACGTAAATGTCGAAACAGTCGTTGAGTTCTTCTTCCTCATTGCGTGGTTCGAAGATGATTCGAACAGCCAGCAAGTCAAATATTTCTTCGAAAGGAACATGCTTGGTCTGCATCTTGTTCCAGATGGAATAGATTGATTTTACACGGGCAAGTATCCGGTATTTCAATCCCATCTTATCCAGTTGTGTACGGATGGGGGCAGTGAAGTCGTTGAAAACCTTGTCGCGTTCGGCAGCTGTGGCATTCAACTTCTCTTCTATTTCCGCATATTCTTCGGGATGTTCATATTTGAAGCTTAGATTCTCAAGCTCTGTTTTTATTTTATAGAGCCCCAGGCGGTTAGCGAGTGGCGCATAGATGTAAAGCGTTTCGCCTGCAATCTTATATTGCTTGTTGGGCAACATGGAACCGAGGGTACGCATGTTGTGCAAACGGTCGGCTATCTTGATAAGAATTACCCGGATATCGTTCGACATAGTGAGCAGTAACTTCTTGAAGTTCTCTGCTTGTGCTGAAGCACGGTCACCGAAAATTCCACCGGATATCTTGGTCAGTCCGTCTACAATTTGGGCAATCTTCGGGCCAAAGATATTCTCAATGTCTTCTACTGTGTAATCAGTGTCTTCTACCACATCATGCAGCAGGGCTGCACAAATGGAAGTAGAGCCAAGTCCGATTTCATTACATACAATACTTGCAACGGCAATCGGGTGCATAATATAAGGTTCGCCCGAACGACGTTTGATACCTTTATGCGCCTGATTAGCGAAGTTGAAAGCCTTCGTAATGATTTCAACCTTTTTGCGATGTTTAGTGTTGAGATAATCATTCAGTAGTTCGTGGAACGCCTGATTGATCATCTCTTCATCACTTATTTCTTTGGGGGGCAGATTATCCATAATTGTTATCCTTTCACTTGCTTAGTTCTGCAAAAATAAGCAAATTTCCGAACGATGCAAGCAGGAAGCTGTTTATTTGTATATTTTCAATCGTTTTCCTGCTGCAATTTTGGTGTTGGACATTCCATTCCACCTTTGTATATCCTTAATTGTGACGCCATACTTACCGGCGATGGTTGACAAAGTGTCTCCACTTTTTATTGTGTAGTAGGTCAGTTTGCCTTTACCGGCAACGGCTGTTGTCGTTTTGCGGGTTGAGGGGGTGATTTCCTTAACAGCAACGGTTTTCCGGTTGCGGAACAATTCGTCGGCACGATGTGTGTAAATTGTGTCTTGCTTATCTATAAAGGTACTGATAGCATCGATAGGAAGTCTTAAAGTATAAGGCTTGCTGTCACCCGGAATCATTTGCTTCTTATATTGCGGATTCAAGCTCTTGATTTGATCCAAAGGTACATTGCAAAGATCAGCAATCTGTTCGAAGTGCAGGTTCTTGTTCACTTGTACTGTGTCGGTACTTGCCGGGATATTTGTTTCCATCGGACAAATATTATGGTCACAATAGTAAGTCATCACATAATTAGCGGCGATAAAGGCAGGTACGTAACCACGTGTCTCTTTAGGCAGGTAATTATAAATTTTCCAGTAATCCGTTTCGCCATTGGCACGGCGGATTGCCTTGTTGATAGTACCGGGACCACAGTTATAAGCAGCAATCACAAGATTCCAGTCTCCATAGATATCGTACATTTCTTTGAGATAACGTGCGGCAGCCCAAGTTGCTTTAATCGGGTCGCGTCGTTCATCTACCAGGCTGTTTGATTCCAAGCCATAGATCTTACCTGTACCGATCATAAATTGCCACAGACCGGAAGCGCCTGCGCGTGACACGGCAGAGGGGTTCAGTGCAGATTCGATAATCGGGAGATATCTAAGTTCCAGTGGAAGTCCGTATGCATCCAATGCTTCTTCAAAAATCGGCATATAGAAGTTGCAGGCACTCAACATGAAAGAAACCTGATTACGCAAGCGTCCTGCATACATATCGATGAATTTGCGGATAATATCATTATAAGGCATTTCCATGATAGCCGGAATGCGTGACAAGCGGTCGATATAGACAGAGTCGCTGAATAAAGGGTTGATTTCAGCTGTACTGCAATCTTTGCCTAAGTCAATATAATTTTTGGCTTTCCAGTCGTTCAACAGACTGTCAAGTGGATATGTCATACTTTTAGGCAGGTCGATGCTTTCTTTGCGTTCAGTTCCATTTTCACGAATCACTACATCTACACTTTGCGCTTTTACCTGCGACGTTGCCACCAGTAAAAGAAAAATAATCGAACAATAGTTAACTAATTTCTTCATGCTTCAATAATAAGATCAATCTAAATTGTGTTTTTAAAATCGTAATACGCATTGCAGACCAACCGACTTGCTTTTTAAACTGCTGGAGCGGAACTGGTTGTTATTGTCGATTACAGCCGGTTCTACTTTCATACTCAAGTCGGGGGTTATATCGAAGTTAGACAACTCTGCATCTACATAAGCGTCGATGATAGAGATCAGGTAAACTCCGATAAAGGCAAATATACTAAGGTCCCGATAACGACGGAACATATCTTTTCTTCGTTTTAGTGTGTTTTTTAGCTGCTCCTCATTATAAGTGGAGTTCGGGGGCAACA
This sequence comes from Bacteroides sp., assembly GCF_052357945.1. GTDB lineage: Bacteria > Bacteroidota > Bacteroidia > Bacteroidales > Bacteroidaceae > Bacteroides. Next base: position 17,206 of record NZ_DAWCXD010000022.1, on the reverse strand, counting down.
AATCTTCGTAACTTTTCGTATTCGGATTGCTGTCCATAATGTCCAGATAGGCTTGCGAATAGTCTTTGTACATCTTACCGTTCCAACTTAAGGCGTAAGCACAACCAGCAAATCCTCCATATATAATAGGTAATTTCCAGTATTTACGGTTGTAAATCTGTCCTCCACCGGGGAATACGACTGCCAGCCACGTTGCTTTGGTCGGATTCGGTATAAATATTTTCTTGTTAATATCTTGAGCAGGTGGCGGCACAGTGTCGGTCTTTACAACAATGGAGGCAGGTTGCTCTATCTTTTTCAGCTCTTTCTTGTTGGCTGCATCCAAGCTGTCCGCTATCTGTATTTTAGCAGCTGACAAACTGTCGATGGCCGGAAGTTCTTTGGATGGTATGATTTGGATAGAATCCTTCTTCACCGAGTCCTGTATAATCGGATCACGATGCCTTCGTGCACGGGCTTTCGGCGCTTCGCGCTGTATGATTGTTGTATCTTTCCGTGCCGGAGTAACAGTGGATTGTGCATACACATCAATCCCTGCCACCTGTAAAAAACAGAGAAGCAGGGCGCTGATTAGTAACTGATATTTCTTACTTTTTCTTGTCATTTACTTCTTTAGCGTATCGAAGATTTCCATGATACGTTCCAGTTCCTCCTCGTTCCCGAAAGGAATACTGATCTTGCCTTTTCCCTTTTCAGAGCAGGTGAGTTGTACCTTGGTGTTGAAAAAGCCGGAGAGTTGTTGCTTCAATAAGTTGAATTCTTCAGGAAGTTTGCCACGTTTGGGTGTTATTTTCCGTGTGCCGCTTTTCACAGCTTCTCCTTCGCTTAATGATTTAACAATTTCTTCTACTTTGCGGACTGAATATCCGTGTTCTTGTATTTCTTCGAATATTTTAACTTGTAGTTTAGGGTCGCCTAATGAAATCAGTGCACGGGCATGTCCCATGTCCAACTGCTTGTTTTGCAGGGCCATCTGTATCGGAGCCGGCAATTTCAGTAAGCGCAGGTAGTTGGCGATCGTCGTTCGTTTCTTTCCGATACGTTCGCTAAGACGTTCCTGTGTCAGTTCGTACTGATCGAGCAGATGCTGGTAGGCAAGTGCGATTTCTACGGCATTCAGGTCTTCACGCTGGATATTTTCAATCAGCGCCATTTCCATCATGTTTTCGTCGTCGGCAGTGCGTATATAAGCAGGGATCGTTTTCAGTCCTGCTCTTTGTGATGCACGATAACGACGCTCTCCCGCGATGATCTGATACTCATCGTCCGAGAGTTTGCGTAAGGTAATAGGTTGGATGATACCGATTTCCGCAATGGAATCAGCCAATTCCTGCAATGCTGTTTCGTCAAACTCACGGCGGGGCTGGTTGGGATTGACAGTAATCTTTGCCAGCTCTATTTCATTAATGGAAGAAGACCCTTCGGTTTTCACATCATCCATTGAGAGCAAGGCGTCGAGACCACGTCCTAATGCATTTCTTTTTTGTGTTGCCATATCTTCTTCTTTCTTTTATTTATTTCGGTTGATAATCTCTTTAGCAAGAGCCAGGTGGTTTTTGGCGCCGGTAGATTCCGCATCGTAAAGGATGGTCGGGACACCGTAGCTGGGAGCCTCGCTCAATTTCACATTTCGTTGAATAACGGTGTTGAACACCAGTTCCTGGAAATGACGTTTCACTTCGTCGTAAATCTGATTAGCCTGACGCAGACGAGAGTCATACATTGTCAGTAAGAAACCTTCGATTTCTAAAGCCGGATTCAGTTTCGATTTGATGATTTTGATGGTATTCAACAATTTGCTGATACCTTCAAGAGCAAAATATTCAGCTTGAACGGGGATAATCACGGAGTCGGCTGCCGTCAGGGCATTGATCGTGATCAGTCCTAATGAAGGCGAACAGTCTATCAGGATATAGTCATATTCTTTCTTCAAAGGCGTGAGTACTTCTTTTAATATCTTTTCTCGGTTTGGGAGGTTTAGCATTTCAATCTCTGCTCCTACGAGATTGATGTGCGAAGAGATTACTTTCAAAGAATCAATCTCCGTATCAAGGATAGCGTCCTGTACGTTGGCTCTGTCAATAATACATTCATAGATAGTGCATTCCGACTGCTTGATGTCTACTCCCAGACCGGAAGAGGCATTAGCTTGCGGGTCGGCATCTACTACGAGTACCTTTTTTTCCAGTGTAGCAAGTGAAGCTGCGAGATTAATCGTAGTCGTTGTCTTTCCTACACCGCCTTTTTGATTGGCCAAAGCAATAATTTTTCCCATATTCTCTAAATTTATTGGCAGCGAAATAAGTGATAAATCCTTAGAGCGCCTACGAAAAAAGAGAAACTTTGCAATTTCTGTTGATAAGTCGCCTGTTTTGTTAATAACTGTCGGACGAAACGGTTACCAAACTTCGACAGGTTCATCATCTACCTTTCTCTTTATGAGCTTGCAAATATACATATTTATATTGGATATTTATTTCTTTTTTTGCTCGCTTGCAGAAGATTAAGATTTGTAAACGGGTAGGAGTGGGGGTGAAAGAGACTTTTCGATCTGATGCGGGGAGGTGTTTGGTGGTACGGCTTCTTTTTGTTACTTTTGTGCGAATATAAAAAAGGAAAGGATTGAATATATGGAAAAAGAGAAGCCGTTGATACTTGTTTCGAATGACGATGGCGTGATGGCTAAAGGTATTAATGAATTGGTGAAGTTTCTTCGCCCTTTGGGTGAGATTATAGTAATGGCACCTGATGCTCCGCGTTCCGGTAGTGGGTGTGCGCTGACGGTGACGCAGCCGGTTCATTACCAGTTAGTAAAGAAGGAAGTGGGCTTGACTGTTTATAAATGTTCGGGAACACCGACTGATTGCATCAAATTGGCACGAAACACAGTGCTCGACCGGATTCCGGATCTGATAGTCGGCGGTATCAATCATGGAGATAACTCTGCCACTAACGTGCATTATTCCGGTACGATGGGAGTGGTGTTTGAGGGCTGTTTGAATGGAATTCCTTCTATTGGCTTCTCCTTGTGCAATCATGCACCCGATGCTGATTTTGAAGCTGCCGGACCTTATATCCGGAGTATCGCTGCCATGATCTTGGAAAAAGGACTTCCTCCTTTAACTTGTCTGAATGTAAACTTCCCCGATACAGCCGATATAAAAGGAGTGAAAATCTGTGAACAGGCGAAAGGACGTTGGACGAATGAATGGGCTGCCTGCCCTCGTCTGAATGATCCTAACTATTTCTGGCTGACCGGTGAATTTACCGATCATGAACCTGAAAACGAGAAGAACGATCATTGGGCTTTGGCAAATGGTTATGTTGCTATCACCCCGACTACGGTTGACGTGACGGCTTATCACTTTATGGACGAACTTAATAAATGGTTTAATTAGTTGAAATTTGAACGTTGAAAAAGAAAGCATGACGCCCTGTTAGTCATCTATCCCTACCAACTCTCAACTCTCAACTCTCAACTCTCAACTCAATGAAGTATTATCTGATTGTCGGTGAAGCTTCCGGCGACTTGCACGCCTCTCATCTGATGGCTGCCTTAAAGGCAGAAGACCCGCAGGCTGATTTCCGTTTTTTCGGAGGTGACTTGATGGCGGCTGTCGGAGGAACGATGGTGAAGCATTATAAGGAGTTGGCATACATGGGATTTATCCCTGTATTACTCCATCTGCGCACTATCTTTGCAAATATGAAGCGTTGCAAAGAAGACATTGTTTCCTGGGAACCGGACGTTGTTATTCTGGTAGATTATCCGGGATTCAATCTTGATATTGCCAAGTTTGTCCATGCAAAGACACAGATACCGGTTTACTATTATATTTCTCCGAAGATATGGGCGTGGAAAGAATACCGTATCAAGAATATAAAACGAGATGTAGATGAGCTTTTCTCCATTCTTCCTTTTGAAGTGGAATTCTTCGAAGGAAAGCATCAATACCCCATTCACTATGTAGGAAACCCTACCGTGGATGAGGTGGCAGCCTATCAGGCTGCTCATCCGAAAAATAAGGAGCACTTTATTGCGGAGAATCAATTGGAAGATAAGCCGATTATCGCTCTTCTTGCCGGTAGCCGGAAACAGGAAATCAAAGATAATCTGCCGGATATGTTGAGGGCTGCTTCCGCTTTTCCTGATTATCAGCTTGTCTTGGCCGGTGCACCTGCCATTGCTCCCGAGTATTATAAACAATATGTAGGAGAGGCGAAAGTGAAAATCATTTTCGATCAGACTTATAGCCTGTTGCAGCATGCAGATGTAGCTTTAGTTACTTCGGGTACAGCTACGCTTGAGACGGCATTGTTTCGTGTTCCTCAAGTGGTTTGTTATTACACTCCAATCGGGAAAGTGGTTTCTTTTTTGCGGCGTCATATCTTAACTGTGAGATTTATTTCGTTGGTTAATTTGATTGCTGACCGTGAAGTGGTAAAGGAACTGGTGGCAGATACGATGACCGTGAAGAATATGCAGAGCGAATTGAAAAATATCATTGAAAATGAAGCATATAGAAGTGAGATGCTTTCCGGGTATGAATATGTAGCCGAACGGTTAGGACCTGCCGGTGCTCCCCGTCACGCAGCTCGTGAAATGCTGCGTTTGTTGAAAAAATAACTTTCTTTTTCTGAATAAACGTAAAGCCGATGCAGTAAATGCACGGCTTTTTTATTTATAAAGCAGAAGACTAAAATAAAGAAAGGAAAAAGATATGAAAAAATTTAAGTGGCTTTTAGGAATCTTATTATTGGCATTAGTGCCAATGTTGCAATCATGTGATGATGATGGTTATTCTATTGGAGATTTCAGCTGGGACTGGGCGACTGTTCGTGCAACCGGTGGAGGAGGATATTATTTGGAAGGTGATAATTGGGGGGTGATTGATCCGGTTGCTACTTCTATTCCTTGGTTTAAACCAGTGGACGGTGAACGTGTTGTGGCTTTTTTCAATCCTTTGTATGACATGGAAGGAGGAAAAGGAGTTCAGGTGAAGATGGAAGGCATACAGGAACTGTTGACAAAAGAAGTGGAAGATATGTCGACAGAGGAAGAAGCGGAAGAATTCGGAAATGATCCTATTCTGATTTATCAGGGTGATATGTGGTTGGGAGGAAAGTTCCTGAACGTAATTTTCCGTCAGGAGTTACCTCGTTCGGAGAAACATCGTATCAGCCTTGTGCAAAATAAGATGGAACCGGGAGAGCCGGGCGAACCGTCAGAACCGGGAACATTGAATGTGGATGAAGATGGTTACATACATTTGGAACTGCGTTATAATACGTATGAGGATGTGACTGACTATTGGGGATGGGGACGAGTTTCTTATAATCTGGAAAAGTTCTTCCCTACGCCGAAAGATTCCTGGGTAGCACCCAAAGGGTTTAAGGTGACAATAAACTCAAGAGAACATGGAGAAGGAAGAGTGATTGTGCTTGATTTGGATCATCCGGTCGGTGTACCGGAAGCAGCAAAGGATGTTCATTCCACTTCTTCGATCCGATAACCTAACTATGATTTACTGTGTGTGAAAAAGGTCGGGATACTTCTGTAGAAGTTCCCGACCTTTTGTATTTTGTTTCAGCTCTAATCGATTGAGAAAGAATCCCCCGTTAGAACCATGTTAATGCATATAGATAAACGACTGCTGCCGGTATAGCCATCAGGGAACTGTCAAAGCGGTCGAGCATCCCACCGTGTCCCGGAAGAATGGTTCCCGAATCCTTAACGTGCAACTGGCGTTTCAATAACGACTCCGTCAGGTCGCCCCATGTACCGAATATAACAACCACCAGTGCCAGTCCTGCCCATTCAGTCATTGACATAAATGGGAAGTAGTGAGCGAGTATAAAAGATACTCCGATTGCTACCACTCCGCCGCCGATAGAACCTTCCCATGATTTCTTGGGAGAGATACGTTCAAACAACCGGTGTTTGCCGATCAATGAACCGATGCAATAGGCTCCCGTGTCATTCAGCCAGAGGAAAATAAAGATGGATAGCGGTAGGATAGGATTGTAACTTACGCTACTGTATTCTGATCCCGGATCGTTATGGAATGCCAATACATTCAGCAAAGCAAAAGGCAGTCCGATATAAAGTTGGCTAAGCATAGAATAAGCCCAGTTAAGTACCGGGTTTTCCTTTTTCAGATACAACTCGCTAATCATCATGTAAAGCAATAAAAGCACATACGGGATGAATATCTTCGAATCGGCCGCATCAATGCAGAATCCCATGACTGCAAGGAATAGGTAAGCCCCGCCGAGCATATTAATGGTCTTGTTTATCTTCACTCCTTCTGCGCGCATATTTACCAGCTGTCCGAACTCATAAATGGTCAGTGCGCTGATAGCGGTGAACAGAATACCAAAGCTGAATGCGTCATAAAGGATGCACCCTACCAAGATGGCAACGAAGAGTACACCCGTAATAGCTCGTTTTATGAAATTATTAATCAAAATCTATTCGTTTTAATTAGTTGGACCCGTTAGCTTGTTCTTCCCCATTGGATTTACCCTCTACGGTAACTTTGCCCTCCACAGTAACCTTTTTACCTTCTGCGGCAACTTTGGTGTCTATGGGTGCTTGTTTTTCCTTTGCGGTATTTTCAGCTTCCTCTTCTTTGATTTCTTTTTCTTCTTCTTTCAGCTTTTGGGCAAGTTCTCTTTCAGCTCTTGCGGCATCCTGACTTTCTTTAGCAGCCATGATTTCTTCCGAGCGGGAAGCCCAAGGGCGTTTACCGAAGATACGTTCAACGTCTTCCGCGAAGATTACTTCTTTGTCAATCAGTAATTGCGTCAGTTCGTTGTGTCCTTCTTTATTCTCTGACAGAATTCTCTTGGCACGGTCATACTGCTCGTTTACCATTCTCTTGACTTCTTCGTCAATCAATTCGGCTGTCTTTTCGCTGTATGGACGGTTGAAAGAATATTCATCATTGTTGTAATAACATAAGTTTGGCAGCTTGTCGCTCATACCTAAATAAGCAATCATGCCGTATGCCTGCTTAGTCACCCTTTCCAGGTCGTTCATGGCACCAGTTGAGATGCGGCCGAGGAATAAATCTTCAGCGGCGCGTCCTCCCAAAGTAGCACACATTTCGTCCAGCATCTGCTCCTTGGTAGTGATCTGACGTTCTTCCGGCAGATACCAGGCAGCTCCCAATGCACGACCGCGAGGAACAATCGTAACCTTAATCAATGGGTTGGCATATTCCAACAACCAGGAGATAGAGGCGTGTCCTGCTTCATGCAAAGCGATGGAGCGTCTTTCTGCTTCCGTTGTAATCTTGGTTTTCTTTTCCAGACCACCGATGATGCGGTCTACCGCATCCAGGAAGTCCTGCTTGCTTACGAATTTCTTCCCGTGGCGGGCAGCGATCAGTGCAGCCTCATTGCAGACATTGGCAATATCTGCACCCGAGAATCCCGGTGTCTGACGTGCCAGCAAGTCCACATCTACACTATCGTCTATTTTAATCGGGCGCAAATGCACGCCAAATACTTCTTTACGTTCGTTCAAGTCGGGCAGATCCACGTGTATCTGACGGTCAAAACGTCCTGCACGGAGCAGTGCCTTGTCGAGTACGTCTACACGGTTGGTAGCAGCAAGGATAATCACACCGCTATTGGAACCGAAACCGTCCATTTCTGTCAGCAACTGGTTCAATGTGTTTTCGCGTTCGTCATTTCCTCCCATTGCAGGGTTCTTGCCACGGGCACGTCCTACGGCATCAATCTCATCAATAAAGACGATACAAGGAGCTTTTTCTTTAGCCTGTTTAAACAAGTCGCGAACACGGGATGCACCTACACCCACAAACATTTCCACGAAGTCGGAACCTGCCAATGAGAAGAAAGGCACATTCGCTTCGCCGGCCACAGCTTTGGCAAGCAATGTTTTACCGGTTCCCGGAGGGCCTACGAGCAATGCTCCCTTGGGTATCTTACCTCCCAAATCCGTATATTTCTGCGGTTCCTTTAAGAACTCTACGATTTCCTCCACTTCTTGTTTTGCTTCGGCCAGCCCCGCTACATCTTTAAATGTAATCTTGATGGCTCCGCCTTTTTCAAAAAGCTGGGCTTTTGATTTTCCTACATTAAATACGCCGCCGGGGCCACCACTGCCGCCTCCGCTCATACGGCGCATGAAGAATATCCATAACGCAACCAGCAAGACAAGCGGGAGTACCTGAATCAGAATTGCGGGGAAAATATCCGATTTGGGCGGATAGTCGGATGAACCGTCAAAATGACCGGCTTCCTTTTCTGCCTGCAAAAACTCTTCCAGTTTATCGGTAGACGGGGTTCTACTTGTAATGACAGGGTTGCGTCCCACCTTGGTAGAGTCGGCTCCAAAAACAGCCCCTACGGCAGTCGGTTTGAGGAAAGCTTCGATTGATTTATCTTCATAACCCAATACTTTGCTGACATAACCCTTTTTTACATAGTCCTGAAACTCGCTGTAAGTTACAGCTTTGCTTCCTGCTCCTTTTGAATCACTGCCCCACCAGAGGCCGAGAAGCATAAGGGCAATAATCATATACATCCAGTTCAGGTTGAACTTCGGCATATTAACCTTATTGTTAGGTTTATTGCTATTGTTATTATTGCTATTATTATTGTCCATAATCATTAATTAGTCTAGATCGGGGATTTGAGTAAGTTTAGCATCTGCCCAGAGGTGCTCAAGATTATAAAAAGCTCTTGTCTCCGGCAAAAAAACGTGTACCAATACATCGGCATAGTCCATAGCTACCCATTCTGCATTTCGGAGTCCGTCGATTGCATAAGGCTTGCTGTCCGCACCTTTGCGTGTAAATTCCTTGATTGAATCTACTATTGCACTCACTTGACTGGGAGAATTTCCCTGACAGATAACGAAATATTTACAGATGGTATCTTCTATGCTGGTTAAATCGGCAACGACTATCTTTTTACCTTTTTTCTCTTGAATTCCTTCTTTTATTTTTTCAATTAATACTTTAGTATCGTTCATTCCTGTAATTGGGATTAATAATTCATGTTCTCTATTTGTTTATAACAAAAAAAGGTGACCCTTTGTTTCTGATAATAAACGTGATATTTTTGACAAATATACGCTGATTTATTGGATACAAGAAAGTTATCCCTCAATTTTTGTGTTTTTTAGTGGAGATACTTTTGTTTGGAAAGCTTATTTGGACATTTTTGCAAAAAAAATATCGGATTTGTTTTGAATTCCCAAAATATTTGTATCTTTGCACCCGCAAACGAAAATCATTGGGCTATGGTGTAATGGTAACACTACAGATTCTGGTCCTGTCATTCCTGGTTCGAATCCAGGTAGCCCAACAAATTATAAGACAAAATAAGCTAAAAGCCGTTATTACCTAGTAATAACGGCTTTTTTGCATGTTTAACAGTATGTGTCTCTAAACTTCTCACCATCAAGAGGTCACATAATAGGTCACTGGAAGTTTTAAAAAAACAGTTCCTCGGTGGCAAATTCGGTGACACGAATGCACGTTGATAGTTCGAAAAACGCTAATCTTATGAAAAGCCGTGAAGTTGATTGATAAAGAATAAATCCTTAAACTGGCTGTCGTCTTGTTTAGTAGAAAAGAAAAACAGGTTTTATAGCTCAAGTGAGTATAAAACCTGTTTCTAATTTTTCTAAATCGGGCAGAACTCTTATTCTTCTGCTTTTATTGATTCATCGATTACTTTGATCTTTTGTAATACCAGTTCCAAGTCTGCTTTCAACTTATCTACCTTGCGGTTCAATTCAGTCAGCAGGCTGCTGCCTTTCTTAGAAGTAGAAGTCAGGAAGCCCAGATTGTTCTCATAAGTCTGAAGCTCATTCTTCATATTCTCATAAGTACGTACCAGCTTTTCACGTTCTCTGTACAGAGATTGAGTACCGCTTCCCTGGATATTGCTGATATTCGAACGGAAGTTACTTAACTTCTTGTTGGAAGCATTGATGTTAAAGCGGTCGAATAGCTGATCGATGATTCCGTGATACTGCTTGTATAACTTATCTTTTTCTTTGAACGGCACATGACCGATAGAGTTCCACTCTTTCATTAAATCCCGAACCAAGGTACTTGCTTCTTCGGTATCCATGCTTTCATCAATAGCGGATAACTTCTCGATCAACGCTTTCTTCTTTTCCATATTCTCTGTTTCTACGGAGCGTTGTGAAGAAGTAGCTTTGTTCTTTTGTTCGAAGAAGTAGTCGCAAGCTGTGATAAACCGTTTCCAGATAGCATCCGAGTGTTTCTTGGCAACAGGTCCGATGGTCTTCCATTCTTTTTGAAGTTTGGTCAGTGCATCGGCAGTTACTTTCCAGTCTGTACTATCTTTCAAGGCTTCCGCTTTTTCGCAGAGCGCTTTCTTCTTTTCCAGATTCTCGTTCATTCCTTCTTTCAGGCTCTTGAAGAATTCTCCTTTCTTCTTGAAGAAATCATCGCAGGCATGGCGGAAACGCTCGAAGATCTTCACATTCATCTTTTGGGGCGCAAAACCGATAGTTTTCCATTTGTTTTGCAAGGCAATCACTTCCTGGGTCTTGTTTTCCCAGGCAGAGAATGTTTTCAGTTCATCATACTCAATCGCTTCAACGATTTCGCAGATGACGGTTTTTTGATCCAAATTATGCTGTTCGGCTTCTTTCAACGATTCGAAGTGCTGCTGATGGCGGCGGTTGACAGCGGTAGAAGCTGCTTTAAACCGGTTCCAGATTTCATCACGCAGTTCTTTGGCTACCGGACCTGTATCGCGGAACTCCTGATGCAACTTCTGAAGTTGGTGGAAAGCGGAAACAACATCTTCCTCGTCAGCCAACTTTTCGGCAGCTTCGCAGAGATGCGTTTTGATTTCCAGGTTCTTTTTGAAGTCATATTCGCGGAATTCATTGTTCAGTTTCAATAAATCGTAGAACTTCTCTACATATAATTGATAGTTTTTCCAAAGTTCATTCACTTTACCTTGCGGCACCAGTTTCGTATCATTCCATTGCTGTTGCAGCTTCTTGAACTCCATATAAGATTTGTTGGCGTCATCTCCGGATTCCACCAATTCTTTCAGTTCTTCAATAATGGAAAGTTTCACTTGCAGGTTTTCTTCCTTTTGGCGTTCCAGCTCGGCAACCTGTTTGCTGCGTTTTTCCTTGATAACCCCCATCAGGCGTTTGAATTCTTCTTCCGTCGGGTCCTCTTCGGCAACAAAATCTTCAATGTTTCCACCGTTGTCTGTAAACTGTACCTTAGCAGCTTCCAACTCGGCATTATGTAACTTGTAGAATGATTGTTTCAGATTGTCAATATCCTGCTTGTTCGCATTTTCAGCATCTTGCGCAAGCTCTTTTAGCTGGTTTAGTACATCTTCCTTAGTGGCAGGTTTAGGAGCTGCTTCAGGTTGAACTTCGGCAGTAACATCTTCAGCCGGAGTCTCTGTAATAGCTTCAGAAACCTCGACTGTTTTCTTTTCTTCTTCTAATTCCCCTTGGTTCAAGGGTTGATTAGTGTCATGAGCGTCCATCATTGTATATTAGTTTTGGGTCACAAATTAATGAAATAAAACGATTACTTCATACTATTTTGCTTATTTTTTTTTGTTTATCGTGTTTTTATGACAATAAAACGGTTATTCCCATGTACAACATCATTCCGATGATGTCATTTGTAATGGCTATAAACGGACCTGTTGCAATGGCTGGATCGATTTTGAACTTCTCCAGCGTCATCGGTACCAGTGTCCCGAAAATAGAAGCGAACATTACCACGGCAAACAGGCTGATGGATACGGAATAGGTGACCGTAGCCGTTGCGCCGAACCTGATAAAGTTGTAGGTGTATACTAATAAGGAGATAATAGTGGCATTAATTAAAGCTACTACCGATTCCTTGGTAATCTGCTTGAAGGTATTTTTAGCGTCCAGCGAGCTGTTTGCCAAACCCTGTACGATGATTGCCGAAGATTGTGTTCCGACATTTCCTCCTGTACCACCGATTAGCGGGATGTACAGTGCCATTTCGGGATGGGCAGCAAAGGTGGAGTCGAAATTACCCAATATCATAGAGTTGCCGATTCCGCCGATCATACCGATTAATAACCAGGGGAGGCGGGCGGTGGTCTGTCTCAATACATTATCGTCTGTTTCTACGTCCTGTGAAAGACCGGATGCCAACTGATAGTCACGTTCCGACTGCTCACGGACTTCATCCATGACGTCGTCGACGGTGATTTGTCCCACAAGCCGACCGATACTGTCGACAACGGGGATAGCCACCAAGTCATACTTCTCAATCGCCTGTACTACCTCGTCAATGGGAGTATCTACGTGTACCGAAATCGGATCTTTCTGCATCACGTGTTTCACTTTGGATACAGAAGGGGAAGTAATCATCTTTTTGAGCGGGAAGATACCTCGCAGACGTTCGTCATCGTCAATGACATATACGTAATAGATTTCGTCCAGCTCTTCCGCCTGTTGCCGCATCTCTTTCAGACATTCGGGCATACTCCAGTTTTCGTTGACGAGTACCATTTCCGTACCCATCAAACCACCGGCGGTATTTTCGTCGTATTTCAACAAGTCGACGATGTCTCCTGCCTGTTCGATGTCCTCGATGTGCGAAAGAACCTCTTCCTGCTTGTCTTCATCGAGTTCACGCATCAGGTCTACGGCATCATCCGTGTCCATGTAGTCAACGAAACGTTTGGCGATTGTCTCCGAAGGAAGCATTTCGAGCAGCTCTTTACGAGCATCTTCGTCCATTTCGACAAGCACGTCGGCAGCAATTTCGTTATCGAGCAGGCGATAGACGAACTTAGCCTCTTCCGCATTCAGGTCATTGCACAATTCGGCGATGTCGGCCGGATGGAGGTCGATGAGAAGACCTTTTACCTTGTCGGCGTCTTTTTGCTCAATAAGGTGTTTAACGTTGTCAATGTATTCCTCGTTCATCGTTGTCAATTACAAATTACGAATTACAAAATCCAGTTCTCTGCTCACTGTTGCCCGCCAATTATTGGGCGTTGCCGGCTGTCTTTAGTGCTTCTTCCACTTTATTGGTCAGATCGATAAATTCGGCTACCGATAGTTGTTCCGGGCGTTTATTAAATAAGATGTCCTCCGTGAGCGGACAATCTTTGCCTAAAATAGGTTTGATGGAGTTACGCAATGTTTTCCGTCGCTGGTTGAAGGTCGTTTTCACTACTTGCTTGAACAGTTTTTCGTCGCATCCCAACTCTTTAGTCTCGTTGCGTGTCATACGGATAACGGCACTTTTCACTTTGGGAGGCGGATTGAACACGTGTTCGCTGACAGTGAACAAATATTCCACTTTATACCATGCCTGTATCAATACGCTAAGGATACCGTATGTCTTGCTGCCCGGTCCGGCTGCAATACGTTCGGCTACCTCTTTTTGAATCATTCCCGTGCAACAGGGGACGATATCTTTGTTGTCCAGCATCTTGAAAAAGATTTGGCTGGAAATATTATACGGGTAATTACCAGTCAGTACGAAAGGCTTCCCGTCGAACAACCGGTGAAGATTCATTTTCAAGAAGTCATCCTCGATGATGTGGTCTTCCAGTGACGGATAGGCTTCGCGAAGATAAGCAACCGACTCATAGTCAACTTCTACGACCTTTACCAATCGGTCTTTCTTTACTAGAAACTGGGTCAATACTCCCATACCCGGCCCCACCTCTAAAATAGGTAGTTCGGGGAAGGTATCGACTGTATCGGCAATATCTTGCGCAACTTTCAGATCTTTCAGAAAGTGTTGTCCGAGAAACTTTTTAGGCTTTACTAATTTCATTTACCAACTAAATAATTACTTTTGCAGCTGACAAAGGTAATTCTTTTAAATGAAGAACGTACCACTATTTATTAAAAAATAAATGATGTGTCAGCGAAGCTAATGAAGAATTAAGGATGAAGAAACTATTAAAAAAGACGCTGAAACTGATATTACCGGTTGTTTTAGGCGGCTTTATCTTATTCTGGGTATATCGCGACTTTGATTTTACAAAAGCGGGCGATGTGTTGTTACATGGTACAAATTGGTGGTGGATGCTCTTCTCGTTATTGTTCGGAGTGTTTGCGCAAGTCTTTCGTGGTTGGCGGTGGAGACAGACATTGGAACCGTTGGACGCTTTCCCGAAAAAGAGCGATTGCGTGAATGCTATCTTCATTTCATACGCTGCCAGTCTGGTGGTTCCCCGGATCGGGGAGGTGAGCCGTTGCGGAGTGTTGGCGAAATATGATAATGTCTCGTTTGCCAAGTCGTTGGGAACAGTCGTTACGGAGCGGTTGGTCGATACGTTGACTATTCTCCTCATCACAGGCATCACTGTATTGCTCCAATTACCGATATTCGTCACTTTTCTTCAGCAGACCGGAACGAAAATCCCTTCATTAGTACACCTGCTGACTTCGGTATGGTTTTATATCATTCTGTTTTGTTTTATTGGTGTGGTGATACTTCTTTATTATTTAAGAAAAACGTTGTTCTTCTATGAACGGGTGAAAGGATTTGTACTGAATATATGGGAAGGAATTATGTCTTTAAAAGGCGTGCGCAACATTCCCCTCTTTATTTTTTATACACTGGCTATTTGGGCTTGTTACTTTCTCCATTTCTATTTTACATTCTACTGCTTTGCCTTTACGGCACATTTGGGTATCCTTGCGGCATTGGTCATGTTTGTCGGCGGCACGTTTGCCGTAATTGTGCCTACCCCTAACGGAGCGGGACCCTGGCATTTTGCCATCATTTCTATGATGATGCTTTATGGAGTAAACGTGACGGATGCCGGAATATTTGCCCTGATTGTACACGGTATTCAAACCTTTTTGGTTGTTTTATTGGGTGTGTATGGCTTGGCTGCTCTGCCGTTCACCAATAGACATCGGGCGTAAATTTTTAGCTAAAAGTGTATATTCTTACATGTTTTTGCCAACCTCCTTTGTCATCTGAAAACTTTTCCATAACTTGGCACTGTTTAATTATCAGATTTAAAATAGTTTTAAAATATTTATTATGAGTACCATTCTTTCTTTAGCTCCACAGAACGTGTGGAAGCATTTTTATTCGTTGACACAGATTCCCCGTCCGTCAGGGCACATGGAAAAGATTACAGCATTTCTTTTAGGTTTCGGAAAAGAGCTGGGGCTGGAGTCTTTTGTAGACGAAGCAGGTAATGTGATTATCCGTAAACCCGCCACTCCGGGTATGGAAAACCGGAAAGGTGTGATTCTTCAGGCGCACATGGATATGGTTCCGCAGAAGAACAACGATACTGTACACGATTTTGAAAAAGATCCGATTGAAACTTATATAGACGGTGACTGGGTAAAAGCAAAAGGCACTACTCTGGGTGCAGACAACGGACTGGGTGTAGCTGCTATTATGGCCGTGTTGGAAGCAAAAGACCTGAAACACGGTCCTTTGGAAGCTCTTATCACGAAAGACGAAGAAACTGGCATGTACGGTGCGTTCGGCTTGAAACCGGGTACACTGAACGGAGAGATTCTTTTGAATCTGGACTCGGAAGATGAAGGCGAGTTGTATATAGGTTGTGCCGGAGGTATGGATGTAACTGCTACCCTGGAATATAAGGAAGTAGCTCCCGAAGCAGGAGATATCGCAGTGAAAGTTACATTGAAAGGATTACGCGGCGGACATTCGGGATTGGAAATCAATGAAGGACGTGCCAATGCTAATAAGTTGCTGGTTCGTTTCGTTCGTGAAGCGGTTGCCAGCTATGAAGCCCGTTTGGCTAGCTGGGAAGGTGGTAATATGCGTAATGCTATCCCACGTGAAGCACATGCGGTTATTACCATTCCGGCTGAAAATGAAGAAGAACTATTGGGCTTGGTGAAATACTGCGAAGACTTGTTCAATGAAGAATATTCGGCAATTGAAACACCGATCAGCTTTACGGCTGAACGTGTGGAACTTCCTGCGGGTCAAGTGCCTGAAGAGATTCAGGACAATCTGATTGATGCAATCTTTGCTTGTCAGAACGGTGTGACCCGTATGATTCCTACTGTTCCGGATACGGTAGAGACTTCTTCCAATCTTGCTATTATAACGATTGGTGAAGGAAAAGCAGCCATTAAGATTCTGGCTCGCAGCTCGAGTGATAGCATGAAGGAATATCTGACTACCAGTTTGGAGTCTTGTTTCTCTATGGCAGGTATGAAGGTGGAAATGACTGGTGGATATTCCGGTTGGCAGCCTGATGTTAATTCTCCGATTTTGCATGCGATGAAGGCCTCTTATAAGCAGCAGTTCGGGGTTGAACCTGCAGTGAAAGTAATCCACGCAGGCTTGGAATGTGGTATTATCGGTGCTATTATTCCGGGATTGGATATGATTTCTTTTGGCCCGACTTTGCGTTCACCGCACTCACCGGACGAAAGAGCCTTGATTCCTACTGTACGGAAGTTCTACGACTTCCTGGTGGCTACTTTAGAACAAACTCCACTGAAATAAGGTATTCTTTATTATGTAAATATTCTCCTATTATATAATAGGTATTTATAGCGAAGGCACGGATGAGATTTCATCCGTGCCTTTTTGTCATATTTGTTGCAGTATGTATTGTTATTTTGCCTTATAACAAATAAATTAATTGATGCAAATCAATAAATATGCTATAAAACATAAAATTCTTTCTTTTTTAGATGTGTTGTCTAAACAAAGGCAGTATTTTTGTGTTATAAAACATGTAATTAAGAGGATAACAAAATGAAAAGTTTAAAAAGATTGTTTAGAAAGATCGGCGAAGCCGATGTACATGTTTGGGGATATTCAACAATTAATGCTAAACCAAACAAGTAAGTTTTATTTTTTAGTTTTCAGGAATTAGTAATTTAAAGTTTTAAAGATTATGGCAAAGAAAATGAGTTCTTTAGTTAGAAAAATCCTTAGTGAGGTAGGTCGTAATGAAATGCTTTCATGGGGGTACAGAATTGAGAAATGAGAAAGAGTACATTAACTAGGTTTAGAGTGGGGATACGTTATTAAAGACGATATCCCCACTTTTTCTATATAAAAGAGATATAGGGTGAGGCGGGGAATAAAATGAAGGAGCATTTAACTCATGTCGGTGCAGTTTTGATTCTTTTCACCTCTGTGTCCTCCGTGTCCTCTGTGGTGAAAACAGTGCAAAAATGAACTATTCAATTAAATAA
>NZ_DAWCXD010000021.1:0-50192 GCF_052357945.1 Bacteroides sp. | reverse complement strand
AAGAAAAGAAAGAGAAAAAGGCCGGCAAAAGAATGAGTAAGAAAGAGCTGGCAGCGTTATTAATAGACTTTTTCCATGCCAAATCCAGCGAGACCTTGAGTATGAAATATATATTTTCGGAACTGCGTCTCACTACCCATCCGCAAAAAATGTTATGCGTCGATATATTACATGACCTTTTAGCTGACGATTATATTTCTGAAATAGAAAAAGGAAAATTCCGTCTCACCAATCATGGAACAGAGATGGTAGGCATTTTCCAACGGAAAAGCAATGGTAAGAATTCCTTTATTCCTGAAGGAGGAGGCGAGCCGATATTTATAGCCGAACGCAATTCGGCACATGCCATGAACAATGACAAAGTAAAAATCACTTTCTATGCCAAACGGAAAAACAGAGAGGCAGAAGGAGAAGTGATAGAAATACTGGAACGTGCCAACGATACTTTCGTCGGCACACTGGAAGTAGCTAAGTCATACGCATTCCTAGTGACGGAAAACCGTACATTGGCCAATGATATCTTCATTCCGAAAGATAAGCTGAAAGGCGGAAAGACTGGAGATAAAGCCATTGTGAAAGTAACCGAATGGCCGGACAAGGCTAAGAATCCTATCGGACAAGTAATAGATATATTAGGTCAGGCTGGTGACAATACCACAGAGATGCACGCTATTCTTGCGGAATTCGGTCTGCCGTATGTATATCCGAAAGCAGTAGAGACAGCAGCGGATAAGATTCCTGCTGAGATTTCAGCAGAAGAGATTGCCAAACGCGAAGATTTCCGTAAGGTAACGACTTTCACCATCGACCCGAAAGATGCCAAAGACTTTGACGACGCACTTTCCATCCGTAAACTGAAAGACGGATTGTGGGAAGTGGGTGTACACATCGCCGACGTGACACATTACGTAAAAGAAGGAGGAATTATCGACAAGGAAGCAGAAAAGCGGGCAACTTCCGTCTATCTGGTAGACCGTACCATCCCGATGCTTCCCGAACGGCTGTGTAACTTCATTTGTTCACTCCGACCGAACGAAGAAAAACTGGCTTTCTCCGTCATCTTCGATATTACAGAAAAAGGAGAAGTCAGAGACTCACGTATCGTGCACACAGTCATCAATTCCGACCGCCGTTTCACTTACGAAGAGGCGCAGCAGATTATTGAAACCAAAGAAGGAGACTACAAAGAAGAAGTACTCACACTGGACACCATTGCCAAAGCACTTCGTGAAAAACGTTTCGCAGCAGGAGCCATCAACTTCGACCGCTACGAGGTGAAATTTGAAATTGACGAGAAAGGAAAACCGATCAGCGTATATTTCAAAGAATCAAAAGACGCCAATAAACTGGTAGAAGAATTCATGTTGCTTGCCAACAGAACAGTGGCAGAATTCGTCGGTAAAGTTCCTAAAAATAAAAAGCCCAAAGTGCTTCCTTACCGTATCCACGACCTTCCCGATCCGGAGAAACTGGAGAATCTGTCACAATTCATCGCCCGCTTCGGCTACAAAGTACGTACAAGCGGAACGAAGACGGATATTTCAAAATCCATCAACCACTTGCTGGACGACATACACGGAAAGAAAGAAGAGAACCTGATTGAAACAGTATCTATCCGTGCCATGCAAAAAGCTCGTTATTCGACTCACAACATCGGTCACTACGGACTGGCATTCGAATATTACACCCACTTTACTTCACCCATCCGCCGTTTCCCGGACATGATGGTACATCGCTTGGTGACGAAGTATATGAATGGAGGACGCAGTGTATCCGAAGCTAAGTACGAAGACCTCTGCGACCACAGCTCGAACATGGAACAAATTGCAGCCAATGCCGAGCGTGCTTCCATCAAATATAAACAGGTGGAATTTATGAGCGAACGTCTGGGACAGATTTATGACGGCGTTATCTCCGGCGTAACCGAGTGGGGACTTTATGTAGAACTGAACGAAAACAAATGTGAAGGTCTGGTTCCTGTTCGTGACCTGGATGATGACTACTACGAATTCGACGAGAAGAACTATTATCTTCGCGGACGCCGCAAAAACAAAATATACAGTTTGGGAGACGCTATTACTGTTCGGGTAGCTCGTGCCAATCTGGAAAAGAAACAATTGGATTTTGAATTAATAGAAAAGTAAATTCACCACAGAGTACGCTAAGAAATCAGGAAGTAAAAAGACTTCGTGTACTCTGTGGTAAGCCAAACAGCCATTATGAAAACTGTCATTATTGAAGATAAACAACGAATCGAATCCATTATTCTCCATTGCGATACCTGTTTTGTAGGCATTACTGATTTGGAAGGTAATCCCTACGTAGTTCCGATGAACTTCGGTTATGAGAATGGCATCATATATCTTCATTCGGGTCCTGAAGGCAGCAAGTTGGAGATGCTGGAACATAATAATAATGTATGCATCACTTTCAGCGTTGGACATAAACTTGTCTACCAACACGAAAAGGTAGCCTGCAGTTACAGTATGCGTTCGGAAAGCGCGATGTGTCGGGGGCAAGTAGAATTCATCGAAGAAATAGATGAGAAACGCCGTGCATTGGATATTATCATGCATCATTACACGGATAGTGAGTTCAACTATTCCGATCCTGCGGTACGCAATGTCAAAGTATGGCAAGTACGTATCGATCAGATGACAGGAAAAGTTTTCGGTCTGCGAGCCAACGAAAAGCCATGAAGCGGTTTTCCGGCTTTTGACAATACTTGAGTAGAGTATTCAACAAGCATTGTAGAGTATTTCCAAACTAATTTCTCTAAACAAATGTTTAGATCACTTTTACCCTCACCACTGTCTGTATCTCTTTATCCATCGGCATTACAGGTGTGAGGGTAAAGGTGATTATAAAGACTATTCTATCCTCTCATATCAAATTCTTTTTGTATACTTGCAACATAAATAAAATAGATAAGTACTCTTGCAAAAAAATAGATTATGAAGAAACTGCTATGTCTCGCCCTGTTAGTATCTGCCGGAAGTATCTACTCCGGCAGCATCGCGGCAAACAACAAACCTACTGATAACAAATCCGGCAACAACTCAAAGGACATATACAAAAAGACCTGGATCGACTTCAATAAAAACGGTATAAAGGATGTATACGAAGATCCCTCCGCTCCTATCGAAGCCCGCATCGCGGATTTGCTTTCGCAAATGACGCTGGAAGAGAAAACCTGTCAGATGGCTACTCTCTACGGTTCGGGACGGGTATTGAAAGATGCATGGCCTACTGCCGGATGGTCAGCGGAAATTTGGAAGGACGGTATCGGAAATATTGATGAGCAGGCGAACGGACTGGGTAAATTCGGTTCTGAAATCTCCTATCCGTATGCCAACAGTGTAAAGAACCGGCACACCATTCAACGCTGGTTTGTAGAACAGACACGACTGGGTATTCCGGTGGACTTCACCAATGAAGGAATACGCGGATTATGTCACGACCGGGCTACCATGTTTCCCGCTCAATGCGGGCAAGGTGCCACGTGGAACAAAAAACTGATCCGGGAAATTGCGAAAGTCACTGCAAATGAGGCAAAAGCATTGGGATATACCAATATTTATTCTCCTATTCTGGATATTGCACAAGATCCTCGCTGGGGACGTGTGGTAGAAAGTTACGGAGAAGATCCGTATCTGGCGGGCGAATTGGGAAAACAGATGATCCTCGGTCTGCAAAGCGAAGGTATCGTTGCTACTCCCAAGCATTTCGCCGTGTATAGCATCCCGGTCGGTGGACGCGACGGAGGTACGCGTACGGATCCGCACGTGGCCCCGCGTGAGATGAAGACTCTTTATCTGGAACCTTTCCGCAAAGGTATTCAGGAAGCGGGTGCTTTAGGAGTGATGAGTTCGTATAATGATTATGACGGAGAGCCAGTTTCCGGAAGTTATCATTTCCTCACGGAGATTCTGCGTCAGCAATGGGGATTCAAAGGATATGTAGTATCGGATAGTGAAGCGGTAGAGTTTCTGCACACCAAACATCGTATCACCCCGACTGAAGAAGAGATGGCGGCACAAGTGGTCAATGCAGGATTGAATATCCGTACCAACTTTACTCCCCCGCAAGATTTCATTCTCCCGTTGCGTCGTGCTATCGACGAAGGTAAAGTCTCTTTGCATACGCTCGATCAACGCGTCAGTGAGATTCTGCGTGTCAAGTTTATGATGGGGCTTTTTGATAATCCGTATCCCGGTGATGACCGTCGTCCGGAGACAGTCGTACACAATGACGCTCATAAAGCAGTATCTATGAAAGCCGCTTTGGAGTCTGTCGTTCTTTTGAAGAATGAGAATCAGATGCTTCCGTTATCCAAGGACTTCAGCAAAATAGCTGTGATTGGTCCGAATGCGGAAGAAGTGAAGGAACTGACTTGCAGATATGGTCCTGCCAATGCGTCTATTAAGACTGTATATCAGGGAATCAAAGAATATCTGCCTAACTCGGAAGTTCGCTATGCAAAAGGCTGTGACATTATTGATAAGTATTTCCCGGAGAGCGAACTGTACAATGTTCCATTAGATACACAAGAGCAGGCGATGATTCAGGAAGCGGTAGAATTAGCAAAAGCTTCGGATATCGCTATTCTTGTACTGGGTGGAAATGAGAAAACGGTTCGGGAAGAGTTTTCACGTACCAATCTTGACCTCTGCGGACGGCAGCAACAATTATTGGAAGCGGTTTATGCAACAGGTAAACCTGTCGTTCTAGTGATGGTGGACGGAAGAGCAGCAACCATCAACTGGGCAAACAAATACATTCCTGCCATTATTCATGCCTGGTTCCCCGGAGAATTTATGGGGGATGCCATCGCTAAAGTTCTTTTCGGAGACTATAATCCGGGAGGACGTCTGGCTGTCACTTTCCCGAAATCTGTGGGACAGATTCCTTTTGCATTCCCATTCAAGCCGGGTTCTGACTCTAAAGGGAAAGTCCGTGTAGACGGTGTACTTTATCCTTTCGGATATGGTTTAAGCTATACGACCTTCGGATATTCAGACTTGAAAATATCTAAACCGGTGATCGGTCCGCAGGAAAATATCACTCTTTCATGCACTGTGAAGAATACAGGAAAGAAAGCAGGAGACGAAGTAGTCCAGCTTTATATCCGTGATGATTTTAGCAGTGTTACCACCTACGATAAAGCATTGCGTGGTTTCGAACGTATTCATTTGCAACCGGGTGAAGAACAAACCGTCAGCTTTACCCTTACTCCTCAAGACTTGGGATTATGGGACAAGAATAATCAATTTACGGTAGAGCCGGGAAGTTTCTCGGTGATGGTGGGAGCTTCTTCACAGGACATACGGCTGAAGGGGAGTTTTGAGGTCCAATAAACTTGAATAGACTAAAAAGTAACCACTAATAATTCTGTACCGGATGACTTAAAAAGAAAAGAGTATTTGAAAAGCCTTGAATTTATAAAGCAACTTCAGATTTAAAATACTTATAAAAATATGGTCAAACAATAAATTGAGACTTCATTCTCTTTCTATCGTTTGACCATATTTGATGAATATACCTAGACTAACCTTAATGAAAACATCATTTTAGCATATATGTATTATTGCAAACTAAATTTCTTTGTTTGTACATCACGGCTATTTCCGCCAACCATCACTTCAAATTCTCCCGGCTCACACACCCAATTCAAGGCACTGTTATAGAATTTCAGTTGTTCTGCTGTGATATCGAAAGAGACAGTGCGGCTTTCCCCTTTCTTCAAATGAATACGTTCGAAGCCTTTCAATTCTTTCACCGGACGTGCTACACTCCCTACCATATCACGAATATACATTTGTACGATTTCATCAGCATCATAGTTGCCCGTGTTGGTGACAGTGACAGAGGCGGTTATCTTATCCTTTTCATTCATTGAGTCGTTGCTAAGTTGGAGATCACCGTAACGGAATGTGGTGTATGACAATCCATATCCAAATGGATAAAGAGGATCATTGTCTACATCAAGATAGTTACTACGAAATTTACTGAACCACTTTCCTGCCTCTAAAGGACGACCTGTATTCAGATGATTGTAATACAAAGGAATTTGTCCTACGTTCTTCGGGAAGGTCGTAGTTAGTTTTCCACTTGGGGAAACGTCTCCGAATACTACATCACAAATCGCGTCGGCTGCTTCACTGCCTCCGAACCATACATTCAGTATAGCCGGGAAATTTTCCTGTTCCCAAGTCATCACAGTGCTGCGACCGGCAAAATAGACCAAAACAATCGGTTTGCCTGTCTTTTTCAATGCTATCAAAAGATCGCGCTGAGCGTCCGGCATTTCAAGATTAGTACGGCTACTGGATTCACCGCTCATTTCAGACGATTCACCGACAGCTGCTACAATTACATCAGCCTGCGAAGCTATATTCACAGCCTCATCCAACAATTCCTGTGCGCTACGCGGATCACGCATCTCACGACCGAACATGGTAGCTTCCGCCTCTCTTTGAGCGTCATACATCAGATTCGATCCTTTTGCATAAAGTACTTCTGCTTTGCCTGCCAATGATTGCTTCATGCTTTCATACAGAGAATTGTATTTATCAAAGGCAGCTGCCACACTCCATGTACCCGGCATATTGGCCTTTGTATTAGCTAACGGACCAACCAAAGCTATTTTACCTTTACGCTGCAATGGGAGCAGGTTATTTTCATTCTTCAGAAGCACAAATGTTTCGGTAGCTATTTTACGGGCTACAGCACGATTTTCCGCAGTGAAGATATCTTTCTTTACCCGGCTTGCATCACAATATTTATAAGGATCATCAAACAATCCGAGCTTGTATTTCGCTTCGAGAATACGACGGCAGGCTTTGTCTATTTCAGCCATTGTCACTTTCCCTTCTTTTAGAGATTTCTCCAAAGTAGTAAGGAAACCGTCTGCAACCATATCCATATCAGTTCCGGCACTAAGTGACATGGCAGATACTTGTTGCAAGTCCCCCATCCCGTGAGCAATCATTTCGGAAATAGCTGTATAGTCTGTCACAACAAAACCATCAAATCCCCAACGGTCACGCAAGACATCGGTCATCAACCATTTGTTGCCGGTAGCAGGAATACCGTCAACCACATTGAAAGAAGTCATCACACTACCCACACCAGCGTCAATTGCTGCTTTATAAGGAGGGAAATAATTGTTGAACATACTTAAGTGACTCATGTCTACTGTGTTATAGTCACGACCAGCTTCGGGTGCGCCATACAGGGCAAAGTGTTTCACACAAGCCATGATGGTGTTTTTATCAGTCAAGTCATCACCTTGATAGCCTTTTACCATGGCAACCGAAATCTCCGAACCTAAATAAGGATCTTCGCCTCCGCCTTCAGCCATACGTCCCCAGCGGGGATCGCGACAAATATCGACCATAGGACTGAAAGTCCAGCAAATACCATCGGCACTGGATTCTTTTGCCGCTATACGGGCGGATTCTTTGATAGCCTCCATATCCCAACTACAGGAAAGTGCCAAAGGAATAGGAAAAACAGTCTCATATCCGTGAATGACATCCATACCAAACAACAAAGGAATTTTCAAACGACTCTGCTCCACGGCAATCTTTTGGACTTCCCGAATATTCTCCACTCCTTTTACATTGAAAAGACCACCGACCTGACCTTTCCTTATCTTTCCGGCCACATCACTGCTCTTAGCTTGTCCGGTAACAATCTCACCCGACACAGGAAGGTTGAGTTGACCGATCTTTTCCTGCAAAGTCATCTTCCCCATCAGGTTGTCAATAAACTGATCCATTTTACCTTTATCGGCTTGCGGTGTAGCCATAGCAGTGACAGCAGACGCCGTAATCACTGCAGTTAGCAAAAATCTACCTATTCTCATATTCTGTTTTGTATTTATATTATTCTTTCTTCTGTTTTTATTCGGCTGTTGTAGAAGTGAAACCTAGCTTTTTCAGTCCGTCCTGAATTTCCGGACAACTCATGAATAACCGCCAAAGCAGTCCTGTACGGTGGTTTTCTATCATTGGCGCAATCGTACACTGGTCGATGGCGAGATAATGCGGAACAGTCCACTTCTCGTTCGGTGAGAACGCATCGTAGAATCCGTATTTCCCCCAAATCCATGATCCTTGTTTATAGAAACCTTTCAAGGCGGCCATCGACTCTTCCGGTGTGTAAGGGAAAGAGGATAAAGCGGCAGTAGGAGTAATCACACCGAGATCATTGTCGGGCATGTGGGCTGAATAGCCATTTATGGAGTAACTTGCTGTAAGTCCCCAGCAATCAGGTCCATATCCTTTGTAGCCTTTCGGATTAGTGACACAATATTGATAATCACTCATCGCATGATTGCGTACCACATTCCAGTAGTTGGCATATTGATCAATCAAGTTACGCGGGTCGAGGCCGATGTAAGAGTAGTGTGCCCAGAATAAGGGACCGCCTTTCTCTTCTGCTCCATTATGCTTCAGTTCGAGCGGGTAACCGTAAGGTTTGGAAGCACTTTTAATGCCACCACTACGCGCCCATCCTTCATGGTAACAGGCTGCCGGAACGGAATGTGTAGGGGATGAGGCGGCAAGGATATAGGTAATCAGACATTCATTATAGCCTTCGAGCGGGAAGTTCATTTCCCAGCCATAGTTAGGAGACCAATGCCAGTATAATACATTCTGATCGCCGTTGCGATACCAGTCGAATTCCATCCCGTGCCACAGTTCGTCTATTTTAGCTGCCAGTGCTTTTTCTTTCTCGTTGCCATCCTTTACGTATTGCCGTACACACAGCAGACTTTGCATAAGGAAGCTACTTTCTACCAGGTCGCCACCGTCATCTTTTGTTCCGAACGGTTTCACTTTGCCCGTAGGACCATGGAGCCAATGCGGCCACACTCCATGAAAACGATCGGCTTTTGCCAGATAGTCTACAATCTTTGTCAACCGGGCTACACCTTCTTCCCGGTTGATAAAGTTTCGTTCGATAGCCACCAACAAGCCGGCAATTCCAAATCCGCTACCTCCAATCGTAATTACATCCTGATCCTGTTGTGGATAAACGTTATCAAGATGTATACGTTCGCAGGCCAGTCCGGAAGTCTTTTCCGCACCTTCCCACATATAGTTGAAATGCGTCTTTTGAATATAGTCGAGTAGTTCATCGTCGTTCGCAAATGCCTCGGGACGATCAGGCTCCGCATCGGTCACTGTCTTGTTCTTTTGTGTACATGCGCATATCACTACGAGTAGAGTAATAAATATGCCGATTCTTGTCCATTCCATCATCATATAAAGTATTTCTTCTGATTAATAATTATTGTTTCACGACTTTCGACAACGCCGATCGTCCCGATTCATCCAAAGCTTCAATGGCAAAGTAGTAAGTCGTATCAAGGTCAAGTCCCCGGAAGTCATAATGATCCGCACCGTTCACGGTGATGCAGTTATATAACTTTTCGGGAGCAATGCCATAATAAATATTATAGCCGTAGGCACCGGATGAAGGATTCCACGAAATCATTGCATTGCGCTTATCCTGTTTGTCACGTACCACCTTGAAGTTTCGTACAGGCAGAGGTTTCTCTCCATCGGCAAAACCAAATACCCGGAACTCCGAAAGACAAAAATTGCCGGATGGAACATGAATGTTTTCCAGTTTCAGATAACGGGCATCCAGCGTCTCACCCAATTCGATGTAGTCATGAGGTACATCTTTATCGTTATCACTTTTATCTACCGCCAGTGTCCAGTCTGTCCCGTTGTCACTGGAGTAGATGCGATATTGATAGTATAAATCGTTTGCACGATTATGCTGCACACTTTTATGGTCATAGTAGTTGAGTTGGATCGCCTTTATATGTTTCATGGCACCAAGGTCAATTTCGATCCATTCACCCGGTTCGCCGGTTTTAGCAGCCCAATACGTACGCATATTTTCATCGGTAAGATTGGAAGCGGAATAGATGCTGTCGGTACTGGATACTTTTACCGGTTTCTCATAAGAAAGGAGCATCCAGCCGGTAAACCGGTCAGACGGATTTTTAATATCGTAGTCAGCATTCCAGCAAGGATAATCGCCGAATGCTGTGGTAGAGTACATCACTCCATCCGGATCGAATGTCGTAGGATATAATCCGATACGTCTTTCAAACTTATATTTGAGGGATAACATACAGGTGCCCACATGCCAGTAATTCCCTTTCAAATCTTGAAAAGTGCCACTGTGTCCTACTCCCTGTACAAATCCACCGGGCTTATAGCTCATCGGATTATGCTGCTGGTAAGTAAACGGTCCCAATGGCGAATCGCTGACATATACCCCGTCGGCATATACCTTGAACTCCGTTCCCGGAGCACCGTACTGAAAATAATATTTTCCGTTATGCTTCGTCATATAAGCCCCTTCGGTAAACGGACGCAACGTCACTTCATCATCATTGTTCATCCCAAACCGTTCCCAGCCATGTTCTTCCGGACGAAGCATCATGATATCATAAATCTTACTGACCGGACGAAAATCATCACGACTGACCTGTACGCCTTTAAGAGGGTACTCATTACTCGAACCGTAATAAAGATAGAGTTTACCGTCATCATCCAAAAACAAGCAAGGATCCCATGAAGGTAACGTATTACGTTCGATAGCACGCTTGAAACGCCCGGATTTGGGAGATGTGCTATACCATACGGGCAATCCTTCATAAGTAGAACCGGTATAGAACAACGTATCTCCGCTTACAAATGCTGCCGGAGCGCACATATCGTCATCCGTAGGACGACGCTGGAAAGAGGCCGGAGCAAATTCCCAGTCACTTAGATTCTTCGAATAATGGAAGCCTCCTTGGTTCGTGGAAAACAGGAAATACTCATCTTTATAAGTTAATCCCATCGGATCGGCAGAAGATCTGAACGATCCGTTAGACTGAACATTGTTGTTATAAGGTTCATAGTTATAACTAATATTCATAGGATTACAATAGGTACGAGTGACAGGATGCGCAGGGTCATACCACCTTGTAGCTTGAGCAGGCTGACGCTGCACAGACTTATGCTTCCCTGATTGCATAACGATTTTCACTTGCCGGTCGTCAACAGCACGTTTTACATTGGCAAAAGATTTTCCCGGATAATAGGCATAAAGATGCACATCGTTATCAGTAGCCTTCAACGTATAACGGCCTTCTATGTTCGTGTTACAATGAACCGGACTCGAGAAAAACATAACGGTAGCCCCTTCAAGCGGATTACCCTGTTCATCTACAACCGTTCCGGTTATTTCGTATTGATTTACTACCGGGATATAGTAGTCACTTACCTGTCCTTTTACTACTTTTATAGAATCTTCCGGTGGTAGTGCGTTCCCTGCCAAGGCAGAGAACGCTATCCCAGAACTTAGTAATATCTTTTTTACTATTCCTGTCATTTCCTAATTTTATTTAGACATAATTACTCGTCAATCGGTTCGTTCGTCAGACTTGGGATATTAGATACCTGATCGAAAGGAAGCGGATAATAGGTTTTATCTTCAGTCCATCCTTTGGAACCAAGCACAGAAGCAGCCTTACCGGTACGAATCAAGTCATTGTAACGTTCTCCCCACTCACAAACAAGTTCCATACGGCGTTCATCAAGGATTTGGTCTACAGTCGCACCATCAATCTCGGACATTCCCGCACGATCACGTACAAGTTTCAATGACGCATCACCATCCTTACCCAAACGTACCTTAGCTTCCGCATTCATCAATAATACATCAGCGTAACGGAATATACGGACATTGTTATTTGCACCATATTTGGTACGGCCCGGTGTTAACTGATCTGTCGGTGTATAAGCTTTTCCGTTCCAACAATCTGTTTGAGTCGAATTCTGCAATGGACGAATCACATCACCACTAGGAGTAGTTGTACCAGCCAAAAGGAATGAAGTCGTAGCACGGACAGTCTCGCCACGAGCCGCTGCCCAATCACGGAAATCTTTATATATACCGATAAATCCCCAGCCTGAAATATTTCCGTCGTTCGCCGGTCCTTGGAATACAAACCAGTTATCAGCATCTACCATATCACCTGACCCAAGACCAAAGTCAGTACACTGACATTCGAATAACGATTCATCACAAACCTTACCCGGAATCTTGAATAAATTATAGTAATCATCATAAAGCTTAAATTTCTTGCTACCGATAATATCATCTGTCAATGTTTCAACTTCTCCATAATTACCCTGATTCAGATGTATCTTTGCTGCAAGCATCTCTGCCGAGAAAGCAGTGACAGCACCATAATGAGCCATTTCGTTCGGACGTAATCTCGGAGTATGGTCCATCGTATACTGCAGATCTTCAAGAACATATTTATATACAGCATTGATCGTTGAACGGGTCATGTCGGTTTGAGTATTACTACGCAAAATAGTTACCGGACCAAAAGCCTGTACAAGCCGGTAATAAGCATAAGCACGAAGGAACCTCACTTCACCACAGTAAGAGCGGTAATTAGTCATATCATCGTCCGACGTGATATTTTCTGCGTAGGAATCCAGCGATTCAAGAGCAGCATTGGCCACTTTTATGATACCATAGTACTGATTCCACATCTCGTTGAGCCCCCAGAAAGAACTGTCATAGTTGTAGTTACCCATATCAACAAGGGTTGCCTGGTCATCTATACGTCCGGACCAAACATCATCATCACGCACGACAGACAACGGCCATATCACCCAGTGCATACCGCCTGTTCTAACTTTAGCATATACTCCGGAAACCGCTTGATACATATTCTCAATTTGAGTAAAGTCTACATTCTCTTCCGGAACCTTATTTTCGGGCTCTTTATCAAGATAATCACATGATGTATTGCATAACATTAATGCTGGCAACGCATATATTAAGATATTCTTTAGTATTCTCATTTTCTTGTTCTTTTGTTAGATTAAAATTAATTTTGCCATTCCGGATTAGAAATCAATCTGGATTCCAAAGCTATAAGTAGATGTCAAAGGATAAACCTCGGTATCCCATCCTTCAGCATCGCTCAACTCCGGAGTGAATGAATTCGCCTTAAACGTAGTGAACGGACGGTCTGCCGTCAGTGAGAAACGGATACCCGGCAATGTATAATTTCCCATCTTGATATTACGCAAACTATAACCGAGAGTTATGTTCTGAATACGGAAAAAATCCGCGCTTTCTACAAAATAAGAGTTCACTCTTTGGTCAGATACATTCCAGCCCTTTACCAATGCTGCTGCAGACGGATGCGAGTTAGTAGAACCCGGTCCGGTCCAACGATTCTCATACTGTGCTTTATCAAAGTTATAATTAGACTGTGCATAACGCAAAGCACGCTTACGGTTGTATATCTGTCCGCCTGTTTGACCATACGTAGTCAATTCAAAATCCAGATTCTTCCAGTTCAAACCAAGATTAATACCATATGTAAAGTTGGGTATGTAAGAGCCAAGCACTTGACGGTCATCACCATCAATTACATTATCACCGTTTACATCTTCATACTTGAAGTCACCCGGTACAAGATTGTTGGCTACGGCAATCGGATCTTCCGCACATTCTTCAAGAGTCTGATAAACTCCTACAACCTTATATCCATAGTATGAATTCATTTCTTTGCCTACCATATTAATGGTCTTTCCTCCCTTGATAGAGCTCAATCCTCCAAGGTCTTTCACCTTATTCTTCAAATATGAAAGGTTTACTCCTAAATTATATTTAAAGTCTCTTCCGATATTATCATTCCAGTTAAGTGACAAATCAAAACCCGAATTCAGAATCTTACCATAGTTTCCGGCAAGCACGTCATTGCTGAACGGTAAACGCGGAGATATAACAGCTCTTTTCGTCAGGCGATAGAAATAGTCCAAATCTACATTCAAACGATTCTTTAAAGTAGAGAAGTTCAAACCGACGTTTGTTTCATCTACCAGCTCCCACTTCAAATAACTGAAATAAGTTGTATTTTGATAGCCTGGGAAAGTTGAGTTGCCAAACACACCGGATGCAGAATTACCTGTGGTTATGGAGGCAAAGCCATCACTTGCAGCTACGTGGTCATTACCCAAACGTCCCCAGCTAGCACGCAATTTCAAGTAATCGAAGAACTTTTGATCTTTCATGAAATCTTCTTCACTGATAACCCATGCAGCACCAACGGATGGGAAATATCCCCAATGTTCCTGATATTTGGAAGAACCGTCCGCACGCATAGTGAATGTCAACAGATATTTCCCTGCATAGTCATAACTTAAACGGGTGAAATAAGACTGACCGCGATAGCAGTAACCATCATCTCCAAGAGTTACACCTTCAGCGTTTCCCTGACTCAAATAAAGCCATTCATCTTTTCCTTCCGGTACATTATTAGCTTTTCCCCACATATATCTGTACTGTTGTTGCCGCATAGAGTAACCCAACATGGCTCCAAAGTTATGTTTTCCCCACTGATTATTATAGGTCAATATATTATCCCAAATGTAATTGTAATAGTTCGTATCTTTCTTTGTCAATTCTGAAACGGCCTGTTGTTGCCAGCTACTTACATAATAGGGAGCTATATATTCACGACCACGAATGGCTGAATAATCATAACTATAACTTGTTCTGAAATTTAACTTCTCCGGCAAGAGTTGGAACTGTGCATAGAAGTTAGTCAATACCTGATAGTTCTCATTTTGCGAATCATAATAGTTGGCTGTTGCCACAGGATTGTAGAAGTTGGAAGTGAAACCAACTGCATCAGGTGACCCATACTTGTCAGGGAAAGTATTGTCATTTGCCGAATCATAAACCGGATAAATGCCCGGAGCATTAAAAGCCTGCTGCCAAGCTTTATTTTGCGGCAATACCTGGGTAGAGTTACTAAATACACCATTAAAACCTACTTTCAGCCAGTTAGTTGCTTCATAATCGAGTGCTGCCCGGAAATTGAGACGTTTATAGTTATTCTCCACATCCATTACACCGTCCTGATACAGATAACTCATACCCACGGAATAAGTGCTTTTCTCTGTTCCACCACTAATTCCCAAACTGTGGTTAGTGATAAGTGCACTCCGCAGTAACTCCTTATACCAGTCTGTGTCCGAATCGAATTTCCAGTTATGGAAATCAGGATCGGAATAGTCACCACCGAATTTATCAATAGAAGCCTTCATGGTAGATACATACGCATCATAATTAGCTTCGAGAAGCATAGTGGAATACTCTTGAGAGTTAGCCATTTCTAAAACGTTTGTAGCTTTCTGTACGCCTATGTACCCATTATAGGTAATTTTAGCTTTTTGGTTACGCTGTCCTTTTTTGGTAGTGATAATAACAACACCATTAGCAGCACGTACACCATAAATAGCGGCTGCCGAAGCATCTTTCAACACAGACATATCCTGAATGTCATTGCTGTTAAGAAAATTGATATCATCATAGAACATACCGTCTACAACATAAAGAGGTGAGCTGTTGGAAAATGATCCTTTACCACGAATAGCTACCTTCGGCCCTTCTCCCGGAGTACCGCTATTGGTAACGTTCACTCCGGCTACTTTCCCCTGCATGGCAGCCATAGGTGAAGAGGCAGGAGTAGAAAGTAACGCTTCTCCCTTGACTACCGTAATGGGGGAAGTCAAGTCCTTGGCTTTGGCTGAACCGTAACCGATCACGACCACTTCTTCCAGTTTCTGAACATCATCTTTTAATTGAACATTGATTACATTCTTCCCTTTTACAGCAATTTCTTGAGGTATCATTCCTATATAAGAGAAGGTAATAATAGCATCTTCGGGAACGTTTTCCAGAGTATAGTTACCATTAAGATCCGAGATAGTACCAGTGTAGGTACCTTTTACATGAGCAGACGCACCAATGATCGGTTCACTAAAGGAATCAACAATAGTACCTCTGATTGTTTTGTTTTGAGCAAGCAGTGTCTGTAAACACAACACTGCAACTACAAGAAAAGTAATCTTTCTCTTCATTTTTTTACGTATTAGTTGATAATAAGGTTGCTAAAAAATCGATGCAACAAAGGAATGGAGTTTTTAAAATTCTTGCAAAATAACGCATACTACGCTACTACTTTTATGCTGTACAACACTACGTTTTTAGTACGTTTATCGCTTGTAGGCACTTATTTTGGCATGTTTTTTCGCTGATTTGGGATTTTTTAATTATTTGGTATTATATTTGAAATTATTTTCCATCATTATAATAGAGAGAGTATTCTATGAGACGCACTGATTTTATCTATTTATTTATTATTTTCATAGGAGGATGTTTATCCCCGGTAATAAGTCATGCATCTACATTCATGCCCATCGTTACCAACTATACTGCCAAAGACTATCAGGCGGGATTACAAAACTGGGCTTTAGCCCAAGGAAAGAACGGAGAGATGTATATTGGCAATAATACAGGACTATTATGTTTCGATGGCTATACGTGGAGTAAATATCAAATGCCCGGTAATCAGCTTGTGCGATCCATACTCATTGACGACGACCGTATTTATGTGGGAACATACGAGGATTTCGGCTATTTCAGCCGCAACTCTCTCGGTATACTTGAATACACTTCCTTATGGAGCCAACTCAAGAATATCGAAACACACAACGATGAAATATGGAATATACTCAAAATAGGTGAATGTATTTATTTCCAATCATTCAGTTCATGGTTTAAATATGATGGAAAGAAAGTAACCGCACACTATAACTCTCAACATTTGCCATTGTATTTTCATAAAGCGCATGGACAAATCTATGTACAGATGGTCAACGGTGATTTTTATCTTCTGGAAAATGATGAATATAAATTATTGATTAAACGTAAAACATTAAAAGATGACTCTGTGGTTGCAGTCATTCCCACAGCAGGAGGAAAAATGATTCTATGTACCGAGTGGAACGGACTTTTTGACTATGACGGAAAGACACTTTCTCCCCACCCTACCACCATTGATAAGGAATTAAAAAGTCAGCAGATGAACCGTGCCGTAATGATTCCATCAGATTCGACAATCGTACTCGGAACGATCCGCAATGGTATTTATGCCGTTGACAAAGAAGGAAAAGAGAAGTGGCATTATGATATGGAAAATCGTTTATATAACAATTCTGTATTACGGCTTTTCTGTGATCGGGATAATAATGTATGGGCGGCACTTGACATTGGCATTGCGTTAATTCATACCGGTTCTCCCTATTCCATTCTGATACCTGACCGCAATTCACAGTCATTCGGAATGGTATATGGGGTCAATGCATTTAATAATAGTCTATATATTGCTACTAATCAGTCTGCGTGGTTGTACTCTTTTGCCGACCAAACAATTGTTCCTATCCAGGGTACCGAAGGACAGAACTGGCATATCAGTACATTTGATTCACAAATTTTGTTGGGAAACAATTTTGGAACTAAAATCATAACGGGAACTACCGCCAGCAATATCCCCGAAACAGAAACCAGTAGCACATGCCTGCGCAAATGCATCATTAACGGCCAGGAAGTGCTCATTGAATCTTCTTATTATAACCTTAGGGTCTATCATAAAAATAATGGCAAATGGAGTTTCTCCCATTCCATTGATGGTTTCTGGAATCCGGTACGACAGTTCGAAGTCGATCATAGTGGAAATATATGGGCAGCACATATGAGTCTCGGTATCTACAAGATAGAGCTTTCAAGGGATTTAAAAAAGGTGGAAAAGTGCACGTATATCAAATCATTGTCGGACGAAGAGAATAATGCAAGCCTGATGCATGTTATGAAGATACGTGGAAGAGTGGTATTGTCGGACAGCAAAAGAACGTATACTTATGATGATATCAATCAGCGTATCATACCTTTCGTACAACTTAACTCTATTCTCAAAAACGGGATTAATATGGCTATACCGGTAGATGATAACCTCTATTGGCTTACCGACTATCGCGGATACACCCTGATAAGATATGATAATGACAATTTCAGGATGGAACGCTTCATTCCTTCCTCTTTTTTCGGACTTGAATGTAATGAAAACAATAACAATGTATATGTAAACAAGAACACCACTTATTTCTGTCTCAACAATGGTATAGGACGTTTGGATATGAATCTGAAAAAAGATACTTTGCTGCAAAGGAATTCTTTACTCATTAGAGAAGTTACTTCTTTGTCACAGGATTATCAATTGCATCTAATGCCTGTATCTGCCGAAAAGAAAGACAACAAGAAAATATGGGGGGATATAACTTTCCATTTGTCTTATCCTAATTTTAACTACGAACCTCTCCGTTTTTGTTATCACCTCACGGGAAGTAGCTTGGATCTGATGTCAGAATCAGCCGATCCGGTAGTCACATTTGGTAGCTTAGGGTATGGAGATTATCATTTTACGGCTTCAGTGAAAAATGTCGATGGTCAGGTACTTAGTTCCGTAGAATATTATTTCAATAAACCACGCCCATTTTATCTGTCCATATATGCTTGGATAATATATGTGCTTCTTGCGAGTGTAATAGTATATTTATACTCTCGCTGGCATGCTGCCAAAATGCTAAGAAAACGTAATAGGGAGTTTGAGAAAGAGAAAATGAAACAGGACTTCAAGATGTTGGAGCAGGAACATATCATTGCGCAACAACGCGAGCAATTACTTGAAGCAGAATTACAGGTCAAAAGTAAGGAATTAGCCAGCCTGGCTCTCGATGCCGTAGTCCAGCGTAAAGCAGTTGAAAGCTTGAAAGAGGTTATGTCTGAACAAGAGCATAAAGGAATTATCAATCAACATGATATAGACACCATACTGAAGCAGATTAACGGAAACCTGAATGAGGAAGAATTCTGGGATATTTACCACAAGAATTTTGATATGATCCATAAGAATTTCTTCCGTAACCTGCGTAAACAATATCCCAGTCTCACAGCCAGTGACTTGAGATTTTGTGCACTGTTACGGCTAAATCTATCGACCAAAGACATTGCGCAGTTCACCAATCTTACTATTCGTGGAGTAGAAACAGCCCGTTACCGAATAAGAAAGAAACTTGCCATTCCCGGAAATATTAATCTTGTTGATTTTCTGATTGACTTTACATAGGAAGATTTACTGAATATTCCTTCTAATTTCACACCCCTATTCTGTTGGGATTTTCTAAAGAAACTTTATCTTTGTAATGTCAACAATTAAAAGAATATGGTTCGTTTTAATCTTGTTATCACCTTACTACTAATGATAAATATGGCTGTCAAAGCCGAACTGACCAACCGGATGTTCGATGTCAGGCATGTAGGCTATGCAGAAGGCCTTAGTAGTCAACGTGTTTTTTCGATTGTCGAGGATGGAGACGGTGCGATGTGGATTGCTACAAAAACCGGAATAGACAGATACAACGGTCATACGGTAAAGAACTATGATTTGCCGGGCAGCTTCTATTATGGCGATCTTGCCGGACGCAGGCTTTACTTATTGTACGACGCACAACAAGGACTGTTTGCCTACGACCATACCGGACGAATTTACCGATACTCCACCATCCTGGATCATTTTGAACAAGTCCTCCACCTGGGACAATTGATTCAGGAAGAAGTCATCTTGAACAAACTCTGTTTGGATAGTGACGGAACCTGGTGGATGGGGGCGGATAAAGGACTATACAAGCAAGAAGCGGACCATCGTATAGTTGCCGTGCTGAAAGGACAATATGTCAACGACATCGCATTTGCCGGCGAGTCGCTTTTTGTGGGCACTTCTAACGGAGTCTGGCAACTGTCACACGCCCTGCCGGATAAGAAACGCCAGCTGCTGGAGGGGTGGAATGTACAAACATTGTTCTGCGACAAACCGAAAAAAGAACTCTGGATAGGCACATTTGGCAGCGGTTTGTCTGTGATGAACCTCGACACTTCCAAAGTGCTTGCGCTGGAGGGACAAGGGAGCACGTTCCTTCATCCGATACGAGCAATTACAGACTATGATGTACATACCATACTCATAGGCGTAGACGGTGGCGGTGTGTATGCGATAGACAAGGACACTAAGAAAGCCCGTTTACTGATGAATACCAAAGATGACACAGATACTTACCTGCGCGGAAACGGCGTATATGCCGTAACCAGAGACGACCAGGGCAACATCTGGATAGGTAGTTATACGGGAGGTGTATCCGTGGCTATCCTGCTGAAACATCCCATTTCGATATTAGCACACGAAAAGGGAAATACCCATTCTCTCATCAGCAACAACGTGAATGATATCGAAGAAAACCCGGATGGTAACCAATGGTTCGCTACTGATGATGGAATCAGCATCCGAAACACCCTGTCAGGCACTTGGAAACACGTGCTGAAAGAAATCGTAACCATTTCTCTTTGCACATCCGGAAATGGAAACGTATGGGTAGGAACGTACGGAGACGGAGTGTATCTACTGGATAACAACGGACGCGTGTTACGCCATCTCACCAAGCAACAAGGGCAATTGACCACCAATTATATTTTCTCCGTCAGACAAGACATGGAGGGAGACTTATGGATAGGAGGTCTGGACGGATGCCTGATCATGTTTGAAAAAGAAAAAGGCAGCAGACGGTCTTTCGACGTGAATTGGGTACAGTCCATTGAACCGATCGACCGAAACCGGGTAGCGGTGGCTACCGTCAACGGTTTCTTCCTGGTGGACAAACATACAGGGAATATACAGCACTATGCCAATTCCCAGGAATTTCACAATCAGAATGTCAGTGCTTATATCATCTCTATGCTGTTCAATGACGACGGAACCGTGTGGCTGGGAACCGAAGGGGGAGGATTGAATCTATATGATATGAAAAACCGGACGGTAAAGACTTTCACTGTTCAAGAGGGATTGCCGTCCAACGATATATATAGTTTGCAGCGAGACGACAGGAAACGCTTGTGGGTCAGCACCGGAAAAGGAATTGCCTTGATAGACAGCCTGCGCGTGTCGAACCTCAACTATGCGGGCAATATAGACAAGGAATATAACAAATCCTCATTTGCCCGGTTGATGAACGGCGAGTTTGTGTATGGCAGCACGGATGGCGCTGTCTTTATCATGCCACTCGACATTTCAACCGTAGACTACTGGACGCTCCTACGTTTCACGGGGCTGACGGTTGATTATCAAAACGTCCAGGAAGAAGAATCGTTAAAACCTGCCATTCATGATATGCTTGCCGACCGTGCAGTACGGCTCGGCTATAAATACAACTCGTTTACCGTTTCTTTTGAATCTATCAACTATCGTTTCCAGCGCGATATTGTCTATCAGCATATTTTAGAGGGGTATGACAATGACTGGAGCAAACCATCGGCCGAAGGGAAGGCATCCTACACCAAGGTATCGCCGGACACTTATCTTTTTAAGGTGCGCAGCCTGCGGCGCAGCGACGGAAAGACTATCTCCGAAAGCACCTTAGAAGTGAAAGTGAGCCAGCCATGGTGGAACTCGTGGTGGGCTTGGGCTATTTACCTATTTATAATAGGCTTCGTTTTCTATTTCATCCTGCGATATAAGAGCAACCAGCTCCAAAAGAAATACGACGAAGACAAAATACGTTTCTTCATTGACACGGCGCACGACATTCGCACGCCGGTAACGCTTATCATGGCGCCGCTGGAGGATTTGAACCGGGAACAGGATCTCTCGGACAAAGCCCGTTATTACCTGAATCTGGCCCATGAAAGTACCCGGAAACTCCATTCGCTCATCACACAATTGCTCGAATTTGAAAAGGTAGACGCCCACAAACCATCCTCTTCATCGGTTCCGCTTTGTCTGAATGAAGTTTTGCTGAAAGAAGTCTCCGTCTTCCGGTCTTTTTGCGAGAAGAAGCAGTTGACACTGAATCTGACCCAACCCGACGAATCCGTTTTCGTTTCGGCAGACAAACACCTGATAGAGATGTTACTCGACAATCTTCTTTCCAATGCCTGCAAATACACCATGCCCCAGGGAGAAATCAGCCTGGATTTGAAAGCCACGAAACGCAAAGCCATCCTTTCGTTGAAAGATAACGGAATAGGCATACCGAAGAAAGCGAAAAAGCATATCTTCTCCGATATTTACAGAGCCGAAAATGCCCGGCAGTCACAGGAAGAAGGAACCGGATTCGGACTGTTGCAGGTGCAACGCATTGTAAAGATGCTGCATGGAAAAATCACTTTCTGTTCCGAGGAGGGCAAGGGAACTACTTTCATCGTAACATTGCCGCGAACCACCACCGTAACCGAACCCGTGTCGCACGAATCATCCCTCGAACACCTTGCCGGCACATCGGATAATAACAGCCCCGAAACGGATAAAATGAAAGATCCGGACGACCGGAATACATTGCTCATTGTAGAAGACCACGAAACTCTCCGTCACTACCTCCGCCAGACCTTTGAACACCTCTATCGGGTGATTGATGTTGCCGACGGACACGAAGCTATCGCCTGTCTCGCCAATGAATATCCGGACATCATCCTCTCCGACGTCATGATGCCCGGCATACGGGGTGACGAGCTTTGCAGAATGGTCAAGGAAAATCCTGACACATCAGGTATTCCCGTCGTTCTGCTGACGGCAAAGGCTAACCACGAAGCAATAGTGGAAGGATTGAAGAAAGGCGCGGATGATTATATTCCCAAACCATTCAGTACAGAGATACTGAAATTGAAAGTACAAGGATTGATTGACAATCGAAACAGGCAACGGCAGTTTTTCATGCGGCAAGCCATCGCTCAAGTAGAGGCGGGCGGCAAACGTGACGACAATGAAAGCAATGAAAACAATGAAAGTATCGACAACAAAAACGTAACGACAGCAAGCGAAACAATGGCCGAGGGCGACCGCCGGTTTATCATGCAAGCTACCCAGTTTGTTCTTGAACATTTGGATGAACCCGATTTCAACATCAATCTCTTGTGCCATGAAATGGCAATGAGCCGGACACTATTCTACAGTCGCCTTAAATCACTGACGGGAAAAGGGCCGCAAGAGTTTATTCGTATCATCCGGCTACAAAAAGCTGCCGAACTGCTGAAAGAAGGTAAAAGCGTAACTGATGTCGCCGCCGAAACCGGATTTGTCAACACGAAGTATTTCAGTTCATTGTTCAAGAAACAATTCGGGATGCAGCCAAGTAAATATAGTGGGAAGTAGATAACCATTAAGATATAGAAATGAGCTAAATTGTTTTTAGACATAAGAACAAAAGAACATAAATGCTGCGCTTTGAAAATTATTTCTGTTGCTTATTGAACGGCTATTTTATTTTTTGTTCTTATGTTCTTCTGTCTGAATTAAATTCCGAACTAAAAACTGCATGGTTTGGAACCAATTGCCACTAATGATTTTATTAGTTATTTTTAAGCAATCGTTTACCTATTGATAGTTATTTCATTGCCTAACAAGTTTTCGTTTGACATATGTCAAGCGATAGTTCAACATATGTCAAGCGTTCGTTCAACAACTGTCAAACGAAAACTCCTTAGGCAATTGAAAAAATAATATAAGCAAGAGAAAGAAATAAAAGCTGCATATTGACGAGTTATTGTCAGCAATAGTATCTTGGGATCATTTCCGCACAGAAACAATCTTCGAAAAAGAATGGGTAAGATAACGTCA
Source organism: Bacteroides sp. (assembly GCF_052357945.1). Taxonomy (GTDB): domain Bacteria; phylum Bacteroidota; class Bacteroidia; order Bacteroidales; family Bacteroidaceae; genus Bacteroides. The sequence goes on along the minus strand of NZ_DAWCXD010000021.1, from coordinate 26,581 downwards.
GTTCGATAAAAATCAGCAGATTTGTCAGCAATCAAACCTAATATGTCAGCAATCTGACCATCGTTTCAGCCGGATATTAGCATCTTTGCACCAAGCTTTACAAGTATAAAGCACATATTACGTTTAACCTTTAAAATGCTAAAACGATGAAAAAAGTAGCACTATTCCTGTTTTTATCCGTTTGCTTCGCACAACAATCCTGTTCATCGGATTCGGTTGTAACGGAACCGGAAGAAAATCCACAAGACATTCTTTTTAAAGACGATTTCAACTTTTTCGACGAAAAAGTATGGACGAAAGAGACTCATGAACCCGGTTGGACCAACCAAGAGCTACAGGCATACGATGCCGCCCATGTATCGGTTGGAAAGGACGGGGATAAATCGGTTCTGATTCTTACCGCCGAACGCAAAGGGAATAAAATCTATTCCGGCAGGATCAATTCAAAAGGGAAAAAGAGTTTCAAGTATCGCAAGATAGAAGCAAGCATCAAGCTTCCCAAAACCAACGGCGGACTATGGCCTGCGTTCTGGATGATGGGAGATAACGACAAAGAATGGCCGGCATGCGGGGAGATTGATATTATGGAAATGGGAGAACAGAGCGGAATGGCTGCGGGCGATTCGGAAAAACAAGTGAACACCGCCATTCACTATGGTCCCAGCGTAGCGGCTCACGAACAGCAATACTACAAAGCCAATGTGGCCAACAGCCTGCAAGACGGCAATTATCACACCTACTCTCTGGATTGGGATGAAAACAACCTGACAATATCCATCGACAACGTCAAGTTTCATACGTTCGACATTAGCTCGAACACATACTTCCACGATAACTTCTACATTCTGTTCAACCTCGCCGTGGGAGGTGCGTTTACAGGAATTACCGACATTAATAAACTGACGGGCCTGAAAGACGGTCAGAAAGTGAATATGTACATCGACTGGGTGAAAATATTATAGGAATCTTAAATATACATGCTATGAATATGGAAAAATGTAAGTATCTACTGTTTTGCGGAACACTCGCCCTTTGGATAGCGGGAAGTTTCCAGCAAGTGTATGCAGCAACGGAACCAAGTTCCCAGGCTATTCAACAACAAAGCAACAAGGTAACCGGAAAAGTGAGCGATGCCACAGGTCCCATCATTGGGGCTTCCGTAGTGGAGAAAGGAACTGCCAACGGAACGATTACCGATCTGGATGGAAATTTCAGTTTGAATGTAAAAGCGGGAGCTACGCTCGTTGTCAGCTACGTGGGTTATAAATCCGAAGAAGTAAAAGCGGGAAGAGGTCCTTTGAACATCACCTTGAAAGAGGATGCCAAAGCATTGGATGAAGTGGTAGTCACCGCCCTTGGCATCAAGAGAGAGCGCAAAGCGTTGGGCTACGGCATTGATGAAGTGAAAGGTGAAGCCTTGACCAAAGCCAAAGAGACGAATCTCATCAACTCCATGGCAGGACGTGTGCCCGGCTTGGTAGTCAGCCAGACTGCCGGTGGTCCTTCCGGTTCTACACGTGTCATTCTGCGAGGCAGTACCGAAATGACCGGCAATAACCAGCCTCTTTATGTAGTGGACGGTGTACCTTTGGACAACACCAATTTCGGCAGTGCCGGTACAAACGGAGGCTTCGACTTGGGCGACGGTATTTCGAGCATCAATGCCGATGACGTAGAAAACATGTCGGTATTGAAAGGCCCTGCGGCATCTGCACTTTATGGTAGCCGTGCCAGCCACGGTGTTATCTTGATTACAACCAAGCGAGCCAACAAGGATAAAGTCAGTGTGGAATATAACGGAACGCTGACTTTCGACACCCAACTTGCCAAATGGGATGAAGTGCAACAGATATACGGTATGGGAAGCAACGGTACTTATAGCTATGATGCCATATCCAACACAAACAAAAGTTGGGGCCCCAAAGCGGACGGTTCAAACATGTTGAAGTATTTCGACGGCGTAGAACGCCCTTTCCTCATTGTCCCCGACAATACGTCCAACTTCTTCCGCACAGGTATCACCGCCACCAACTCCGCCATCATAGGTGTGAACAGCGGAAAAACCGGAATTCGCTTTACCTATACGGATATGCGCAATAAAGACATTGTTCCCCAGACGCACATGAGCCGTGACATTTTCAACCTGCGCGCCAATACGTCTGCAGGAAAGGTAGACTTGGATTTCAGTGTCAACTATACACGGGAAGACGTGAAAAACCGTCCGGCACTGGGCGACAGCAAGTCCAATATCGGTAAAAACCTGATGACCCTTGCCACCACCTACGACCAGGAATGGTTGCGAACCTATCAGACTGCCGACGGCGAATACTCCAACTGGAACGGTATGGATCCCTACAACGTGAATCCGTACTGGGATATCTATAAGAACTTCAATAAATCCAAGAAAGACTTGTTCCGCATGAACGGCAAGGCCGTATGGAACATCGACCCACATCTGAAACTTCAGGCAACGTTGGGCGCCGAACTCAACTGGTTCACGTTCGATGATTACAAAGCGCCTACCACTCCCGGATTCGAAGCCGGAAGACTTCAAAACAGTGCTTTCCGCAACCGCATGTACAACTTTGAAGTGTTGGCTCTCTACAACAACCATTGGGGTGATTTCGATTTCAACGCTACGCTAGGCGGCAATGTATATAAGGTGAACAACCAGACCACCGTTACCACCGCTCAAGACATGAAGATACGCGATGTCCCTTCATTGACGAGCTTCAACGAGATCAGTGTAGTGCCCGGCAGTTACCGCAAGCAGATTAATTCGGTTTACGGAGCAGTGAACGTGGGATGGAAACACATGCTTTACCTCGATGCTACGTTGCGTGGCGACCAATCGTCTACCCTTCCCACTGGCAACAACATGTATGTGTATCCTTCTTTCTCCGGTAGCTTTGTATTCTCCGAGCTGACAAAACTGGGCGACCTCCTGCCTTACGGAAAGGTGCGTATGTCATGGGCCCAAGTAGGTAGCGATACCGATCCTTATCAATTGGGACTCGTCTATACGAAATCCAAATATGCTTATCCCGGATATACCATCGGATATATCGATAACGGAACCATCCCCAACAAAGACTTGAAACCAACCAAAACAAACTCCGTGGAAATGGGATTGGAATTGAAATTCCTGAAGAACCGTATCGGACTGGATTTCACCTACTATTCTCAAATCAGTAAAAACCAGATTATGGGAATGGCAAGTTCCTGGACAACCGGTTATAACTATCGCTTGATTAATGCCGGTAAGATAGAAAACAAAGGTATTGAGATTGCCCTTAGCACACGACCGATTCAAACACGCGATTTTTCCTGGGACATTAATCTGAACTTCTCCAAAAACAGCAACAAAGTAAAAGAACTGGATGGCGAATCGGATATGTTTGAACTGGAAAAAGCATCTTGGCTCGACGTTCAGGTGGCCGCTAAGGTAGGCGAGAACTTTGGTTCTATTGTAGGCCCGGACTTCCAACGGAACGAAAAGGGAGATATTCTGATTGACCCGCAAACCGGTCTGCCGCAATATGACAAGAGCAACCACGTATTGGGTAATGCCTCTTGGGACTGGACAGGTGGATTACTCACCAACTTTACCTACAAGAATCTTTCGCTGGTAGCGGTATTCGATGTGAAAGTAGGCGCCGACCTCTATTCTATGTCTGCCCGTGCTGCTTACGAATCGGGTAAAAGTCCGGAAACATTGGCAGGACGCGACGCCTGGTATCGCTCGGAAGAAGAAAGATTGGCAGCCGGCATTGCAAAAGGAGCCGATAACTGGAAGCCGACAGGCGGATTCGTTGCTCCGGGTGTCATCGACAACGGTGATGGAACATATCGTCCCAACGACATCTACATCAATCCGGAAGACTACTGGATGAGCGTTTGCCGTAATGCACCTTCTATGTTTATTTACGACAACTCATACGTGAAATGCCGTGAGCTGACGTTGAGTTACAATGTACCCAAATCCTGGCTGAAGAATGTAGTAAGCGGACTGACCGTTTCGTTCGTTGCCCGCAATCCGTTCATCGTATGGAAGAATATCCCGAATATCGACCCGGATTCCAACTACAACAATACCACCGGTATGGGACTTGAATACGGTTCGTTGCCTTCACGCAGAAGCTATGGTTTTAATGTAAATGTGAAATTCTAAAAAGATATATCATGAGACAATCTAAATACATCACAATCATCACGATGGCATGTGCCCTGTTTTTCGCTTCTTGCAGCGATGAATACATGGAAAACATGAATACCGACCCTTCCAAGGCCGCTACCATCGACCCGAATGCGCAGCTCACCACTGCCCAACTGCAAACGTACGGAGACCTTAGTATGATGGAAATCTACCGTAACTACCATTATGCATTCACCCAACAACTGATGGGATGTTGGAACACCACCAACTACGGCGGACGCCATACGCTAGATAATAATGAAATGAGCCGTATCTGGACATCGTTCTACACTCAATCCCTGAAGAATATCATTGATGCTCAATATCGCACAGCCGAAGATGCAGAGAAAGTGAACATCAACTCTGTGCTCCGCATTTATCGGGTTTATCTTATGTCTATCATCACCGACACTTACGGAGACGCTCCTTTCAGTGAAGCCGGCCTGGGATTCCTCGAAGGAAAGTTCAATCCGAAGTATGACAAACAGGAAGATATTTACAACGCTTTCTTTCTGGAGCTGGAAGATGCCGTCAATAAAATCGATCCGACCAAAGATAAAGTGACAGGTGACCTCATCTATGCCGGTGATGTAACTAAATGGCAACAACTGGCAAACTCGCTTCGCCTACGTTTTGCCATGCGAATCTCCAATGTCAATCCTACAAAGGCACAAACGGAATTTGAAAACGCTTTGGCTGCCAATGGGGGTGTGATAACGGACGCCTCAAGCGATGCGCTCATCAAATACATGACAATCGCATTTAGTTTCGGACAAGAAGCTTACTCTGATTATCGCGGAAATTCATTGTCACAGTTATTATTCGGCAACGACCCCGCTAATAATCCAAGTTACCTCTGTTCCACTTTCTTTAATCAGTTATACAATTCCAGTGACCCTCGTACATTCAAAATTTCCCGTTGTTATTATGACGGGCTGATGAGTGCCACCAGTCCCGACAATCGTATCGACATCACCCAGGAGATGATTGAAAAAGGGATTGCTTTCAGTCCGCGCGACCCGGGTGCCTACTCGTGGGAACCATGGCCTACAGGGTACGACAGCGATATTTGTGCGGAATTAGCCGTTAACAACCCTTCCGTTACAGCAACCATGGCTCGTGAAGTGGAACCCAAACTTGCCAATAATTTCCTAAAAAGCGACAATCCGGGCGTAGTGATGACCTCGGCAGAAGTGAAGTTGCTGATGGCGGAAGCTACTGTGAAAAAATGGAACGTTGGCAGTGCTTTGGCAGAAGATCTTTACAAACAAGGAGTGCGTGCGGCTATGGATTTCCTGACAGACAACTACGGTTGCACGGCTACTACTGATGCAGAGTTTGATACATTCATTCAAGATAAAGGGGCGTTCGGACATACGGACAATCAGAAACTTGAAGCTATCAATACACAGGCCTGGATTCTTCACTTCACCAATCCTGCCGAATGTTGGGCAAACGTGCGTCGTTCCGGTTATCCGAAGTTGAAATCACCGGCAGAATATGGGTTCGGACAATACCTCACCGGTGGAACGGAAATTCCGGTACGTCTCTGCTATCCTGTATTGGAATCTTCCTATAATAAGAAAAGCTACAATGAAGCCATCGAGCGCATGGGAGGAACAGACAATTGGCACAGCCTTCTGTGGTGGGATACTGAAAACTAACTATTAAACAATCATCCATTATGAAAAAGATATATATTGCACTATTTGCCCTACTCGCTGTAGACTCCACATTTACTGCATGCACCGAGGAAGAACCGTTCGCTACGGTGACGGAAAATGATGATCCGCATATCCTTGCCCCAGTGTTCCCTGACAGAACGAACGGCCAATTGGCTACATTCGCCAACATCAGCCGGGATGCGGACTTATCCATCGCGCTGACCGTGACTCCGAAAGATTACACCACAGTAACCTGGTTCATTGATGGGCAGGAAGTAGAATCGGGTACCGACTCCGACAAGGAAATCAACCGTAGTCTGAAAGCCGGTACGTATAATTTGAAAATAGAAGTGGAAACTGTGAAAGGGAAGAAGACTTCCCGTGAAGGATTAGTGGTGGTCAACCCATTGGCTGATGACCCTCAATCTAAAGAAGTAGCCTTTGAGAGAATTGTATCTCCCGGTAAGACTGCCCGTTTATATGGCAGTAATTTACAGAACGTAACAGCCATCCTCCTGGGAGGAAACACGATTACCGATCCTACTTATGTTGAATCGGCAGACGAGAACTATCTGGAATACATCGTTCCGACAGGCGTAAGCGAAGGTGATTACCGTATCGTTCTGCAAGATGCCGACGGCAATCAATATGGAGCCGACATGGTGAAAGTGACCAATGCTTCCCTTGTCATTTCGGGGGCTAACCGGGCTACTGCCAACGAAGATTGGACCATTTCCGGTATCAATCTTGAAAACATCGCTTCTCTAACCATCGGCGGACAGACGGTGTCTCAATTCAGCAATCAATCTTCTACGGAAGTTACGCTGACTTGTCCGGATTTGTCTGATGGAAGCTATACGCTGACAGGCAAAACCCGTAGCGGAGAGGCTGTGCAGTTCTTAAACGACAATGTTACGACTACCGAACAGACTGTTACCGTATCTACCGAAATAACACTTTGGTCAGGGCACCATTACGTTTCGTGGGATAAACCGGACGGTGACCCCAACAAGAGTTTCGGTCTGATTCCAAAGGACGTGTTTGCCGGTATCACAGCTGGATCGACACTGAAAGTAGTCTACTCCATAGAGCCTACTGCCGAATATCATCAGATACAGCTTACCACAGGTCAGTGGACAGGCCTCGCAGATAAAATAGAATTTTCGGAAAATGGAGAATACACACTGAAGCTGACCCAAGCCATGTTGGATTTGATTCAAGCTCAAGACGGATTCTTATGTGTAGGACATGGCTATTATGTAGATCTGGTAACCGTGAAATAATGTTCCTAAGTAAGTTTAAAAATCATTCATACCATAAGTATCTGTCATTCTTCGGGTTAAATCCCTCTGAATGACAGATTACATAAACGATGCTACTTAAAAACAAATCATAATGAAACTAAGAAATATTATATTAATGACCGCATCTATCGCAATGACTGCCTGTTCCAAACAGGCAGTTCCCACTGCCATTCCTGAAGACGCAAAAATAGAACAACAAGTGGAAGAGCTTCTATCAAAGATGGATCTTGACGCCAAGATAGGGCAAATGACCGAGCTTGCTATTGATGTATTAGGAGAGACGATAAATGGAGAATTCCAATTGGACGAGGCAAAACTCCATAAAGCGATTGCTGAATACAAGGTAGGTTCGTTTCTCAATGCTCCCGGCCCGGTAGCACAAAGCCCTGAAAAGTGGAACGAGATTATCGGTCGAATACAAGAACTGTCGATGACGGAGATTGGTATTCCATGTATCTACGGTCTGGATCAGAATCATGGTACTACCTATACATTGGGCGGCACGCTCTTCCCTCAAAATATCAATATGGGTGCTGCCTTCAATCCGGATTTGACCTACGAAGCGGCACGTGTAACAGCTTATGAGACAAGGGCTAGCAATTGTCCCTGGACATACTCCCCCACCGTCGATATGGCACGTGATCCCCGTTGGTCACGTGTATGGGAAAATTATGGAGAAGACTGTTTAGTCAATGCCATTATGGGCAGCACTGCTGTCCGAGGCTTCCAAGGAGATGATCCTAACCATATTCCCGCCGACCAAATCGCCACCTCCGTGAAACATTACATGGGATACAGCATGCCACGTACCGGTAAAGACCGCACACCGGCTTATATATCGGTTTCCGAACTGCGTGAGAAATGTTTTGCACCGTTCAAGGCTTGTGTGGAAGCTGGTGCACTGACTATAATGGTCAACAGTGGTTCCATCAACGGAAAGCCTGTGCACGCCGACCGCGAACTCCTTACACAATGGTTGAAAGAAGACTTGGGATGGGACGGAATGTTAATCACCGACTGGGCGGACATCAACAATCTTTATACCCGCGAACATGTGGCGGCAAACAAGAAAGAAGCCATCGAAATGGCAATCAATGCAGGTATAGACATGGCTATGGAACCGTATGATCTCAATTATTGTACACTACTAAAAGAGTTAGTGCAAGAGAAGAAAGTGCCCATGAGCCGTATTGACGATGCCGTCCGCCGGGTGCTTAGACTTAAATTCCGTCTGGGTCTGTTCGATCATCCGAACACTTTATTGAAAGATTATCCTCTTTTCGGCAGCAAGGAGCATGCACTTATCGCACTTCATGCAGCCGAAGAATCGGAAGTATTGCTAAAAAATAAAGATAATATTCTTCCGCTTCCTCAAGGGAAAAAGCTACTGGTAACCGGTCCGAACGCCAACTCTATGCGTTGCTTGAACGGCGGTTGGAGCTATTCGTGGCAAGGACATCTGACCGACAGATTTGCCGACAAATATAACACCATTTACGAAGCAATCTGCAACAAATTCGGAGCCGATCATGTCCGTCTGGAACAAGGCGTAACCTACAAACCCGAAGGTGCTTACATGGAAGAAAATGAACCGGAGATTGAGAAAGCTGTGGCCGCCGCCCGCAACGTGGATATTATTATCGCCTGCATCGGTGAAAATTCATATTGCGAAACACCCGGTAATCTTTCCGAACTTACCATCTCTGCCAACCAAAGCAAACTGGTAAAGGCACTTGCCACTACGGGAAAACCGATCATCCTGATACTCAATGAGGGTCGTCCCCGCATTATCAACGAGTTGGAGCCATTGGCTGATGCTGTTATTGACATTCTATTACCCGGAAACTATGGTGGCGATGCATTAGCGAACATTCTGGCAGGAGACGTGAACCCCAGTGCCAAGATGCCTTACACATATCCGCGACACGAAGCAGCACTGACTACCTACGATTATCGGGTGAGTGAAGAGATGGACAAAATGGAAGGAGCTTACGACTACAATGCTGTAGTCTCTGTTCAATGGCCTTTCGGATACGGATTGAGCTACACCACTTTCGAATACAGCAACTTCCAAACGGACAAATCTTCGTTTACCACAGGAGATGATTTGCACTTTTCCATAGATGTAACTAATACCGGTAAATATGCCGGAAAAGAAGTTGTCATGCTATTCAGCAGTGATCTTGTGGCTTCGCTTACTCCCGAAAACCGCCGGTTACGAGCCTTCAAAAAGGTGGAACTGCAACCGGGTGAAACCCAAACTGTCACTCTATCCATCAAAGGCAGCGACTTGGCTTTTGTCAATTCCGACGGGCAATGGGTACTGGAACAAGGAGATTTCCGTATGCAATGCGGAAATCAAGTATTGACTATTACTTATAAGTAGGCATTTATAAGTAGGTATTTATAAATAAATGCGCATTATTAATATATACACTCCAGACAATAACTCTATGAGACACTGCGTTACTTTGTGGTGAACTCAAATTATCATCTAACCGGTTGAACAGCCGTTTGAGACTGTTCAACCAAATTTAAACAACCGCTCCTCTTGATCCAAACGACCGTATGTCTACAAAAAAAAGACAATCGTTTGAGCCCAAAGGAGCGGTTGTTTTTATCTGAAGGAAAGCGGCATTATTACAAAGGATATTCCTCAAAAGCATACAAAATGGTAGATAAATAACGTTCGCCTGTATCAGGTAATAATGCAACAATCATTTTCCCTGCATTTTCCGGTCGCTTCGCCAGTTCCGTAGCAGCATATACGGCTGCGCCTGAAGATATGCCTACCAACAAACCTTCCTGTTTGGCTAATTCACGACTCGTACGAATGGCATCGTCATTCTGCACCTGAATAATCTCATCTACGATAGAAGCCTTGTACGTTTTAGGAACAAACCCTGCACCGATTCCCTGAATCTTATGCGGACCTGGTTTTCCTCCCGAGAGTACCGGAGAATCAAAAGGTTCTACTGCCACGATCTTTATACTCGGATCACGCATCTTCAGCGCTTCCCCTACACCGCTAACTGTTCCGCCAGTACCTACTCCGGCCACAAAGATATCGACTTTCCCCTCGGTATCTCTCCATATTTCCAGACCAGTAGTTCGTAAATGCATGGCGGGGTTAGCAGGATTCTCAAATTGTTGCAAGATGACAGCTCCCGGAGTGACAGCCTTCAGTTCTTCTGCTTTGGCAATGGCTCCTTTCATGCCATCCGCACCAGGAGTCAACACTAATTCCGCGCCTAAGGCTTTCAGAAGATTGCGTCGTTCGATACTCATGGTATCGGGCATTGTCAGAATTAACTTATAGCCTTTAGCGGCTGAAACAAAAGCCAATCCCACACCGGTATTTCCGCTGGTCGGTTCAATGATAGTTGCTCCGGATTGTAAAATGCCTTTCGTTTCAGCATCCTCAATCATGGCCAATGCTATGCGGTCCTTCACGCTTCCTGCCGGATTGAAAGATTCAATCTTTACAATCAGACGGGCTTTCAGATCATTACCTTTATTATAGTTACTAAGTTCCAATAACGGAGTATTACCTACCAAATCCGTCAATTTTCTTGCTATCTTTTCCATATATATCTGTTTTAAATTTCTCTTGTTTTAATATATGACAAAGATAGTGCGGATTCTGTTCAGGGTAAATACCATATATGTGGTAAATTCATACCACATATATCTGACTTCCTGCCAGATATTATATTAAGAAATCAGCTCTCATAGGGCTGAATGTATCAATCAATACACCTGCTTCCAGACAAACACATCCATGAGGCTGGTCAGGTTCCACATAATAACCGTCACCTGTAGAAAGAATTTCTTTCCGATCGCCAATGGTCAATTCAAACTTGCCGCTTGCAACATAAGTAGCCTGGCTATGATAATGTTGATGCATAGAACCGACGGCACCTTTCTCAAATTCCACTTTCACCATCATCAGTTGCCCGTCATACCCCATTATCTGGCGGCGGATTCCCGGAGCCGGTTTCTCCCAATCCAATTCTTTCTCAAACTGAAAAGCATCACTGCGTGTTTTCATCTTCCAATCTATTCTTATTTATAACTATATTATTTGAATCTCTTCACATAATCTGCAATCAGATAACATGCCGGGCCGAGTACTTGACCATGATCGAATCCTTGCATTTCGTACAAAGTCACCTTCTTGTTACCTATACTTTTCAAGACAGCTTCCAGCAGCGCATTTTCTTCATATCTTGCCGCCATCTCCAGATGCTTGTCCCCCGTAATCAACACGAGAGGAGCTGTTTCCTTACGAGCCTTATTTACCGGAGCATACTCATCAACCACCGGAATACCGTCAGGCAAACCGCGTTCCTTACGGATAGTGAAATGTGTCACCGTCTGACCACTCACCGGAAGATAAGCAGCTACACTATCGGCATCTGCTCCGTATGCTGCCATGTATTTCTTATCCATTGCCAGAATCAACGAAAGATAACCTCCCGCAGAATGACCGGAAACAAAAATGTGATCCTTACGACCGCCATACTTTTCAATATTCTTGAAAACCCATGCCACAGCCGCAGCCGCATCTTCGATGTAAGCCGGATTTTTTGCTTTCGGACTCAAACGGTAATTCACCGCCACTACTGCAAACCCTTGTTCTCTCAATTCTTTGGGAATAAATTTATTTCCACCTTCCATACCACCACCGTGAAACCAGACAATAGTTGAGAAATCCTTCTTGTTTTCAGGATAATAAATATCCAGTTTACAACGTTCCAGACGATAGGTATCCGTTTCGGAACCAGAGACATAAGATATATCTTTGTCTGTGCAATAAGCATTTTGTGCTTGAGCAATGCAAGTACAAAGCAAAAAGAGAAGAAAGCAAATCTTTTTCATGACTTTATTTATTTTCAATGGTTCAATATTATATTAACTATCAGCCTAAACAGTTCGTTCTTTTCTTCAGACGGGAACAAAGATAAGACCTTATTCCAAAAACATAAGCAAAAAAGACTAAGAAAAGAAAGTTGTATTACCTGAAGCACTAACTATTGATTAAAAAGGAAAGTTCTTCCAACTTGAACAAACGCTATTCAATCTGCCACTTCAAAATGAAAAATCACTTATTGATATTGTTTATATAATTGCATTTCATCCATACTACATTATAAGCACCCACCGTCTTTAGCCGAACATTCAGCACCGAACGCCCTTCCATCAATAAGCGTCTTTTAAATAATTATACACTTAATAATATATACTTTCAATGTTCTATTTTTAATATTATACAAGGAAATGGCCAATTAGAAAATGACGAACCGGAAAATAAACTGCATAAATAAATCTATCGCAGCTTGATTGGCATATTTTCGAAACAGCAGAAATAGAGAATCGCGTAATTACAAATGCAGGACATTTTCCTGCTTTTCTTTACCAAACTGCAATTCAGGTCCTTCTTCCAATGATTAAATATTCCTTTTTTAAGAATCACCGTTTTTTAAGAAGGCTACTGATTCCTTCAGAAGGCTCTCTCAACTTTTATCCTTCAATAGCTCTTTTGTCTTATCCGCCAAAAACAGGGAGATATTAATCAAATTACCATCTTGTTTCAAATTCAGCATTGAATACCGAATCCGGTAAACGGGTTGGAAAAGCTTCTCATAATGAATCACACTTTTGATATCAGAAATGTGATAACTTACACATTTCTGATATGAGTTTCATGCGAATCTACACATTATCCATATAAAACGAAAGAAAAACTTTGAATATTAGCTTGCCAACAGCTCCCTGTTTATTTAAAAGTAATCATCAACTGTTCATCAACACCTTTATCAGGTATTCTCACACTACAGACACCTGCTTCCTTATCCCAATCCCACGCTACAGTTTCAGTATCATTCTCTAAATTATCTTCCAAACGTTCCGGTTTAGTTTTCTTTATCTTCTTTCCTTTGACAGTTACCTCTTTCGGGGCTTTCGCAGAATAAATACGGAACAACAGATTTCTCGGACCGGGGACAGTGTATCCTTTTCCTTCACGAGCAGAGACAGTCAGTTCATATCCATTTGCCAGAGTGCTGCAAATAATCGGTGTTTTGACAAATTCATCACGCTGGTATCCTAAGTCTTCTCCTTCATCTTCGTAAAGGGTAAAGGCTGCCTGTGCGCCTTCCTGTGCGGGGAAGATTTCAAAAGTAAGTGGATATACCGGTTTCTCATGGGTGTAGTTCATCACCGGCATGGTGGGGATGATGGAACCTTGCTTCACAAACATAGGAACAGAGGACAAGGGAGCATCAACGGTAGCCCATTGCTCTCCGGCGTAGATCGTCTGCTTGTTGTTGTAGTCTATCCATGTACCTTCGGGAAGATACACGTTCTTTGTGCGGGCACCTTTCTTCACCACAGGAGCTACCAGTAATTCACGACCGAACAGGAATTGGGCATCCGTAGAAAATGTTTCCATATCCATTGGATATTCAAGAAACAGAGGTCGCATGATAGGCAATCCTGTATCATACGCTTCGCGGGCGTAAGTGTAGATATACGGCAACAAACGATATTTCAGTTCGATAGCCGCTTTCGCGTTCTTTTCCGCTTCCGGTCCGAAAAGCCACGGCTCCACCGGATTATCTCCCTCATGATGAATACGGCTCAAAGGATTAAATGCACCAAATTGAATCCAACGGGTATAGAGTTCCGCCATAGCCGGATAATCCTCAATATCCCCACAGTAACCGGTGATATCACAGGAAGAAAACGGGATTAATCCCAATCCGGCGGAAAGCATTACAGGAATCTGATTGGCTAATTGTCCCCAACCTTGCAGTACGTCGTCTCCGTTTCCGCTATCACCCGTCCAGCCAAACGTATAACGTTGCAATCCGGCATAAGCAGCACGAGTCATTTGAAAAACACGACGGTCCGGATTCCTCTTTTCAAATTGCTCCTTTACCACTTTGTCCCAAGTCAGACCATAGACGTTATGGATTTCATCGTGCATACCCAAATGATGTTTCATCACCAGGCGTTCCGTCTGTTCTTCGTTACTCCAGGCAGGTTCGCCCATGTCTGTCCAGAAGCCGGAGACACCATCGTCAATCGGTTTCTGCTGATAAGTTCCCCACCAGTCGGCTACGGCAGGCAGGGTGAAATCTACCACTCCGCAGTTCCCACCCCACGGCCAGGGCATATCGTAGCTTTTACCGCTCGTATTATCCTTTACAAAATAGCCCAGGCGGTCTGCTTCTTCCCATTGTTTTTTGTTGGCTTGTGCAATTACCGGGTCTTGAGATACGACTACCTTAAAACCCATCTCTTTCAAATCCGAAAGCATCTTTTTGGGGTTTTCATAGTTTCCTTTGCGCCATTCGAAATCCTGCAAATATTCTGTCCAGCCGATGTCCTGATAGATAATATCACAAGGGATTCCCCGTTTCCGGTAGCCTTCGGCTATCTCACGGCTTAACTTTTCACTTGTCAACAGACCGCGACATTGAGCAAAACCCAATGCCCATTTCGGCGGCATGATAGGTTTTCCGGTCAGTCCGACGTATTGGCTGATGATTTCTTTATAGTCTTTACCGAAGATAAAGTAATATACCATTTCCCCGTTCGGCGCTTCAAAGCTGTAGTAATCACGGCTTTCCGTTCCGAATTTGAATTCCGTCTTATAGGTGTTATCAAGGAAAATACCATACCGATAGCTGCTCATAAAGAAAGGAATACTCTTGTAGAGCGGATCTTCCACTATACTGTAGCAGGGTTTGTCGCTATTCCACATCTTATAAGATTCGCCACGACGGTCCATTTTTCCTGTCTTTTCTCCCAGTCCGAAGAAATGCTCGTCACGACGGAGCACTTTATATTCCGTCTTCTTTGTTCCTTCACTCACATGCCCCTTGTCGGCATAATCACTAAACAGGAGTTTCTGATACTTATCAAATATCTGAAGACTCAACGGAGATTTATTTACCCGAATACGCAATTTCGGAGTAAAGATCTCGTAACAGGCTGCCTGTTCGTCTACATGGACGGTCCCTACATCTTCCAACTCTTCATTAATTACCGCAAAAGAGGCATTTTTTCGTTGCAGTTGTCCATCGGGCGAAAACCAAACTTTGACTACCGAAGGACTACAAAGCTGTAGCTGCAACGCAGCACTGTCCGTCAGGTGAAAAGTCACCTGACGTCCTTGTTGTGTAAAAGAAGTGCATGTATGTACCGCATTTTCCGCCCATACCCATGTTGGAAACATCAGGCACAATACCCACACCCATAACCTATATCTAATCTTCATACCTATCATTTTAGTTATTCTGCCACAGCCGATTTATTCAGCAAGCATGCGCAATTAGTTTTATTCAGCCACAATCATTGTCCAATATTTCAGGGACGGCAATGTGAAAGAAACGACCCCGTTCTCCTGCGTAAAAGCCAGTTCCTGCAAAGCGCCTCCATGTACATCCGGTGAAGCTACCCATAACTTGTTCACTTTGGCCGGCAGATTCATTTGTAAAGCAGCTTTCGTTATCAAGGTCGGTTCCGGCATCGTGCCGTCCACATCTCTCCAGCTAAGGCTGTTTGCCTGCGAGAAGTTAAGAAGATGTATCACCTGCTTGTTGCCTACCTGCTTGGCATAAGTAGTGACCGAACCTTGTTGGGGAGGCCATACATTCAACCTCATTTCCCCGTTGGTACAATTCATGGTGATACTATTTTCCGTACCTCCGTCACGAAGCAGATTCTGATAAGAAGTCAAGAAGTCATAATAATGAACCATCGCTGTTTTCAGTTCTTCGCTCATTGTCAGATTCTCATTCGGGAAGTACTCTTTGCACAACATGTGATCGCCTCCCAGTTCCAAATGCGAACCGCCCAAAGCAAACATGACAGCATCCGTCAGCAGAATACCCGGTGTATTAAATTCCCCCCGGTTATCCGCCTTGTTATAATTCATATAAGCTGCAAAAACCGTATTCAACTGATAATCGCCATATACTCCATTTTCATAAAGAATAGCTTTCAGATTGGTAAAATCAGCCTCATCCGCCCATACTTCATTATAGAAGAAATCCACTTTATCCGTCTCCCCTATCTGACGGGCACCGTAACGGCTCACCGCATTCATCACCAAACTCTTGTCCGGATGCACCTGCTTCATTGCCTCTATAAAAGAGGCATATCCCTCACGCAAGTTAACAGGAATACCACTATAATTATAAAGCGTGCTACGTCGTCCCAACTGGTCTATCTGATAACCGTCGAAAGCGAAGTTTGCATATACATCGTCATTCCTTTCGCCCAGATATTTCTGCCATTCCTTGTTAGAAGGGTCTACCAGATAGATATTACTTTTCCATCCGCCCGGCAGGTCATGGCTGTCCTTAGTAGTGTGAGAAGCATCCTTAAACAGATACCATTCCTCCTTCACTCCATCCGTAGCAGCATCTTTCAACGCTCCGAAACAAAGATTATAAAACATAGACTTCATACCGAAACGATGCTGCGCTTCAATGTAATTTTTCACCGAACTTGTATAAACTTCCCGGTTAGCGATATCCATATATACCTCATCCAACTGTGTACGTGTACCTCCCAACGGCCAGTGATGTTTATTATGCCAATCCTGGAACTGCACCCAGTTGATATGATGACGGTTCAGATACTCCATCTCTTCCTGTGTCTTTTCGGCTGTCTTCTCCTGACTGAAATCAGCGACAAAACCATAACGCGGGAAACGTGCCGGATCACTGGATACATCTACCGCAATCGTACCGACTATTACATCCGTTCCATTCTCCTGACGGTAAAGCTCTGCCATGTACCCTTTAAAATCAGTGGTAGGCGGTTGCCATGTCCAGCTCGTACCATTTACCGATTCTTCTCCCACCGTTTCACCCGAAAGACGATAACGAACTTTAGTTCCGGCAGGCAACACATCATCCGCTGTAAATACCACTTTCTCCC
Source organism: Bacteroides sp. (assembly GCF_052357945.1). Taxonomy (GTDB): domain Bacteria; phylum Bacteroidota; class Bacteroidia; order Bacteroidales; family Bacteroidaceae; genus Bacteroides. The sequence goes on along the minus strand of NZ_DAWCXD010000021.1, from coordinate 9,461 downwards.
CCGGTTTGTAGAAAGCCTTATCTGTCGACAGGTCTACACTCAAATCCGATGTTACCGGAGTCACTTCGGTAACACCGCCCGAAGCTCCTCCATTCTGTTGGTTCGACTCATTATCATCACTGCAAGCCATACACAGGAAAGCAGCTACCAGATATATTATTTTTTTCATCTTGAATTCTTGTTTTATTGTTTCACAATCGAGATCGTCTCTTTCAACTGGTCAATCGTAATCTGATAAGAACCGGCCTCCTGAATATTCCACTTATAGTCCAGACCACCCAAATCTGCATCCGGATACATACTACTCAACTCTGCATCCGATTTAGTGACGAACAATGCTGTTTCCACTTCACCCGTCGGAGTTTTACCGTCCTTATCCGCCATAAACCAATCTCCGTTCCAGTCAGCCTTCTTATCGCAGGAAATCTTCATCTCACCGGTTTTCAGTGTACCGCTCCATGTAAAGATACAAGGACTGTCGACACTCTTAGTCATCGGTGTAGCATTGTCCAGACTCCATCCGTTCGGAGTTGCCTCACCCACCAGATATAATCCTGCGTAAGGAATAAACGGACGCATCAGCATCTTTTCTTTTCCTTTGCCTGTATAGAACCATACTTTATAAGGTTTGCCACATTCAGCCTCTTTCATTTGCCATTTATTATCGTCGCCTCCAAGCACTACTGACGTCGAAGTGTACGGAGCATTTGCTACGGCAGGATGGAAGAAAGCATCCGACTGGCCGAAATCCGCCACAGAGCTAAACTTAAATTCTCCGTCTGCCTTCCAAGGAATCACAGCCCCATAATGGAATAAATCCATCTGAACAGCATCTTTAGACAGTGCCTCAAATCCCCAGCCACCATTTCCGGTAAACGAACCGACAATGAAGAACTCGTCAAATCTCCAACCGATATCTTCCGTTTCAGTCAGTGTCAACGTCAGATTGAGCAAGTCTACTTTTACAATATAGGTTGCCCCTTCGTCGATTACAAACGGCTCGTCCGGCTGGTCGCCCGATGTACGGTAGGTCAGCTTGAGTGCTTCCACTGCAGTGGCGTCACGGTTATACGACGGCAAGAATTGTCCCAATGTCGTTATAAATTTCAATGATCCGGCGTTCAGTTTTCCTGTCCATGTAAACTGTCCGTTATCCGTACGCTCCATCGCTGTCGCATTGTCGGCAGCCCATCCATTCGGAGCAGCATCACCAATCAGGTAAAGCGTAGTAGTAACCGGCTGATACGTAGTCACTGTAAAAGCAGTCGTCGCACTTTGTTTCTGCTCTTCCATTCCGGCAACAACCGCTGTGATACGTGCCTCCAACTCCGCTTTCACAGCATAACCGATACCGAACCGCATATTCAGGAATTGGTTGAGTTCTTCCACTTTCTTAGTCCATTGATACGTTCCCGTACCTAAATCTACCGAATAAGCATTTGCAAAGTCCGTTCCGGCTTTCGCCAGTTCCAGCGTATAAGAGATACGGTTACCACTTCCATAATTCGTTCCGGTAGTCCATGAGAGAGCGAGTGCTTCCTGACTATGGTTCTTTTCGTTCAACACCAAGTCCTGCTGATTCACCGAAAGAGTGAGGGTATCATGTCCTTTATTTGTCTCCATATAATCTTCGGCACAGGCAACCATCGTTCCGCCGATGAAAAGAGAGCATAACAACTGATATATATATTTCTTCATGATATTATTTATCTAAATGAATGATTATAAAACGGATTAATAACCGGGATTTTGAGTCATCAGATGATTGGAGTCCATCTCTGTCTGCGGAATAGGCAACAGGAGACGTTCTTTGGTCACATTATTCTTACCGATGGATTTCAGGAATGTCAATGCATAATTTCCATTATCCACACGGATCATATCAAACCAGCGGTGTCCTTCAAAGGCAAGCTCCATCCGGCGTTCGTGAATAATCTTTTCTCTCATTTCGGTCTGCGTCAAAGTGGTCGGCAGCTCTGTCAGTCCGGCACGCTTACGAACGATATTCAATGGTTCGGCAGCCTGATCCGGATGTCCCTGCTCGTTCAAAGCTTCCGCTTTCTTCAGTAAGACATCCGCATAACGGTATACTACAAAGTTGTTGGGATTGGTATTATACTCCGGAGAAATAGTCTTCGACACAAGGAACTTGCGCACATTATAACCTGTATTCGACCAGGAACGTCTGTATTCCATGCCGTCAAAAGCAGGACAACCTTGATATAAGACAGTTACGTCTTTCCGCAAATCACCGTCCTCATATTGCTTGAAAAATTCTTCTGTAGGCAGGTTCCATCCATAAGCACCGGCCACCAGACTTGAGTTACGAGGTCCCATGAAAGTCGACAGCCAGGATGATTGGTTATCACCGCCCCAGAAATCATATTCTGTACTACCGGAATATTGTACTTCGAAAAGGGATTCCGCACCATTATTGATAGTGGCATTGAAATTATCGGCATAATTGTATTGGGTCAAATCGTATCCCATCGCAGCAATGTTGTCGCACAGAGTTACTACTTCATTATAATATTCCCGATGATTGGGCGCCAATGTCAGGTAAATATCCGCCAGCATCGCCATTGCAGCTTCTTTGCAGGCACGTCCTCTATCGCTGTCTCCATAACTGCTTTTCGGAGGAAGCATGTTTACCGCATTCTTGCAGTCAGAAAAAATCTGGGCATATACCTCATCTACCGTATTACGGGCAATATCCGTAGATTCTCCCGGTTCAAACGGCGTTAAGCGCAAAGGCACACCTCCGTACAGACGAACCAGAATATAATAATAATGTGCACGCAGGAAATAAGCCTCACCCATACAACGGGTCTTTACCTCATCGGAGATAGCTGCCGAAGGCAGATTGGAAAGCACAATATTACAACGTCCGATACCTACCCACGGAGAACGCCATACATACAAAGCAAAGCCATTATCACTCTGGGCTATGAAATTGGAAGCCTGCACTGTTTCCAGTCCGTCGGTTCCCCCTCCGGCGCCTACTTCACTGTTACCTGCGATAATATCGAGGCTCCAGATACGCTGGTTGTACATATTAGATGACTGAAGAGTCTTGTAGCAGGCAGTAGTCAGTGCCACGGCAATCTCGTTCGTTACTTCCGATTCGGGATCGACGCCATATTTAGGATATTTATCCAAGAAATCGTTGCATGAGGTCAATGCCAGCATGGCAAACATAAAGACCAAAGTTGTTATCTTTTTCATATTCTTCCTCCTGATTTAAAAGTTAAAGTTCAAACCCATGCTGAACGTACGTGAGATCGGGTAACGGCTGCTGTCGATACCATTGACGTCAACCTCCGGGTCAAAGCCGGAATATCCGGTGATAGTCGCCACATTCTCGCAAGAGAAAGAGATGCGGGCATTTTCCAGTTGAATCTTTTGCATCCACTTTTTGGGCAGTGTATACGAAAGCGTGATGTTCTTCAGACGGAGGTAGGAACCGTTTTCCACAAACCTGTCGGATACACGGCAGTTCTGATTCGGGTCTCCCCAGATAGCGCGCGGCATGGAGTTGCTTGTTCCTTCTCCCGTCCAGCGGTTCAGTACGGCTGTGGTCTGGTTGTAAGCGGCTGCCATTCCTTCGTTGTCTACATTGTTGGCGTTATAAATCTTGTTTCCCGATACACCTTGCAGGAAAACAGAGAGTTCCCATCCCTTATAAGAGAAATTATTGCTTAGAGAGAAGAACCAGTTCGGATTCGGGTTGCCGATAACGGTACGGTCTTCATCGTTGATAACTCCATCGTTATTCAAGTCCCGGAAACGGATATCGCCCGGAGCGGCTCCCGGTTGGGTAGCATGGCGGTTTACTTCATCCCAGTTCTGGAAAAGTCCGTCGGTTACGTATCCGTAGAATACATTAATCGGATAACCGGCTCTAAGCATAGTCACGTATGAGTTCCCCATCTGGTTGATGAACATCGGAGTTTCGCTGTTCAAGTCCTGAATTTCGTTCTTGTTATAAGTGGCTGTCAAAGCAGATTCCCAAGAGAAAAGCCCTTTCAGGTTAATGGTACGCAAGGTCATCTCCACCCCTTTGTTGCGCATCTTGCCGGCATTGGTAAAAGTTTCGGTAGTATCTTCAAAACCGGAGGTGATAGGAATGGAAGCCTTCACCAACATATCTGCTGTCTTCTTGATATAAGCGTCCAACGAAAGGTTGACACGTGAATTGAACAGGCTCATGTCTACACCGAAGTTGGTCTGGCGCACTTCTTCCCAATGAATATTCGGATTAGAGAGAGTAGTAGATACCAGAGCGGTGGAGTTGTTATTACCGAAAGGATAGACTCCCGTATTATAGGAAGCAACGAATCCGTAGTTACCGATTTCCTGATTACCGGTCACACCGTATCCGATACGCAGTTTGAGGTCATTCACCGGAAAGTTGTCTTTCGGGAACCAGTTCTCCTGGGAAATACGCCATGCCAGCGAAACGGAAGGGAAGGTTCCCCAACGGTTGTTCTTACCGAAACGGGAAGAACCGTCACGACGCACAGTAGCTGTAAGCAGGTATTTATCTTCGTAAGAATAGTTGAGACGTGCCATCAGAGAAAGCAGTGCCCAGTCACTCTGGCTACCGCCAAGACTGTACATCTTCTCACCGTTGTCCATCTCGTGGATATTATCGAACATGAAGATATTCTTTTGAGCATTCAGGTAATCGTAGTTGTTCCACTGGGCGGAAGAACCTGCCATCACCCCTACCCGGTGTTTCTGCGCAAAAGTGTGGTCGAATACAAAATAATTATCCCACAAATAGGTAAATGCTTTGTTATCGCTCTTATAGCGTGAAGATTCTTCTACCGGATTCGGTTTCCAGTTGTAAGCCGGAGTAAAGTTGTCGACAAACCAGAATTTGGCGTCATAACCGAATGTACTTTTCAACTTCAGCCATTTGGTAAAGGTAATCTCTCCGGTGATGTTTGCCAGGAAGTTATATCCTTTTGTTTCATTGGTCATCATGTGCAGTGTACCGATCGGGTTACGGATGCTTCCGTACCATTGCGCCTCCTGTCCGGGACCGCTCCAACTGCCGTCCTCATTCTTCACCGGTTGGGTGGGGAGTGCTTTCATTGCATCACCGATGCTATAAGTTCCTCCTTCTTTCACGTCCGTACTGAATGTCAGGTTGGTAGTGAATTTCAACCATTTATTAACTTGAGCATCGCTATTTGCCTGAAAGTTGAAACGACGGTAATTAACGCTTTCCACAATACCGGACTGGTCAAGGAAACCACCGGACACATAGTAATGTGCTTTTTCCGTACCACCGGAGTAGCTAACCGAATAGCTTTGCTTCACTCCCGTACGCAGCATTTCATCCAGCCAGTTCGTTCCTGTTCCCAATAAAGAAGGGTCTGCCCAATAAGGGTTCGTATTATCGTCATTATTAGACAGCATATCATTGCTCAAAGCAGCATATTGCGCAGCATTCAGCATATCGGGCACTTTAGTGGCATTCTGAATCGCCCAGTTAGCGTTTACCGTCACCTTTCCGGCACCCTCGGCACCACGTTTGCTAGTAATCATCACCACACCGTTCGCACCACGCGAACCATAAATAGCTGTTGCCGAAGCATCTTTCAATACGTCCACCCGTTCTACATCGGCCATATTCAGAGCAGACAATCCCAAGTCGGTAGGTATTCCGTCAATGACAATCAGCGGGTTACTGTTATTAATTGTTCCCAAGCCACGGATTTTGATGGTGACATTATCACCCGGCTTACCGGCATCGATAATCTGCACGCCGGACACCTTTCCCTGCATTGCCTGACCGATATTGGCCACCGGAGAGTCTTTGATGTCCTTCACTCCGACAGAAGATACAGCTCCGGTCAGATCGCTCTTTTTCATCGTTCCGTAACCCACTACTACAACTTCGTCCAATACTTCCGTATCTTCCTGCAAGGTTACTTTCAAAGAGTTTTTCCCGTTCACCGGAACTGTCTGCATTTTATAGCCGACAAAAGAGATAGTCAGCGTGCTGTTAGTCGGAACGCTTAATGAGAAATTACCGTCTACATCGGTAATTGTACCGTTCGTTGTACCTTTTTCTACCACACTGGCACCGATCACCGGTTCGCCCGTGGCATCTACGACATGTCCTTTTATTGAAATCTGTTGTGCGAATGCACTAAGAGATAGGAACAAGCCCCACATTATTAATAAGAGGCGGCGTTCAAAGCCTTTCGACTTCATACTCTGTTTCATGTACATTAATTTAAAGTTAATATTAGGGTTACTTTTGTTTTACTCTCTGTGTCATTGCTGAAATGACCGTGAAACAAAAGTATCCACATTTCATACTGCTTCTTAAAGCAGATAGCAAAAATATAGTGATTTACACAGTATCTCACAGTATAAACCTCTAAATATAAGAACGTTACAAAATAGAAGTCAGACAAAAAAAGTAGTGGTTTTCTTATTCTTCCACCTTCCCTATTTGCATTACTTTAGCCTCAAATTCATCTCTTTCACCCACAGCTTTGTTACGGACACGGGTCCGGTAATTATAAATGGTAGTGACAGAGTAACGAAGGAATTGCGCTATTTTAGTGCTGTCCGTAATCCCCAGGCGGATGAGAGCGAAGATACGAAGTTCGGTGTTCAGCTGTTCTCCCGGTTTGGGTTGCATCGGTTCGGTAAGCAGGGCATTAAATTCCTCCACAAAACTGGGGAAGAGTTGCAGGAAAGTCACGTCAAAGTTGGCATAAAACTCTTTCAGTTCTTCATCAAGGAATTGGGAAGATTTAATAGCCTTATATAGTTCTTCCACCCTTCCGGCAGCAGCAATCTTATTCAGGGAACGACGGTATAAATCCATCTTGTCGAGATAAGTGGAGCATTGGTCCATGTATCTCCCGATATATTCCTCCTTGATATAGTTGGCTTCCGAAAGCGTATGATTCATTTCTTTCAGCTGCGAATTAGAATCGTGAAGTTCCTCGTTCAGTTCTTGCAGGAGCGTATTGGTATCCACCACTTCGCGGCGTGCGGCAGCTACCTTTTTCATCTGTTTATAGACAAAGAAAATGGCAACCAGCAAGAAAATGGAAAGCAGACTGATACATATCAACGAAATTTTCATCTCCTGCTGCTGACGTTTGGTTTTTAATTGATAGGCCTGGTCGATGATAGGAAAGACCTGCGAGATTTCCAAAGTACGAAGACGGGCATTGCAAAGGGTGGCATCCTCCAGGGAACATTTCAGATAGTTGTAGGCACGGTCGATGTCTCCTGCTTCATAAACAAGAGAAGCAAGTTTGCGCAAAGATACATATTCTTTCACCGCTGATTTCAAATCGGCAATGGCCGAAAGAGCCAGGTAATGTTTTTGCCCCTGCTTATCTCCTTTCAACCGATAGCCTTCGGAAATGGTATAAGTAATCATTGCCTGTGCATGGTCATCCAAAGACGGTTTACTGTAATATTCCATCAGCATATCAATCGCTTCATCGTATCGGGCATGAACGATGTACTTATCTGCCATCACCAATGCATGCCCCAGAGAGTCGGAAGCATTAATCTGCAATAGGGAATCCCGGTATAAATCCGTCATCCGGTAATATTCTTTCTTGGCTTTCTCCGTAACGGCATAATCACCCATCAATCCATAAATAGTGCGATATAGATGATAATAATAGCCATATAGATAGTCGGGCAGTGTTCTCTTGTCGATTCCTCCCAATAACTCCAACGCTTCTTTATACATTCCGGTAGTTCCCATCACTTCCGCCATATTCATGGCAGCATCATCCAAGTAGTCCAGTTTATTTAAACGGTGTGCCAGTTCCTCTTTCCTTTGGGCATAGACAAAAGACGAATCCAGATTATAAGCCCGGTATTCATCGAAAAGACGTCCGCAAAAACCATATCGCTGCTCATCGGAAGCAGCCTCAACCAGCAATTTCTTCAAGTCAGCAATTCGTGCCTCCTTTTCCGCTCCATAAGTCTGGCGGTTTTTAATGATACCATCAATCTCACGAAGTAACGCATCGGTACTCTTATTATCTTTTGCATAAAGCAGACCAGAAAGGACGATTGTCACAAAAATCAGAATAACTTTTTTCATAGTGCCGTATGTATTATATCTGCAAAGATAAAAGTCTTTCAGAAACTTCCGGCTTTCAGGAGAAAATTATTGCAGGTAGAAAAACAATGTTTATTAAAAAAAGGAGGTAAACCGGATTTATTATAAACATAATTATTATATTTGTAATAATTGTATTTATGATAATCAGTATGGCAATCGTTAATAACCCTTTTATCGTAGGCGGATACCTATCTCCCCATTACTTTTGTGACCGCGAAGTGGAAACAGAACAGTTGATACGTAACATAACCAATGGAAGAAATGTCGTTATCATTTCTGTGCGTCGCATGGGAAAGACAGGCCTGATTCGTCATTGCTTTTATCAGGATGAGATCAAAGAGCATTACTATACATTCTTCATTGATATTTATGCGACAGCCAGCCTTAGGGAATTTGTATTCGCTTTGGGAAAAGAGATTTTCGAGAAACTCAAACCCAAAGGAATGAGGTTTATCGAACGTTTCTTCTCCGTCATTTCCTCGCTGCGCGCAGGTTTTAAGTTGGATTCTGTTACGGGAGAGCCCACCTTCGATATTGGATTAGGAGACATCCATACAGCAGAAACAACACTGGATGAAATCTTCGCTTATTTAGAACAGGCTGATAAACCTTGTATCGTAGCCATTGACGAATTTCAGCAAATAGGCAATTACACAGAGAAGAATGTAGAAGCCATATTGAGAACTAAAGTCCAGCATTGCCAAAATGCTCGTTTCATCTTTGCCGGAAGCCAGAAACACATTATGATGAATATGTTCAACAGCCCGGCCCGACCTTTTTATCAAAGTGTCAATATGATGCAACTAAAGAGCATTCCACTTACGGCATACAGGGCATTTGTTGAAAGGCTTTTCCTTGAAAATAAGAAACGTATTGAAGAAGAACTGATAGACGAAGTATATAATTTCTTTGAAGGACATACCTGGTATGTACAACTCATGTTTAATGAATTATATATACTGACCGGAAAAGGGGAAGTGTGTGATCGTTCCCTCCAAAGTATTGCCCTGACCAATATCCTGCAGATGCAGGACTTCACATATCAGGAGATTTTCTCCCGCCTTCCGGAAAAACAGAAAGAAGTACTGATTGCTATCGGAAAAGAACAAAAAGCAACCGGAGTCACTTCAGGAAAGTTTATAAAAAAATACAAGCTAAGTACTCCGAGTTCCGTACAAGCTGCACTCAAGGGGTTACTGGAAAAGAATCTAGTCTCGCAGGAACAAAATCACTATGAAATAGCTGATAAACTGTTGGGAGTCTGGTTACAAAAGAATTACTAAGTTAACCCGTTGGCGGAATTAAATAAATAACCGTATGAGTATTAAAAAGTTGTACA
>NZ_DAWCXD010000020.1:0-50371 GCF_052357945.1 Bacteroides sp. | reverse complement strand
AGAGCATTAGCCTTCCAAGCTGAGGGTCGCGGGTTTGAGCCCCGTCTTCCGCTCTCTAAAGAGAATCTAAGAAATTAGATTCTCTTTTTTTGTTTTACTTTAGACTGCAAAGATTATGAAAGAGCTTTTTAATGACCTGTCTTTCATATGTATTTCCCGATATTCAAGACTGTACAAAATCAGGTAGAAAAAGTCCGAATCACTTTCTACTTCATAATAGAAGTTTATGATGAAAATATCGATTATAAATATAAATAGTTGGCTAATTAATTACTATTTTTGACACGTAAATGAAAAACATCGAATAACCCCTATTAAAAACTTTAAAATATGATGAAGAAACTATTTACAGTCACTGCTATCGGCTTGGCTTTGTTAACTTGGCACACCAGTTGTACTTTACAACCAAAGGCTCCCGAAGCCTTTACTCCTATCAAAGTAGAAACTCCTGCCCGCCCTGCCGGACAAGAAGATGTAATCCAACTCGTTACTCCTAAAATAGATACCGTTCGTGTCGGTTTCATCGGATTAGGAATGCGTGGTCCTGGTGCCGTGGCACGCTGGACCCATATCCCGGGAACTAAGATTGTGGCATTATGCGACCTGCTTCCCGAACGTGTTGAAAAATCACAAGAAATTTTAAAGAATGCCGGACTCCCTGAAGCTGCTTCTTACAGTGGTTCGGAAGAGGCATGGAAGCAACTTTGTGAACGGGATGATATTGATCTGGTATACATAGCCACCGACTGGAAACATCACGCAGCAATGGGTGTTTATGCCATGGAACACGGTAAACACGTAGCCATCGAAGTTCCTGCCGCTATGACACTGGATGAAATCTGGCAGCTAATCAATACCTCCGAAAAGACACGTAAGCATTGTATGCAGCTCGAAAATTGCGTATATGACTTCTTTGAACTGACTTCTTTAAATATGGCACAACAAGGCGTATTCGGAGAAGTACTTCATGTAGAAGGTTCATATATCCACAATCTGGAAGATTTCTGGCCTGAATACTGGAATAACTGGCGAATGGATTATAATCATCTACACCGTGGTGATGTATATGCTACCCATGGCATGGGTCCTGCTTGTCAGGTACTTAATATCCACCGTGGTGACCGCATGAAAACATTGGTATCGATGGATACGAAAGCTGTCAACGGACCAGCTTATATTAAGAAACAAACAGGAGAAGAGGTGACTGACTTCCAGAATGGTGACCAAACTTCTACCCTGATTCGCACAGAGAACGGTAAAACAATGTTGATTCAGCACAACGTAATGACTCCACGCCCATACAGTCGTATGTATCAGATAGTGGGAGCTGATGGTTATGCAAGTAAATATCCGATTGAAGAATATTGCCTGCGACCTTCACAAGTTGATTCAAAAGATGTGCCTAATCATGAGAATCTGAATGCACATGGTTCTGTACCTGAAAACGTAAAGAAAGCCTTGATGGATAAATATAAAGATCCTATTCATATAGAGCTGGAAGAAACAGCTAAGAAAGTAGGTGGACACGGTGGTATGGACTTCATTATGGACTACCGTCTGGCATATTGCTTGCAGAATGGACTGCCATTGGATATGGACGTTTATGACCTGGCAGAATGGTGTTGCATGGCTGAACTTACCAGACTTTCTATCGAGAACAATTCAGCTCCGGTAGAAGTACCCGACTTCACTCGCGGCGGATGGAATAAAGTACAAGGCTACCGTCACGCTTTTGCAAAATAAAACAGCATATTTCCTTTTAGCACGAGCATAATGAACCAATCCGGCTTCTCCCCTAAAGCCGGATTATTCATGGGTTCGTGTTTGAACATTTTATAGATTATCATAATCACGTTTATGAAAACAGCTATTCCAAAGCCTTCTAAGCAAAGCATTATCCGTGAAGCCAGAGATTATGTAATGATTGCCATCGGCATGATTTTGTACGGTATCGGTTGGACCGTTTTTCTGTTGCCTAACGATATCACCACCGGGGGAGTACCGGGTATTGCTTCCATCGTATATTGGGCCACAGGTTTTCCGGTACAATATACGTACTTCAGCATCAACTTCTTTTTGCTGTTACTGGCCCTCAAGTTACTGGGACTGAAGTTTTGCATCAAAACTATTTTTGGTGTATTTACCCTCACCTTCTTTCTGTCCGTCATTCAAAAATTGACGGCAGGTTTCGGTCTTCTCCACGACCAGCCCTTTATGGCATGTGTCATCGGAGCATCCTTCTGTGGAGGTGGCATAGGTGTTGCTTTTTCGGCTAATGGAAGTACGGGAGGTACAGATATAATTGCAGCCATCATCAACAAATACCGGGACATCACATTAGGAAGAGTCGTGCTCATCTGCGATATGATTATCATTTCTTCCAGTTATTTTGTCTTAAAAGACTGGGAAAAAGTGGTGTATGGGTTTGTAACTCTTTATATTTGTAGTTTCGTTCTCGACCAGGTAGTGAATAGCGCCCGCCAATCCGTACAGTTCTTTATCATATCCAACAAATATGAAGAAATAGGACGGCATATTAACGAATATCCACACCGGGGAGTAACGATTATCAATGCAACCGGCTTTTATACAGGACGAGAAGTTAAGATGATGTTTGTATTAGCCAAGAAAAGGGAATCGCCTATCATCTTCCGGTTGATAAAAGACATAGACCCGAATGCATTTGTATCGCAAAGTGCTGTCATTGGAGTATATGGAGAAGGATTCGATCATATTAAAGTAAAATAAAAAAGAAATGAAAAACCAATATTGAGAAACATGAAATTTCGACCAACCCCCAACTTATTAACAGGCATTTTCATGGGAATATTTTCCCTGACAACACTTAGTACGATGGCTGAGAAAGCCGTGAAACCTTATTGGCAGGACGTGCAGGTAGTTGAAGTCAACAAAGAGTATCCACGTACTTCTTTTATGACATACAACAATCGTGCTGCTGCCTTGAGTGGCAAGTTCGAACGAAGCAAGTATTACCGCTTGCTGAATGGAACCTGGAAATTCTACTTCGTAGACTCTTATAAAAAACTTCCCGATAACATTACCGATCCGAACACCAATACAGATTCGTGGGATGATATTCAGGTACCCGGCAACTGGGAAGTACAAGGACACGGAATAGCCATCTACACCAATCATGGTTATGAATTCAAACCGCGCAATCCACAACCTCCTACTCTTCCCGAAGCCAATCCGGTAGGAGTTTATCGCCGGGACATCGATATTCCGGCAGACTGGGACGGACGGGATATTTACTTGCATCTGGCAGGAGCAAAGTCCGGCGTATATGTATATATCAACGGACAAGAAGTAGGATATAGCGAAGACTCCAAGAATCCGGCAGAATTTCTTATCAACAACTACGTGAAGCCCGGAAAGAACATACTTACAGTTAAAATCTTCCGTTGGAGCACCGGTTCCTATCTTGAATGTCAGGACTTCTGGCGTATGAGTGGCATTGAACGCGATGTTTTTCTGTATTCACAACCTAAAGCCGCTCTCAAAGATTTCCGAATTAAGTCTACGCTGGATGACAGTTACAAAAATGGAATCTTCGGTTTAAATGTTGATTTGAGAAATCACGAAAAGGCTGCAACTAATCTTACATTAGTTTATGAACTATTAGATGCACAAGGAAAAGTTGTAGCTACTGAAGAGAAGACAGCCTATATTCCATCGAACGAAGTACGCACACTTTCTTTCGATAAGAATCTGACAGATGTCAGCACATGGACCTCCGAACATCCGAATCTATACAAACTGTTGATGACAGTAAAAGAGAATGGCAAAATCAATGAAATCATTCCTTTCAATGTAGGATTCCGCCGGATTGAGATCAAGCCTATCGAACAGAAGGCTGCTAACGGAAAACCGTATGTCTGCTTATTCATCAACGGTCAGCCTCTGAAACTGAAAGGGGTAAATATCCACGAACATAATCCGTCAACAGGTCATTATGTTACAGAGGATTTAATGCGCCGTGACTTCGAACTGATGAAACAACATAACTTAAACAGTGTACGCCTTTGCCACTATCCGCAAGACCGCCGTTTCTATGAGCTTTGTGATGAATACGGACTTTATGTATATGATGAAGCCAACGTGGAAAGCCACGGAATGTATTATGATCTCCGGAAAGGCGGTTCACTGGGTAACAATCCCGAATGGCTGAAACCGCACATGGATCGTACCATCAATATGTTCGAACGTAATAAGAATTATCCGAGCGTTACATTCTGGTCGCTGGGAAATGAAGCCGGAAACGGATATAATTTCTATCAGACTTATTTGTGGTTGAAAGAGGCAGACAAAGACCTGATGGATCGTCCGGTCAACTACGAACGTGCTCAATGGGAATGGAATTCCGATATGTATGTTCCGCAATATCCGGGTGCTGACTGGCTGGAAAATATCGGAAAGAATGGTAGCGACCGTCCTGTAGCCCCTTCGGAGTATGCACATGCCATGGGAAACTCTACCGGAAATCTGTGGGGACAATGGCAGGCAATTTACAAATATCCGAATCTCCAAGGTGGATATATCTGGGACTGGGTAGACCAAGGTCTTCTCCAAAAAGATAAGAATGGAAGAGAATACTGGGCTTACGGAGGTGACTTCGGCGTAGACGCACCGAGCGATGGTAACTTCCTCTGCAACGGTCTTGTCAATCCGGATCGTGGTCCGCATCCGGCAATGGCTGAAGTGAAATATGTACATCAGAATGTAGGTTTTGAAGCAGTAGACGCTGCAGCCGGTATATTCAAAATCACCAACCGCTTCTATTTCACTAACCTGAAAAAATATCAGATTCACTACAATGTACTTGCTAACGGAAAGACAATAAAAGGTGGAAAAGTATCTTTGGATATTGCTCCGCAAGCCTCTAAAGAGTTCACCGTACCGGTAAATGGCTTGAAAGCCCAACCGGGAACAGAATATTTTGTCAATTTCAGTGTAACAACCACAGAGCCTGAACCGTTGATTCCAACCGGATATGAAATTGCATACGACCAGTTCCAACTTCCTATCCAGGCAGAGAAGAGTATTTATAAAGCAAACGGTCCGGTATTGAAAACAACGACTCAAGGAGATGAATTAATCGTTTCTTCCTCCAAAGTAAACTTTGTATTCAACAAGAATAGCGGATTGGTAACCTCGTATAAAGTAGATGGTACAGAATATTTCAAAGACGGATTTGGTATTCAGCCTAACTTCTGGCGTGCTCCTAATGATAATGACTATGGTAACAGCACTCCTAAACGTTTGCAGGTATGGAAACAATCAAGTAAAAACTTCCGCGTAACGGATGTTACCATGACAGCAGAAGATAAAGCAGTCTCCTTAAATGTAACCTACTTACTGGCTGCCGGCAACTTGTATGTTGTCACTTACAAAATCTATCCGAACGGAATAGTTAACGTAAATGCCAAATTCACATCAACGGATATGCAGCCTACAGAAACAGAAGTTTCCGAAGCTACCCGCATGGCTACATTTACTCCCGGAAGTGATGCTGCCCGTAAGGCTGCCTCCAAACTGGAAGTCCCCCGTATCGGTGTGCGTTTTCGTTTGCCGGCACAGATGAACAATGTACAATACTTTGGCCGTGGCCCGGAAGAGAATTATATCGACCGCAATCACGGAACGCTCGTTGGCGTATATAAGACAACAGCGGATCAAATGTACTTCAACTATGTGCGTCCACAGGAAAACGGACATCACACAGATACCCGCTGGATCGCTTTATCTCCTAATAAAGGAAACGGCCTGGTTTTGGTAGCGGACAGTCTCATCGGTTTCAATGCCTTGCGCAACTCTATCGAAGACTTTGACTCTGAAGAAGCTCTGCCCCACCCTTACCAATGGAATAACTTCAGCCCGGAAGAGGTTGCCAATCACGATGAGAACGCTGCCCGCAACGTATTACGGAGAATGCATCATGTCAACGACATCACTCCCAGAGATTTCGTTGAGGTTTGTGTAGATATGAAGCAACAAGGAGTAGGCGGATATGACAGTTGGGGTGCTCGCCCGGAACCTTTCCACCAGATCCCGGCTAACCGTGATTACCAGTGGGGCTTCACATTAGTACCCGTTCGCTCGGCTAACCAGGCCAACGAAGCTGCTAAATATGATTATCGATAACCTTAGTATAAATTTTTAAAGAAAAAAAACATGAAAGATTTATCTAGCATCGTAGCTAAATTTAAAGTCCAAGGTACGATAGAAGAAATCAAACCTTTGGGTGCAGGACTTATCAACGACACTTATAAAGTAAACACCAAAGAAGCAGATGCTCCCGACTATGTTTTGCAACGCATCAATCATGCCATTTTCCAGAATGTAGAAATGCTTCAATCCAATATTAGCGCTGTTACCAATCACATTCGCAAGAAACTGACGGAAGCCGGAGAATCAGATATAGACCGCAAGGTGTTGAGTTTCCTCGAAACAGAAGAAGGTAAAACATACTGGTTCGACGGTGACAGTTATTGGCGTGTGATGGTATTCATCCCACGTGCAAAAACGTATGAGACGGTAAATCCCGAATATTCCAACTATGCAGGCGAAGCCTTCGGTAACTTCCAGGCTATGCTGGCCGATATCCCGGAAACATTGGGTGAAACCATACCCGATTTCCACAACATGGAGTTCCGCCTCAAACAACTACGTGAAGCCGTTACGAAGGATGCTGCCGGACGGGTAGCAGAAGTGAAATACTATCTGGATGAAATAGAGAAACGCGCAGATGAAATGTGTAAAGCTGAACGTTTATATCGTGAAGGAAAACTTCCCAAACGCGTTTGCCATTGCGATACGAAAGTGAATAACATGATGTTCGACGAGGATGGTAAAGTGCTTTGTGTCATTGATCTGGATACGGTAATGCCTAGCTTTATATTCTCCGATTATGGTGACTTCCTACGTACAGGTGCCAACACGGGTGATGAAGACGACAAAGACCTTGATCGTGTAAACTTCAATATGGAGATATTCAAAGCGTTTACCAAAGGCTATCTGAAAGGAGCCAAATCATTCCTGACTCAGATCGAGATTGAGAATCTTCCTTATGCAGCCGCTTTATTCCCATACATGCAGTGCGTACGGTTCCTGGCAGATTATATCAACGGAGATACTTATTATAAAATCAAATATCCGGAACATAACCTCGTTCGCACCAAAGCACAATTCAAATTACTTCAAAGTGTGGAAGCAAACACACCGGAAATGATAGCGTTCATCAACGAATGCTTGTTAAATTGAGAATGCTCCATTTTTCCAATGGTAGACTACAGGGCGGCGGAGAAACGGTTTCAGTTTCTCTGCTGTTTCTTTTGACATATAGTCGGGGGTTGTTAACGTAAGTGTCAGTTCCGTATTTTCTTTATTAAAATCGGCTTTCATCAATAGCATATCTGCCGAACGGCGTGCTTCATCAAACTCATAAACTCCTGCTGAATCGGGAGCATTCAGAAAATCATCCATCAGGGGCAGGGTAATAAAGAGAGATGTTGTAAGCGGTTTCCAGTCGTCCGTATAGAAATGGATGCTGCTATCACAGGCAGGAGCACAAACAGTAGAGACTGTACAGATTACGTTCGTTGAATCATTTAATGCCAACACTTTCATCTGCCAGGTCGATTGAGCTGACATTTGCATACGGATATAGTCTTTACCAAGATCAGTCATCTCCGACTTCTTGCCAAAACGGTTTTCTACTTGCGCTTTCATCTTACTTTCCAGAAAGTCTATGCAATCTTCACGATTCACTTTTGTAAGCAAGGGGCTTAGAGAATCCGGCATATTCACAAACAACGTTTTGGCCTCTTGTGCCTGAAGAGCAGTCGAAACAAAAAGTCCGACAGCAGAGAAGAATATAGTGATAACAAGTTTATTTATTTTCATATCTATCTTATTTAACCTATGACAAACAGTCTTGTGTAACTGTTTTAACTTTTAGACCCCAAATATAAGAATATCATTCCGATTAACACCAGTATAAGGTCAATCGCTTTGCTTTTTAAATTCTTTTCACGGAAGAAAAGCGCACCGAAAGTAAAAGAAACAACCACACTTCCCCGACGGACCATCGAAACGATAGAAATCATCGAATCGTCGTAACTTAATGCGTAAAAGTAAACAAAATCGGCAGCAGAAAGGAAAATGGAGATCAGGATAATCGTCCAATCCCAGCGGAACGGAGTAGTGGACTTTCTTTTAGGCCACCAAAGCAACAACAGGATAGGACACATGATAAACACCTGATAAACATTATACCAAGATTGCACCAGCATCGGATTCAGAGACTTCATCAGATATTTATCATACAAACCACTGATAGCACCTGTAATGGCAGCCAGTACAATAAAAAGGATCCATTTGTTATGCTTAAAATCAATTCCTTCTTTCTTTCCCGAACGGCTCAACATAAAGAAAGAGGCAATGGCCAGCATCACACCAATCCATTGATAGAGATTCAATCGTTCACCGAATACCAGCATAGCTCCCACGAGCACCATCACCGGACGGGTGGCATTGATAGGTCCTACAATGGTTATGGGCAAATGTTTCATTCCGAAATATCCGAATATCCACGAAGACAATACGATGAACGACTTGATGATAATATATTTATGCTGTTCCCAACCAGCAACGGGAACATTGAATATTGTTCCTCCCAACAAGTCCGGTTGATAAACGGATATCAGGATAAACGGTAGAAAGATGAGACTGGAAAAAAATGTATTTAGAAACAAAACAGGAAGTACTGCATTATCTTTCAACGATTTCTTCTTGAATACATCATAAAAGCCCAGCAAAGTAGCTGAGAGGAATGCCAACAATAACCACATGAGAATATTTATTATTTACTAATTACCAATTATAAGTTATCCGCGACAGACGGTTCGCCGGTTATGGATGATTGCTGGTCATCACATTCAAATATACTTTCCGGGTATTCCACGTTGACCAGAAACAGGGCTTGCCCCGGAGCAGATGTCCCGGCTTTGCAACGGTCCTGCTGTTCTATAATCCGCCGGAAACCTTCAACAGTCAGTTTCCCGCGTCCCACTTCAATGAGCGTGCCTACGATGGCTCGCACCATATTCCGCAAGAAACGATCGGCACGAATGGTAAATACCCAGGTAGCATCTTCTTCCTGCGTCCATTCTGCATGAGTGATATGACAAATATTGGTCTTTACATCCGTATGAAGTTTACTGAAACTCGTAAAATCGTTGTACTCGAAAAGGATACGCGCTGCTTCGTTCATGCGTTCATAATTCAACTGGTTATAAAGCCGCCAGCGATATTGCCTGTTAAAAGGATATTTCGATGTCGTCACATAATATTTATAAGTTCGCGCAGTCGCATCAAAACGGGCATGGGCATCCGGCCGAACCCGGCAAACACGATAAATGGAAATATCGGGAGGCAGCAGACGATTTAATTTATCAGTAACAGAAGTAGTATCCAACAGTTCATCGGAATCAAAATGAGCAACCATCAGAGAGGCATGCACTCCCGCATCCGTCCGGCCTGCTCCTATTACTTCAATTTCGCGACGCAGAAAGGTAGACAATGCTTTCATCAGACATTCCTGCACACTAATCCCATTCGGTTGAATCTGCCAACCGTGATAGTTGGTTCCGTCGTAAGCCAAATAAATAAAATACCTTTGCACGCTAATTCCTCTTTTTTAGGGTTTTCGCGCGCAAAAGTAGTCATTTTATCTCATTTATCTTTGTATAATTCGCATAAACCTGTATATTTGGAGAACAAAATAATCATGATTCACTAATACCTCACAATTATGAGTAGTACCATTTTCCTTATTATTGCCCTTGTGACAACAGGAATATTTGTAATCCAATTCATTCTATCCATCTTTTTCGGAGACATAGATGCAGATGTAGACGTAGATGCTGACATCAGTAGCGTAGTTTCTTTTAAAGGACTAACTCATTTTGGAATCGGATTCGGCTGGTATATGTATTTGGCGGGAAACACTGAAATTCAAAGTTACGTCATCGGAATTCTGGTGGGTCTTTTCTTTGTTCTCGCTGTGTGGTTTCTCTATAAGAAAGCTTATCAACTGCAACAAGTGAATCATTCTGAACAGACAGATCAACTTGTGGGACGGGAATGTACCATCTATTTCAAGCAAAGCAACAGCAAATATACAGTACAGACAAGCCGGGACGGAGCAATGCGCGAAGTAGACGTCATTTCCGAATCCGGAAAAGCATATCAGACAGGTGACAGAACAATCATCACCAGTTACAAAGACGGAACACTATTCATTCAATAACTATTCAAATACACAATTTTATGACACAAGAAATGTTGATTATGGCTGCTATATTAGTGGCAGTCATCCTACTCACTTTTATTGGTATCCTTTCTCGTTACCGCAAATGTAAGAGTGATGAAGTCCTCGTTGTATATGGTAAAACAGGAGGAGATAAGAAGTCAGCGAAGCTATATCACGGTGGTGCAGCTTTCGTGTGGCCGATTATCCAAGGATACGAATTCCTTTCCATGAAACCAATGCAGATTGAATGCAAACTGACGGGTGCACTGTCTGCTCAGAATATCCGTGTGGATGTGCCGACTACCATTACTGTAGCTATCAGCACTGATCCCGAAGTAATGCAAAATGCTGCTGAACGTATGCTGGGTTTGACGATGGACGACAAACAGAATTTAATTACCGATGTCGTATATGGTCAGATGCGTATGGTGATCGCCGATATGACTATCGAAGAATTAAATTCAGACCGCGATAAGTTTCTGGCTAAAGTAAAAGACAACATCGATACTGAACTTCGCAAGTTTGGTTTGTACCTGATGAACATCAATATCAGTGACATTCGTGATGCTGCCAACTACATTGTCAACTTAGGTAAGGAAGCTGAAAGTAAAGCTCTGAACGAAGCACAAGCTAACATCGAAGAACAGGAAAAGCTGGGTGCTATCAAAATTGCCAATCAGATTAAGGAACGCGAAACCAAAGTTGCAGAAACGCGTAAAGATCAAGATATCGCCATCGCAGAAACGAAGAAACAACAGGAAATCTCGGTTGCCAATGCAGATAAGGACAGAATTTCTCAAGTAGCCATCGCCAATGCGGAAAAAGAATCACAAGTAGCAAAAGCGGAAGCTGAAAAGAATATCCGTATCGAACAGGCGAATACCGAAAAGGAGAGCCGTGTTGCCGAACTTAACTCGGATATGGAAATCAAGCAGGCGGAAGCTGCCAAGAAAGCTGCTATCGGACGAAATGACGCACAGAAAGAGGTGGCTCTGTCAAATTCAGAACTGGCCGTGACACAAGCTAATGCCGACAAACAAGCCGGTGAAGCTGCTGCCAGATCGGAAGCTGCCGTACAGACTGCACGCGAAATTGCCCAGAAGGAGGTAGAAGAAGCCAAAGCACGTAAAGTAGAATCTTCATTGAAAGCTGAAAAGATTGTTCCTGCGGAAATTGCCAGACAAGAAGCTATTCTACAGGCGAATGCCATTGCCGAAAAGATTACTCGTGAGGCAGAAGCACGCGCAAAAGCTACTTTGGCACAAGCGGAAGCAGAAGCAAAAGCTATCCAGATGAAACTGGAAGCAGAAGCGGAAGGTAAGAAACGTTCATTACTTGCTGAAGCGGAAGGTTTCGAAGCAATGGTAAGAGCAGCCGAATCGAACCCGGCTATCGCTATCCAATACAAGATGGTAGACCAATGGAAAGAAATCGCTGGCGAACAGGTAAAGGCATTCGAGCACATGAACTTAGGAAATATCACTGTATTCGACGGAGGAAACGGCGGCACAAGCAATTTCCTGAATACACTGGTGAAAACGGTAGCTCCAAGTCTTGGTGTACTGGATAAGTTGCCTATCGGTGAAACGGTGAAAGGTATTATTAATCCGGACAGTAAAACGGAGGAAAAGCCTGCAACGAAAGCTGACGAGAAAAAAGATAAGAAATAGTTGTGATCCGACATAATATACGCTGATGAGAAAAGAATGATTACTTGTTCTCATCAGCGTATGTTTTTTATATATAATTCAAATAAATCTTTGCATATTCCAGATTTATTACGTTCTTTGCGTTACATAAAACATGTAACGTAAAATATGTAATAAGTCATGAAGCCATACAATCCATTCCTTGTATACGGTTACAACAGTCCCGAATACTTTTGCGATCGGGAGAAAGAAACTGATAAAATGATTTCAGCTTTACTAAATGAACGTAACCTGACCTTAATATCCCCCCGACGCATGGGAAAGACGGGACTCATCAAAAATGTATTCTATCAAATGAAGCGGGAAAATAATCCGAATGCTGCCTATTTTTATATGGACATTTACTCCACACGCGATTTAAAAGCATTCATCCAGTTACTTGCTCAAAATGTACTTGGAGAATTAGATACTCTGTCCCAAAACATACTCCGGCAAATGACTGCTTTCTTCAAATCGTGCCGTCCTATTATCAGTGCTGACGAAAGAAGTGGTATGCCTACCGTAACATTAGACTTTGCTCCTACCCACGCTGAACAAACATTGAAAGAAATACTCAATTATATGGTAGCCTCAAAGAAACAGTGTTATCTTGCCATTGATGAATTCCAACAAATTACAGAATATCCGGAAAAAGGTGTAGAAGCATTGCTCCGCTCTCATATCCAATTCATGCCCAATGTACATTTTATCTTTTCCGGAAGTAAGAAGCATGTAATGGAAGAAATGTTTACTTCTGCAAAACGTCCTTTTTATCAAAGTACCCAAATCATTGTATTAACGGAAATCCCACTGGACGATTATTATTCGTTCGCACACTCATTCTTTGCTAAGGAAAAAAGAGAATTGACACTAGAAACATTTTCTTATTTGTACCGACTTGAAAACGGACACACATGGTACGTCCAAAGTATACTCAACCGATTGTATGAAAAGAAAATCAATCCTATTGATAACCAACTGGTAGATAGATGTATAAACGACATTTTAGATGAACAGGAAACCATATACCAAAGTAACCTGACTCTACTAACCAACAATCAAGTAGATTTATTGAAAGCTATTGCCACAGAAGGCTGTATAAAAAGCATAAATGCCAATGACTTCATCAAAAAGCATCATTTAAAAACGCCCAGCAGCGTTAACGTGGCACTAAAATCCTTACTGAATAAAGAACTGATATATAATACACCAGATGGGTATATTGTCTATGACCGTTTTTTCGGAAAATGGCTGAAAGATGCAGTAATCTAATACGCACTAGAAATGATTTCGCGAAATCATTTCTCATGTTCTCATACTTCATAAGATAATCATCCGTAATTCAAAGCAATAACGCTATGAGAAACACCTTTTTAAAAAGTATTTCTCATACTTTCATCATGCATTTCTCATACCGGAACTGCTATATAATACCTACATAATAAATGTCAACCCAACCCGAAGATAAGAAAAAAGGTAGTCAACTATTATCAGGGTATTACAGACCCCGGTAGTCCCACATATTATGGGAAAAGATTCCCTAGTTGGAGGGAATTTATTCCCTTATTTTGCGGGAATAAATTCCCATAATATAAGAGAATACCTTCCCACAATATATGGGATTACCGGAACTAACGGATATACTTACCCAAGATCATAGTATTCGATATATTCATCATATTGAGGCGTTTCTGTAACTCCCCGCCTGCGGAAAAGTCCCTGTATGTATTCCTGCTCCTTCGGTTTAATCAACCGTTCCTTATTGCAACAACGATAATAGATCGTTTTGCCGAAGTAGGCTATCATCTGTCGCTTGATAACGGTGGCATCAGCAAGCGGCACCCGATCCAGCAAATGTTTCATTCCCCGTGCAAACAACACCGGCTTTTCATCAATAAAGTAAGTACAGTCTTCACCATCGGAGGTGACATGTTCGGGATTAATAACCATTACAGCAGCCCGCTCTTTCGGCATTCGGAGAGTTACTTGTCGTCGCAGACATTTGTCCGCACGCAAACAATGTCCATTCAAGCAATGAGCGAAGCTAACGGGCATAGAATTGTAATCGAAATCTGTTTTCATGTGTGTTATGTTTAGTGGGAAAGTGACCTATTTTTATAAACCGCTACAAATGTATGAAAAAATAGCGTATATTTGCGGGCAAAAAATATAAAATGACAATTTATAAGCTTCGCATATTACCGCTATTTTTACTAGTTATCGGGCTTACAACGCTTACTTCGGGCTGCAAAAAGAAAGACATGTCGCTGAAACTGAATGAGCCACGCAATATTCGTGGCGTCGTCAGCTACAAACGTTCTTTTCCTGATTTGAATGACGCACATTTGGAAGTAGCCAAAAAGATAGGGATTCGCCCATTGGCAGACCGTGAGGCAGCAAAAGATATGAGAGAAAAGCTAACTCATATTACTGACAATGAGTTTTATGTAGTAGATTCACTGACACACTCCATCCCCTATCTCGTACCGCGTGCCAATGCACTGCTCGATACAATCGGTTCCAACTTTCTCGATTCATTGGCAGCCAAAGGTCTAAACCCCAACCAAGTAATCATCACTTCCGTATTACGCACCGAAAACGATGTGAAACGCCTCCGCCGTCGCAACGGAAATGCTTCCGCCAACTCGGCACACTGCTTTGGAGCCACCTTTGACGTCAGTTGGAAACGTTTCAAAAAGGTAGAAGACAAAGACGGGCGTCCCTTACAGGACGTAAGTTCAGATACTCTGAAACTCGTTCTGTCTGAGGTATTAAGGGACTTGCGGAAAGCAGAAAAATGCTACATCAAATATGAATTGAAACAAGGTTGTTTCCATATCACTGCCCGATAAACACCCTTTTTCAAAATCTTTGACCAGCATATCATAAAACCTTCAAGGTAAATTTTGTGTTAAGATGGAGAACAGCTATCTTTGTATGAATCCAACGCTAAAAGAATCAGCTTATGAGCAAGCTATATCCTATCGGCATACAGAATTTTGAAAGTCTCCGCAAAGACGGTTATCTTTATGTAGATAAAACCAGACTTATTTATCAATTAGTAAAAACCGGCCGTTACTATTTTCTTAGCCGTCCCCGCCGCTTTGGGAAGAGTCTGCTAATATCTACTCTTGAAGCATATTATCAAGGAAAGAAAGAACTATTCGAAGGATTGGCTATTGAACAACTGGAAAAAGACTGGATCAAACATCCGATATTACACCTTGATTTAAATATCGAAAAATATGATACTCCCGAAAGTCTGAACCAAATACTCAATGACAATCTTGAACATTGGGAAAGCCTGTATGGCACACGCCCGTCGGAAGTTTCCTTTTCTTTACGCTTTGCAGGCATCATACAGCGGGCTTACGAACAGACGGGGCAACGTGTCGTTATCCTTGTGGACGAATACGACAAACCTATGCTACAAGCTATCGGAAACGAAGAACTGCAAAAATATTACCGAAACACACTAAAACCTTTCTATGGGGCATTAAAAAGTAAAGACGGATGCATCAAACTCGGATTCCTTACAGGCGTCACCAAATTCGGAAAAGTCAGTGTCTCCAGCGATCTGAATAATCTGATTGACATTTCAATGGATGAACAATACGTGGAACTCTGTGGTATCACAGAAAAAGAAATCCACGACAATATGGAAGAAGACCTGCATATTTTGGCTGATAAACAGAAAATGACTTATGAGGAGGTATGCTCTGAACTGAAAGAATGTTACGATGGTTATCATTTCGTAGAAAATTCCATAGGAATATACAACCCATTCAGTTTACTCAACACATTCTATAAAATGAAATTCGGTAGTTACTGGTTTGAGACCGGCACCCCGACTTATTTGGTAGAATTACTAAAGAAATCCAATTATAATCTCCAACGTATCACCCATGAAGAAACGGATGCAGATGTACTGAACAGCATTGATTCGACGTCCCGAAATCCTATTCCGGTTATCTATCAAAGTGGATATCTTACGATCAAAGGATTCGACAATCGCTTTGGGATTTATCGACTGGGATTTCCTAATCGGGAAGTAGAAGAAGGTTTTGTTAAATATCTTCTTCCATTCTACACAAATATAGACGCTATCGAGTCACCATTCCAAATTCGTAAATTTGTAGCCGAAGTACGAAGCGGTGATTATGATGCCTTTTTCCGCCGCCTGCAAAGTTTCTTTGCCGATACACCTTACGAATTGGTACGCGATTTGGAACTACATTATCAAAATGTACTCTTCATCGTATTTAAACTCATTGGATTCTATGTAAAAGCAGAGTATCATACCTCACAAGGCCGCATTGACCTCGTCCTGCAAACCGATCATTTCATCTATGTAATGGAATTCAAGCTGGAGGGAACCGCCGAAGAAGCTCTGCAACAAATCAATGACAAACATTATGCACAAGCATTTGCTGCCGACAAGCGACAAATATTTAAAATAGGCATCAATTTCAGTAATGAAACAAGAAACATCGAAAAGTGGATAGTAGAAGATTTGCAGTAAAATTCACCTCCAAACAATCAGAGAATCCAAAACGTTTGATTAAATTTGCAGAAATTTTTCTTTAATACAACTTAATGATAGAGAAGCTGATTGTTCTTGAGGACATTGATCCGGTTATTTTTTACGGTGTAAACAACGCCAACATACAGTTAATTAAAGCTTTATATCCAAAGCTACGCATAGTTGCCCGAGGCAATGTCATCAAAGTGCTGGGCGACGAGGAGGAAATGTGTGCCTTCGAAGAAAATATCACCAAACTTGAAAAGTACTGCGCCGAATATAATTCACTGAAAGAAGAAGTTATCATTGACATTATAAAAGGAAATGCTCCGCAAGCGGAACAGACAGGAAACGTGATTGTGTTCAGCGTCACGGGCAAGCCTATCATCCCCCGAAGCGAAAACCAGTTGAAACTGGTAGAAGGATTCGCCAAAAATGATATGGTATTCGCCATCGGTCCGGCAGGTTCGGGAAAAACATACACTGCTATCGCCCTTGCCGTGCGTGCATTAAAAAACAAAGAAATCAAAAAAATCATTCTTAGCCGCCCCGCCGTAGAAGCCGGAGAAAAACTCGGTTTCCTGCCCGGCGACATGAAAGATAAGATCGATCCATACCTACAACCTTTATATGACGCCTTGCAGGATATGATACCTGCCGCCAAGTTAAAGGAATACATGGAATTGAACATTATCCAGATTGCCCCGTTAGCCTTTATGCGCGGACGTACGCTGAATGATGCAGTCGTTATATTGGACGAAGCCCAGAATACTACCGCCCAACAAATCAAAATGTTCCTCACCCGTATGGGTATGAACACCAAAATGATTGTGACGGGAGACATGACACAGATTGACCTTCCCGCTTCACAAACATCGGGATTGGTGCAAGCCCTCCGCATCTTGAAGGGAGTGAAAGGGATCAGTTTTGTTGAACTGAATAAGAAAGATATCGTACGCCATAAACTGGTGGAACGTATCGTGGATGCTTACGAAAAGTTCGATAAAGAAGCGAAAGCCGAACGGAACGGTTCACCACAGAGGGCACAGAGTACACAGAAGGTTTAATCCAAATATCTCAATGAAGACTCTGTGTACTCCGTGGTGAAATTAAAGAAAGAAGCATAATTTTAATATATATATCATTATGAAAGCATTAACAAAAACAGATTTCAACTTTCCGGGACAGAAAAGTGTGTACCACGGAAAAGTGCGCGATGTGTACAACATCAACGGCGAAAAACTCGTCATGGTAGCAACCGACCGTATTTCGGCCTTTGACGTAGTACTACCTGAAGGTATTCCTTACAAAGGACAAATGCTGAACCAGATTGCAGCAAAATTCCTCGATGCCACTACTGACATCTGTCCGAACTGGAAACTGGCTACTCCGGACCCAATGGTAACAGTGGGTGTGTTGTGTGAAGGTTTTCCGGTGGAAATGATTGTACGTGGTTACCTGTGCGGTAGCGCATGGCGGGCTTACAAAAGCGGTGTACGCGAGATTTGCGGTGTAAAATTGCCGGACGGAATGCGCGAAAACCAAAAATTCCCCGAACCGATCGTCACTCCGACTACGAAAGCAGAAATGGGATTACACGACGAAGACATCTCTAAAGAAGAAATCCTGAAACAGGGATTGGCTACTCCGAAAGAGTATGAAATCCTCGAAAAATATACATTAGCCCTTTTCAAACGCGGTACTGAAATCGCAGCAGAACGCGGACTGATTCTCGTAGATACAAAATACGAATTCGGCAAGCACAACGGTACTATCTACCTGATGGACGAAATCCACACTCCAGATTCAAGCCGTTATTTCTATGCTGAAGGTTATCAGGAACGTTTCGAAAAAGGCGAACCACAGAAACAACTTTCTAAAGAGTTCGTTCGCGAATGGTTGATGGAAAACGGTTTCCAGGGCAAAGACGGTCAGAAAGTGCCTGAAATGACTCCGGCTATCGTACAAAGCATCAGTGACCGTTACATCGAATTGTTCGAAAACATCACCGGTGAGAAGTTTGTGAAAGAAGATACCACCAACATCGCTGAACGTATATTCAAAAACGTTGAAACGTTCTTGAATCGTTGATAGTCAACAAATGACAGATAATAAATGATAGCTGACAGATAATGAATGACAGTTCGTATGCAATTCATTGCATATAACTTCAACCTTAATTATTATCCGCCAACTATCATTTATCAACTATCATCTTCCAACTATCATTTATCAACTATCAATTAAAAAGAATGGACTACCCACAACAACATATCAAGCCTTACGACGAAGAAGGGAAAAAGACCGAGCAAGTGGAACGAATGTTCGACAACATCGCGCATGCATACGATAAGCTGAACCATACCTTATCTCTAGGTATCGACCGCAGCTGGCGCAAAAAAGCGATTGCCTGGTTACGCCCTTTCCAACCGCAACGTATGATGGACGTAGCTACCGGCACAGGAGATTTTGCTATCCTCGCCTGCCACAAACTGCAACCTGCCGAACTGATCGGGACGGACATCTCGGAAGGCATGATGAATGTGGGACGTGAAAAAGTAAAAAAGGAAGGACTGTCGGACAAGATTTCTTTTGCCCGGGAGGACTGTACTTCACTCTCTTTTGCCGACAATGATTTTGACGCCATCACCGTAGCTTTCGGTATCCGCAACTTCGAAGACCTCGACAAAGGACTCTCCGAAATGTGTCGTGTATTGAAACCGGGCGGTCATCTTGTGATTTTGGAACTTACCACTCCGGACCGTTTCCCGATGAAACAATTGTTTTCCATCTACTCAAAAGTCGTCATTCCATTATTGGGCAAACTGCTCTCCAAAGATAACAGTGCCTACCGCTATCTGCCGGACACCATCAAAGTATTTCCTCAAGGGGAAGTGATGAAAGGAGTCATCGCCCGAGCCGGATTTAGCGAAGTCAACTTCAAACGGCTGACCTTTGGCATCTGCACTCTTTATACCGCAACAAAATAGCAATTCATTGTGAATGATTAATTTAACCCTTATTATATTATGGAAAAATATGGTTTAATCGGCTATTCTCTGCGACATTCATTTTCTATCGGATACTTTAATGAGAAGTTCAAATCCGAAGGAATCAATGCAGAGTATGTGAATTTCGAGATTCCCAGTATCAATAACTTCATGGAAGTGATCGAAGAGAATCCCAACCTGTGCGGTCTCAATGTCACCATCCCTTACAAAGAACAAGTGATTCCTTTTCTGGATGAACTCGATCGTGACACCGCAAAGATAGGCGCAGTCAATGTGATTAAAATCATCCGCCAGCCAAAAGGAAAAGTCAAATTGGTGGGTTACAACTCCGATATCATTGGATTCACTCAATCTATCCAGCCCTTGTTGCAGCCTCATCACAAGAAAGCGCTGATTTTGGGTACCGGCGGAGCTTCTAAAGCTGTCTACCACGGTCTGAAGAATCTAGGTATCGAAAGCATCTTCGTATCGCGCACCCACAAAGCCGACGATATGCTGACTTATGAAGAACTGACTCCCGAAATTATGGCAGAATACACTGTCATTGTCAATAGTACCCCCGTAGGAATGTTTCCTAAGGTAGATTTCTGCCCTAATATCCCTTATGAACTTCTGACACCAAACCATTTGCTCTACGATTTGTTATATAATCCGAACGTTACGCTGTTCATGAAAAAAGGAGAAGCGCAAGGGGCTGTTGTGAAAAACGGTCTGGAAATGCTCCTGCTTCAGGCATTTGCCGCCTGGGAGATATGGCATAAATAAGGATTAGAGGAGTTTTTATGAGGAGAAAAGTTGTATATAGCGTCATTATTATCATGCTGGCATTGACCGGCTGCACCATCGGAGGAAGTTTTTATATGTTAAACTTTTCATTGACTCCGAATGCCAAGATTTTGTCTAAAGATGCTGACTCTTATCCCTTCATGTATAGAAACTACCCTTTCCTACGTCCATGGGTGGACAGCCTGAAACAAGTGGATGCATTGAAAGATACTTTCATCATCAATCCGCACGGAACACAACTTCATGCGTATTATGTTGCTGCTCCCCAACCCACCAGTAAGACAGCCGTCATTGTGCATGGACATACAGATAATGCTATCCGTATGTTTATGATTGGTTATCTGTATAATCGAGATTTAGGATATAACATATTACTTCCCGACCTGCAACATCAGGGAGAAAGTGAAGGCCCTGCCATCCAGATGGGATGGAAAGACCGTTGGGACGTATTGCAATGGATGAACATTGCCAATGAGATTTTCGGAGATAGTACACAAATGGTTGTACACGGCATTTCAATGGGAGGTGCGACAACCATGATGGTGTCCGGTGAGGAACAGAAACCATTTGTTAAATGCTTTGTTGAGGATTGCGGCTACACCAGCGTATGGGACGAATTCTCACATGAGCTTAAAGCCAGTTTCCACCTTCCC
Organism: Bacteroides sp.; assembly: GCF_052357945.1. Lineage (GTDB taxonomy): Bacteria > Bacteroidota > Bacteroidia > Bacteroidales > Bacteroidaceae > Bacteroides. The sequence continues at coordinate 29,378 of NZ_DAWCXD010000020.1, read as the reverse complement.
CCTTTTCCACTCATGTATACCACAAGCCGGCTTTGCGAGAAGAAATATGGATGGAATTTTAAAGAGGCTTCCTCACTGAAACAAGTAGCCAAATCACAGCTTCCGATGCTGTTTATTCATGGGGATAAAGATACGTATGTACCCACCTGGATGGCATATTCGCTCTACGAAGCCAAACCGGAACCCAAAGAACTATGGATTGTGCCGGGAGCGGCTCATGCTGTTTCATACAAAGAGAATAAACAGGAGTACACCGACCGAGTCCGTGCATTCGTCGGGCGATACATTCATTAAACCTATTATAACAAGGAGTTTTAGATTCATAACAGAAAAAGTTTCTATATTTGCAAACGTAAAATAATCGTTATGAAATCAATATTGACTTTTATACTAGCTACTTTTCTTCTGTTCCCACTACAAGCTCAAGAGAAAGTATACACGGTGGACAACCTCCCAAAAGTTCACCTGCAAAACAAAATGCAATATGTTTGCAACCCGGCCGGCATACTTTCACAGGCTGCTTGTGACAGTATAGACTCCATGCTTTATGCCTTGGAACAACAAACAGGAATTGAAACAGTGGTTGCCGTAGTTCCCTCAATTGGAGAAGAAGATTGTTTCGAATTCTGCCACCAGTTACTTAATAAATGGGGTGTAGGGAAGAAAGATAAAAATAACGGATTGGTTATTTTGTTGGTTACAGATCAACGTTGTATCCAGTTTTATACCGGTTATGGTTTGGAAGGAGTGCTCCCCGATGCGATCTGTAAAAGGATTCAAACCAGATATATGATTCCTTACCTGAAAGACGGAAATTGGGATGCCGGAATGGTGGCCGGCCTAAAAGCGACTTGTCAGCGGCTTGACGGTTCTATGGAAAATGATGCTCTCTCCGATTCGAACAGCGGTGGTTCTTTTGATTTTGTTCTTGCCATTCTTTGTTTTATTGCTATTGGCGGAGGTCTTGCTTTCTTTTCGGCACGCAAACAAAGCCGTTGTCCGAATTGTGGTAAACATCAATTACAGAGAAGCGGAAGTGCTGTCGTATCCCGAATTAACGGGGTGAAAACCGAGGATGTTACCTATACATGTAGAAACTGCGGACATACCATCATACGTCGCCAACAAAGTTATGATAATGATTACCACCACCGGGGAGGTGGCGGAGGTGGTCCATTTATTGGAGGCTTCGGCGGAGGTAGTTTCGGAGGCGGAGGCGGTTTCGGTGGAGGCAGCTTTGGCGGAGGAATGGGCGGTGGCGGCGGTGCCGGTTCTCGTTTCTAAAGAAAATAAGTAGAAAACAAATTATCAAATTCAATAAAAACAAGAAACATGAAGAAGTCAATTATTATCATCTTAGCCGTTGTGGCTATCCTTGTCATATGGGTAGTAAGTGTATATAACGGTCTGGTTACTATGGACGAGAATGTTACCGGCAAATGGGCAAATGTAGAAACTCAATACCAACGTCGTGCCGACTTGATTCCTAATCTGGTAAACACAGTGAAAGGATATGCGACACATGAGAAGGAAACATTAGAGGGAGTTGTTGCCGCACGTAGCCAGGCAACTCAAATAAAAGTGGACGCTGCCGATCTGACACCGGAAAAGTTAGCGCAATATCAAAAGGCACAAGGTGCTGTAACATCAGCACTGGGCAAGTTATTAGCTATTACCGAGAATTATCCGGACTTAAAAGCTAATCAAAACTTCCTGGAATTACAGGCTCAACTGGAAGGAACTGAAAACCGTATCAATGTAGCACGCAAAAATTTCAATGATGCTGCACAGGCTTATAACACCAATATCCGCCGTTTCCCAAAGAATATCTTTGCAGGAATGTTCGGCTTTGATAAGAAAGCATATTTTGAAGCAGAAGAAGGAAGTGAGAAGGCTCCAACAGTAGAATTCTAAAAAACTTCTCAACATAAAAAACGTTGCCTGAAAAGTTTGAGTATTAAAGAAAATACATAAAACTTTTCAGGCAATATTTTTAGGTCAGTCCCTCTACACGAGAGAAACTATAGAACGTCTAAACGCTACTTATTCCACAGTCAGGATTTCATTATCTTGCCAGTCAATTGTTCCACTTGCTCCATTCTGGTCAGTCCATCCTTTGGTTTGTCCAAGCCAAGAGTTATTATCCAGAATATCTTTGGAAAGTCCCAAAACATAGTAATTAGTGTTCCAACCGATCTTAATCCATTCATTGTTATTATTCTTATCCGGTTGTGTGTTAGGCTCACCATATTGGAAATTGGCTTCCCAAAAATCGGCTACTTTCTTGAGTTGATTTTGGAAATCAGCAGATTCTGGATCAGCAAAGATATTCTTACGAAGATCAGCCAACACGTCTCTGCTGGCCGGTGTATAGCCATCCTTAACGTCTACATATTTAGCAGTTCGGTATTTCTCGGTCAATGGAGTCACCCCTAAGAAGGAACAAGTATTTGTAGAACTTAACTCCATTGTTCCGCCCTGTCCGCCATCATAAAGCATCCAGCGCCAAATATCCCAATACCTTTTTCCCTCATAAGCCAGCTCAACCTGACGTTCCCGCAAACATGCGGCAAGAGCTGACGCACGGTCTGTTACGTAAGTATCCAACCCATAATTATTATCCGCTGGGATACCGACACGTGCACGTAACTTTCCAATAGCCTGTTTACATAAATCAATCTGGTTAGTAGCCGCATAGCATTCTGCCAAATTTAATTGCAGTTCTGCATAGCGATAATCATAAATATGCACGCCTGAAGCTTCATAGTTATTATCCGAAGCCGTAGTAAGCCCACTCATCTTGCGAACAAATACCGGACTGGAAATATTTACACCTTCACTATAGGCAAACCCGCTAGTAGTCGATGTCGTAGTTCTCCAACGATAAGCCCAAACTGTATCATTCGTTAAACTCTTATGTCCCCATTTCAAGCCATTGAAAGCAAATGTCTGATAGAAACGCGGATCACGATTTTCCATGAAACGCAAGCTTCCATCTTCCACTCTATGAGCAACATCGGGCAAAGTTCCGTCAGCCATTGGAAATACATCTATCAACTCAATAGGCACACCTTTTCCACCACTACCTCCTTGAGAACTCAAACGGATTGCTTTCTCCCAACGATTATTTTTATATCCCAGCGAAGAATTACTTTCTTTTGCCAACAATCTGACAACCAGCGTCTCTCTATTTGAATGTTCATTATCATCATCCGCAAGAATCTTACTCCAACTTGCCGCATCTGTCACACCATTCAGTCCGCTAGCAGTAATACCTGACATTGCATTCAAAGTAGCATTCAAGGCTTTCTGCCAGCGATCATTACCCGCATCATTCCATCCTTTATTAAATATAGGGCTGGCATAAAATAACAACACACGACTTTTGTATGCCAGTGCACCTCCACGCGTCAGCCGACCATAATCGTTTGTTCCCCATTCATCCGGCAGCAAAGTTGCCGCTTCAGTCAAATCTTTCACAATCTGTTCTACACACTGTGTCACAGAAGCTCTCGGCAGCCCTGCATCCGTAGCCTCTGCATTCAATACTGTCGTCACAATAGGCACACAACCATACATACGCACCAAATCGAACAATTGCATAGCACGTAAAAAAAGTGCTTGGCCTTTAGCTTTGTCTTTTGTCTCCTGCGAAACAGAAGAGGCATCTATATCACGAAGAAGAATATTGCAGTTACGAATACGTGTATAAGCATTATTTGTAACGCTTGATCCTAACGCCTTACCGAAATAACTGGCAAACAACGGGTCATAGCTTTTGCCACTAGAAGCATCTGTTTGTGTTTTAATATCATCAATCGTTGAATACCGAGTACTCGGGTCAATCCGGCTGGTAGAAGTAATCCCCCACATTTCATCAGTAAATTCATTAAAATCCTGGGCGTATGAGGCGTGTAATCCCAGATATTGAGAGGTAGGAGAAGTGTAATTCTCAAAACAATTCTGATATAAACCTGCCAAATACCAGGTTATTTTAGTTTCTGAATCAAAATCATCATAAGCTCCATAATTATTCATATCCAAAAATGAATCGCTACAGCCAGACATGAACATACCCAAAGCTAAAGTTCCTGCATATAAAAAATTTCTCTTTTTCATCATTGATACAACTATTAAAATGTAACATTAACACCTAACGACCAGGTTCTCAAAGTAGGATATTCTGTAGAAGAACTATCATACATATTACGATAATGATTCGGATAAGGATTATACAAATCCCACAAATTATTACCGGTCAGATTCAGACGGACAGCCGACATCTTCAACGGTGCAATCCATTTCTTAGGAAGTGTATAGCTGACAGACAGATTGCGTATATAACAACGGAACGTACTAATCATCCATAAATCTGAATTGGCAAGGGCTGAACTGGAGATTAACGATTCTACTCCTAAATTGGGATATTTACCATTCGGATTGTAAACTTCATCAAACATATCTCCCCAGAATGAATCCGGTGCCCAAATCATTGTACTCTTACTTCCTCCCATAGAAGCACGGTCTATAAAACGTACGCCTCCCCATGAAGTCGAAATGCTGGCACTAATAGCAAGACCTTTCCAGCTAGCGCCCAATCGGGTTGACACATTGTAGGTTTTATTCTTTTCACACAATTTTCCATAATCCTGTTCAAGAACGATCTGTCCATTAGGTCCCTGCTGCACACCATTAACCATTTCACCACCCAAATCTTGATAAGCAACCATCCCTGGACGTAAATCATCTTTACTCGTTTTATCCAAATATTTAGTTTGTCCACCTGTAGGAGTCCAGGATTCCAGATAATTCCAATAATTATTGATGTCTTCCTGCGTACGCAAAATACCATCACCTCCGGAAGTATTCTTCCACACTTTAAATCCCCACACAGGCAGGTAAGTAGACATTCCTTCCTCCCAGCTTGAGCTGCATGGATATTTGTTATATCGTAAACCCGGAACCCATTCTCTGACTCTACTGCCACTCAGGCCGAAATCCATACCGATATTATAGTTTACCTGTCCGATCTTGTCACGCCAAGTCAAAGACAATTCACCGCCGTAAGTATCAACCCGGCCAAAATTTTCTTCTGCATACGAGCCACCTGCATAAACAGGAATACCTGGCTGACTAGCCATATACTGATTCAGAATGTTATCATTAATGTCATAGTAGAAATCAAAGACTGCGCTTAACCGACCATCAAAGAAACGAGTATCAAAACCCAGATTGAACTTATCTGAAACATCCCATTTTACATTACGGTTCGGAGATGCCTGCGGTATCAGACTAGTACCCGGTTTTCCACTTTCAGCACCAAACTGCATACCTTTCAAATCCATTTTATATTGTTCTTTCCACTTCCACATTTTAATATTATCACGTCCTGTACGCCCCCAAGACACACGAACTTTCATAAATTCAAACCAAGGCAATGAACGTTTGAACCATGACTCTTCGGACATGATCCATCCGGCAGAAATACCCGGGAAAAAACCCCAATAATTTTCAGGAGCAAACTTTGTCGAAGCATCCGAACGGAAAATAAACTGTAACATATAACGGTCCGCATACGAATATGCTACACGCCCCAAATAAGAAAGTGAACCTGATTCACCTTTTGATGTCACTGTATTATCTGAAGTCAAAGCCGATTTGCCATCCTGCCCCACGATGGAAGGTCCACCAACTCCCAGATAAGTATCAGATATATCATGTGCCAAATCAGCATACTCAATATCACGGGAATCATAGAATGATTCGTAACGTTCAACAGAAGCCATAGCAGAAATAGAATGTTTGCCGAATGTACGGTCATAGTTCACATAGAAGTTCATCTGCCGTCTTTCCGCTTGCTTATCTTTAAATGACAAGGTACTGTTTTTATCAAAAATAGCTTTTGTAAAAGAACTGTTAGGAATGGTATAGACCAGATGTTGATCAGAAGCCATTCTGGTGTTTACATAAGCCAACTCATAAGGAAAACTTGCCTGTTCAGTGGCTTCGCTCGAATGTGAAGATGAATAAGTGGCACGAAGAGACAAACCTTTCACAAAAGGCACCTCATAAGTCAATGAGATATCAGCGTTCCAGCTATTAGTCCTTTCTTTACTAAAGGAACCGCTATTGTTTAAAGCAAAATAGTTCCAGGAGGTCACGTAATCACGATTGAAGTTGGGGTTATTATAAGTGTTCTCTATCGGTCCCAACCAATATTCCTGTTCTTCTCCGTTTTCATTGGGTAATGTTACACTCCAAGGCATATGATTAGGCATGTGGTGTAATGCGCTATAGTCAGACTTTTCAGTACTTCCTCCCATACCATACAGTTTGAAACGTGCTCCTTTAGTATATATCTGATCAGACTTACCTTCGTTACCGGCAACGGTAGCAGACAACTTAATATCATTTGTCAAACGTACATCCACACCAGCACGATAAGTATAGCGCTTATAACTTTGATTTCCCAGATTCGCTCCCTGGTCAAAATAAGTAGCTCCTGCATAGTAAGTAGCACGTTCACTACCGCCACTCACATTCAACGTATGTGTCTGCTGGAAAGCGGATTTCCACCCAGCTTTATCCAACCAGTCATAATTCAAGTTATCCATCTCGGCCAACTCCATATCACTATAAAGCACATCAAAATCATCATAACCACTAGCTTTGTTAGAGCCTATTGCCAAAGAATTATAGAAACGTCCATAATCGGAACCTTTCAAAACCTTGGAATGACTAACCGCATCATTTACGGCGAATTTACCGGAATAAGAAATCAGGGGAACACCTTTTTTTCCTCTTTTAGTCTTCACCAGAATAGCTCCATTAGCTGCACGCGAACCGTAAATAGCTGCACTCGCATCACGCAACACCGTAATGCTCTCCACTTCTGAAGGATCCAGCATATTAAATTGTTCCATACTTGGCTGACCGTTAGTACCCAACTGAATCACATCATCAATAATTATCAATGGTGTAGAATTTCCTCCATCTTTAGAAATACCTGTAAAAGTTCGATTCTGACGAATATAGACTTCATTGGCATTTGTACCCGGACGGCTGGAGCCTAGTTCTACTGTCAGGCCATTAACCATTCCCTGTAATGCTTCTGAAAGATTAGACACCGGAAGGTCTTCCAACTCTGAAGCCGAAATTGTTGATACAGAACCAGTAATATTCTTCTGTTTCATGCTACCATAGCCAACCACAACTACCTCATCAAGTTTTTGACTATCTTCCTGAAGAACAATATGCAAAGTATTAGCTTTGGGGGCAATAACTTGAGTTACAAAACCAATATAAGAAATAACCACTTTCTTACCTTCCGGTACATTTAACGAGAAATGACCATCTATATCAGTAACAGTACCTGCCGAAGAATCTTGCAATCTTATGGTAGCACCAATGATTGCCTGCCCACTTTCGTCCAATATCTGCCCCGTTACTTTTCGGGTCTGTGCGTTAACAGACAGTGCAAATGCAATAAAGCATAACAATACACTTATCTTTTTAACGAATAAGGAACTTATTAACTTCATAAATATAACGTGTTTATCCATATTATTTTTGTTATTTGATGTGTGTCGATTGCGAACTATTGTCTCCATTTTAAAGCCCCTACACTAGAACAACCAGAGAATAATTCGTTCAGCTTGAAATTGTTATTGCCAGGATCGGTAAACAAACTGATCGTCGACATTTTGGAGTCAGCTAACCCAAGACTTCCCTTACTGGAAGAATGGTCGTTTGACTGGAAACTATTCACTGGGCTGAAACGATAAGTTCCGGTATAATCATCCTGTCCGCCCGAACCCAGTTCGTTAAACATTGGAAGATTGCCATTAATTTTCATAGAGCCACCAAAAACGCAATTCTCAATATTGACAGCAATACTCGCATCCACCCGGAATAAAAATGAGTTTTCCATTGGAGCATAACAGAAAGTGGTGTTTGTAATCGAAATATTCTTGCCGCTGTCACTATTGCGAAGATCAGCAATGCCACAAATATTGGTTATGGTACAATTGTCAAAAGAAACATTGTTTATATAATTACCTTTTTTACCATCCGTCGACACTATACCTTGATTACCAATCGCATTTATTGTACATTCTTGAAATGAAATAGCTTCAACATTTCCACCTGTGCTCTTTGAACGAACGATAGCACGGAAATTTTCAATATAACAACTAGAAAAATCAATCTTATTAATCAAGAAATTAGTAGTTTCCGGACAAATCACCTGTTTACCACTTAAACTGTTATTGGTAGCTTCATCTAATGATTTCGATGCTTTAAGATTAATACGTTTGAAAGTGACTTTATCTATTGCCCCACCTTCTACTACACGGAAAGCGTTCTCAAAGCTAAAGGTACAATAATCCTCTAAAGTTTGTGGCGTCACAAAGTTGACAGAATGTGCAAACTCTGCTACCACTTCACCACTACCCACCACAAATGTTTTTCCTGCAGGAAGCAGAAAAGTCGTTCCTTCCTCCAAAGAGTTCCAATCCAGTTTATTGAAATAGTCTGGATCAAACGCTTCATTACGTAAATCTACCCGGTTCGCCGTACCATAATCCGCATCCAGATTTTCGGTAGCTTCTGTTTTCACCTCTACGCGCGCCTGATATGTATCAGAGGTCTGTTCTTCACCTGAATAAAGGCTAACCCGATAAGCTGTTTCAGGAGAAAGTTCATCAATCACCTTAGAACCAGACAGATACTCTTCTGCAGAAACAGGATACACTTTCATTGTTTGTGTAGATACTTCTTCCGTTCCCATCGGAACAGCGGTCAAAGCTGTGATAACAACCGTATCATTAGGTATCCATGCGACAAGGGCTTTTGTATCTATAGCACGGGATTCTTTCAATTCAATAGACAACGGGCGATAAAGAATACCTGTTACTTCCGTCTCCCAATAACCGGACAGTCTTCCATCACCAATACATTTTACCTTAAATTTGTAGTTTTCCTCCCAATCTAAATCTATCACACAGGAAGATTGACTGACAGGTACTATTTCTGTTTTATAAAGCTCCTCCCCTTTATCGGTCACTTTATAAACCTCAATTACATACTCAGTTGCTCCTTCTACCGTTTTCCAACTTAAATAGGCCTTGTTTTGTACAACCTCCATAGTAGCAACCGGACGCAACAATACTTTTGAACTCGAATCATCATTATCCGAACAGCCTGTCAGTAATGCTGAAAAACAACTCAAAAGGAGTCCTACCGCCATCAGTTTCATTAAATTCATAGCATTTTATTTTAATATTAACATTCGATTGATTTACTTCTTAAAGTTGTACGAGATGCTTTCATCCACCAGACTATTGAGATATACTTCCAAAGCAGTATACCCAACATCCGTAGTTTTATTACGGTCTTCAGGATTATTCGGGTCCAATCCTACTTTCTTTTCCCAAGCATCATCCATGCCGTCTTTATCCGCATCAGTAATGGCTCCTGAGGTTTTATAGGTCAAACCTCCAAAACCTTCGGCTTCATCAGGACTATTAATTATCCCAGGAATAGAACCGCTAGTTTCATTTCCTGCTCCCGTGTAAGTACAACTGCCGTTCTTCACTTCCTTCATAATACGCTCATCGACCTTGTCACGTGGAAAAGCACCGGCTCCATTTTGTCCAATTACCGACTGGAAAGCCTGTTCTGCAGATTCATATTTTTCAGATAACGTATATGTTTCCCAATCAAACCAATATTGTTCGTAGTTATCTCTTCCAGAGGCTACAATAAAAGAAGGAGCTTTCATTTCATCGAAACTATAAGGATAGCTTCCATCTGTATATACCCCTTTCCAATTATCAGAAGTCAGTTCTGAATTACCTTCCATCACATTACCACTAAAATACCATTTAGAGACAGCACGTAAAGGTGCTTTTTCCTGATCACGCGCACTCGACTGACGGAAAAATTTCAGATCTTTCACCCGGCCCGTTGTAGCAGGTCCAGGTTTATAATAATTATTCACGAAATTACATGCCCATCCATGATGTTCCGGATCTTGTGATTCATCCATCCCACCGTAAGTTGCCATCTGACTTCCCCAGTTATAATTCACATTATTGATGTATTCCATATATACATTAATATCTTGTCCGGGATCTTTTCCACGTGCACCATTCATCAACGGAGTACGGCTATTACAGTGAGCAAATAGATTATGATGGTAAGTAGATGAAGTTCCTCCCCATGCACCTCCATAAGCACGGGAACCTTTCTTATTAACTGAATAATAAAGTCCTTCACTAGAAATACACCATTGTACTGTAGAGAAATGAGTATCAATAAAATCAGTATTCTCTTCACTAGCCCAACTAAACGAACAATGGTCAATTACAAAATTATTCGCATTCTCCACACGAAGACATGCTGCATTATGATCTTTTCCATTCGCATCTTTATCCCCTACACGAAAGCGCATATGGCGAATTATAAAATTCTCGGAACCTCCAAAGTTTACTTCATTTTTAATTACACAAATGCCACCTCCCGGAGCCGTCTGTCCAGCTATTGTAAAATTCTTAGCTTTACAACGTATATCTGATTTCAGTTCTATTTTACCGGAAATAGCAAAAACAACAGTCGTAGCTTCATTTTCAGAGCATTGCTTCAATGCCCACCGGAAAGACCCTTCCCCATCATCATCGGTATTAGTAACAATAACAACTTTGCCTCCACGTCCTCCTGTAGCATTTTTACCGAAACCTTCAGCAGTTGGAAAAGCTTTTAATACTTCCGGACCTTTTGCATAAGGCCCCGGTTCCATGTTAGTAAATCCTTTAATATCAGTACATGCTCCCAAACTCAAAGTGCAGCCAATTAGAAAAAGACTTTTAACTAAACAACGTTCCATTGTATTAGAAACACTCACATGTCTTGGTTTTAAAAACTCAAAAACACGCTCTGTACGCATACGTGTTTTCCATTTCTCAATAAATACATAATTTTTCATCCATTTTAATTTAAAGTTTATACAAATTACCATAGCTTTATGAGAGAGCTATATGATTATAATCGTTAATATGACACGATATAAATTATATTGTACTCACTTTTTCGTACTTAATTTCGCCTTTTAAATACTATTTTTCCTAAAAGAATATTCATTGCCACCTTCTATTTTCGCATAGATTGTCCGTAATTATACAATAAGATATAAAATTACTTAACTACATAATCCAAGATTATCTGGTATTTTCAATACTACATAATGATAATTTCCTAACGAAAAGAATACGAAAACTATTTTGAGTAATGGCATTTCTATAAAGATAGTTGGCTGTACAAAAAAAAAGCAGTACTTTTGCAGCCGTATACAATATAATTCTATAACTCATGAGTAATCAACGATACATGATGCGTGGAGTAAGCGCATCAAAAGAAGATGTGCACAACGCCATCAAGAACATCGACAAAGGAATTTTCCCGAAAGCATTTTGCAAAATTATCCCCGATATATTGGGAAGTGACTCGGAATATTGTAACATTATGCACGCCGACGGTGCCGGAACCAAATCATCTCTTGCTTATATGTACTGGAAAGAAACGGGTGATTTGTCCGTTTGGAAAGGTATTGCACAGGATGCATTGATTATGAATATCGACGACCTGCTTTGTGTAGGTGCCGTAGACAATATCCTTGTCTCTTCTACCATTGGACGTAATAAACTGTTGATTCCCGGAGAAGTAATCTCCGCCATCATCAATGGAACAGATGAATTGCTGGCCGAACTCCGTGAAATGGGTGTAGGTGTATACGCAACCGGTGGTGAAACTGCTGATGTCGGCGACTTGGTTCGTACGATCATCGTTGACTCTACCGTAACTTGTCGCATGAAGCGTTCAGACGTTATCGACAATGCCAATATTCGTCCGGGTGACGTGATCGTTGGTCTGGCTTCTTACGGACAAGCTACTTACGAAAAAGAATACAATGGCGGTATGGGCAGTAATGGTTTGACAAGTGCCCGTCACGATGTATTCGGAAAATATCTTGCTGAAAAATATCCGGAAAGCTACGATGCTGCCGTTCCCGAAGAATTAGTTTACTCCGGTAAGTTAAAACTAACAGACAGCGTAGAAGATTCTCCGATTGATGCAGGTAAGTTAGTACTCTCTCCTACCCGTACATACGCACCGGTAGTCAAAAAATTACTTGATGCATTGCGCCCGGAAATCCACGGAATGGTACACTGCTCCGGTGGTGCACAAACTAAAGTTCTGCATTTTGTAGAAAACGTACGCGTAGTAAAAGATAATCTTTTCCCTGTTCCTCCTTTATTCAAAACGATCCAAGAACAAAGCGGCACAGATTGGGCAGAAATGTACAAGGTATTCAATATGGGACATCGCCTTGAAGTCTACCTGTCACCGGAACATGCAGAAGAAGTAATAGCTATTTCCGAGTCATTCGGTATTCCGGCACAGATTGTAGGACGTGTTGAAGCATGCGAGCAAACAGAATTAATCATTAAGAGCGAATTCGGAGAATTTAGATATTAAAGAATGGCAGACAATAGTACCATACTAGAAAAATTAGACGGACTCGTAGCCCGTTTTGAAGAAATATCTACCCTTATCACAGACCCGTCAGTGATTGCCGATCAGAAACGTTATGTCAAGTTGACTAAAGAATATAAAGAATTAGACGACTTGATGAAAGCAAGGAAAGAATATATCCAATTACTGGGTAACATTGAAGAAGCTAAAAATATCCTTGCCAATGAATCGGACGCTGAAATGCGCGAAATGGCGAAAGAAGAAATGGACAATAGCCAAGAGCGCCTTCCGGTATTGGAAGAAGAAATCAAACTGATGCTTGTCCCTGCCGATCCGCAAGACAGCAAGAACGCTATTCTCGAAATCCGCGGAGGTGCAGGAGGCGACGAAGCAGCTATCTTTGCCGGCGACCTCTTCCGTATGTATGCCAAATTCTGTGAAACCAAAGGTTGGAAAATGGAAGTTTCCAATGCGAACGAAGGAACAGCCGGTGGATTCAAAGAAATTGTTTGTAGTGTGACAGGCGATAATGTATACGGAATTTTAAAATACGAATCGGGAGTACACCGCGTACAGCGTGTTCCTGCGACGGAAACGCAAGGACGTGTTCACACTTCAGCCGCATCCGTGGCCGTGCTTCCCGAAGCTGAAGAATTTGATGTAGTCATCAACGAAGGAGAAATCAAATGGGACACTTTCCGAAGTGGCGGTGCCGGCGGACAGAATGTAAACAAGGTAGAATCCGGAGTACGTCTGCGCTATATCTGGAAGAACCCGAACACCGGTATTGCCGAAGAAATCCTTATCGAATGTACCGAGACACGCGACCAGCCGAAAAACAAAGAACGCGCCTTGGCCCGTCTCCGTACTTTTATCTACGACAAAGAACATCAGAAATATATCGATGACATTGCCTCCAAACGTAAGACAATGGTATCGACCGGAGACCGTTCAGCCAAAATACGAACTTACAATTATCCCCAGGGACGTATTACCGACCATCGTATCAACTATACAATCTATAACCTGGCAGCCTTCATGGACGGAGACATCCAGGATTGTATCGACCATCTGATCGTAGCGGAAAATGCAGAACGCCTGAAAGAAAGCGAACTTTAGAGAAGTGGAGAGTTGAGAATTGAGAGTTGAGAACGGTTTCTTAAAATAGTAAATAGTAAATTGCAAAATAGTAAATAACAAGATGGATAAGCAACAATTATTTGAAAACATAAAGCGCAAAAAATCATTCCTTTGTGTAGGACTTGATACTGACATCAAGAAAATCCCGGAACATCTGTTGAAAGAAGAAGATCCGATCTTCGCATTCAACAAAGCAATCATTGACGCGACAGCTGATTTGTGTATCGCCTACAAACCCAATCTGGCTTTCTATGAAAGCATGGGTGTAAAAGGATGGATCGCATTTGAAAAGACAGTAAAATATATCAAAGATAACTATCCGGATCAATTCATCATCGCTGACGCAAAGCGTGGTGACATCGGAAATACTTCTGCAATGTATGCCCGCACATTCTTTGAAGAACTGGATATCGACTCTGTAACAGTAGCCCCTTACATGGGTGAAGACAGCGTTACTCCATTCCTTACCTACGAAGGCAAATGGGTTATCCTGTTGGCATTGACTTCCAACAAAGGATCTCATGACTTCCAATTGACAGAAGACGTAAACGGCGAACGTCTGTTCGAGAAAGTATTACGCAAATCACAGGAATGGGCTGGCGATGACCGCATGATGTATGTGGTAGGTGCTACTCAAGGACGTGCTTTTGAGGACATCCGCAAAATTGTCCCGAACCATTTCCTTCTCGTACCAGGCGTGGGAGCACAAGGCGGTTCACTCGAAGAAGTTTGCAAATATGGTATGAACAGTACATGCGGATTGATTGTTAACTCGTCGCGTGGTATTATCTACGTAGATAAAACAGAGAAATTTGCAGAAGCTGCCCGCACCGCCGCACAAGAAGTGCAGGCACAAATGGCTGAACAACTCAAAGCAATTCTCTGAAAAGGGAAAAAGGATCTCTAAAGAAAACGAATGCCTTACGAAAGAAAGATAATTAACGACCCCGTATTCGGGTTCATCAATATTCCAAAGGGGTTACTGTACGATATAGTACGGCATCCCCTTTTGCAGCGTCTTACCCGCATCAAGCAAGTAGGATTGTCATCTGTTGTGTACCCCGGTGCACAACATACCCGCTTCCAACACTCCTTAGGCGCTTTTCACCTGATGAGTGAAGCTATCACCCAACTGGCTTCCAAAGGCAATTTTATCTTTGATAGTGAAGCGGAAGCCGTGCAGGCCGCCATCCTGTTGCATGATATAGGACACGGTCCTTTCTCGCATGTGCTGGAAGACACGATTGTAAAAGGAGTCTCACATGAAGAGATTTCTCTCATGTTGATGGAACGGATGAACAAAGAGATGAACGGCCAGCTAAGTCTTGCCATTCAAATCTTCAAGGACGAATACCCGAAACGCTTTCTGCATCAACTCGTAAGCGGTCAACTGGACATGGACCGACTTGATTATCTTCGCCGCGATAGCTTTTATACAGGCGTAACGGAAGGTAACATCGGCTCTGCCCGAATCATCAAAATGCTTGATGTAGCGGATGACCGTTTGGTTGTCGAATCCAAAGGGATCTATTCTATCGAGAATTTCCTCACGGCACGTCGCCTGATGTACTGGCAAGTATACCTGCATAAGACGTCCGTGGCATACGAAAAGATGCTGATTAGTACTCTATTGCGTGCCAAAGAACTGGCTTCACAAGGAGTGGAACTATTTGCATCACCCGCATTACGTTTTTTCCTTTACAATGATATCAATCCAACGGAATTCTATAATAACCCCGACTGTCTGGAGAATTTCATCCAGCTGGACGACAACGATATATGGACAGCCTTGAAAGTGTGGAGCACCCACACCGATAAAGTACTTTCTACTTTAAGCACAGGAATGATAAACCGAAATATCTTTAAAGTGGAAATTTCGTCGGAACCTATTAGTGAGGACAGAAAAAAAGAATTAACTTTGCACATCAGCCAGCAACTAGGCATAACCCTTTCCGAAGCGAACTATTTTGTCTCTACCCCCAGCATCGAAAAGAATATGTATGACCCGGCAGATGACAGTATTGATATTATCTACAAAGACGGCGCTATCAAAAATATTGCCGAAGCATCGGACATGCTGAACATCTCATTATTGTCCAAAAAGGTAAAGAAATACTATCTCTGCTATCAGAGATTACACAGATAAGTATAAAATATTCATGCAATAACACGGAAATCTGAAAAAAAAATCCGTTATTTGTGAACTAATTAAATTTTAAATAAAAGACATGGAGTTCTCGGCTAAGCAAATTGCAGCATTTATCCAAGGGGAAATCATTGGAGACGAAAACGCTACGGTACACACATTCGCTAAAATTGAAGAGGGAATGCCCGGAGCAATTTCTTTCCTGTCAAATCCCAAATATACACCTTACATCTACGAGACACAATCAAGCATTGTCCTGGTTAATAAGGACTTCACTCCCGAACACGAAATTAAAGCTACTCTTATCAAAGTAGACAATGCATACGAAAGTCTGGCTAAATTGCTCAATCTTTATGAGATGAGCAAGCCTAAGAAACAAGGGATAGATTCATTAGCTTTCGTTGCACCCAGCGCCAAAATTGGTGAGAATGTATACATCGGTGCTTTTGCCTATATCGGCGAAAATACCGTGATTGGAGATAATACTCAAATTTACCCCCACACTTTCGTTGGAGATGGCGTGAAGATAGGCAACAGTTGCCTGCTTTACTCCAATGTAAATGTTTATCATGATTGCCGCATAGGTAATGAATGTATCCTTCATTCGGGTGCAGTGATCGGAGCTGACGGATTTGGCTTTGCTCCCACTCCGAACGGCTACGATAAGATTCCGCAAATCGGAATTGTCATTCTGGAAGATAAAGTAGATATAGGTGCTAATACGTGTGTAGACCGTGCTACAATGGGAGCTACGGTAGTACACAGCGGTGTCAAGTTAGACAATCTGATACAAATAGCACACAATGATGAAATAGGTTCGCATACCGTTATGGCTGCGCAAGCCGGAATTGCCGGTTCTACCAAAGTGGGTGAATGGTGTATGATCGGTGGCCAGGTAGGTATTGCAGGACATTCTAAAATAGGAGATAAAGTTGGATTAGGCGCACAATCAGGTGTGCCGGGAGACATCAAGTCCGGTAGCCAGCTTATCGGAACTCCTCCTATGGAACTGAAACAATATTTCAAATCATCCATTGCACAAAGAAGCCTGCCAGATATGCAGAAAGAACTGCGTAACTTGCGCAAAGAAGTAGAAGAATTAAAACAACTATTAAATAAGTAAATAAGTAACCAATGCTGAAACAAAAAACGCTGAAAGATAGCTTTTCACTGAGCGGGAAAGGTCTTCACACTGGACTTGATCTCACTGTAACATTCAATCCTGCTCCGGACAATCACGGATATAAAATCCAGCGCATTGACGTAGAAGGACAACCAACTATCGACGCAGTAGCCGACAATGTAGCAGAAACCACCCGTGGTACTGTATTGTCGAAAAATGGAGTCAAAGTAAGCACCATTGAACATGGTATGGCAGCCCTTTACGCATTGGGCATTGATAACTGCCTGATCCAAGTTAACGGACCGGAATTTCCTATTTTAGATGGTAGTGCACAATATTACGTACAAGAAATAGAACGTGTAGGAACAGTAGAGCAAAATGCCGTCAAAGACTTTTATATTATCAAGTCTAAAATTGAGTTCCGGGATGAAACGACAGGTTCTTCTATTATTGTACTACCTGACGAGAATTTCAGTCTGAATGTACTGGTTTCATACGATTCGACTATTATCCCGAATCAGTTTGCTACCCTTGAAGATATGCATAATTTCAAAGACGAAGTGGCTGCCAGCCGTACTTTCGTCTTTGTTCGTGAAATAGAGCCGTTGCTCTCCGCCGGATTGATTAAAGGTGGTGACCTGGACAATGCGATCGTAATCTACGAACGCAAAATGTCACAAGAAAGCTTTGACAAGTTGGCAGATGTGATGGGAGTACCTCACATGGATGCCGATCAATTAGGCTATATCAATCACAAACCGTTAGTTTGGCCCAATGAATGTGCCCGTCACAAACTGCTGGATGTCATTGGTGACCTCGCTTTAATTGGCAAACCGATTAAAGGCCGTATCATCGCTACCCGTCCGGGACATACTATCAACAATAAATTTGCCCGTCAAATGCGGAAAGAAATCCGTCTGCACGAAATACAGGCACCAAGCTACGACTGTAACCGCGAGCCGATAATGGATGTAAACCGTATCCGCGAATTGTTGCCGCACCGTTATCCTTTCCAACTGGTGGACAAAGTGATTGAAATTGGTGCCAACTACATTGTAGGTGTCAAAAACATCACAGCCAACGAACCTTTCTTCCAGGGACATTTTCCACAGGAGCCCGTTATGCCGGGAGTACTTCAAGTGGAAGCAATGGCACAAGTCGGAGGCTTGCTCGTCTTGAATTCCGTAGATGATCCTGAACGTTATTCTACCTATTTCATGAAAATAGATGGAGTGAAATTCCGTCAGAAAGTAGTGCCGGGAGATACAATCATCTTTCGTGTAGAACTGCTGGCACCTATCCGCCGCGGTATTTCTACCATGAAAGGATATGCGTTTGTCGGCGAGAAAGTTGTTTGCGAAGCAGAGTTCATGGCACAAATAGTAAAAAATAAGTAATAATTGATATTTAAAAGCATGATAAGTCCTTTAGCGTATATCCATCCCGAAGCTAAGATTGGGGAAAATGTAGAAATTGCGCCTTTTGTATTTATAGATAAGAACGTAGTTATCGGCGACAACAATAAAATTATGGCTAACGCCAATATTTTATACGGTTCACGTATTGGTAACGGAAACACGATTTTTCCAGGTGCCGTTATCGGAGCCATTCCGCAAGACCTCAAGTTTCGCGGTGAAGAATCGACAGCCGAAATCGGAGATAATAATCTGATTCGTGAAAATGTAACAATCAACCGTGGTACGGCAGCTAAAGGGCGCACGATTGTGGGAAATAACAATTTATTGATGGAAGGTGTACACGTAGCACACGACGCATTGGTTGGTAACGGATGTATCATCGGTAACTCTACCAAGATGGCAGGCGAAATCGTCATTGATGATAACGCGATTGTCAGCGCCAATGTATTGATGCATCAATTCTGTCATGTAGGCAGTCATGTAATGATTCAGGGCGGATGCCGTTTCAGTAAAGATATTCCTCCTTACATCATTGCAGGACGCGAACCGATCGCTTTCAGCGGAATCAATATCATCGGCTTGCGCCGTCGTGGTTTCTCCAATGAAGTGATCGAAAGTATTCACAATGCATATCGTATCATTTACCAAAGTGGTTTGAACACGACAGAAGCATTGAAAAAAATAGAAGATGAATTCGAAAAGAGCCCGGAGATTGACTATATAGTCAATTTTATCCGTAATTCAGAACGTGGTATTATTAAATAAACAGTTCAAAATAGTCATATTATGATATACAGATTTACTATCATATCTGATGAAGTTGACGATTTTGTCAGAGAAATACAAATTGATCCGGAAGCAACTTTTTATGACTTCCATGAAGCAATACTGAAATCAGTAGGGTACGCAAACGACCAGATGACTTCTTTCTTTATCTGCGATGACGACTGGGAAAAAGAAAAAGAAGTAACCCTGGAAGAAATGGACGACAATCCGGAAATGGATAGCTGGGTGATGAAAGAAACTACTATCAGCGAATTGGTAGAAGATGAAAAACAGAAACTGTTATATGTATTCGATTACATGACAGAACGTTGTTTCTTCATCGAACTATCCGAAATTATCACCGGAAAAGATATGAATGGTGCCAAATGTACCAAGAAATCAGGAGATGCTCCCAAACAAACGGTAGACTTTGAAGAAATGGCCGCTACCGGAGGTTCTCTTGATCTGGATGAAAATTTCTATGGAGACCAGGACTTCGACATGGAAGACTTCGATCAGGAAGGATTTGACATAGGTGGTGACACTAGCAGCCCATACGAAGAAGAAAAATTCTAAGTATTAAGCATCAAGTATTAGGTATTAATTGCTATGTAGTGTCAGGCAGTTAATACCTAATATTTTTTTAGTCCCGTACGCTTTAATACTTCTATACTTAATACTTAAAAATCTATGCCTACTCTCATTGTTCTTATAGGTCCTACAGGTGTGGGGAAAACGGAGTTGAGCCTGCGCTTGGCAGAAACATTTCAGACAAGCATTGTATCTGCCGATTCGAGACAGCTTTATGCCGAATTAAAAATAGGCACGGCAGCTCCTACTCCCGACCAACTCAAACGTGTCCCCCATCAACTGGTCGGCACGCTCCACCTCACAGACTATTACAGCGCTGCTCAATACGAAACAGAAGCACTGGATATTCTGGAGAAATTATTCACGCAACACAAAGTCGTGATTCTCACTGGTGGCTCAATGATGTACGTAGACGCTATCTGTAAGGGAATTGACGATATTCCTACCGTTGATGCGGAAACCCGTCAACTCATGCTACAAAAGTATGAAGAGGAAGGTCTTGAACAACTCTGCGCAGAACTTCGCCTGTTAGATCCGGAATATTACCGGATTGTAGATCTGAAGAATCCCAAGCGGGTAATTCATGCGTTGGAGATTTGCTATATGACCGGACGCACTTATACTTCTTTTCGCACCCAACAAAAAAAACAGCGTCCTTTCCGTATTCTGAAAATCGGCCTGACTCGTGATCGGGAAGAACTTTATGACCGTATCAACCGTCGGGTAGACCAGATGATGGAGGAAGGATTATTGGAAGAAGTACGTTCCGTACTTCCCTATCGTCACCTCAATTCACTCAATACAGTAGGCTATAAAGAACTGTTCAAATATCTGGACGGAGAATGGGAACTCCCCTTTGCTATAGACAAAATCAAGCAAAACTCCCGCATTTATTCGCGTAAACAGATGACCTGGTTCAAAAGAGATGAAGAAATAAAATGGTTCCACCCGGAACAAGAAACGGAGATACTAGCGTACCTCCGTCAATCTTTATAACATTATATTTTGACAATATTTAGAAACAGAAGACATCTAAAATCTACTGCTATTCTTCAGATGCAGTTACTTTTATTGTTGAAGTCACTGTATCATTAATAGCACGAATAGAAATTTGACGGGCTTGATATTCTTCTTTCACTAATAGATTTACTTCAATCACTCCATTCTTTCCCTTATCACCATAAGCAGCCAATGCAGTCTTATCTTTTAATACAGATATACTCCTAATACGATCAGGAGAAATATTCGCTAAAGGATCATTACCAGTAGCCTCTTTGCCATCAATTATAACCAAAGGTTTACCTCCATCAGTAGAACGAAACGTAGCTCCCCAATTCTTTGCCCCACTATTTAATGCATCCAACCTTGTTTTATTAATGCCTTCGATTTCAATCTTTCTCGGCGCAAACTTTTTTTCCGAATATAGTTTTATATCCATCACTCCATCCTTAGCCTTTTCTCCATAAACCTTAATAGCTTTTTCAGGACCTATGACAGACACACTTTCAATACGTTCAGGATTCAAAGCATTTACTACTTCACGATCAGACTCTTTCCCATTAATAATAACCAAAGGTTTTCCTTCACCGGAAATTCCTTGTACCGAAATAGCCACCTTCTTTTTCCCGGATGTTAAGACAGAATCTTTTTTTTCTGTACGATAACCTACCACTACTACCTTATTCTTGGTAGTATCAACAAGCTCCTTAACAACATTTTCTTCACTCTTTTTTTCCACAATTTCCGCCAAATCATTAACTTTGACTGCAGAAATCTCTTCCACTTTTTCAGAGATTTCAGGACGGGCAAAAGCAGTTACTGCAATAGCTGCCAACGGAAGTACATACAAGTACTTCAACCGTGCCCACGGATTCGATTTTTCTTTTAACATCATAGTGATACGTTTTTTAAGTTTACTGTGATTAAAGCTGTTGGCCATAGAGTAGAGCCTTGTGCCAACGGCTTTTTTTATTAATAATAGTTGATATTCTTTCGCGTTTACACCCTCATTAATGACGGTCTCGTCCGCTTCATATTCGTGAATGTTCTGTAACTCCTGTTTCAACAACCATGCACCAGGATTGAACCATTGGAAAAAGATGCAAATATCCGCCACCAATAAATCTACTGAATGACGATGGTGAATATGAGCCATTTCATGAATAAGGATTTCCCTCCCGTTTTCCTCCAGGTCTTTCCGACTGATGACGATATACTTCATCCAACTAAACGGAGCTATCTCCTGATTGTGCACTACAAGTATAACCCCTTTCTCCAACTTCTCATGTTTACCGGAATGTATCAACCGGAAGAGACAAATCAAAGAATAGATATTGCGACAGGCAAGAAACAGAATACCCGCCAGATAGACCAACAGAACAATCTGTACCCAAGATATGGCTGACGTCTCCTGCACTGCACCGGCATCGGCAGGAGTAGCCTCCAGCTCTGCCATCAACAGCAATTGTTCAATGGATAGCACAGCCTGCTGCACTTCAACCTGATGCCGGGTAGTTACTTCGATACAAGGAATGAGTAATGAAAAGAACAACACTCCCAATAAAGCCATACGATTGAAACGATGAAAGGTTTCCTTGCTAAGTAATAACCGGAAAAACAGGTAAAACAGAACAAGACAAACAGATGATTTTAATATATAAATGAAGAAAACTCCCATAGCATAGATTTTCATTTAATAGATTAGTGTTTTTTGTCAGCCTGTTCCACTTCCTCGATGAGCTGTTTCAATTCATCCAAGGAAATATCTTCCTCTTTAACTAAAGAAGAAACGGCATTCAGGTAAGAATTATTAAAATACTTACTAATCACATTCCGCAGCGTTCCTTTACGAAAATCTTCTTCACTGACTACGGGATAATATTGATAGGTATTTCCGAAAGTATAATGAGCTAGAAAACCTTTTTCTTCCAACCCACGCACAATCGTAGATAATGTATTGAAATGTGGCTTGGGATCTTCATAGAAAGCCAACATTTCCTTCACGAACAAGGGACCTTTTTCCCAAAAAAAGCCCATGATTTCTTCTTCTTTTGCTGTTAATCCTTTCATATCTGCAACTTTGTTTGCTGCAAATAACGAAAAGTTTTAGTTCATAAACTAATTTATCTAGTTAAAGTAAACTAAAAGCTATAGTTAAGACGAAGAATCTACTATTAAACACCTGTGGAACAGTTTTATTACATATCTTTTAGCTCCACAGTTTATTGACAATAAAGTTGCCGATAAAGAACAAGTCGCCCATAAAAATAATGCTGAATACCAGAAAAGTGAAACAAGTACTCCACCGGGCTCCTCCCTCCTCTTCGCCACGTTTGATACGAAGCAGGGAACTATGTAAACAATCACCTGCTATGAATAGTACAAACAAACTCGGTATCAAGTCACCCCATGACACCAACCACAGATTATCACCCTTCCCCATCAGGAACGTCAATGCCACGGCCAATAAGAAGACAGAAGCATATTGCAAGTCTTTTCTTTTTGAATTCATAGTGGTAATGTTTAAAGTCCTTTTCACAAAGATATTGAATCTCACCCAATAATCCTTATCAAATCTATATAAAAATCGGTCAGGCTTTGTTGAATCTAAGTTTATTGTTACTTTTGCAAGTACGAATTAAAACCAAAACCGATTATAAACGCAGATGAAAAAGATCAGCATCACTTTATTACTCTGCCTTCTCTGTCTGACCGGAATGGCACAAGGACAAAAGGCACTCGATTTAAAAGATATTACTTCCGGACGTTTCCGCCCGGAAAATATTCAGGGAGTAATCCCTATGCCTGATGGTGAACACTACACACAGATGAACGCTGACGGCACGCAAATCATTAAATACTCTTTCAAGACAGGCGAGAAAATAGAAGTGATTTTCGATGTAAATACCACACGCGAATGTGACTTCAAGAACTTTGACAGTTATCAGTTCTCGCCCGACGGTCAGAAATTGCTGATTGCTACTAAAACAACACCTATTTACAGGCATTCATACACAGCTGTACATTACATTTACCCTTTGAAACGAAATGATAAGGGGGTTACGACAAACAACATTATTGAACGGCTGTCTGACGGTGGACCTCAACAGGTCCCCGTCTTTTCTCCGGACGGTACCATGATTGCATTTGTACGCAACAATAACATATTTCTTGTTAAGTTGCTTTACGGCAACAGCGAAAGCCAGGTCACAGAAGATGGCAAACAAAATTCGGTAATCAACGGTATTCCTGACTGGGTGTATGAAGAAGAGTTCGGCTTCGACCGTGCTTTGGAATTCAGCGCCGACAATACGCTGATTGCTTTTATCCGTTTCGACGAGTCGGAAGTTCCCTCCTACTCTTTCCCGGTATTTGCCGGACAAGCACCCCGCATTGATGCTTTAAAAGATTATCCGGGCGAATATACATACAAGTATCCGAAAGCCGGATATCCGAATTCGAAAGTAGAGGTACGCACGTATGACATCAAATCACATGTCACCCGTACAATGAAACTCCCATTGGATGCAGACGGATATATTCCGCGTATACGCTTCACAAAGGATGCCAATAAACTGGCTATCATGACATTGAACCGCCATCAAGACCGTTTTGACCTTTACTTTGCCGATCCTCGTTCCACACTTTGCAAACTTATACTTCGTGATGAGTCCCCTTATTATATAAAGGAGAATATTTTCGATAATATCCAGTTCTATCCAGAATATTTCAGCCTGCTTAGCGAACGTGACGGTTACAGTCACCTCTATTGGTATAGCATGGGGGGTAATCTGATTAAAAAAGTTACTAACGGTAAGTTTGAGGTGAAAGATTTTCTGGGATATGATGAAGAAGACGGTTCTTTCTATTACACCAGCAATGAAGAAAGCCCTCTGCGCAAAGCTGTCTATAAAATAGACAAGAAGGGCAAGAAGATTAAACTATCCCAACAGGTAGGAACCAATACACCGCTCTTCAGCAAATCAATGAAGTATTACATGAACAAGTTCTCAAACTTGAATACTCCGATGCTGGTTACACTGAATGATAATTCGGGCAAAACACTCAAAACGCTTATTACCAATGACGGATTGAAACAAACATTGTCCGGATATGCTGTGCCACAAAAAGAGTTCTTCACTTTCCAAACCACAGATGGCGTGAAGTTGAACGGCTGGATGATGAAACCGGTTAATTTTTCCGCATCTAAAAAATATCCGGTACTGATGTATCAATATAGCGGTCCGGGCTCTCAACAGGTATTGGATACCTGGGGAATCAGTTGGGAAACATACATGGCAAGCCTCGGTTATATCGTGGTATGCGTGGACGGTCGCGGCACAGGAGGTCGTGGAGAAGCTTTCGAGAAATGCACTTATCTGAAAATCGGAGTCAAAGAAGCCAAAGATCAGGTAGAGACTGCCTTGTATCTCGGCAAACAACCATACGTGGATAAAGATCGCATCGGTATCTGGGGCTGGAGCTACGGCGGATACATGACTCTTATGAGCATGAGCGAAGGAACTCCCGTATTCAAAGCAGGAGTAGCAGTGGCTGCACCCACTGACTGGCGTTTCTATGATACGATTTACACCGAGCGCTTCATGCGTACTCCGAAAGAGAACGCGGAAGGATATAAGGAATCATCAGCCTTCACCCGTGCTGACAAACTGCATGGAAACTTGTTGTTGGTGCATGGCATGGCAGATGACAATGTGCACTTCCAAAACTGTGCAGAATATGCCGAACAATTGGTTCAACTTGGAAAACAATTTGATATGCAAGTGTATACAAACCGCAATCATGGAATATATGGTGGCAATACCCGCCAACACCTATACACACGGTTGACCAACTTTTTCTTGAACAACTTATAATGACGGACAGAGTACGTAAGCCCGAATGGCTGAAAATAAATATCGGTGCCAACGAACGATACACCGAAACCAAACGTATTGTCGACTCCCACTGCTTGCATACTATATGCAGCAGTGGGCGTTGCCCTAATATGGGGGAATGCTGGGGAAAAGGAACTGCCACCTTTATGATCGGTGGTGACATCTGTACGCGCAGTTGCAAATTCTGCAACACACAAACCGGCCGCCCGCACCCGCTAGACATAAACGAACCTACCCATGTAGCAGAATCCATCGCACTGATGAAACTGGATCATGCTGTCGTCACATCCGTAGACCGGGATGATCTGCCGGATTTGGGAGCAGCACATTGGGCACGTACCATCCGGGAAATCAAAAGACTGAATCCACAAACAACAATCGAAGTGCTCATTCCTGATTTTCAAGGCAGGATGGAGTTGTTAGATTTGGTAATCGAAGTCCGTCCCGACATTATTTCACACAATATGGAAACCGTACGCCGCATTAGTCCGCTAGTGCGCAGTGCGGCAAATTATGATACAAGTTTGCAAGTCATCAGACACATTTCCGAAAAGGGAGTCAAATCTAAAAGCGGCATAATGGTCGGACTGGGTGAGACTCCGGGGGAAGTCGAAACATTGATGGATGATCTGTTAGCAACCGGTTGCCAGATTCTTACCATAGGCCAATACCTTCAACCGACTCACCGGCATTATCCCGTTGCGGCATATATCACTCCGCAGCAATTTGCAGAATATAAAACTGTAGGTTTAGAGAAAGGATTCAACATCGTAGAAAGCGCTCCCCTTGTTCGTTCCTCCTACCATGCAGAGAAACATATTCGTTAGTAAACAAAACACATACCCTATTTGTTTTATAGATAGAACCGACAAATAAACATAAATATAGAGATGGCTCATAAAGGAATACTTTCTTACGCATTTAACATGTCGTTGGGTTTTATCCCCGTTATTATTTCCATTTTATTGTGTGAACTTATAACGCAAGACACGGCTATTTACATCGGTACAGGCATAGGTATTATAGGTATATACCTTTCTTATCGACGTAAAGGATTGTTAATTCCTAATTTTATCCTCTATATAGCGACCGGAGTGTTAGCACTATTATCCGTAGCAGCTCTCATTCCTGGTGATTATGTTCCCCCCGGTGCGCTTCCACTTACGCTGGAAGTCAGTATTCTCATTCCGATGCTAAGTCTTTATATGCATAAGAAAAGGTTTATCAACCACTTCTTAAAACAGATAGGTTCTTGCAACAAACGTTTATATGCGCAGGGAGCAGAAGCAGCCGTTGTATCTGCCCGCATTGCCTTGATTTTCGGAATACTGCATTTTATTATAATCAGCATCACCGTCATTTTCCAAAACCCACTAAGTAAGACAAGTCTGTTTGTACTCTATAAAGTGTTACCTCCTACTGTCTTTCTGATGAGTATCCTGTTCAATCAGATCGCCATCCGTTTCTTCAATCATTTAATGTCACACACGGAATATGTTCCTATTGTAAATACCAAAGGAGACGTGATCGGGAAAACACCTGCAATAGAAGCTGTTAATTACAAAAACGCATACATCAATCCAGTGATAAGAATTGCCATATCCACTCACGGAATGTTATTCCTTTGCGACCGATCATCAACAGCCATTCTGGATAGAGGGAAAGTAGATATTCCCATGGAATGTTATCTCCGCTACGGAGAATCTCTGGAAGCAGGCGCCACTCGTTTAATCAACAATGCTTTTCCTCATGAAAAAGGTATCAAACCTGAATTCAACATCGTTTATCACTTCGAGAATGAAGTGACCAACCGTCTTATCTATCTATTCATTGTCGATATCAAAGATGATTCCATCCTTTGTACCCCCCGCTTTAAAAACAGTAAGCTATGGAGCTTCAAACAGATAGAGGAAAACTTGGGAAAAGGCTTCTTCAGTAGCTGTTTCGAAGATGAATATGAACACCTGAAAGGCGTTATTTATATAAGAGAAAAATACAGGGAATCTTAGACAATTCAGGCACATGTCCCTTCCAGTCCTTCACTGTACGCGTCTGTATATACTCTCCTTCACATGTAATATCGGCAGCAATACAAAGCTTTGTTTGAGGACGGCAGTTTAACAAAATATCTTCTATCATCTTATGATTCCGGTAAGGCGTCTCAATGAAAAGTTGTGTCTGATTTTCAGCATACACACGCTGCTCCAATGTTTTCAGTTTCTTGGCACGTTCCCCCGGTTCAATCGGCAGATAACCATGAAACGCAAAGCTCTGCCCGTTAAAGCCCGAAGCCATCACGGAAAGAATTATTGAAGAGGGTCCAACCAAAGGAACTACCTTCAGTTTTTTACGTTGTGCGATGGCAACCACATCCGCTCCCGGATCAGCTACCGCCGGACAACCGGCTTCGGAGATAACTCCCATTGAAGCTCCGCCTACCAAAGGTTGCAGATAACCGGAAATATCTTCAGGTGAAGTATGTTTGTTCAACGGATAAAATGTCAACGCATCAATATCAATCTCCCGGTCCACCTTTTTCAGGAAACGACGGGCAGAACGAACATCTTCGACTATAAAATACCGGATACCGGAAATAATTTCCTTATTATAAGAAGGCAACACCTTTTCAATAGGGGTATCGCCTAAAGTCACGGGCAACAAATAAAGGGCAGTTTCCACTTATTAAATTGAGAGTTGAAAATTAAAAATTGAGAAATAAGAAAGAGAAACGATTCAGGAAGCCAGGTAGTTGGATTCACTTAACATTTCGTGGTAATCAGTAAATTCCAGAAGATCTTTCAGCTTCATATCCTTATGCTTTTTCATGTAAGAAGCAATGATTCTTGCTCCCATCCATGTACCTATCAATGCCGGAGCTTGAGCACCCAACATATCAACAGCAGGAGCAGGCTTCATATAATAGCGGATCACCATCGGGTCACGAGCATGCAGATGATCGTTGGTACAGATATAATTCCATATCTCCTTTTCATTATCCTTGCACCAGTCGCTTTCCTCCTTAGAATACCCCATTGCTTCACCAATATCACTATATCCCAATAAGTTTTGCACTACGTAATTGATCTTCCCCGTATGCATCATCAAGTCAATCAGACAAGTACCTTCATGATAGTTCATACCGTAACGGCTCAAAAGATAAAAAGCAAAACAATCCGGCACAATCCGTTCCGGACGCATCGAGCGACACTGATAATCATAATAGAAACGCTTATAAAGAGGATAATCTTCCCCCATATATTTATCAAGACTGATTCCCAATAAAGAATCCACTAAAATAATAGATTCGTTGAAAGCGGATACTTGCGAATAGATAAACGGCACTTTCGTATCAGGCACTTCCTTTTTCAGTTTCCGAAATCCTTTATTAAGTCCTTTTTCCACTTCATCCAGATTAGGATATTTTGCTTCTACATCGCTAAGCAAACGAACCAAAGTCGTATCCGAATAGAATTTTTGCAGACGTTGCGAGATGGTATCATCTTTCACCGTACCGATAGACAATACATCCTCAATCAGGATTTTCGTCGGCATACGGTAGTCCATCGTCAACTTCTGCATAGCAGAAAAACTGTTGGAGCGAACATATTCGCTCAACAGCTTATCATATCTCAGAACAGAAATCTCTTCTTCCTTCTGCTCCGTACCCTTTCCTGTGCTTATCCCGCAGGAGGTGAAAAGCATACTCATTAATATAATAAGAAGAGAGATCCGTAGTTTCATAATCTTTTATCCGTAAATGATGTTAC